>JALSHV010000029.1 GCA_026981975.1 Aquificaceae bacterium | reverse complement strand
TTAGAGTGTTGGGGTGGACACCGAGCATCTTTGAAGCCTGTCCTATCTTGTAAGCTCTCACGGAGGATAAACTAACACCATAAGCACAAATTGTCAAGTATTGTTAGAAAAGTGGTTAACAGTTAACGACCCTTGAAAATCTAAAAGGAAAATGTTCCGCCGTAGGAATTCTCAAAAGACACATCTATAGACCTTCCCACCTTCCCTCAAGATTCCACAGAAACATCCTTGAAATGACAGGTCAGGTGCTGAGGTCTCAGATTGAAAGAAAGAGGATTTACGAATACATAACGGATAGACCCTGCAGGAGCTTTATAGATGAGAACCTGTCAGAGCTATGGGCACCTCACAGGTGTGTCATGAGTGCGGGAGAAGAGGGAAGGCAAAAGGACTTCACTTCAGGTGTGAGAGATGCAAGAAGACCTTTGACAGGGATTACAATGCGAGTGTGAATATCGGAATTAGAGCTTTGAGGAAGGTGAGCAGGTCAAAATCCGACCCCTACATGGGGAAGGATACTCCTGGCAGGTTTCCGTTCCGTCAGGGACCTGCTCACCTTAAAGGAAGAGCACTCCTTTCAATCCTTCCTCTTTCCCTGCTTCTTTCCTACCTCAGACTTGTTGAGACCTCATACCTGAAGCAGAACTCCATACTCAAATACCTACAGTTGGATAAATATGGTTAGGAAAAATGGAACGGCTGAAGTCTAAGAACGGCAGGAAGTATTCGGCTTATATACGAAGTGTAAGATACTGAGTTTTTATTAAGGGGGAATTTTCTTCGGAAGTATAATAATCTTACTTCGGGGAAGTTTTTTAGGAAATGGAGAAAGGCGGGGTTCTCCAAACTACTATTAGGGAGAGCTGGTGGTATAAGCTGAAAACGGAAGACTACCCAGACGAGTGGATACAGGATGACCTTAGCTACTTCAAGCAAGTTGCAAGGCTCTCTAAAGAACTCATTCCATCTGTTAAGATAGGAGCTATGGGGCTTTCAATGCTCAGGTTGTATCTGAAAAGGGTAAGTTACAAGAAAAAGTTAAAGCGAAGAAGCCTAAGGTCCCTGCAAAGGAAGTACAGCAAGCTAAGATATGTTTACTTTGTCGCTTATGTATCAATGAAATTAAGGAAAATGGGATTTTCCCACGAACAGGTGAGGAGACACCTTGTTTTCTGTTTAAGCCTCTTTCCGATTATGCCCTTGTGCGCGGTATTTATAGCCTATGAGAAGTACGTGAGAAGCAGGAAGAAGTATGAAGATGGAGGGGTGGGAAAAGTGCTCTCCAGGGTACCCGAAGACCTGAAACCGTATGCGGTTTTGTTTGCAGAGATACCAGAGATTCTGAAGTAGCTACCTCAGGTTCAGGTCATCATACTGAACCTGTGAGGTTATACTCTCTTCGGATGTAACCGCCGATATTATGTCATAGCTCATATCTTCTGGCGGAGACTGGTCACTCCCGCTATTTTCCTTAGAATTAGACCCGAGAATTCTGTCCACCGCTTCCATGAGCTTCTTTTTAGCCTTCTCGCTGTCTTCTTCCATCACTTCCTTAAATTCAGGATTGTTAACGAATTCGGAAAGGAGGCACAAACCCTTATCCTCATCCTTCCAGCTTCTATCCGACCTGCTAACGGGAATAAGGTAGTGGTCAAGCTTTCCCTTAATGTCGCTCGCAAACCTGTTGAGCCTGCCCTTGACTCCTTTGAGATCGTTCCGAGGTCCCACCGCAAGAATAGCGATTCCTATCTCAAGTTCGCCGAATTCCTCGGGTCTGATTTTGTAGTCATATCTCTGCATGGCTATCTCCGACCAGTGAGGGAGAACCGCATCAAGGGGACGCCTGAAGGGATTTTCTCCTCCCTTGGTTACGTTAATAAAGAACTTAAGCTCCTGCCCGAAGTACTCGGCGAGGTATTTCTTGGTCTCAGGATCCTCCGCACCCAAGATAAGCTTGATATTTGTGTTGTTAAAGATATTTTCAAACATACCTTTCTTTATCTCGTCCATCTGCTGCTTTGACTGGTGTATCAGCATTATCCCTATTCCCGCACTTCTCACCATTTCAAACATCCTCTGGAACTCGGGGACTATAACGTTGTGTGCCTCGTCTATAAACACCATGTCTGGAACCTCACTTTCCAGTCCTTCCCTCTGCCTAAAGGCAGCATAAGACTGAATGTCCATAAGTATCATCTTCCCGATGTCAAGGGACTCCCCGGAAGGGAAATCAAGAGCACGAAGGCTAAAGTACATCAGCTTTCCCTGCCTGAAGCCCTCCGCTATCTTTATGTCCGGGTCGTAGGAGTTGAGAAGCCTCGGGTGTAAGCTGAAGGCATATAAGGAAAGATGCTGCTGGAGGCCCCTCAGATACGACCTGAATTCCTTATTCCTCTTGGCTTCCTCATATATGCTTTTGAGCCAGAGGTAGTATATCTCGTCCTTCTCGCTACCCCTTAGCTCTTCGGAATAGGTATCAAGCAGGTACCGGATTGAGTTGGGAAGAAAGGCTACTATTGAATACAAATCAAGGAAGTTTGCCATCTTTCCCGTTCTCGGAATTACCGAAAGGAGTCGCGTAATTGCTCTCGTGAACTCCTTCTGAATGTTCTCGTAGAAAGTAGCAGTTCCTCCCACCCTCGGCATGGTGGATATCACCATCACCGCTATGTGCTCGGGTTTGTTGTACTTGATACCGGAGTAAAGAGGATTATAGGAAAGAGAATACCTGGGCTTCATGACGTCAAAGTACCAGAAGCCATCGGGGTAGGTTCCCATCTCTTTGAGTAGAGATATAAAGGCTTTAGGAATGCTATTATCACCTTTTGGGTCTATTATGAGAACACCCTTACCTATCTCAAGGAACTGCTTTGCTATGGGCGCTAATGCACTCTGAGTCTTTCCTCTTCCGGTGGGTGCTATAACATGGGAGTGTTTGGCAAACTCTTTTGCGGAAACCGTAATTTCAGGGTCCTTAAAAATAGCTATTTCAGGCTTTGCAGGGGCAACCCTGTATCTTCTTTCCGAATCACAGACCTTCGTCGTAATAATCCGTGAAATCCTGTATATCAGATAGCCGTAGCCGAAGAGAACTATCAGGGAAAGCATAACCGCCGACATGGCGGGCACGACAAAGAATAAAAGCAGAACCGCTAAAGGTCCGAGGGTAACTGCAGAGAAATACAGGAAAGCCGTAGTGTAAAAAGCTCTCTTAGGGTTCGGAGTCTCTTTAATTCTTCCTTTCAACTTATTCCACGTTGAAGATACCCACCATATATACCCGACTGCGGGTGTAAGTATGGCAGCAATGTCTATCAGTATTTGAAAAGACATTTTGCTTTTACTCCCAGGAACTTTGCGATATACCAATCGGACAGTCCTGCACGTCTCATGGCGTATGCTGTCTCCAGCTGCCCTTTGGTTGGTCTGCACGATTTTAAATTACACTTTACTCCGTACTTATCTTTTATCCACCGCACCTGCGTTTCCGACACCACGTACCTTTCCGCTATAGCCCGCATGGGAACTCCTGCCTCTATCTCCCTACAAATAGAGAGAACAACCCGGAAAGGAAGTCGAGCTCTGAGCTTCTTTGTTTCCTGCATCCTGAACCCTCCTTTTTGCTCAGGAATGCATTCAGAAGTTCTATGGCATCTTCCAGAGAGGCAGGTTCCTTATAGCAGAATACTACTTTAGCAAACTCCATTATCTTGATGCGGAAAAGGGGATGTACCCTGTTAAATATCTCGTTGTAGCCATCTTGCTTGATTCTGAAATACCACGCCAGCTTAAATATACCTCTGGCAAGCTCTATCAGCCCTTCACTTCCTTTGTAGAATACAAGGTTTTCAAACTCCTCCTCCCTACTACCATACATTGTTCAACTCCCCGTAGATTTTAATCGTATACTCTGACACCTCAGACGCTCGCCCCACGCCTTTGTTATAGCAATCTATAGTCTTCCAGCTGTCCCCGAATCTGTACCAGCAGAGGTTCAAAATGTAAGCACTGACGTAAAGGTTGTAGCACGGATCCAGAAGCAATTCCGGTTGAAAACCTAGCTTTCCTATCCACCAGCTGTTAATCTGTCCCAGTCCTGCTGAGTAAGAGTACCCCTTCCCTTGGACATAACGCATCAGCTTAAGGGCTTCCTCCCTGCTATCCGGCATGCATGAGTAAAACACCTTGCCACGTGAATGCCTGAATGGACAGTTTATTCTTCTATCAACTGCTGGAGCTATTATTTCTAAAGCATATGGATTCAAACCGCTTTCTGTCTTAACGATAGCATACAGCACAGAAGGGTTCAGGGAATATTTACCCGCCGCTTCCTCCAGGCACACCGTCCCCGTTGCCGTAGAAATCCATATTAACATTCCTAAGAAAATCCTCTCTATCCTCATACTTTTATATGCTTTATTTTAAGATATTTCATGCATATTTTTTGTTCAATGGAGATTGCGAAAATGAAGAATATGAAAAAGAGAATTACTGTAACAATTAATGCGCAGCTATACAACATAATAGAAGAAGAAGCAGGGAGGAAGGAGACGAGCATATCCCATGTTGTAGAGGAGTGTATAGAAACCTGTGTGATGCTCAGGAAGATAGCTTTCAGGAAGTTAAGGGATATGCTCTCCGATGATGAAGAAACGGAAGCTCTAATGGAAGTAAGTAAGAGGATAATAGAAAAGCCAGTAAGCCACAGAATAATAGAGGAGGAGCTCAGGTCCCTTGTAGAAGCCGGTAAGCTTTCTTCCGAGCTTGCAAAAAAACTTATGGACAAGCTTTCACAACTTTCCCAGTGTGAACTTAACCTCATAATTTCCATCTTATAGACACCTTTTTATAACACCCGCACTTTTTAAAACAGTTTTTGCAGTTATAGGTTCAAAAACTGTCAAGGCTGTATCCGCACCCATAACCTATCGCGCTTTTGATGTGAAGTACGACGATAAAAAACGTTGGAGGAATAGTTAATTATCTAACGCAGTCAAAGCGATTTTAAACCGAGGGGTCCGGGTTATCTTACACTACAAAACTGATTTTAAACGCTCAAGACCAAGATTCTAATTTTCTTATACTACTTGAAAATCTATACCCTTATGTAGTGTAAGAAAGTCTTGTATTGAAAGGTTTTGAAAAGTCTCCTATAATTTAGATTACGGGGGCTAATACCGTAAAGGAGGTGAGATGAGATGAGGTAGAGAGCGGGGACGAAAGGAAAAGGGTGTAAGGTTTAGTGTAAGGTTTAATAGGATGTCAGTTAAAAACCACTGATTAAATAATAACACAGGGGAGTGTTTTTGTCAAGTCTCCCCTCCCCATGTTTAAAAGCGGTTTGGTGTGTTTATTGAGCTTCAACAATTTCAGGGAGGTAATAATCATGGGTGTTAAAGTTCAAGAAATTCTGGTTTCTGACGGTAGAAGAAGATCAGGATGGTTCTGGGTTGATAACGAGATATTTGATATGGGTCTGAATTCCACAACATTCGTGGTTTATTGTTTTCTCATCAGAATAGCGGATAGAAGTTCAGAAGTAGCCTGTATATCTACCAGAAAAATGGCTAAGTTTCTGAACATGTCTCCTATCACCGTCCGTAAGGCTCTGAAAGAGTTAGAAAAACTCAATATGCTTAAAAAGATTCCCCGCAAGACAGAAAAAGGAAATAACCTTGCTAACCTTTATCAGCTTACAGCCAAAGAAGACTGGAAGTATCCGAATCCACAGGTGGGTCAAAAAATGACCCAGGGTGGGTCAAAAAATGACCCGGGGGTGGGTCAAAAAATGACCCAGGGTGGGTCAAAAAATGGCACACCCCCGGGTTTAAACTTTACCAAAGTCATTGAGCCTCAACGGACAGATGAATCCAACCCACCACCTATCAATACTTATAATAATCAAAAAAATATAAAGATCAATAATCACCATAATCAATATAAAGGGAGTGATGGTGGTGATACCAAGAAAGAAAAAATAGAAGAAATTTCAGTTAGCAGGAAAGGTAATTTTCAAAGTTCAGGGAAAAACAACCCACAACCTATAAAGCCTTCGGATTTCCTTCGGGAAAATTCCGCTGCGTGCGGGCGGGCAGAAACAGAACCTAAGCAGATATACAAGAAACTGAGGGCTAAGTGGGATAAGTACTTGAAAGATATTGAACTTAAAAGGCTCACGCTCGCTCAGGCTATCTTCTTTCTTGAGAACTCAGCACTTCCTCCGGAGCAAACTCTTGAAGCAATTTTGAGGGACGACAGAAACCCGAACATTAAGAATCCTGTTGGAACTCTTTACAGCACTTTACCGATGAAGGACGATCGGTACCGCTGGCTTTTAAAGATGGTGGATCCTCCTTCTATAGAGGATGAAGCATGGTATCAGAGATACATTAGCAAGCTTGAAGCTATCAAAGAGTTTTTTGATAGGTTAGGCATTGTCTTTAACGACAGGAAAGTTAAAACAGAAGAAGAAGCCCTGGAGCACCTTAAGGAGCTTGAACGCATCGCTTTCAAAGAGCTCTGGAATAAGTTGGATGGTGAGCGAAGAAAAGAACTAAAGGAAAAGGTCAGAAAAATTTTTGAGAAAAAAGATATGAAAGATAAGTTAATGGTGAGGTCTGTTCTCATGAGCATGATTTCAAAAGAATTTGGATTACCCCGGGGTGTGTTTAGTCTATATATTTGGTAGGCATAACATAATTGGGAGGTGGTAATATGGGGGTGATTGCCGTGGCAGGAACCGTTTTGCTTTTCTTTATAACTTCATGTTACTACATTGCGGGTGAAGCTGGATCAAACTATGCCGCTTCCGGAGGGCGGACATTCGGCTATGTTGAAAACAGACCGCTTTCTTCAACCCTTACCGGTCACGGTGCTGCAATCGGGGTGGGAATGATACTTAACTCAATAGCGGGTATGTGGCTTGAACGGGAAAAACTTGAAAACAGAAAGAAGATTGCCTTTGACTGCATGATAAGGGGCAAGAGTGAAGGGGAGTGCAAGATAGAAGCTCAGCACAGGGAGAGGATAAAGAGGATATACTTCTTGTCTCTCAATGCTGGACAGTGCACCAAATCCAGATGGAACCCGTTCGCTGCATTTAATAAGTGTTATGACGAAGCCTTCAGCGATCTGGAATCTTTAAGTTACGGCAAAACTTTGGAAGAAGCGTTGTATCAGGTTTATTACGATGATAAACTGATGGACTGCATGCCTGATCCACTGGACTACAAGGAAAACACCGATGAGCTGAAAACAATTTACTTCAAGTGCAGGAATGAGGCAGAAAAATTCGCCTCCGAAAAACTGGCTGATATGAAAGATCGGATTAGAGAATATGCTAAAAAAGTTCAAGAAAGTCGCTAACCGATATCATTAATGAGCCTGTTCAGTGTTCTTTTGATATGGTTTAACTGCTCTTCAGCCTGATGTATTTCCTTATCTATCTTCTTTAGGTGCTCCATTACTTCTCTGTCCTTTTCTTCAAAGTCTTTGGGTTTTCCGAGATAAACGGACTTTACTTTTTTACCCTCTCTCACGGTTTTGTATACGTAGGGTCCGTGACCTTCCCCTTGAGTACATTTTTTACAGGTTTCCTTTCCGCATTTTACATACCTTATTGTGAAACCCTGACGGGAGAGCTCTTTTTTCTCTTTCCTTAATCTATTCAGTTTTTCCTTGAGTTTCTTTATTAAGCGGGACAGCTCCCTCAGTTCCTCCATACCCACCATATAGGATATACTTACTTGTCCAACTTGTCAAGATTGTATTACCTAACTGAAAAGGTTGAATAGTTACACTTCAGGCTATATAATTTAAACATGCAGCAAACGGTGGGGAAAAAGCGCAAGGGTATATCCGTTAAAGATTTTGACAACGAGGAACTCTGGCTGGAGTTCAAGGCTCTCGTGGTCAAAAAGAAAATGAAAATAGCAGAGGCTCTTGAGGAAGCTATAAGAATGTGGATAGACAGGGAGAGGGGAAACATACAGAACCTGCCTTCTGAAAACAGGTAATTCAGGGTTTTACTTTTAATTCCGGTTGTGGTGTGCTCTAAAGCATATTTGTCTTACTCTACATAGCCTACATAAACATATGTAGTGTAAGAAACCTTGAACATCCACCATGCCCAAAACTGCAGCTATAACATCAAAAATCGGGAGCTCCTGAAAAGGCTGTCGTCTTAACAGGTTGATAGATTGAAAGGTATGCTGAACCTGGAAATTTACACGGTGGGCGGTATTGATTTTCTGATGCCCGTATTCAGAGCACTCGTTATTTTTCTCGGGGGAAGTGCCATAGCGAGCTTTGTAAAGCTTTTTGCCATATCGGGTCTTCTCTTTGCGATATGGATAAGCATATTCGGTAAGGATAAGCTCTTCTTCGTTAAGCATTTCC
>JALSHV010000028.1 GCA_026981975.1 Aquificaceae bacterium | reverse complement strand
TGAAGATTTATCTTTGCGTAGAAAAGAAAAACTTTTAAGATAAGCCAGAAACGGGGCGTAGCTCAGGTGGTAGAGCGCTGGCTTCGGGAGCCAGAGGTCGGCGGTTCAAGTCCGCTCGCCCCGATTTTCATGTTCATTCAAGGCTTTCGTAGTCAATTCCCAGTTGATTTAAAGTTTCCTTTATTTTGTTCTCATAATCTCTCTTTGAAATTTTACCGTTTTCTGCTGTTAGTTCAACCTTAATTTCACACTTACTAAATTTTTCGTTTAAAAACCTAACCATCTGGGCAAGGGTGGATATTTGGCCTAACGGTAGGGTGAATTTTAAACGGATATTGGAAAGAAGCTCTTCATGATTCGGTTTAACGGATTCATAAGTATCCTTAGTAGCACTACTTGATAAAACAGAACTTTTATCAAAATCATACTCTTTTGGAGTTTCTGCATACACACTCTCTTCTTTTTCACAAAATTCGTGCTTAATAATAACCTCACCTTCGTAGAGTTGAGGATTTACATTTTCCTTATAGTATTTGCACTCAAATTCATTATCTTCCATTGTTACTCCCAATCCGAAAATGCCTTCGGATACACCTCTTTTTACAGCTTCAATGAACACTTCCTTAGAAGCCGGTCTGATCTCACCCGGAGTTCTAAGCATGGATTCGTATAAGGTTTTGGTTTCAACAAAATCTTTGGTTTTCATGTATCTGTCAACTAAGACTTTGGGATCTATTGTTTCAAGGATGACTTCCTCTTCTGCCAATCTCGTAAAAACCTCTTGATCTATACTCATCTCACCCAAGGTTGGAAGCCCAAGGTCTATTTCTCTGAAACCTTCTCTTGCAGGGATATAAATCTTCCTGTAATATTTCCTGAGTTCCTCGTAAGCTCTATCGGTGTATGTTCTGACTTTATTCTCAAGCTCTTTGCGTTGGCCATCGGTTAAGCTCAGACTTTTGTCATCGTAAACAGCTTGATAAGCTAAAAGCTTCCTTATGAAGCTGTGAAATATCTCCTGCTGATTATCGTCACCCGTCAGGAATATTAAGGTATTCCTATACACTCTGGGTGTTTCTCCCTTTGTTTCTATATATTCTTTGATAGGTTTTGCTTTAGTTATTATGAGCTTGAGTTCGGGTGTATCGGGTATGTCTTTTGGATCTGTCCAGAGGTAAATTTTCAAAGGAGCTGTTTTTGATATCCGCCTTTTTATCAGCTCTCTTTCTTGTTCCTCAATCTCTGAGGAGCTAATGCTTTCTTCCTTCTGGAGGGCTATTCTATTTAGATTAGGTTTAGTTGTGAAGTAGAAACCTTCATCAGAGAGATAGAACAACCTTTCTCTTAACTGATTCAGCGTAGTATCAATGATGCTTGCAGGTACGCCGGGCATGAAAGTTGAGAGTTTCACTTCTCTTATGGTCGCTCCTCTTTCACCTCTGCCGGAGAAGGAATACATAAATATGGCTGTGCTGACAGCAGTGCCGAGTCTGTAAGGTAGGAATGAACTTCCTATGTTCCTGTCAACAGTTTTAGCTCCGGACTCCGCAGATGTTATGTCTTGAGCTATCACGCTGTCCCACTCGGGTCCTATGTGTTTAATAAGTTCCCTTTTTATCTCTTCTTTTTCCAGATTAAAATCCGATATCCTTATGAAGGGAACATCCTTTTCTAATAAATCGTGGACTACCAAGGACAGCAGTCTCAGCACTCCCCTTGTTCTCTGAAAGGTGGGAAAGGAGCCCCACTTTTTGTAAAGGACATCTATTACCTCCGGTTTGAAGGGATAACTCTTTAAAAATCTCTCCCTGTATACATACCTCTCGTCAGCTTTAAGCAGTCCTTCCTGGACAGCCCTATCTACGAATTCATCAACGATAGACTTCATTTCATCTTCCTTTATACTCTGAAAAAGCCTTCTCCTTATAACCGGCTCTATCTCGTCCTCTTCAACAGGTGTGTATATCTTTTCTGTCCTGCCCGTAACCTTCTGGAGTTGCTGAAAGAACCTTTCCGCATTTTCATCGTAATGCTCCAGAATAGATGATGGAAGCGTTACAACCAATAAGGAGTTTCCAACCGCAGAAACCGCTCCGGTAAGTTCTTGAACAAAAGCGAGAGTTTGAGATGCAAGGTTCGTATCCCCAACCTTTACACCCGCAGCTTTTGTAACATACTCAAGAACTTCATCCATAAGTATCAGAACAGGAGAATTCTCGGAGATTAGTTTTATGAGTTTTTCTTTTCCGGGTGCGATGTCCCCTTTGGTGAGCTGAACCTTCCCCGTTAACTGTTTTTCTATCTCTTCCCACGGTTTTATCTCTCTCGGGTCAAAGGTAGTTCCCTCAAAGACAGCGACCTTAACTCCCCACTCCTTGGCTTTGTGGTAGAGAGCTATAAGGGTGTGAGTCTTACCACCTCCGAAGGGTGTCTGGAGCTGAATAACAGAATCTCCGATAGAACCTTGTAATCTTTTTTGAGCAATATCAAGTATATGGCTAATACCTCTCGTTACATAGGTTTTCCTAAAAAATATCTCAGGGTCTTTGTAATCTTCAGGAGCCGTTCCTTTTACCACCTGCCACAGGTCAGCGGCGAAGACATCCATTTTTAGCCTTCCCGCAACAACATCTTCATGGGGAATGGCTATCTGCTGAAAAGCCCTCATCAAAACAGCCCCCTTTGTCCTGTGTTCTTAACCTCAGATATTAACCTATCTTTTCCGCTTAAGAAACCCTCAAGAAGCTTTTTCTCCTGACTTTCCTTCGGCAGAGTTTCCGAAATGGCTTGAGCGGTTCTGTAAAAGGATTCTTTCGTTCCCCAGCCACTGCTTGCAAGGAGCTTCTTCATTTCCTCTTTCATTCCCGTCTTCCACAGAAGAAGTGATTTATGAAGAATATCTATAAGTTCCTGAGAGTCTTCAAGGTCCTCCAACTTTCTATCCTGCGGACCGAGAACTTTTACATACTCCTGCTCTTTCTTTATAAACCCTCTACCCAGCTCCTTCTCTATGTCAACACCTGTGCTTTGAGCAAGCTTCCTTGCATCGTCAAAATGAACTCTTGCTTCTGCGTAAGACCATCTCCACAGGATATAGAACCTTGTGAGAGGGGAAAGCTCCTCCGCTATTCCGTTGTGGAGTATCTGCCTCACCGCGTAATCCGTAACCACCTCCCTTACATACTCCAAGAGCTTTACGGAAGTTATCCTGTTTCCTTGAAAATCTTTGATCTCCCTATACTTTCCGAATACAACGATCGCAGAACCGATAGCAGAAATAAAAAAGTCTGCACCGCTTATACCTTCCTTCCACAATTGCTCAAGTCTATCTTGTAGATACTTTTTAATTTCCTCCTTAACTTCGCTAAACCAACCCGTCTCTACTCTTTTTAGCTTTCTGCACACAAAGTATATGGACGATGCAAGAGCAGCATTTCCTTTAGCCAGCAGCCGTGATTTCATCTCCGTGTGAATGGGCCAGGACGCTATTGGAACCAGATCCGCTTCAAGTAATGAGTTTATTAGGGTTTCCCATCCTGAGGTAGATTTGTGCGTGTAAACAATAATAGCCATGCCGTTAGGTTTGAGGACTCTCGCTATTTCTTTGAAGGCTTTTTTTAGCATATCTTCAAAAAACTTGCGAGCTTCTTCCGCAGATTCAGCTCTTGATGGGTTAGCTATTGCTTCTTTAGATTTAGGAGTTAAGTATGTTGTGAACAACTCTGGGAATATATCTCCTAAAGACCGTTTAAGCCATACATAGAAGAAATCGGAAAGTGCGGAGTAGTTTATGTTGTCATAGTAAGGCGGATCAGTGAATACCGCATCAAAATACTCATCGGGATAGGGTAGCTCCGTTGCGGAGCTTTGCTGAGCGGTAGGCACTATAAGGGTTCTATGCATCTATTGACTCCCCCATCAAATGCTACTCCTTTTTATTTTTATTATTTTCTACTATATTCACACAGGAGACAATCTAAAAACTCAAGATTCCATTAGCATAAATCGGTGCCATGTTTTTCTGCAAGGGTATCTTTAATCACCTCTTTCTCTTTCCGCATAATTTCTTCTATGGGTTTGTCTTTTATAGCATACCTGTGTAAAATGCCTCCGAGCTTTTTCACAGGCTTTATGATTATCCTGTCTCCTTCCATCACTATCTCCACAACGTCCGTTCCCAGCCTTTTTCTGAACTCCGCAGGTATGGTAAGCTGTCCTTTGCGGGTAATCTTTGCTACAGACATATTACTATTTCCTTGTGGATTACATAGATATAGGGTATGGTGAAGGGGGAGGTTTTGTCAAGTTTACAGATCAAGACTCGCCTTCCCAGACTTCACATACTACCTCAAAAAATTTGTCATGATCAAAGCCTTTGCACGGAAAGAATGTGCAGTGCTTGGGACTTTTATTTACTCCAGTAATGTATAAGTTCCCGGTTTCGGGTCTATATTTCGCTCTGACTATTTTAAACTTCTGTTGGGGAAGTTTTTCTCTTATAGTTAACAGAGTTTCTTCCTTAGAGAGGAATACAGATAACCCGCATCCTATGCAGATATTGAACTTGTTCCTTCCTCCATTTGATCTCTTCTTAAACAATTTAGGGTTGTTAATAAAGTAGGGATATTTATCTTTATCTCCTCTTACAAACCTCCATATCTCTTTTTCCTCATTTACTCTGGGAGCTTTCCTTAAAATTTTTTCCGGGCAATAGTCTTTAATATTGGAAACCATTCCTTTAATTTCTTCATCGTTTACCAAACTAATCAACCTTATGTAATCATATTTTCTCTCCGTGCACATAACTACCTTGGTGGCTTGACCTTTGCAGGTGGATAGGGAGGTATAAATATTCTTGCCTCCCTGTGTAGAACATCCGCCATATGTCTTATGTAAGGATATATAGTTAATAATCCTGTTCCTTCTGCATACTTCATAAGAACATCTTCATTTGAAAGAACAGATTTTATTTCCTCTGAAGGTCTCAGGACAAGGTTTAATATATACTCTATTTTCATATTTGCTATATTTTCCTTCTCTTCCTCTTCTGCGGAGTACAGCTCCTCTTCGTGAGTATAGTTTATAATGACAGCGAAATACTTATTGTTGTTTTCATCAGATTGAGCTTCTGAGAAGCTAACACCTATCTTTAATGTGTGCTTAGCCTCTATTTTTTTAGGGCGCACTTCCGCCAAATCAGAATATCTGTTGAATTCAACCTTATTAAGAATGATAAACTGACGCTCTATGTTATCTATTATTGTTTGGAGCTGTTTTTTTAAGCTCCGGGAACTTGTCCCCCTCTTATTCATGCCGCAAGAGATACTTCAGCCTCTGGTGAATTTACTTCTACCTCAGGAAACTCCCTTCTGTCAATGATTTCCTGCTCCTTGCTGACTGTAAAGCGCATTAAAGATTTTATTTCCTTGAGTGTTTCTTCATCTATATCCATCCTCGCGTTACACGTGGGGAGGTCGCTTTTTTTAATAAAACCCTTTTCTATATTCCTCTCAAGCGGTTCAAGATCTTCTATAATATCATAGGCCTCATAATTCCTGAATCCTATGAAAACCCTGCCTCTCTCAAATATGTCCCTTACGGATATTTTTCCCTCAAGGTAGTCTAATGTAACCTCCGGCTCGGTCTCAACCACATACCACCATTCACCGCCTCTTTCCTCGTCGTCCATAAGAAGAAGTAGGTAATACCTGCCGTCTTCGGAAATGTATTCAACTGGAAAATCAAAAATCTCAAGGGGTAAAAAATCCCCTTCAGCTTTTCTTCCTTTTAGCTTTATCGTTATCCTTTCCTTTTCCCACACGTAAGCCATCTCTTTCCGTCCTCCTGCCTTACAGCCCTATATCAGCTCAGGTATATTATAAGCCCTTCGGCTAAAGAGCGGATGATTTAAGTTATCTCCGCCGCACTTGAATAAACTTCACATCCGCAAATCCGCCATTTCTGTATTTTATCAATGTTTTTATCATGTTACTTAATATACGAACAGTCCTTCCGCTGACTTCCTCTAAAAGCAATACATATATCCTGTCCTTACCTCTTACTTCATCAAATAATTCATTGTTGGATACATACCATACAAAAACTGCCATACTACCCCACATCTTTTTAATGTTTTCTATTACTTCTTCTGCATACACGTTTGGATTCATCAAATCCTTTGCTTCTAAATTTGTTTCCTCAATAAATAGGACATCTTCGTTATTAATTATTATGTAATCACACCTGCTTACAGTAGATATGTTAGGATTTCCAGAGTTAAACTCTTGTGAAAAATTGTTGGCAACCTCTTCAAAGTTCAACTCCCTTATCATACCCGAATAGTTCCCTAACTATTCTCATATATGTTTCGTTTAATGGTGTTGTATCTATAAGATTATCTTTATCTACGATTTTGTATTCGTAAACAGCTCTATCTTCTTCAAAAAATCCTATCCATAAATCCATTTTTAAATTTTTTCTTTTAATAAATTTATTGAGGCTTTCTAATAAATAATCCGAATGTGTAGAGACAAAGATTTTTCTATTTTCTGACAATTTACAAATTAATTCTGAGAGTTTATCTATATATTCTGGATGCAAGTTGACCTCAGGCTCATCTATAAATAGGATTTTCCCCTATAAGATTATATTTGAGTATCAAATACAGCCACGACAAAGATTTAAGCCCGGAAGCGGTTTTTTCTATTCCGTAGCTTTTACCTTTTTCCTGAACATATATCCTTTCATTCTTGATAAAGAATTTGGCTTGGAACATTTTCTCAAATACAGAAATAAGCTTTTCATTCTCCTTTTCTGTTTCTATTCCTTCAGAAGCTAATATAAATAGGTCATGTAAAAGATCTGTTGTGGCTTCAGGAACCAAACGCCACTTTTCGTAATATTTCTTTATTGCCCATATTCCTTTATAGTAATCCCCGAGTCCTGCAGGAGGAATGTATATAGGACTTTTTGAAAGTTTTATCTCTTTAAAAGAACCAAGATCCGCTCCAAGGTCTTCAGTTTTTCTTTTTTCTTTCTCCTGGTGAAATATGTATTGATATTTATCATCAATTGTTATAGAGAATTTACATTCATAACTACCCCATGATATTAAGTCTCTCAGATTCTTAATTAAGAAAACATTTTTGAGTTTGGAACCTATAGAAAAGAAAATAGGCTTGCCCTCCTTTATATCACGCCACAAGCTCCAAAAGAAGGAGTAAAGGAATAACATTAATTGCGTTTTACCTGCTCGATTAGGAGCTATTATTAAGGTAATGTTGTTATCAGACCTTAGCTTTGCTCTCTTTACCGCAAGAAAATTTTCAACTTCTAGGGCAAGCTTGAACATAGTTTAATTTTAACCTCCCTCCACCCCCGGTATCCGGGTAAGGTGGGTGAGGGCGTGGAGAATCCAGTCTAAAGCGGAGTTCCAATGTGCTGTTATCTTGCTCGTGAAATAAAGAATAATCAGAATCATTTTAGATAAAATTCTTTCTTAAAGTATTGTTCCAATGGATTTTTCTCCTCGGGTAAGTATATCTCTATAGGTATATTTGCTTTTGACAAGAGGTTTAACATAACAGATCCTACTTCTTCCCAATTTAACCCGCCCAAACCACAACCTAACGCTGGGAAGGCAGCACTTTTTATTTCATACTTAGAATAATTATCTAAGAACCACTTTAGACCTTCTTCTATTTTGTCCAGTCTTGACTTTTCCCTCCAATGTCCTTTAGTAGGGAATAACAAAAATTTTCTACCAAGTTCAGGAGCATCATATATAAATGGCTTTCCAAGTTTCAATATACCTTGTTTGCACAATTTTTCATAAACTACATAGATTTCAGGATATAGATATTTAAATCTACTTGCTAAACCCTTTCCCATAACCCCAACGGTATTTACACTTATGGTAAGAAGCTCGTATTCGCTGTTAAACATATCACCCTGAACTATCCAAATGTTTTCTAAAACCTTTTCCCTTCTTATAGGTTTAAAAAATAGCTCTGGTGCATTAATTATTGGTATATTATATGAGTTAACAAGCTCTTTTAAATGATTCTTTAGCTCATCATTTGGAACGTAAATACATGAAAAGAATTTCCTATCTACCAGACCTCTTACAAGAACTTCTGACTGTAAAAATACTTTAAGAGAAAGAAACCTGTGAGGTCTATTATCTTTGAAAAATCTACTTATATCTATTTGAGTCTCTGAGGTCCAATCTTTTATTTTTCTCACTTCACTAAGTAGCTTGGTTAAATGAATGTTGCTAATACCTGACCTGTCTAGGATTATGGAATAATCACTTGCCGCATTTCCTATAGAGATTTTTATATCTGGATAGTGCTTTAAGACTTCTCCTTTTATAGCCAAAATAGCTAAATTCCAACCAAGACGAGATATTTGATACATCATTGCGTTCCTTGGATTTATATATAGATTCACATAATCTTCTAAGCCCTTCTCTTTCCTTTTTTTTAGAATTTCTGTATTTGCTATTTTTTTATAACTCAATCCTGTTTCATTTACTCTTTTGTTAGATAACAATCCCTTTTCAAATATAGAAGGTAAATTGTCAACATGAGTTATATAGTAGAACTCCAACCTTCCATTTGCTCTTTTTCCTTTACGTTCTGTCCGCATAATCTATATAAATTCTAAACTACACTGCTATACGTAACATACCTTAACCTCCCTCCACCCCCGGTATCCGGGTAAGGTGGGTGAGGGTGTGGAGAATCCAGTCTAAAGCGGAGTTCCAATCTCCCGTTGCATTACTCCAAGGGTTTAGTTCAAAGTAGTCCCATACCATGGGGAGGGCTTGTCGTGTATATGTATTCCCTATAAATTCTCCATGTATAACCCACCTTGAAAGCGAAGAATTATAATCAGCCAACCTATCCACCCCCAACCCCAAATACGCACTCACCGCCTTTGCGTATTCATCTTCGTATCCCTCCTCAAGCATCTTCCTGTAAGCCAATCTTACCCTCTCGGTGAAGGTAATGAGTGCCAGCTTCTGGCGGGAGTTGAAGAGGTCGCCCCATGTTTCAAAGCCATAACCTCTACCTGCAACTGTGGTGGGATCTCTTTTATCCATTGTTTCATCAGGCACAGGGTCTATTCCCCACTCTTCCATTAGCTTTTGTCTTTTCTCTTCTAAATATCTCTCCGCAGACCTGAAGACTTCCAGATCCTTTTGGCTTGCTATCCTGTATCTCTTTCCCTGCTCTCCTCCTTTGTGGAGAACTACCGCAATCATTCTCTCTCCCGCCTTTCCTTCCTGAAAGAGCTTCCTTGTGGTTTTGTCATCAACCGCGGAACCGCACACTGGGCATACCGCCACAGCCCTTGAGACCGTTCCCTTTGAGGGGTCAAAGCCTTCAGGCATCTTCTCATAGCCGTCTCCCACTATCTTGAACTTTACCTCTTTTCCTTCCACATAGGGGTAAAGGGCAACCTTTTTGTTGCTTTTCTTTGCAAGCCATAGCTGTCTCATAAGGGGTATCTGGGCACCGCAGGCTGGGTTCTGACAGGGAACTGTCCTTGCCCAGATGTAGCCTACGGGAACAGAGCCGTCTTCGTCTTCGGGATAAAACTTACCTATCTCCTCCTTTGCACTCTCAAGGACCCACTCTCCCCACCTTTTTACATCTTCCACGAGAGGAGAGATTTCAACCTCCTGCTCAAGTCCCATGCTGTTTTTTACCTTTACTTTCTTCGGTCTTCCGAACTTCTGGGGGAACTCAAGGGTGCATTTGAGTATCAGAACCGCAACTGGATTGTATTCGGTGGCGTGAACTTCACAGCCGAGCCTGAGAGCCTCTAAGGGGATTGAACCCCCGCCCGAGAAGGGGTCCAAAACTCTGGGTGGCTTTCCGCCGTTAGCTTTGAGTATTTCTTCCCTTGCTTTCTTTATCAGCTCCTGACTGAGGGAGTTTTCCCACTTGGAGAGTCGGACTATGAAGTCCTTTTTTCTCTCTATCTCCTGCGGGTCTTCAGGTAAGGGTATAAGGCTTGCGTAGGCGGTTGCCCTTGAGCTTGCAAGAGGTCTTCTTGCCCACCATATATGGAGCGTTGAGATGTGCCCGTGGCGTATGTTTTTCTCCCTTGCGGATTCTTCGCTTACTTCTTTGAGGGGGAATGTTTCTTCAATGAAGCTTTTTTCTTCTTTCATGACAGCTCCTTTAAAACTTTTTTGTCCAGTGAAAGTAGTTTAAGTTTATTTTCCTTTGAGTAGAAAACCAGAAGCCAGTCGTTGTAATTAAGCTCTGGCTTTTCCTTAAGGGCTTCCAGAATTCTCCCGTGGTATTTGTTAAAGTCCACATGTATAAGGATACAACGCTCTTCAACTTCCCTTACCTTCTCTACCGCTTCCCGACAGCTGTAACCTCTTTCCCTGCACCTTCTCACTATGACTGAGTAGGTTTCCGCGATTATCTGTTCAAGAATGCAGAATTTACCTTCTCCCGCTTCCTTTATTAGTTTTACTGCCTGCAAGTGGAGGCTGTCTTTTCCATCAAGGAGGGCAACTATAACATTCGTATCAAGAAGAATACAGCTCTCTTTCATCTTCTACAGCGTTCCCTCCCATTGCCAGTGAGCCTGCAAGTTCAAGCAAGGCTCCCTTTTCTCCCCTGTCAATAACCTCAAAACCCATTCTCCTGAAGGCATAAACCGCGTCCTTAGTAGTTATGTCCTGAAGGGTAAGCGGAATCCCCTTTATCTTTACAAGTTCGTAAAAGAGTCTCTTTGCGGGTATTTGTCTGTTGTTTACTACAACCATATATCTTGTCTTCCCGTCGGATTTATAGACCTGCTTGGCAACTTCCTCCACGTCTTTCTTCTCAATCTTCAGGGTATGTCCCCTTACTTTCATCTTCATGGAGATTCCTCCATTTTAAAAATAATAGAACTTCACCCTGCGGAGGGCAAGCCAAGTTAACCTTCAGAACCTTTGCTCAAAATCTCTTTACCTTTTACAACAAACCTTATACTCTCAACCACTTCAAAGGCATTGAGATTGTGATATGGGTCTCTTATTATCAAAAGCTTCGGGTTATCCAGAGCGTTGTAGACTACGTAAAGGTAATACTTATCCCCGAATCTCTTAGCTTTGAACCACTCGTTGGGAGTAAGGGCAATATCCCCTTCCCTTGCCCTTCCCTTTACCTCAATGTATCTTATTCCTTCTTTTCCCTTTGACCTTATGTCAAAACCGAGGTTCTCCTTGGATACGTCTTCCGGGTCTCTGCCCTGAGATCTTTCATAATCCATCGCTATCTCCATGGCTATCCTTTCTACTTCTTCGTCTTCAGCCATGCCGTAGCTTCCGGGTATAACCCTTATCACCGTAATCAGTTCCGGCATAGACATGGTAAGGTTCTTTTCTCCCTCTATCTCCTTTTTCAAATCTTTAAGTGCCTCCTCATACTTTCTTTTCCTTTCTTCCTTGTTCCTTATGGGAAGGTCAACCTTCTCCCCCCTTTCCTGTCTTTCGTAAAGCTCTGTCAGATCAGCATCAAGCTCAGCTATGAGTATCTGAAGGGAGCGAACACCGTATTTTTCTTTTATGTGTGCTTCCCTCTTCCTTTCTTTTTCAAGCTGTTCTCTGTAGTTTTTTACAGCGCTTATAACGTAGCCTTTAACCCTGCTTTCATCCGCATCCGCATCAACATTTGTTCTTTCGGAGGGTTTCAAATCCCAAAGTATTGATGGGTTTACCTCCCTTATCTCCTTTTCGGACTCATAAACTGCTAAAACCTTCCTTCCCGCAATTGCTCCATTGCCGTCCTTTACCTGAGCCTCATAGAACCAGATGTATCCGCTGAGAATACCCGAAGGATCTTCAAAAACTGCGCCTTTTTTGACTCCCTCTCTGAACTTTTCCAAGGTCCACTTTATAAGAGCTTCAAGAAGTGGGTGTCCGAAAGAAATGAACTCCGCATCGGGATTTTCAAAAGCCTTCCGGCTGTCAAAGGTGGCTTTGGGATATCTCCTCATGAGCTCGCCGTAACTGTTTTTAAAGTCATGCCTGTTGGCTATATTTCTTATTTCGTAGGGTATGGAGTCTATTGCCATGAAGCCTTCTTTAAGCTCTCTGTAGCTTCCGTCCGCTTCTTTGAAAACTCTCTTGAAAAACTCCTCTACGTATTCGGGAATCAGTCTGTATTCCTTGGCTTTTTCAGCTATGTCCTTTATTTTTGTATAGTCTATAAATCTTGTTGCAAGGGACTCGC
>JALSHV010000027.1 GCA_026981975.1 Aquificaceae bacterium | reverse complement strand
TGATAAAAAACACCCTATTCAATTGCCAAGGAGCCGGAAGGGTATCTAAACCCTTCTTATTGTCCAGTAATAACTTAAAGTTCTTAATTTTAAAATCGGTATGATCTGTGTCAGGGTTCTAAATTTTTTTAGAAAAATCAAAAACTTACAAATTCATAAAAACTGGAGATAGTATTTTGTCAGATAAGATTTATTTTTCCCGTTTATATGATACTGTAATGAGATACATCGTAGCGTATGATATTTCTAAATCTGCAGTTCGTGTTAGGGTTTCAAAAATATTGACTAAATACGGTTACAGAATTCAGCTCAGTGTTTTTTACTTGCCGAATGTAACAGAAGGGGAGCTTGAACTTATATATAAGGAAATAAAAGCCTTGATAAATCCAAGAACTGATAAAGTCTTCTTTTACCCTGTAGAGGAAATAGAAGTTTTCAAAGGTTTCCCTATAGAACCTTGGGAGGTTGAAATCGTATGATAGATAGAAGATTTCTTTTAATATCCGATTTTGCGGAGCTAAAGAAGGAAGGGGAAAGGTTAAAGGTTATCAAAGGTTCACATGTTTCCACTATCCCGATACGCTACATTGAAGCCATTGTTGTTATGGGTAGAATTTCCTTCACAGGGGAAGCTATAAATCTTGCACTAAGGAGTAATGTTCCTGTATTTTTCATGTCTAAATTTGGTAAACCTAAGGGATTGCTTATCCCTCAACTATTAACCAGCAAATACAATGCAAGACTTAAACAGTATGAGATTTTCAAAAAAAATAGACCAGCTGTCGCTGGTAGGATAATCTTGGAAAAGATATCAAATATAGAAAAAAACTTCAATATAGAGTTGAATTCATTAAAGTCTCAAATCAAAAAGGCGGAAACATTGGAAAGTATTATGGGAGTAGAAGGTATAGCTTCACGCGCTATGTTTGAAAAGTTTAAAGAAAATATAAAAGGAAGCAGAATAGAGTTCAACGGTAGAAACTATTATCCTCCCGCGGATCGCACAAACGCTCTACTGAGTTTAGCTTACACCTTTACGTATTTTTTAGCTTTGCCTTTGATAATATTCATGGGATACGATCCTTATATATCTTTCCTTCACTCAAAAAGAGGCAAGCATTTATCTTTTTGCTCAGACATTGTAGAACCTGTTAGACCTTTGGTAACTAAGAAACTTGAAACTCCAATAATTACAGAAGTTTTTTCAAAAAAAGATTTTATAAAAGAGAACAACGGTTTTTATTTAAAAAAAGAAAGTTTACCTAAGTTTCTCAACTGGTTTGAAAGCATAAAAGAAGACGTTATTATCTCACTCAAGAGTTCCATACTATTGGTGGAGGAGATTATAAGATGAAAAGATATGTAGTTTGTTATGACATTTCTATTGACTCTATCAGAAATAGAACATTAAAAGAATTAAAAAACAAAGGATTCCATGCCCAAAGAAGCTTTTTTGAACTCAAAGCCGGAAATGCTCAAGAAATAGAGAAGTCCTTAGAATTCGTATTCAGTCCTGCAAATAGGTTTGCCATTATAAGACTTAACCGTAGGGGAAAAATAAAAAGAATAGGCAGTTTATTAGAGGGTATGGAATGGGTGCTTTGAAGTATTTGATAGTAACAAGAAAAAATCCGATAATAAACTTGCAGGATTTAAACACCTTAAAGGGGATTCTTTCCTTTCATAAGTTAAAATGTCTTGAAGATTTAGAAATCCCATGTTTTATTGTAAGTAAAAATAACGTAGAATTCCTTAATATACCAGTAAATAACAAATTATCCTGTTCTTCTTTTTATATAAATGAAGTTTTAAGCTTAACCTTACATGCAATTAATTCTAAAACCGATTTTAAGGTTAAGAAAATTACCGAACTACTTGCTTTAAAAGATATAAACAGTCTTCTTTTTAATACTTTCTGTGCTTTTTTAATCCTTCACAACTTTGCAAAAATAAAACATATTAACTTACAAAGTCCTGTTAATGTTAAAGGAATAAATCTAACACCATGGGAGATTTTGTTTTTACCCTGTAGCTGTTACGCAGTCTTAAAAGAAACCGAGAAGGCTATAAATTACAATTTGGAAGTTTGTCGTGAACCTGTTGAAGCAGCAAACACTGTGTTAAGCTATTTATTAAGCTGTGATTTTTTTAACTTCTTACTGAAAAAATCGCTCAATCTTATAGAATTACTTATCCCTGATGAGTTTAACCTTACCGAATCCCATTGTGGTCTTTATTCCCACACCGGCGAATTCCGCAAATCTGGAAAGAGCTTGAAACCACTTAAGAACTTTCCCCTTATCGGAGTCTACTGAAAATGTAACGCGTCCTGTAAACCCTACCACCCACCCAAGATCGGAAAGCTCAATCTTAGAGGTTTTAATTCCTACTCCTACCACTTTTATTTTTTCTACTTCTTCTTTCAAATCTGTATCTATCTTATAGTCGGAGAATATTTGCCATTTTCTTATAAGCCCTTTAAATATCAACTTCGGATCTGGTAAAGGGTAGTTGTATTTACCTTTTCTAAAAGAAGTAGGTGTCAAAAACTCAAAACATATTCTATCTTCCTCAGGCGCTTCTTCAAAAAGATGTCTGTAAGATTTTATAAATTCTTCCCTAATATAAGGTTTTCTTATCTTCTGGAGCTTTACTCCGCCTAAGCTAAACTCTGATTCTTTACTTAACATAAAATTTGATAAAAACTTAGGAAACAGACCTTCTTCAAGGAAAGATATTTCAAGGTATACTTTTTGAACAGCTTCAGTTTTACTTAGCTTATTACTAAGTAAAAAATCCCTTTTACCAGTTTCCGAACGGGTTGAAAAACCAAGGGAAAAAGGTTTAATGTTTCTATAACTGTGAATTTGAGAAGCCAAAGCTTCTCCGCTAATAGAGAAAAATAAACCGTGTAGCCTATCTGGATAAAGCTCTTCAGCACAAAGCCTGCTTTGCAAATTAAAAGACACAATCAATTTCGCAGGCATGTTAACTATGATACCTACCAAACATTACATTTTGGAATTTTATATTTATATTGCAAAAAATCTGTATTTTTCCATATTATAATGAAGAGGATTGAGGGTGAAGTATAAATCCTTTCTCAACATTCTGCCTGTTCCTACTTTATTACTTGACAAAAGAACTAAGGATATAGTTTTTGCCAATCCAGCTTTTTACAAAGTTACAAATCTACCGCCTGTTGAAGGACAGAAGTTTAGTGATCTTTTTCCTCAACTGAAAAGTTTAGAAGATGCATATTTAGAAGAAGTAATTGTTGGAGAAAAGAAAACCTCTGTTGACATTAAGTTTTCATCAGTAGATAAGAACTATATACTGGTTGTAGTTATATTTCCTTCCCCAGAGTTTACTGCCAATAAATTCCAAACTCTTTACAAAACTCTCAGTAAAATAAACAAGCTTACTACAGAAGCAACTAACGTTGTGGAACTCTTAGAAGGAAGTGTAAAATCCCTTTATGAAAGCGGTTTATTTGAATATATAGCTGTATTTCCTAAGGAAGGAAAGAAACCGTATGCGGAGGAGGGAAAACCAGGTGGAGACAGAAAAATATGTTTGAACGTGGGAGACAATCTCTATTCTCCTTACATACTTATTTCTAAAAGAGGAGATTTTTCAAGGGAAGAGTTAAACTTGCTTTACGAAGCGGTTCACGATATAGCCTTCGGCTTGAGAAGATTGCGCACAGAAGCGGAAAAAATAGAAGCTCTTTACACCGATCCTCTTACAGGGCTTCCTAACAGAAATAACTTTGTTCGGTATATGGATAGAACATTACAGCTTGTGAATTCAACAAAAAAGACGGCTGCTCTTTTACTCTTAGATATAGACAACTTTGGGGATATAAATCAAGCTCTTGGACATTCCGCAGCGGACAATATTCTAATACACGTAGCTCATACGATTCGGTCTTTGACAAGGAAAACCGATATGGTAGCAAGAATAGGATCCGATGAGTTTGCAATCCTTATAGTTTCTGAACAACCGAAAGAAGCGGTTTTAGAACTGTCTAAGAGAATAAGAAAAGCTTTTTCAAAACCTATAAAGATAAATTCCTACAGCCTTTACATTTCCTTCTCCGGAGGGGTATCTCTTTATCCCTCAGACACAACAGACTTGGACACGCTCTTTGCAAATGCAACCGCTTCTTTACAAAAGGCGAAATACATAGGTGGAAACACGGTTGTTTTTTACTCGGAAGATATAACAAGAGCTTCTGAAACAAGTTTGCGTTTCCGTTCGGATCTTAGAAGAGCGCTGGAAAACAGAGAATTCACTCTTTTCTACCAACCAAAAGTAGATTTGAAAAGTCGTAAAGTAATAGGTGCTGAAGCCCTTTTAAGATGGATAAGGAATGGAAAGGTAATTCCTCCTGCGGATTTCCTTCCTTTTGTAGAAAAAAGTGAACTTATTCATGAACTCGGCTTGTGGATTTTGAAGGAAGCTTGTTCCCAAATAAACAAATTCCGCCAAAGCGGGATTGACTTACCCATTGCTGTAAACATTTCACCCGTTCAGCTTAAAATCTCGTCTTTTTCCGGAGGATTTCCCTTTATAACCGCAGGTTGTAGAGAGAATTTAAGTAAATTAGAAGTAGAAATTACAGAATCGGCAATTATGGAAGATCCTTCCAGAGCGGTTGACTTTATAAATACGTTGACTTCTTACGGGATTAAAACTTACATAGATGATTTCGGAACTGGCTATTCTTCTCTTTCTTATTTGAAAAAGTTACCCGTATACGCGATAAAAATAGACAGAGAATTTGTAAGGGATCTACCTATTGATAAAGACAGTCTTGAAATAGTTAAAGCAACAATAGCACTCGCCAAAGCCTTTGGTTTAAAAACCGTAGCGGAAGGGGTGGAAAAGGAAATTCAAGCACTGTATCTGACAGAACTCGGCTGTGATTACGCTCAGGGATATCTGTTTGCACCACCCTTACCGGCGGAAGAGTTTGAAACTTTTGTAAGGAGGGGAGTATGAATGTTTACGAATTACAGAAAGAGTTACAAAGAGATGAAAAGTTTTTCAAAAACTATATGGATACTTTTGTAGATAAGTTTTCTAAAACTCTCAGTAGTTACGATGTTCGCTTGGCTACTCTTCCCGTTTTGAATACTCTTGTAAGCAGACTCTATCTGCTTATGTTTTCTTTTAATCGTGATCCCAGAAAAGAACTCAGAGAGATAACCTTTACCCTTGCAGGTTATAAGCTTGAATTTAAAAAAGTGCTTACAAATACCTGTCTTGCTATGGTAAAGGACTATATAGATTACGTAGTTCAGTATTCCAAGCCGCTACCCAGAATAAAAGTTCTGCTTGATCTTTTGGAAATGTATATATCCGCTACTGAAGATGCCTATACAGCTTATATAAGGAAAATAGAAAAACAACTTTCGGAAAAAGAAGAAGTCAGAGCAAAGGAAGAATCGGAACTTGCCTTTGGTATCGTGAAGAAAATCTGTGAAACAGGAGAGGGAAGAGTAATAGTTCATACAAAATTTAAAGGTCTTTTCATAGACACAAATTCGCAAATAGTTGACGTGGGAGATAAGGAGATATTGATAAAAACAACGCACTTAAGAGTTTATAAAGCGGGAAAGAAAGTTCATCTTAAATGTTCCGCAGCTCCCAGAGCTATAACAGCTGTAGTAGAAGAAGTGAATTTTCCTGAAAGTAAAATAAAAGTAAGAGTTATAGGATTTGAAGATTTGCCGGAGGAGCAGCGAAAATACGTGCGCGTTGTTCCTGAAGAGGATATCCCTGTTGAGCTGAAAGGATTCGGTAGAGAAATTGTGGGAGTGGTAGCAGATCTGTGTGTTAGGGGAGTAGGAGTTTACACAAATATTCCGCACAATTTCTATGTAGGCAGTAAAATCTTAGTCAGATTTACACTTCCAAAAGGCACAATAGAAACGGAAGGTATAGTTAAATACGTTTCTCCCCACGGAAGAATTTACAGAACAGGTATATACTTTGAGCCGGATTTAAAATCCGAAGAAATAATAAGCGATTACGTTATGGAACGGCAGTTTGAAATCTTAAGAGAAATTAAAGGATTTGAGCTATAAGTGGATAGGATTTATAATTATAAAGAAAAGGGCGCGTAGCTCAATTGGCAGAGCGGGCGGCTCATAACCGCCCGGTTGGGGGTTCGAGTCCTCCCGCGCCCATAAAAGGGTTTTGTATTGGCAGAAAGAAAATCTTACTGGAAGCCTTATGCTTTTGGAAAGAAAGAAAGATACGAATACACTTATAGGGAAAAATTAGGAAAGGAAGTCAGAAAAGGAAAAGTAGAATTCTTTATAGAGAAAAAAGGGGAAGAATTTGAGCTTACTGTAAAGGGAAGTTATCATAAGTGGAAAGGCTCTGCGGATTTTCGCTTTAAGTCGGTGAAAGAATTAGCAGGGTGGATAACAATGAAGATGTATTTTAAACATCATTGGCTTATCCCCTTGGGGAAAACCCTCTTTTCCCGCGGACTTGTTCAGGTGCTTTTAGCTAATAGACTTGAATGGACTCCTTCAAAAGAAGGAAAATTTCACAGGAAAGTAAAAGATTGTAAAATCGCTTCTTTTAAGGGAAAACTACTTGAAATATCAAGAGATTCGGAGGTAATATTCCGGCTTTGTGTAAACAGAAAAATTCCCTTACCTCTTCAGCTTTACAAGAAAACCTCAGAAGGAGATATCTTTGAAATTACTCTTGTGACTTATAGCGGGGGTTAATCAGTGAAGAAAGAAGAGCTTATATCTGTTCTTAAAATTCAAGAAATAGATCAAAAGTTAAAAGATCTTGAAAGACATTTAAAAAAATTGGAAAAGGAAAAGGAATCTGTGCGAGTAAGTATAGAATCCTTAAAAAAAAGAGCATCTCTTATAGAGAGTAAAAGAAACAGTATAAAAAAGGAACTCCGTGATTTAAGGGAAGCATTGGAAAGAGAAGAGGAGTTACTGCGAAAAGCTGAGGAAAAAATGAAAGTGGTAAGAAAAGAACACGAATACAGAATGTTACTGCGGGAGAAATCAAGACATGAAGATAGTGTTCTTAAGTTGCTTTACAGAATTGAAGATGTTGAGAAACTTTTATCCGATTACAACAGAGAAGCAACTGAAGAACTTAACCTTATTAAAAAAAAACTGAAAGAAATTGAATATGAAAAAGAAGAATTAAAAAAGGAAGAAGAATCTATAAAAAATAGAATAAAAGAGCTTGAACTTGAAAAAGAAAAAACTATAAATACTTTGAATCCAGAGGTTATTAACTTTTATTATGAAGCTAAAAAGGTTTTTGGTGATTTAATAATAGCAAAAATTGAAGAAGGTATTTGTAATGGTTGTGGACTTAAAATACCAAATATCCTTTTTTCTAAATTAATGAAACATTATTCTGTAGAAAGATGTCCGAATTGTGGCAGATATATTTATTATAGGTTATAATATTACTATGAAAAATCAGAAGGAAATAAGCGTTAAAAATCTAATTTACAGTGCGGAATCTATAAAAGCTGTAACAGGACTTGATCACGTTCGTCTCAGACCCGCAATGTATATAGGAGATATAGGAGAAAGAGGGCTCCACCATCTCCTATGGGAAATAGTTGACAATGCCGTTGACGAAGCAATGGTAGGTTATGCCCATACTATTACTGTGGTAATTCACGATGATGGCTCTGTAACCGTAGAAGATGACGGCAGAGGAATACCAGTGGACATACATCCTGAAACAGGAAAACCAGCTGTGGAAATGGTTTTCACCATGCTCGGCGCAGGAGGTAAATTTGAAAAAAAAGTATACACCTACTCTGGAGGACTTCACGGTGTAGGGGCTTCCGTAGTTAACGCTCTCTCGGAATGGCTCGTTGTTGAAGTTTACAGGAACGGAAAAATATACCGCCAAGAGTATAGAAGAGGAAAACCCGCTTACGATTTAAAAGTAGTAGGAAACACTACTAAAAGAGGAACAAGGGTTACCTTTAAACCCGATCCAGAGATATTTGAAGTAACAAGAATAAGATTTGATACTGTTGAGAAGAGAATAAGGGAGCTTGCTTACCTTAACCCTGAAGTTGTATTTCATTTAAAAGACGAAAGAACAGACAGAGAATTGATTTACAGATTTGAAAAAGGAATAGAGGAACTTGTAAGGTTTTTATCTCAAGGAAAAGATCCTCTTTTTGAGAGTGTAATCCGTATTAAAGGAGAGAAAGAAGGTGTAATAGTAGATATAGCGTTTCATTACACTAAGGATTACAGGGAAGTAATAGATAGCTTTGTAAACAACGTCAAAACCATAGAAGGCGGGACTCATGTAACCGGCTTCAGAAGCGGTTTAACGAAAGCTGTAATGCGTCTTACGGAAGGACTAAAACTCTCTAAGGAGCTTAAAACTGTATTTTCTGGAGAGGATATAAGAGAAGGACTTGTAGCTGTAATTTCCTGTAAAGTCCCAGAACCTCAATTTGAGGGACAGACTAAGACAAAGCTGGGCAATCAAAATGTAAAGGTTATAGTTGAATCCTTGGTTTACGAATATCTTACAGAATACTTTGAGAGGAATAAGGAGATACTTAAACTAATAGTTGAAAAAGCCGTAGAAGCTGCTCTTGCAAGAGAAGCTGCGAAGAAAGCAAAGGAATTGATCAGGAGAAAATCTCCCTTAGAGGACGGAATTCTACCTGGAAAACTGGCAGACTGTTCAGAGAAAGATCCAAAGAAATGTGAAATCTTTATAGTAGAAGGAGACAGCGCAGGCGGGTCAGCAAAGCAGGCAAGGGATAGAAGATTTCAAGCTATCTTACCGCTTCGGGGAAAGATAATAAATGTAGAAAAAGCAAGGATTGATAAAGTCTTATCCAATGAAGAAGTAAAAGCTATAGTAAGTGCCTTAGGATGTGGAGTAGGCCAGAGTATAGATCTTTCCAAACTCCGCTATCACAGGATAATTCTTATGACAGATGCAGATGTGGACGGTTCTCATATAAGGACATTACTTCTTACATTCTTCTACAGATTCATGAGAGAACTTGTGGAACAGGGATACGTTTACATAGCTTTACCTCCTCTTTACCGTATAAAGAAAGGGAAAAAAGAGATGTATATAAAAGACGATAAACATATGGAAAATTTCATATACGAACTTATAAAAGAAAACGCCTTTATAAGGGATTCAGAAGGTAAAGAATACAAAGGGCAAGAGCTTATAAAACTTCTCAAGGCACTAAAGGAGTATAAAGACAGTTACAAAGCTGTTGTTAAAGGTAAAGGGGAAAAAATTGTTAACTTTCTTCTCAGCCGTAGAATAGGAGAAGAAGATCTCAGAGAAGAGGGAAGAGTCAGAGAAATAGCGGAGCGAATGAACAAAGAGTTTAAAGATCACACTGTATCAATACGTTACGATGAACTTGAGGGAGCCTACGATATAATTCTACAGGACAATCGTATCGGCAGTAGGGTAATAATTGACGCGGACTTTTTATCTTCTCTTTCTTATAAACAAATACTTGAAGGAGTTCCCCTTCGTTTACCTGTTACAGTTTCTTTTGAAACTAAGAAAAGACAGGTTGACTCTCTACAGGAGATTCACACAGCGCTTATAGAGCTGACAAAGGAAGGAATAGAAATACAAAGGTATAAAGGTCTCGGAGAAATGAATCCCCAACAGTTGTGGGAAACTACTATGAATCCTGAAGGGAGAAGGCTTGTAAGAGTAACAGTAGAAGATGCTGCAGAAGCCGACAGAATTTTCACAGTTCTTATGGGGGAACAAGTAGAACCCAGAAGGGAGTTTATAGAAACCTATGCCAGAGAAGTTAGGAATTTGGACGTGTAATATATGAGAGCTGTTGTATCTGTTTACAGAAAAGAAGGAGTTGAAATACTGGCAAAAACTCTTGAAAAACTCGGATATGAAATTCTGTCCACAGGGGGAACAGCTGAATATCTTAAAAGAAAAGGCATAAAGGTTAGAGAAATCTCAACCGTTACCGGATTTCCCGAAATCATGGAAGGAAGAGTTAAAACCCTTCACCCTGTGATACACGGTGGTATTTTATATCGGGATTGGGTTAAAGAAGACAGGGAAAATGCAAACAGGCTAGGAATTCTACCTATAGATGTAGTGGTGGTAAATCTTTATCCCTTTGAAGAAATGATGAGAGAAGATCTTGGTGAAAAAGAACTTATGGAATTCATAGATATAGGTGGACCTGCTCTTATAAGGGCTGGAGCGAAAAACTTCTTTAGGGTTACCGTAGTGGTTGATCCTGAAGATTACAGTTGGGTGGCTCGTAAACTGGAAAAAGGGGAACTTTCCCAAGAAGATAGAATTTTTTTAGCACAAAAAGCCTTTTCCCATACAGCTTACTACGATAGTGTCATAGCTCAGCACCTACGAAAGCTAATGGATCAAGAACAGGAACTTAAAGAGTTAACCCTTCCTATGAAACTTGTCCGTAAACTCAGATATGGAGAAAATCCTCATCAAAAGGCTTGGCTTTACACGAATCCTTTTGAAGATATAGGTATAGCTAAAGCAGAACTCCTTCAGGGTAAAGAAATGTCTTATAACAACTACCTTGATGCTGATTCCGCTTCTCGCATAGTGCTTGAATTTCCCAACGACCCCGTGTGTGCAATTGTCAAGCACAATAATCCTTGTGGGGTGGCTGTAGGTAAGGATTCTGCGGAAGCTTTTATCAGAGCTTTTGAAGCGGATCCTCAATCAGCCTTTGGTGGTATAGTTGCTTTTAACGATACGGTAACTAAGGAGACCGCAGAAAAGTTAACTTCAGTCTTTTTAGAAGTAGTAATAGCACCGCACTATGAAGACGAAGCTCTTGACATACTCTCTCGCAGAAAAAATCTCAGGGTTTTAAGACTTTACGGAATAACGAGCTTTTACGAAATAAGAAAAATCAGCGGTGGTTTTCTCTTACAAGAAGAGGATACCCTGCTGAACAATCAGTTTGAGACAGTAACCAGCAGAAAACCTACGGAGAGAGAAAAGGAAGATCTCTTATTCGCTTGGAAAGTTTGCAAATACGTTAAGTCAAATGCAATCGTAATAGTGAAGGATAAAAGAACCCTTGGTGTAGGATCGGGTCAGGTTTCTCGTATAGACAGTTTAAGATGTGCAATAGAAAAAGCTCTTAGATACGGATATGATCTTAAGGGTTCTGTTTTTGCCTCTGAGGCTTTCCTGCCTTTCAGGGACAGTGTGGATCTTGCTCACAGGGTGGGAATAAGCGCCATTGTTCAACCCGGAGGATCCATAAGGGATAAGGAAGTTATAAAAGCAGCTGAGGAATTTAGCATATCTATGGTATTTACCAAAACAAGGCATTTCCGCCACTGAGGGATATAATATCCTCCGATGAGGAATCTCTTGAGAAAGATATGGCAAGCTTTGTCTTTTGTTTTTGTGCTTTACGGCTTTTACCTTCTCTTTCTATTTTTAATGGATACCTTTACAAGATTGAACGAGAGCATTGCATTACCGCTTTCTTTGCTTATAACCTTTATCGCGATGGCAACAAGTGCGTTCTTTTGGCTTAGAAAACACAAAAAACACTTACCTATACGCCTTTAATGCCGGAGGCGGGAGTCGAACCCGCACGCCCTTGCGGGCAGAGGATTTTGAATCCCCCGCGTCTGCCAGTTCCGCCACTCCGGCTTGAAATTAATTATCTAACAGAAATCTTAAGAAGGCAACATTATCTCTTGCAAAGATCCTTCTTATCGGTATAAATTTTAAAATACCTATGAAACTTCTGATGATAGATAACTACGATTCTTTTACTTACAATCTGGTTCAGTATTTTCAAATGCTAGGAGCTGAAGTAGAAGTGAAAAGGAACGATGAGATAACTCCGGAAGAAGTAGAGAGCTTAGCTCCTGCGGGTATAGTTATATCTCCGGGTCCCTGCACTCCTTCCGAAGCGGGTATATCTGTTGAAGTTATTAAAAGGTATTACAAAAAGATACCTATCCTTGGGGTCTGCTTAGGACATCAGGCTATAGGAACCGCTTTTGGTGGTAGGATAGTAAGAGCAAAAAAACTTATGCACGGTAAGATTTCCCGTATTGAACATACAGGAGAAGGAATCTTAAAGGACATTCCCAACCCCTTTAGAGCTGTGCGTTATCACTCCCTTGTAGTGGAAAGGAATAGTCTTCCCAAGGATTTGCGTATAACCGCTTTTTCAGAAGAGGGAGAGATAATGGCACTCCAGCACAAGAAGTATCCGGTTTACGGTATTCAATTTCATCCGGAGTCTGTCCTTTCAGAATTCGGTATGGAAATTCTTGCGAACTTTTTAAAGGAAATTTAAATAACAGCGAAGTCCGTATTGAGGAGGGGAAGATTGATGTTTGTTGTGCTTGCTTTCCTAATCTCTTTGTGTTTTGCTCTTTCCCAAAATTCGGAGGAGAAAGAGGTAAATAATTTTCAGGACTTTCTCTATGAAGAAGTTACGGAAATTTCTCCAGAAGAAGACTTAGAAGAGGAAACAGACAAAGAAGTTGAAGAACCTCTGTCTCCAATAGAAAAAATTTACAAAGACTTATACCCTGAAGATCAACTGAGGCAGTTTGGTTACGATGTGTTTGAAAAAAAAGAAATTATCGTTTCCGTTCCAGTGGGAGATTCTTACATACTGGGACCGGGAGATGAACTTGTAATTTACTTTTGGGGAGATCCCGTTGAAGTTTTAAACTTGGACAGCTTTTACAGAGTCCAAATAGACAGGGAGGGAAAGGTTTTTATTCCCTCTGTGGGTGTAATGTATTTATGGGGTAAAAGTGTCTCTGATTTCAGAGAGGAGCTTAAGAAGAAGTTATCCCGTAAATTCAAAAGATTCAGTATAGAAGTATCCTTAGGCAAACTTAGAAAATTTCCTGTTTACGTTTCCGGCTTTGTGAAAAAACCCGGCATAGTAACAGCTACAGTAACGGATTCTGTTATAGACATCCTCGCGTCAGCAGGAGGAGTTTTAAAAAGTGGTAGTCTCAGGAATATAGTTATTAGAAAAAATAGCGGTGAAGAGATAAAGGTAGATCTATACGATTTCTTGATAAAGGGTAAGAAGATTAATATCAAAATAACTGACGGAGATGTTATTTATGTCCCTCCCATAGGTGAAACGGTTGGTGTAGTTGGAGCGGTTAAAAGATCCGCAATTTACGAAGTTAAAGAAGAGAAAAAACTCAAAGAAGTTCTGTCCTTGGCAGGAGGAATTTTACCTTCCGCTTATCTTCCTCTTATAAAGATTAAACGCTACGAAAACGGAAAGATAAGCGTGCGGGAAGGTAGTTTTGAGTATCACATTAAAGACGGTGACTTAATCATACTGGAAGGTGCATATACAGGAAAACCTCAGGAAGGAATACACGTTGAAGGATTTGTAGCGTATCCGGGCTTTTATTCTCTGGAAGAGACAAAAACACTTAAAGATCTTGTGTTTAAAGTTAAGCTTTTGCCTGATACAAATATGTATTACGGAGAAATTTTAAGAAGAACACCTCCCGATTACTCTCTGAAAATTCTCAGATTTGTTCCTCTTGACGTTGTGAAAGGTAAAACGAACCTTGAGTTAAAGAATTACGATATAGTCCGGTTTTTCCCACGTTGGGTTTTTCCTCCAATCTATTTAAGCGGAGAAGTTGAAAATCCAACCGTTATTCCCTTTTATGAAGGGATAACCCTTTTGGACGTTTTAAGGGAGAAAAAGTTTACCCAAGAGATAAATAAACTGAGAGTTGATATATACAGAATAACAAAAACAGTGGAAGAAACAGAGGAGAAAGAAACAGAAGAAATAAAAATTCTTACTACTGTATATCTCTCTGAACTTCTCGTTGAGGGTAAGAACAATTTAGCCTTAATGCCGGGTGATAGGGTGGTTGTTAAAAAAACGAGCCCGGTTGAAAAGGATAAAACAGTTACTGTTCTCGGTGAAGTTGTAAAACCCGGTATTTACAAACTTGAAAAGGGAATGACCCTTTACGACTTACTGCTCAAAGCAGGAGGGTATACAACCAGAGCCTATCCGAAGGGAATTGTATTTGTAAGAGAAAGTGCAAAGAAATTGCAGGAGGAACACCTCAAAATAGCATTGAGTGTTTTAGAAGAGAGCCTTATTAAAGGAGAAGAGGGATTAGAACTTACAGGTGCTTCTGCGGAGGAAAGAAGAGCTTTAGAAATAACTTTAAGAAAACAGAAGAGACTGTATGAACTTATAAAACATAAAGCTCAGATAGGATTAGGCAGAATAGCCTTAGATATTCCAGAAACCTTAGAAGAACTTAAGAAAAGCAAGGATAATATAATTTTAGAAGCCGGTGATTACATATACATACCCTCAAGACCGAACTATATTCTTGTTTTAGGAGATGTTTACAATCAAATATCGCTTCCCTTTAGAAAGGGAGCAACCCTGTCGTATTATCTGAATCAGGTAGGTGGACCTGCAACTAATGCGGATCTTGAAAATATATACGTAATCAAAGCAAACGGCAGGGTTATATCCCGCAGAAACTACAGAAAAACCTTAGCGTTTAATTGGAAAGACAACAAACTTTACTTTGCTAAAGATTTTATGGATTTGCCCTTGGAAGAAGGGGATACAGTTGTAGTTCCTTCAAAACTCAAAGTCCCTACTATGTGGAGACCTCTTATAAGAGACGTAGTTCAGATTATTTTTCAGGCTATATCCACTGCAGTATTGGCTAAGAGGTTGTAAAATATGAATGTAAGGCTTCTTACAGTTTTTATTGTTTTCTATACTTGTTGCTTAGCAAACCCCTTACTTAATCTCAATACAGAAGAGTATATAGTCTATGAAAATCTTGAATCTTCTTCAGCATACCCTTACTTTAACTTTTCCATTAAGCCGTTTTCCTTAGAAAAAGCTTACGTAATTGTGGAAAATCCTGGCAGGATAAAGACTTATATGAATGCTCTTTCTGCGCCGGGGTATTACTGGAAACCTTTAAATTCCTTAACGATGAAGGTAATGCATACTACTGAAGATTTTTTCCTTCTTGAAAACAGTGCGGGAACAGTTCTAAGAAAAGGTATTAATCTCTACAACTTTGCGGACGGATTTTTATCTACAGGCAAAAATTTTGTTCTTTACTACCAGATCAGACATGTTAAAAGGAACAGGCTGCAGAAAGTAGAACTTTTCAGAGGCTACGCCAAGTTCAAAATTGGGAAGGTTTCCCTTCAGGCAGGAAAAGACAACGTCCATTTAGGACCCGGTAGGTTTGGATTATTTCTCTCTTCAACGGCGGAGCCGTTCTTTCTTATAAAAATTCAAACTGAGGAATCCTTTAAAGTCTTTGGAAAATGGGACTTTATATTTTTAAAAGGTTGGTTAAAAGAGAAAAGAAAGGATATAGATAACCCGAATCTCTTGGCTTTGAGGGTTGTTTGGAAACCTTTTGATACTCTTGAATTGGGAGGAACCAGAAGCGCCCTTTTCGGTGGAAAAGGAAGACCTGGGTTGAAGTTAACAGAATATCCAAAAATGATTATAGGTTCTGAAGAGAATATCCCTTATAGTAAATACGATTCTGACGGATACGGAGGTTGGGATATAAGTCTTAACTTACCTGTAAACAGGATTTTTAAAAGTGTGAAAACCCTTAGGGTTTACTATCAAGAAGCAGGAACTGATATAAAAGCGTGGTGGCAAAAAGAGGATAGAGGTAAATTCTACTTTCCCTTTGGTTTTAAACTGCTTTTTATGAGTTATGTAGCGGGGTTTTTAATGTCAACAGATAAACATATACTCAGGCTTGAATTTACAAAGGTAAGCGATAAATGGTATATTCACCATATTTACGGTATAGAAGGATACACGTATCGGGGTATTCCCTTAGGACATCCATACGGAAGGGATTCCAGATCTTTAATTCTCTCTCACAGGTTTTATTTTTCCAAAAGCTCTTCTTTCAAATATCAGTTAGGTCTTTACGAGAAACCGCTTACGGAGAAACCTTCAATGAAAAGGTATTTTATTTCCTTGGGTGGAGAGAAGAGACTTAAAAGTTTAATCTTAAGATTAGCACTTAGATACGACAGAACTCATAACTACGATAAAAATCCCTCCCCTGTGCATTTCAAAATTGTAAGGGAAAATAAAAACTTTTTTAGCTTTCAGTTTGCCATAAGCTGGAGGCTATAATCATGGAAGAAAATAAGAAGTATCCTACATCAGAAGAGGAAATAGATCTCTACGAACTTTGGGAAATACTTTTAAAAAGAAAGAAATTAATCTTTTCCTTCTTTACTATCGGATTAGTATTAGCAACAGTTGTAAGTTTTCTTATGAAACCCGTATACAGATCGGAGGCTTCAGTTATACCTGTATCCTCTCAACCCACTTCCGGAATTGCGGAATTGGCGGGACAGTTCTTAGGAATTCAAATAAAGGGAGAAAATACTTCTTCCAAGATAATGGCAGTTTTAAAAAGTAGAACCTTAAGGGAGCGCGTAGTGAAAAAACTCAATCTTGTGGAAATTTTAGCAAAGGAAGTTCCTAAGGGAAGAGATCCTCTTAGTGTTGCGGTTTCTTCTCTTGAGGAGATCATAACTGTAAGTTCAGATAGAAAAACTGGTTTGATAACCATAGGAGTGGAGTATACGGATAAGGAACTTGCTAAGCTTATAGCCACTGCTGTTTTAGAAGAGTTAAAGCAAATACTGAAGGAAAAAGCACTTACCGTTGCTAAAGCTAACAGATTATTTCTGGAATCACAGCTTAAGGAAACAGAAGAGGATCTTAGAAAAGCTTTAGAAGAATTCGCTCTGTTTCAGAAGAAGGAAAAGATTTTAGTTCCTCAAGAACAAATCAAAGGAGCTTTAGAGCTTTATACAGAACTCCTTTCTAGAAGGATAAGCCTTCAGATGGAACTCCGTAAGCTGGAAAATGTTCTATCTCCCGACAGTCCTAGGCTGACTTATTTGAAAAATCAGATTAAAGAAGTAGAAAAACAGCTCGCTAGTATAGAACGTTCCACAGGCGGATTTTCACCTATACCGAGTCTTGAAGCTACTCCGGAAAAGATGGCTCGCCATACGGAGATTTTTCTAAAAGTAAAAGGATTACAGGCTAAGTATGAAACCCTGTTAAAACTTTACGAACAGGCTAAACTGGAAGAGCAAAGAGATTTTATACACGTGGAGATAATTGATCCTCCTTCCGATCCAGATATACCGGTAAAACCTAAGAAAAAACTAATAATAGCGGTTGCCGGAATCTCCTCCCTTTTCGGAGGTGTATTCTTAGCTCTGTTTACGGAATGGCTTTCCGAAGCTCGTCGTAGACGTTCTCAAAAGTGATAGGAAAGCCCCACTACATAGGAAGTGTTAGAAAGATCTATTGATATACTTTCGTCTACAGACTGCGTTATCCTATTGCCCAGTGTATCCGTGCATTCAACGTTTCCGCTTACACTCATATCTACTTCCTTAGCATACATGTATTTAAGCTGAGCAAAAACACCCCAAATACCGCCTATGGTAGGCAATCCGCCAAATACGTATTCTCCACCACCGAATATCTGAAATCCGGGAGTGAACTCTGTCTTACCTGTTACACTTGCACTGCAGTTAATCCCGTTGGTAAGATCTGTGTAGGAGAGAACAACGTTGGCTTGTGCAATACTTATATTAAGACCTCCTCCTATCCAACCTCTGATCTTTGGAGTTCCCAAAACATAGGCAACATTGGCTTCAAAGGGAAGATGAACAGCAACACCTGTTATATTCACCGCCACAATGTTCCCAAAACTATCCGCTCCTATGACGGAACCAACCGCTATGTTTGTATTTGCAGATACTCCGTAGCCGAAGTGTAGATTTTCCAAGAAAGGAGATTGAGCCAAGAAGAAGGAACCTACGTTCAGAGCGGGAGTTTCTCCATCTTTGTAAGATGTCTGTCCTATCCACACTCCACCAAAAGCTTTATAATCCTGAGAGAATGCTATCAGGGACGTTGAAAATAAAGCAAACATCAAACGCTTCATACAAAAACCTCCCTGATTTTTTGTAAAAATTATAGCAAACGAATTTTTAAAAGTCTTTTAAGAAAAAGTAAAGGAATAACAACAAAAGCGTATCCTATTCCGTTATTACACCCGGAGCTTGAGTAACACACAATAAGTTCTGAAGAGTCCAATTTTCCTTTTAGATTAACTTCAGCTACAACCTTGTCCGTATAGAAAAAAATCTTTCCTGTATAGTTTCCCGTTTTGGGCGGATTAAACTCCACTGAAAGTTTGCACTCTTCTAATGGATCAAGTGTTTTTCCGGAACAGTTGTCCGATTTCAGAAAAAATCCCTTTCCGTTAACAGAAATTTCCCTTACAACAAGGGAATTAGATCCCGTATTCCGGACAACGAGCGATTCTCTCAGAGTTGTGCATGAGGACACGGTGCCGAAATCTATAGTTAGTCTGCTCAGACAAAGAAAGGATTCCGTTTCATTTGTGAAGAGACTGTAAAGGTCAAAAACACCACAGGAGTATGTATGTTCGGATAGATTCAAATTCTTACGTGTATTGATAATTATTGTTTTCTTTAAGTCTTTGTAATTTAAAAGTGAATTGTATCCTTTCAAAAGAGCAACCCCTCCTGTAACAAAACCCGTTGCCATAGAAGTTCCGCTTATTTTTACAAGGGATTGCTGACAGTCATTACTGTAACTTCCAGATTTTAAGCTGGCAATTTCTTCACCTGGAGCAAGAAGTTTTACTTTTTGCTGTCCGTAGTTAGAAAAGTAAGCCTTATCTCCTTCTGGATTTATCGCTCCCACGCATATTTGATTTTCAAGATCGTAATTACAAGGATATACCCCGTTTTCTTCATTACTGAACCCCCAGTTTCCCGCAGCACTTATGTAAAGGATATCTAAATCTGCCAGTTTAGATATCTCCGATTTCTGAATGTCAGAAGCGGGATAAATAGCACCGTAACTGGCGTTGACTGCGACTACGTTTAAACCTCTTTCCTTTAAAGATCTTATGTATTTTAAACACTCTATCTCTCCCGCTATATCACCTATACCTGCGGAATTTAAAAATTTACAGGGAATTATCTTAACTTTCCAGTTTATACCTACTGTAAGGAAGTTGTTGTTACCTACAGCTCCGATTATACCGGCTACATGAGTTCCGTGACCGTTATCATCTAAGGCGTCAGGAGAATTGCAACCTGTGGCTGTCGGATCATAACTACCTTTGGGATAGCACAAAACATTAACACCGAAACAGTCATCTACATAACCGTTCCCGTCATCATCAATGCCCGGAACTCCACCGCACTCCGCTGTATTTTTCCACAAGTTTACCTTTAAATCGGGATTGTTGTAATCTACTCCTGTATCAAGAAGTCCTACGTATACTATTTCGCTACCTGTAAATATATCCCATGCCTTATAAGCTCTTATAAATTCAAGATCCCACCTTTCTAAGCAGGGATCTAAAGGAACATTGAAAATTTTCAATTTATGGTTTTTTTCCAGTAAAACTCCTGACCTTTTAAGACCTAGAATTTGAAGATCCGCTTTTTCTACTAAATACACGTCTTCTGAAATTTTCTTTTTAAAAGAAGTGGGGGGAATCGGTGATTTTACAAGATATTCAGCACCTAAGGTAGAAATCACACCTATCATTAGAGCCAGTAGCAGAACCATTATTTATATAATAAATAATTGTGGATTTTGCAAAATTAGAAGGATCCGGTAATGATTTTATACTAATTGATAATCGTGACGGCAAGGTGGATAAATTCCTAAGTAAAATATCTATTGCTGTTGAAGACTTTGTTCGCAAGCTCTGCCAACCTCACAAAGGCATATCCGCGGACGGAGTGATTTTGATTGAATCCCCTTTAGATCCATCAAATGATTTTAGATGGCAGTTTTTCAACTCCGATGGATCTTCCGCCGAGATGTGCGGAAACGGCGCCAGATGCGCTGTTAGGTTTTGTTACGATTTGGGACTGGTAGAGAAAAATGTAAGCTTTGAAACTGATGCGGGTGTAGTTAAGGCAGAAATACTGGAAGGGGGAAGGAGAGTGAAGGTTCAGCTTACCACTCCTTCTGAGGTTGAAGAGAAAACCATTGAGTTGGAAAATGTAAAGCTTACAGGGTATTTTGTCAATACGGGTGTTCCGCACTTTGTAGTAGTAACCGAAAATTTAAGTAATATTGATGTTGTTCGCCTTGGAAGAAAAATAAGATTTCACAGCGAGTTCAAACCTAAGGGAACTAACGTTAATTTTATAACTACAGTGGATAAGAGAACATTAACCCTTAGAACTTATGAAAGAGGAGTTGAGACAGAAACCCTTGCCTGTGGAACAGGAGCAACCGCTGCAGCGCTGGTTGCCCATACTCTTAAGCTTATTGAGTTAAAACCCGTTAATGTCCTTACAAGGAGTGGAGAGATTCTTAGAGTGGATTTCAGCGATGATATAAAAGAGATTTTTCTTGAAGGACCAGTTCGCAAAATCTACGAAGGCTTTCTCTTTTCGGAAATCTTCAAATAGTTTTCCATTACTTTAATAGTTTCCACGTAACCAACTCTGTAAAGCTCCTCCGCTTTCTTTATGTCCAACGGAGAGTAACGGACAATATCGGGTGTTATAACAACATCACACATTTCTTTTCTCTTATCGGTGTTTGATCTGACCGCAAGAAAGAAACTCCTAACAAGAATGGACACTATATTACCTACTGTTTCTATTTTCTCTAAGGGATTAACATCAACCCCTATCCGAAGTATTCTGCTCTTTTCAAAAGGTTCAACGGGCAGGTTATTCATAACACCACCGTCTATTAACATATAGTTTTTGTATTCAACCGGCTCAAATATTCCCGGCAATGCGCAGCTTCCCAAAAGAAGCGGAATTAAATCCCCTTCGGAAAAGTAAAGAGATTTAGCAGACAGAATATCAGTTGCACATATATGAACTTCTTTTTTTAATTCTTCTAATCTTTTACAACTCAAAAATTTTTCAAGGTATGACGCTGCTTTTGAAAAAGAAAAAAGACCGCTTCGCGGTATCTTAGGTTGAAATAAAGATATCCAACGGGTTTTCTTTATAATATCCAGCATATCTTCAGGAGAATACCCTTCTGCGTAAAAAACAGCTACTATAGCACCCGCACTCACACCGCTCAGAGCTTTAATTGATACACCGAGTTCTTCAAGAGCCTTTAAAACACCTATGTGAGCTACTCCTCTTGCTGCCCCGCCTGATAAGACTAAATTAACTTTCATCTGCGGATTCCAACAGGACACAGCAAAGACAAGCTATTCCCTCTTCCGAGGAGAAGCCTTCCTTTCTCTTACCTTTTACGGAAATAAACTCCTTAGAAATACCTATAAGCTCCGCAAGTTTACCTTTTATTTTTTCTTTATACAAGCTTATCTTAGGCTCATCTGCTATTACTATGCAATCAAGATTTACAAAACGAAAGCCCTTTTTACTTGCCCTTTTAATCGCTTCTTTTAAAAAAACCTCCGAGGGAACACCTTCCCATCTTTTATCTTTATCACTGAAAAGTTCTCCTATATCTGGTTCTCCAAGCGCTCCTAATATAGCATCTGTAATTGCGTGCAGAATAACGTCTCCGTCAGAGTGTCCCTTAAGACCCTTAGGAAAATCTATACGAACACCTCCCAATATCAGGGTTTTCCCTTCTTCAAAAAGATGGGAGTCAAAACCTATTCCCACGCGGTATTTCACTGTCAACTTTCCAAACACCACTTTAACACCGCTGTTCTTATGTAAATTCCGTTTTTTACCTGCTCCTGCACAAGAGATTTTTCTGAATAAACAAGATCACCTTCTATGTCAACTTCTCTGTTAACCGGTCCGGGATGCATGAAAAAACCTTTCAACTTATTGTATCTCTGAGCTGTTAATCCAAAACGGCGGAAATAACTTCTTTCGTATATGAACCTTTCTTCCTGACGTTCTTTTTGTAACCTGAGCCATATAACCGTATCCGCCCAATCTAAAGCTTTGTCAAGATCAAAAAAAACCTGCTCCACTTCAAAAACATTTATATCTTCTGGAATAAGGGACTTCGGTCCGCATACGGAAACTTTTGCTCCGAACATTTTCAAAAGCGGTGCTCCGGATCTGAAGACTCTGCTGTGAAGAATATCACCTACATAGAGAACCCGTAGGTTTTTAATATCTCCTAACTTTTCCTTAAGAGTAAATAAATCTATAAGTCCTTGAGTAGGGTGTTGATGGGTTCCGTCACCTGCATTTATAAAAGCTATTCTGACTTTGTCAACAATTTGTCTGTAAGGGAAAAATACAAAAGGAAATCTAAAAATAACACAACGAAACCCCAGAGCTTCAATGGTTTTGAACGTATCGTATAGACTTTCCCCTTTAACAATTGAACTGCTTTCTCCTATCACAGAGTAAACCTCTAAGCCCAATCTTTTACAAGCTTTCTCAAAAGACAGTCTTGTTCTGGTTGAAGGCTCTAAAAAAAGCAAAATTGCTTCCCCGGACAGTTTTTCACCCTGCACTTGCTTAGCTTCACTTCCAAGGGAAAGGATCTCTTCTACTTCTTCTTTACGGAGATCCATTACAGAAATAAGGCTTCTCATACTTTTCTTGATTATTTTAAAACAATTGTAACCTCTTGCACTAAAGGATTTACTGTAAGATAATATTTCCCTTGTCCAAGGAGGAAAGTTCAATGCCCCTTCTGTTCAAACGTGTAAAGGATATAAGAAATTATCTACAGGAGTTAAAGTGTGCCAAAGGCAAGAGTATAGGCTTTGTTCCCACAATGGGATACTTGCATGAAGGACATAAAGAGCTTATAAGGAGATCCACCCTACAAAACGATATAACCGTTGTTAGTATATACGTAAATCCTACTCAGTTTGCGCCTTCTGAAGATTACAATAAGTATCCTCGTGATCTTGAAAGGGATATGGCTATATGTGAAGAGTTAAACGTAGATGCTGTATTTGCCCCTTCTGATAAAGAGATGTATCCTGAAGGATTCGGTAATACGGAAGTAAGGGTAAAAGATTTGGAATCTATTTTAGAGGGTGAATTCAGACCCACTCACTTCAGGGGAGTGCTTACAATTGTCTTAAAACTTTTCAATGTGGTTCAGCCCGACAGAGCTTATTTTGGGGAGAAAGATTATCAGCAGCTTAAGATAGTGGAAAAAATGGTTAAAGATCTCCTTATACCTGTTCAGATAATCCCTGTAGAAACAGTAAGAGAACCCGACGGACTTGCTTGCAGTTCCAGAAACGTATATCTAAGTCCTGAGGAGAGAGAGTCGGCACTTTCCATATACAGATCTTTTCTTTTAGCTCAGGAAATGTTTAATCAAGGAGAATACAAAGCGGATGTCATAAAACAGGAAATGAAAAGATTTATACTTTCACACCCTCATATTAAGAAGATAGACTATATAGCTATAACGGATCCCTTTTTAAATCCTAAGGAATTCGTAGAAGTCGGTGATAGGATATTGATAGCTCTATGGGTGGGAAATACAAGACTTATAGATAACTGGAAGATCAAGAAACCTGAAACACAGTTGTAGTTTGTAAGAAATTCTCTAAATTTATATTTTCCCCTCAGGAGGCAGTTCAATGGGTGCGGGTTTTGAACTCCAAGAAAAGGAACTTACTCCACAGGAGATAAAAAATCTTCAGAGAAAAATTCGCAGATTGGTAGAGGAAAAAAATGCAGTAATTCTCGCTCATTACTATCAACGTCCGGAGGTTCAGGATATAGCTGACTTTATTGGAGATTCCCTTGAACTCTCTCGCAAAGCGGCAACTACAGATGCAGACATTATAGTCTTCTGCGGTGTCCGGTTTATGTGTGAAACCGCAAAAATCCTAAGTCCTCACAAAAAGGTTCTTCATCCCAATCCAGAATCGGGATGCCCTATGGCTGACATGGTAAGAGCAGATCAGGTAAGAGATCTTAGGAGAAAGTATCCAGATGCAGAGTTTGTTGCTTACATAAACACTACCGCTGATGTAAAGGCTGAAGTGGATATATGTGTAACCTCCGCAAATGCTCCTAAGATAATAAAAAAACTTAAATCAAAGAAGATAGTTTTTCTCCCCGATCAAGCTCTCGGTGAATGGATTAGCAGACAAGTTCCCGATAAGGAATTTATTCTCTGGAAAGGTTTTTGTCCTCCTCACTTTGAATTTACCGCTCGTGAGGTTTCCAAGCTTAAAGAGAAATATCCCGATGCAAAGGTGGCGGTTCACCCAGAATGTCATCCTAAGGTTATAGAACTGGCAGATTTTGTAGGTTCAACTTCTCAAATAATAAAATACGCAACTTCTGTGGAAAGCAGGAAAGTGATAGTCATTACCGAAGTAGGATTAAAATACACACTTCAAAAAATAAATCCCTATAAAGAGTATATATTTCCCGAATCCATGAACTACTGTGGAACTGTTTACTGTTGCACTATGAAGGGTATTACCCTGCCCAAGGTTTACGAAACTGTAAAAAACGAAACAAATGAAGTTCTGCTTCCCCCAGACATTATGGAAAGAGCAAGAAAACCCATAGAGAAAATGCTTGCCATGAGCTAATCCTTTATAAAGAGCCTTTCCTCTTCATACCATCCCCAAACAGTTGGAAAAAGATTTCCAAACTTATCGTAAACCGCTATCATACTCTTAGGAGTTGCTATGAATATCATGGGTTGCTGTTCTGTTATGATTTTAAAAGCCTTTTTGTAGATTTCCACCCGTTTGTGAAAGTTAAGTTCAACAGCTCCTTTGTCTATCAATCTATCTACTTCAGCTTCCCAATCTGTAGCGGGGCTTTTCTGGCGCGGATTCCACATATGAAGTAGTCCGGAAGAGTGCCAAACATTTCTTCCAAAATGAGGATCTAAGGATCCCGTGAGTCCTATTATAACTGCTTCCCATTCATAGGGAGGTGCGGTGAGTCTGGATACAAGATTGTTAAAATCTATGGGTTGGAAGTGGACTTCTATGCCTATCTTTTTAAGATCCTCTTTTATTATGTTGCCTATGGTTTCCCTTTCCTTATTACCTGCGTTGGTTATTAAAGTTATTTTAAGATCGTTGCCTTCGGGATCTTCTAAGATTCCGTCTCCGTCTTTATCGGAAAATCCTATACTTTTTAAAAGGGATTTTGCCCTATTAAGATCAAACTCAAAGCGTGGATAGTAGTTTTCAACAAAATAAGGTCTATTAGCGGGTGTAATGGGAGTGTAAAGGGGTTCAGCTAATCCGTTGTAAACCAAAGCACATATTCCTTTTCTATCTATGGCGTGGGATATAGCAATTCTGAAAATCCTGTTACGAAACCACTTGAGCTTGTAAGAAGGTATTTTAGCGGAAGGGTTTTGATTAAAAACCAAAAAAGTTGTTGAAGGAGTGGGACCGAGATCGTAAACCTTTATATCTTTTCTACTGAGCTTTACTATGTGTTGAATATCTTGAGATCTTAACCCTATGTAGTCAACTTCACCGTTTGAGAACTTAAGCAGTGCGGTATCGGGATCGCTGACAATTATTCCTACTTTTCTTTTTATATACGGAAGCTTGTTGTTAAACTCATCTGTGCGGTAATAGTAGGGGTTTCTTTCATAAACTACTCTTTGTCCTTTTATATACTCCTTTATAACCCATGGACCTGTTCCTACTATTTGGGAAGGATCTGTATTAACGTTCCAAGCGGTATTGAAAGTGCCTTCCCTTACGTATTTCTCCAGTTTGTGCTTCGGTAGTATTTCTGCGCTCAGAGCATTTAAAAAAGGTGCAAAAGGTTCCGGCATGGTGAATCTTACAGTATATCTGTCTAATTTCTCCACTTTTATCCTTTTACCTTTTACAGTGAGTATATCCCTTGTGGGAGTCGGTATGTTGTCATTGTAATACACTTCGTTGAAGGTAAATACAACATCGTCTGCGGTAAAAGGTGTTCCATCGCTCCATCTTACATCTTTTCTAAGATAAAAAGTCCACACCTTTCCATCGGGAGATACTTCCCATCTTTGAGCGAGATCCGGTTTTACTTCCATGGTTTTCAAATCAAGTCTTGTCAGTCCGGAAAACAGATCGCCTATTACAGCTGTTGAAGTAGTTTCCTGAGCAAGAGCGGGATTAAGAGTTTTAGGATCTCCGTTGAGTATAAAGTAAAGAGTTCCTCCTTCTTTTCCTTTGACAGGCACAAAGTCCTTAGGGTTGACTTTTTCAAAAATAACTTTACCCCCCGAGGGAGATCCGCTCATGTGAAAAGGTAGAAAAAGAACAAAGGCAAAAAGAATAGCGCTCAGGACGTAAAACATTAAATAATTATTGTAATGTCATGGCGTTTATAAAACCTTACGGAGGAAAAACACCAAAAATCAGCAGAGGGGTTTACCTATCGGAGAATGTGTATGTAATCGGAGATGTGGAAATAGGTGAAGATTCAAGTGTGTGGTTCGGGAGCGTGATCAGAGCAGATGTAAACTTCATAAGAATAGGTAAGAAAACTAATATTCAAGACAACTCTGTAATTCACGTAACGAGCGAAAAGTTTCCGACCCTTATAGGAGATAAAGTAACGGTGGGACACGGAGCAATTGTTCACGGTTGCCTTTTACACAACAACATATTGGTAGGCATGGGAGCGGTGATTATGGACGGGGTTGAAATAGAAGACTTTGTCTTGGTAGGTGCGGGAGCGGTTATACCACCGGGACGTAAGATTCCGTCGGGTGTGCTTGTAACCGGAGTGCCTGCAAAGATAGTAAGAGATCTCAAAATTGAGGAGATAAAGCTCATAGAAGAATCTGCCGATAATTACGTTCGTTACAAGAACGAGTATCTTAAAATATCTTCTTAATGTATCTTATGGAAAACTACTCAAGACTTCCCGTAAGTTTTGTAAAAGGAGAAGGAGTTTATCTTTACGATGAAAAAGGTAATAGATATTTGGATCTGATAGCAGGTTTAGGAGTTGTTTCCTTAGGACATTCCCACCCGGGTGTTGTAGAAGTAATCAACCGACAATCCGCAGAGTTGCTTCACATATCAAATCTTTTTTTGAATCCATGGCAGGAAGAGTTAGCTGAAAAACTGGTTAGGGAATTCGGATCTCCTGCAAAGGTGTTTTTTTGCAACTCTGGAACTGAAGCAAATGAAGCAGCTATTAAACTGACCAGAAGATACTGGCGTTTAAAAAACAAAAGCAGATACAGAATTATTACCTTTTGGAAGAGTTTCCACGGTAGAACCTACGGTAGTCTCTCAGCAACAGCTCAGAAGGAGTTTCACTACGGATTTGAACCTTTGCTGGAGGGATTTGATTACGCTTATTTGAACGATATGGACTCTGTGAAAAAAGCCTTTAGAAGAGAAACAGCTGCTGTTATGCTGGAAGTTATTCAGGGAGAAGGAGGCATTAACGAATGTGAAAAGGATTTTCTGAAAGAACTTCAGAATTTTTGTAAAGAAAAGGAAATTCTTTTGATAGTAGATGAAGTTCAAACAGGTGTTGGCAGAACAGGACTGTTCTTTGGATTTCAGCATTACGGAATAACTCCTGATATGGTTACTCTTGCAAAGGGCTTAGGGAGTGGAATTCCTATAGGAGCTCTTATTGCAAAAGAGGAAATAGCTTCAGCCTTTACAGTGGGATCTCATGGCTCTACATTTGGCGGAAATGCTCTTGCCTGCAAGGTTGCCAGTTTCGTGGTGGACACTGTGAAAGATATGTTACCTTCCGTAAAGAAAAGAGGAGACTTTTTCCAAAGTAAGCTTCAGGAACTAAGGATTGGAAAAGTCAAGGGAAAGGGATTAATGATAGGTTTGGAAATGGAAGAGAACTGTAAGGAAATGGTTCTTAAAGCCCTTGAGAAAGGGCTAATAATTAACTGCACCTCAGGAAATGTTTTGAGATTTTTACCTCCTCTTGTAATTACAGAAAATCATATAGAAGAAGCAATAGCTGTTTTAAAGGATATCATTTAAGTAAAACTACTTTATTTTTTCCTTCTTCCTTAGCTTTATACATTGCTTTGTCCGCATTTTTAATAGTTTCTGTAAGGGATATCTTAAAGGGTGATATTCCTATACTGACTGTTACTTTTAAAGAAGGATACTTTTCAAATTTAAGAGATTCCACAGACTTTCTTATGCGCTGAGCAATTTCCAAAGCACTTCTTTCTTTTATCCTGTGAAGTATTACTACTATTTCTTCTCCTCCGAAGCGGACAACGTTATCGTAAGTTCTCACAGATTTTAAAATACTATCCGCTATACTTTTAAGAACTGTATCTCCTACTAAATGACCGAAGGTATCGTTAACCTTTTTAAAATCGTCTATATCTATCATCAACACATAGAGATCTCTGATTTTTTGAATATGAAGACGGCTACTTAAGTATTCCAAAAACCTTCGGTTTTCAAGACCTGTAAGAGGATCAATAAAAGCGAATTTAGGTAATCCTCTGAGAATATCTGTTCCTGTTATTATTCCCACAAGATTTCCCTTGTCGTTAACAACGGGAAGATGTTCTATCCCTTTTTCTTCAAAAACTCTAATAGCTTCTATGATGGTACTTTCTTCCTTTACAGTTATTAGATTTTCTTTTTTAAGAAGATCTATAAGCTCTTTAACGGAGCTGTCTAACATGCTGTGATATATGGCTGATATTATGTCTTTATGGGTAAGAATGTTAACCGGCTTTCCCTGCGGATTCTCCACCACTACAACACTACTTATATCATGAGCTTCCATAAGAGATATGGCTTCTCGGACAGTATTGTCAAGGGTGCAGGTAACAGGAGTGCGAATCATAAAGTCTCTTACAAGGGGCGATACTGTCAATCCAATTCTCCCCCAAGAACTTCCATAAGATTATCTATTTCCTGTCGGGTTCTTTTTTCTGTGACCGCTATCAGTAAGGTATTTTTTAGACCTAAATTCTCCAAGGGTATTCCCAACATATAACCCTTTTTTAGAAGTTTATCCCAAAGTTTACGTGCATTCTCCTTTTTTAAAGGAAATTCCCATAAGTGCTTGCCTGAAAACACTTCTTCAAAACCGAGGCTTTTTAGTCTTTCTTTTAAATAAATAGCTTTTGAAAGACTTTGAAGGGCAACCTCTTGAAGTCCTTTTCTGCCGAGGAGACACAAGTATATGAGATTTGCAAGAGCCATAAGATTCTGATTGGTGCATATGTTGGAAGTTGCCTTTTCCCTTCTGATATGCTGTTCTCTTGTCTGAAGTATAAGGGTGAAAGCTCTTTTTCCTTCTATATCCTGTGCCATACCCACAAGTCTGCCGGGAAGTTTTCTTATATACTTCTCCCTTGTTGCAAAGAAGCCAACGTAAGGTCCGCCGAAGTTCATGGGAAGTCCAAGTTGTTGACCTTCTCCCACCACTATATCCGCACCAAAGTATCCGGGGGGTTTTAAAAGAGAAAGTGCTATAGGATCGGCAACCACTATGAAAATTGTTCCGTATTTGTGAACAATATCTCCTATGTCCTTCAACGGTTCTATAAAACCAAAGAAATTGGGGTATTGAACCACAAAGATATCTACACGTTCTTTTTTTAAATAATCTTCTAACAAAGATAGATCCGTAATGCCTTCAGGGGATACTTTGATTTCCTCTATTTGATGGGCGGAATTTGTGAGGTAGGTTTTTACCGTTTGTTTGTATAAAGGATTTATTCCCTCGGAAAGAAGGATTTTACCTTCAGCGCTTTTTCTTATATTTCGTCCCATTAAAACAGCTTCCGCAAGAGCGGAGGCTCCGTCATACATGGAAGCGTTTGCTACTTCCATAGCGGTAAGTTCACAGATAAGGGTTTGATATTCAAAAATAGCCTGTAGTGTTCCTTGGGAGGCTTCTGCTTGGTAGGGAGTGTAGGGAGTTAAAAACTCTCCCCTGCTGATTAAATACTCAAGAGCAGAGGGGATTATCCTGTCGTAACTTCCGGCTCCTGTAAAGTATATAAGATCTCTGTTGTGTTGAGCTATTTCTTTAAAAAAGGTTCTTATTTCCTCTTCTGACTTGGGAGTGGGTAAATTAAAAGAGGAATTCAATAACTCTTTATCTATATGGGAAAAAAGATCTTCAAGAGATACCAAGCCAAGCTCTCTGAGAAGACTTTCCGTCTCCTCAGGAGAGTGAGGGATAAACATCACTTCTCCTCTTCGTAACCCAGCTCTTCCTCCGGGAGATTTTCTAAAGACTCTTCCAATCCCTCTACTGGTATTTCTTCTGTGGATTCTTCTGTGCTTTCCTCCTTTATTATCTCCCTTATTATCTCCGCATAGTCCTCTGGAGGCATTAAGTCTTCAACTTCGGTTGGATCTTTCATTTCTACCACCGCTATCCAACCTGCATCGTAAGGATCTTCATTTAGTATAGAGGGATCTTCTGTAAGATCTTCGTTTATTTCTATTACAGTTCCGGTTATGGGACTGTAAATAGGAGCTACATTTTTGACAGATTCAACGTTGGCAAGGGTTTCCCCTGCGTCTATACTCTGTTCTTTTTCTGGCAAGTCAACATAGACTATGTCCCCCAACATTTTTTGAGCGTAATCTGTTATGCCTATTTGAGCTTTTCCGTTTTTTATAAAAGCCCATTCGTGATCCTTTGTATAATATCTGTCCCCTTTTATTAAATAGCCTCCTATGACTATATCCTCCATTTTTTACCCTCCGATTTCCATAATTTTACAACTCCTTGCACTGGAAAAGAACTTTAAATCTGTCGCCCATACTTATAAGCATTGTTTTAAGACGAGACAATCTTTCCACCGCGGAGGGGTTCTCCTGACCTGCAAGTGATTTCAAAACTTTTATAAAATACCCGTTGCTCATTAGAAAATCTCTCTGGCTTTTCAGAAAAACTGTTCTAAGGCCAAATTCCTTTCCGTATTCCATAAGAGCAGAAAAGTTTACCATGGCAGATATGTCAGCTGTTCCTGCACAGGAATATATATCGTTCTTTACTTTGTGTTTTTTATAAGCTGTTAAAGTTCCCTGAGGAAAACGATACATTTCCGCCGAAGTATAACCGTAATCTATAGCAAGGTGAAATCCACTGCGTAAGGATTTACTTATTTTACTGAGAAATTCTAAAGCATCAAGAGGAATTTCAATCCGTTGTTTAAGATTTGTGTAATTCATCTTTTCTAAGAAATCTTTTATTTTTTTATTTTTTAAAGGTAGCCAAACTTCCTCGGTGTTTTTTATAAAAAGTTCCTTGTCTTCTTGAACTACATGAACGGGTAAAGCGTCAAAAAACTCATTTGATAAGATGATCCCTTCTGTTGTGGGAATTTCATCAACCCACGTAACCTTATCAAATTCGCTCAGAATTTTTTTCTGAACTTCTCTAAGGTATGGGCTTATTTCGTATATTGCATAACGGAGTTTTGAAAAAACTGAAGGGAAATTTTTACGGTAGTAGCTGAGTATATCCCTTGCCATAAGCCCTCTGCCTGCACCCAGTTCCACTAAAAGAGGACGCTCCATTTCCTTAAGAAAAGGAACTAAAAAATGCGCTACTGTTTCACCGAACACGGAATCCAATTCAGGAGCTGTGAAAAAATCCCCACCCGCTCCGAACTTGTTGCACGGCAGAGAGTAATACTCTTTAACCTTTTGCTCCATAAAGTCTCTAAAGTTCTTCAACTCTCCCATCTTTCATTCTAAGTATCCGTCTTGCTCTCTTTGCTAAATAAAGCTCATGGGTAACCATGATTATAGTTCTACCCTCTCTGTTTATACTTTCAAATATATTCATAACTTCTTCTGTATTCCTTGAATCAAGATTTCCAGTAGGTTCGTCTGCCAGAATTACAGAGGGATCATTGGCAAGAGCGCGCGCTACAGCTACTCTCTGTTGTTCTCCTCCTGAGAGTTGATAGGGTTTTCTATGCTCTTTTCCTTCAAGTCCAACTTTTTTCAAAATTTTTCTGGATTTAACAATCGCTTCTGGGATAGGTATTCCTTTTTTCAACATAGGAGCCATTACATTTTCCAATGCAGAGAACTCAGGAAGCAAATAGTGAAACTGAAATATAAAGCCCATTTTTAAATTCCGTATTGTAGAGAGTTCTTCTTCGTTCCTGTAATTGATCTTTTTTCCCTCAAAGAAAACTTCACCTGTTGAAGGTTTGTCTAAGAAGCCCATTATGTAAAGGAGTGAACTCTTTCCGGAGCCTGAAACACCTACTATACTTACAAATTCACCCTTTTTTATTTCAAGAGTTATGTCTTTTAGAATCTCTTCCTTACCTATCTGTTTCTTTACTTTTTTTAAGGAAATAATTATGCTCATTTGAAAGGGTAATCTCCTCTAAATCTATTATTACAGCGGTTTCATCGCACTCTGGAAATTTTACACAAGATATACATTCCTTCCATACCTTATGAGGGAGGCTATTTTTTTCCACTTCTTTAAAACCCATTTTTTCAAAAAAATCTTTTGCGTAAGTAAGTGAAAATACCTTTTTCACACCGAGTTCCACCGCCTCTTTAAGGCAGGCTTCTACAAGTTTTCCTCCTATACCCTCACCAGTTTTGTCTTCTCTAACAGCAAGACTTCTAATTTCTGCCAAGTCCTTCCACACTATTTGAAGAGCGACACAGCCTAAAATTTCCCCTGCTTCTTCATACACCCAAAAATCTCTTACATGTTCGTATAGAGAACTTAAACTGCGTGGTAAAAGTAATCCAGCTGTTGCATACTTCTCTATAAGGGAGTATATAACGGATATGTCTTTAAGCTTTGCCTTCCTTACCATGGTTTAATATTAGTATAGGAAATGGACAGGATAGGGCGGTTTGTTCTGCTGTTAGCATTGTTCTCTGTTCTTGGAATAAAAGGTGGTTATTCTGAAGTCTTGTGTATTCATTATAAGGAGGGAGTAGCTCACATAGAAAAAGAACACCCCAGTTTGCCGGCTGATGAAGATGAAATCCACATAAAACTTATACCTGATGCTTCCCTTAAAATATGTAAGGAATCCTCTGACAGTTTCACAATCCTAACGGGAAACTCCTTTCTTTTGTTCTTTAAGAATGTCATAAAAATGCCTTTACCGAAAGAGAAGATTCCTTTGGGAAAAAGTTTTGAACCTATTAAAACAGTGCGACTTATCATTTGATAGTTTTTTCTTCTCTCTCAATACTCCCGCTGGAGGTGAAAATATGATCTTTTTAATGCTCGTATTAGTAACTTTGAGTTTTGGATTGAACTTAGAAAGAGCAATAGAAACTGCTCTTGAAAAGAATCCACAACTTAAAGCTTTGAAAGAACAAAGAATGGCATTTGAAGGTATGGAGCGTTCAGCTATGGCTTTTCCAAATCCGGAAATACGTTTTGAAAGCGGATTTATAACTAATGATAAAAACGGTAAACCTGCCGGCAGAGCTGTTTATCTGTTGGAATACTCCCAACCTGTGCCTTTGTGGGATATTCGTTTGAAAGGGAAAAAAGTTGTTGAAGAAGAAAAAACCGCTTTTGATCATATGATAGAGAGCTTTCGTAGAAAACTCGTTGCGGAAGTTTACAGGAATTTTTATACAGCGTTAGTGAAAAAGGAAACAGTAAGGATATGGAGGGAAAACTTCAAAACAGCGAGTGAAGTGGAAGATTTTGTCAAAAGAGCCTACAAACTGGGAGAAGCAACGGAATTAGAACTTCTGAGAGCTAAAAGGGAAAAAGATATGGCGATTCTGCAGTTGCGGATTGCAGAATCCCTTTACCAAGCTTCTCTAAGAGATTTAGAGCGCTTACTTAATGTAGATGTAAAAGATCCAGAGGGGGATCTATCAAAAATCCCTTCTCTTAAAGACATAGAACCTGAAAAAACTCCCACAGTTGCGTTTATAAAAAAGCGCATAGAAGCAGTTAAAAGACAAATAGAACTTGAAAAGGCTCTTGCTAAACCTTCTCTTTCCGCAGGTTTCGTAGTTGAAGATTCAGAAGAAGGTTTCTACGGACTCAGAGTAGCTCTTTCAACCCGATTCCCACTCTTCTACAGGCGTCAAGGAGAAATCCTTCAGGAAATAGCCCGAAGAGAAAGCTTAAGTAAGGAGCTTGAAGGGGAACTTTTGAATATTAAAACCAAAATATCCTCTATAAAGATAAGATTGGAAATTCTTTCCAAGGAACTTGAAAAGTTGGAAAGTAAAATAATTCCCAGAGCGGAAGAAGAACTTAAGTTAGCTTTGAGAAGTTACCGTCTTCGGGTTATAACCCTTTTGGAGCTTTCTGACATCAGAAGGAGATACTATGATCTATTGCTCCGCAGAGCGGAGCTTTACGGAATGCTTCATAAGGTATATTCAGAGTTCATAGAAATAGGAGGCTGGAGATGATAAGGAAACTGTTTTTCCTGTTGGCTTTTGGCTGTATCCTTTATGCGGGAGAAGATCATAAACACGAACATGAAGAGCTTACCGATAAAGAAATACACTTAAAGGAAGAACAAGTAAAGGATCTGGGAATAGAACTGCAAACTGTAAAAAAAGAACTTGCAGGCAGAATATTGAATCTACCAGCAGAGGTTAAAGAAAATCTCTTAAGAAGCTTCTCGGTTTACAGTCCCGTAGAAGGAATAGTTAGAAAACTCTACGTGAAAGAGGGTGATTATGTAGCTAAGGGCGCACCCGTCGCGGAGATATATTCTCCTGAAATAGCAGATCTTATAGGGAAAATCAAAATAGCAAAGGTTCGTATGGAAACTGCCAAGAAACTGTATGAAAGAGATAAGCAACTTTACAATCAAAAAGTTATCCAATACACGCGATTTTTTGCTTCAATGATAGAATACGAAAGAGCGCAAGGAGAATACAAGGCTCTTTTGGAAAAACTCAAAAGTTATGGAGAAATAAAAGGCTACCATCTCCTACTCAGATCTCCGGGTGAGGGATACGTAGTAGAACAAGATGTCGTTCTCGGAGAGAGTGTAGGTCCGCAAAGAGAACTCTTTAAAATCCACTCCCACGAATTTGTCTGGGTTTACGGATGGGCTGATGAAAAGTCTTCAAGGGAAATTAAAGAGGGGATCAAAGCTGTTGTAAAGACAGGTGAAACAGAAATACCTTGTAGAGTTGACTTTATAGGTCATGAAGTAGATGAAAAAACAAGAAGGGTTAAAATCAGATGTGTAGCTCACAACAGAGATCACCTTTTAAAACCGGGAATGTTTGTCAAACTATCTTTAAAGACAGGAAGAAAAAAAGCACTTTTAGTTCCTAAAAGAGCTGTTCAAGACATAGAAGGGAAAAAGATCCTCTTTGTGTGGAAAGGAGATTATTTTGAACCGCGTGAAATACACGTTTATAAGGAAATAAACGGCTATTACGTAGTAGAAGAAGGGGTTAAAGAAGGAGAAAAGATAGCCGTCAGTGGAACAGTTTTTCTCAAAACAAAACTCGTGGGTGTAGAAGAAGCAGGGCACGCTCATTGAGGAGGTAGCAATATGTTCAGAGCTATACTCAGATTAAGACTTCTTGTTCTACTTGCTCTTGTAGGAATTGTGATATACGGAATTTATAGTTTTAGGAAACTTCCTATAGATGCTTTTCCCGATCCAACACCAGTGCAGGTCAATATATACACTTACGCTCCTGGCCTTTCGGCTGAAGAAGTAGAAACCCTTATAACAATACCTGTTGAATCCGTCATGAACGGTTTAAAGGACGTAATTTTGGTAAGAAGTGCTTCACTTCCCGCTATGTCTTACGTATCCGTTTACTTTAAAGACGGAACTGATATATACTTTGCACGCCGTCTTGTAATGGAAAAACTGCCGGACGCAAGAGAAAAAGTTCCGGAAGGATTTACTCCTGTTATGGGTCCTAACGCTACAGGTTTGGGAAACGCCCTGCTCTATGTTCTTCATGACGAAAAAGGCAGGTATTCAAATGCAGAGCTTAAATCCATTTTCCAGCAATGGGTCGCTCGCCCACTCATTATGAGTGTAGGTGGTGTTGAAGAAATTGTTCAATTCGGTCCTGAGTTGGCATACCGCATAGTCCCTGATCCAGATAAGTTCGTAGCCTACGGGATAACTCTTGAAGATCTGATAGAAGCTCTTGAAAAAAATAACCTTTTAGTAGGAGGTGGATTCTTTCAATCAGCTGAAGGTGATCTTGTTGTAAGAGGTCTTGGGAGAGTTTACAGTCCGGAGGATATTTTGAGAATTCCGGTAAAAGTAGATAAAGAGAAGGGAATAAGTGTTTACATCAAAGACATAGCTAGGGTGGAAAAGGGCGAATTACCTAACAGACGTGGTGCTTTTACAATGAACGGAAGGGAAGTTCAAGGAAACATAGTGGTTAAAAGAATATTTGAAAATACTAAGGAAGTTGTAGATAAAGTAAAGAGAAAACTCCAGGAAATTCAAAAAATACTCCCAGAAGGGGTTAAAATAGAACATCTTTACGATCAGGCTTATCTAACAGAAAAAGCTGTTTCTACTATTCAAAAGGCTCTTATGAGCGGAATGTTTCTTGTCGCTTTTATTACAGCTTTCCTTATGGGAAACTTTCGTGCTTCTCTTATAGTTATATCCTCTCTGCCTTTGACTCTTTTAATTGCCTTTATAGTTATGCGTGAAAGTGGAATGACAGGAAATCTAATGACCTTAGGAGGACTCGCTATAGGAATAGGTATGTTTGTGGATTCTTCTGTGGTTATAGTGGAAAACATATACAGACACCTTACTGAGAAAAAAGACGGGCTCAAATTCTCCGTAGTGCTGGATTCCGTCAAGGAAGTATGGAGACCTGTCCTTTTTGCTGTTTTGATTATTGTTATAGTCTTTTCCCCTATTTTTGTCTTTGAATCTATAGAAGGAAAGTATTTTAAACCTCTTGCACTAACGCTTATAATTGCTTTATTAGCTTCTCTTTTTATAGCTTTCACATTTATTCCCGTATTAACTTACTACTTTCTCAAGCCCGGTAAGCAAACGTATAGCAAAATAATGGCTATAATTCACAGAGTATACGACGTAATTCTTGAAGCTTCTTTCAAAGCCAGAATTCCTATAATAGGAGCTGTTGTCCTTTCTTTTATATTCAGTCTCTTCCTGCTTACTAGAATAGGAACAGAGTTTGCTCCTGAGCTTGAAGAAGGGGCGGTTCTTGTTAAAGCTTTTATGGATCCTAACGTATCCTTGGAAGAAGGGAAAAAAGTTGCAATGGCTATAGAAAAGGAGGTTTTAAAATTTCCCGAAGTTGTGAAGACATATTCCACCATTGGAAGAGCTGAAAAAGGAGAAGCTGCAGATGTTAATTACATAGAAACTTGGATAATTCTCAAACCTCAGAATGAATGGAAAACCTTCAGCACAAGGGAAGAGTTTAATCAAATACTGCGAAAAAGATTGGAATGGCTCCCTATATCCATAGCTTTTACCCAACCTATAAAGATGAGAATAGACGAATTACTATCGGGAGTTAGAGCGGATATAGCTATAAAGATTTTCGGAGAAGATCCTGAAGTTTTAAATACCCTCGCGGATAAAGTGAGGGAAATTACAGAACAGATTCCCGGCGCTGTAGATGTTCAGAAAGAAATACAAGCAGGCAGACTCCAACTGAGGGTATATCCGCGATGGGAAATTCTTGAAAGATTTGGGATAACGGTTGAAGAAGTTCTTAACATAGTCAAATATACCTTAGGCGGAGCTGAGGCTGGCGTTCTTCAAAAGGGAACTCTTCTTTTTCCTATAGTGATTACTTTACCCGATGAGTTCAGAGGGGATATCAGTAAATTAAAAGAAGTTCCCGTATTTGAAAGAGATGGGAAAATTCTCACATTTGGAGATATAGCAGATCTCAAAGTAGAACCGGGTCTCTTTGTAATAAGAAGGGAGAACAATATTAGATTTTCCTTAGTTATGTGTAATGTGGAAGGGAGAGATATAGGTGGTTTTGTAGAAGAGTTAAGAAGTAGAATAGAAAAAGAAGTAAATCTTCCTAAGGGTTACTTTATAACTTACGGTGGACAGTTTGAAAATCAACAAAGAGCTATGAAAAGACTTTCTGTAGCTGTGCCGGTTTCCATTTTTCTTATATTTGTGCTTTTGTATTTAAACTTTAACTCTGTCAGAGATGCTCTTGTTGTTATGTTAAACGTTCCTTTTGCGGTTATAGGTGGAATAATAGCTCTGTATATTTCGGGATTTAACCTATCTGTTCCTTCAGCTATAGGATTTATAGCTATATTCGGTATAGCCACCCTTAACGGTGTTGTTCTTGTTTCTTATATCAGACAGCTTTTAGAAAACGGATACAGTATAAGAGAAGCTGTAAAAAGAGCAGCTATTTTAAGGATAAGACCAATCCTTATAACCGCAATAACCACTTTTATAGGATTAATCCCTTTGCTGGTTATAAGCGATATAGGGTCGGAAGTTCAAAAACCCTTAGCTACGGTAGTAGTAGGCGGGATTTTTACCTCAACACTGCTTACTTTAATAGTCTTACCTTCTGTTTATGAATCGGTTTACAGAAGATTTGTAAAAAATATATAATGGCTAAGATGAGAATTCTAATAACAGGAGGAGCGGGTTTTATAGGTTCTAACTTAGCCCGTTCCCTCCAAAATAAGTATCCCAATGCAAAAGTATACATACTTGACAACTTTTCTACAGGACATTTTAAAAACCTTACAGGATTTAAAGGAGAGATTATTACGGGAGATATAAAGGATAAGGATCTATGGCAGTATTTGAGGAAATACTTTTCCTTTGACGTTATATTTCACCAAGCCGCTATAACGGATACGACTGTGACAGATCAAAAGCTGATGATGGAAACCAATGCGGATAGCTTAAGGTATATACTAGAATCCGCTCTTGAGTGGAATTCAAAAGTCATATACGCTTCTTCCGCAGGAGTTTATGGAAATACCTCACCCCCCATGAGAGAGGAAGAGGGACTTGAACCGGAGAACATATACGGTTTTTCAAAATTGATGATGGATCGTATAGCTATCAATTATATGGAAAAGTATCCTCACATGAGAATAATCGGTTTGAGATATTTCAACGTTTACGGTCCCGGAGAGGCTTTTAAGGGAAAAAGTGCCAGTATGATATATCAACTTGCTGTTAAAATTCTGCACGGACAAAAACCCAAGCTCTTCAAGTGGGGAGAGCAGAAAAGGGATTTTGTCTATGTAAGAGATGTCATAAAAGCCAACCTTCTGGCTCTTGAGAAAGATATTTCAGGGATATTTAATGTAGGAACGGGTAGGGCTCGTTCTTTTAATGAAATAATGAAGATCCTGAACGAAGAACTGGGAACAGATTATGAACCTGAATACTTTGACTGTCCTTATGATTTCTATCAAGAACATACAGAAGCGGATATCAGCAAAATAAAGAAAGCTCTTGGCTATGAACCTTCTTACACGCTGGAGGAAGGGATTAGGGATTATCTCAGATACTTAAGGTCTTAAGTGGTTGTGAGGGAAAGTTTAAAAACTTCATCTAAGTGACTTACAAAGTGTAATTTCATTTTTTCCCTAACGTAGGAGGGTAAATCTTCAAGAACCTCTTCCTTGTTTTTTTCAGGTAGTATCACCTCGTGTATTCCCGCTCTTTTAGCAGCAAGGATTTTTTCCTTTAATCCGCCTACCGGTAGAACTCTTCCTCTTAAGGTGATTTCTCCTGTCATAGCTATATCCATACGGACAGGTTTATCGGTAAGCAATGATTCAAGAGCTGTAGCTATAGCAACTCCTGCCGAAGGCCCGTCCTTGGGAACTGCTCCTTCCGGCACATGCACGTGTATATCTATTTGAGGAAATATATCCGGATCAATGCCGTAGTTTTCAGCATTTGATCTAATATAAGAAAGCGCAGCCTGTGCTGATTCTTTCATTATATCTCCTAAGGAACCTGTAAGAAGAAGATTCCCTTTTCCTTTCATCTTTGTAGCTTCTATGAACATTATTTCACCACCTACCTCTGTCCAAGCCAATCCCGTAGCTATTCCGATAAGAGGTTCTTTTTCTTTTTCCGGTAAATATCTGGGAACACCTAAGAGTTTTTTTATATCTTGAGCTTTTACCGAAAAGGGTCCTTTTTCTCCTTTAAGCTTTTTAACAGCAAGTTTTCTGAGTATAGAAGAAATTTGCCTTTGCAGATTCCTAACACCCGCTTCGCGGGTATATCCTCTTATGATTTCAAGAATAGCTCCGTCTTCAAAATCAACCTCTTCTTCCTTTAACCCGTGAAGGGGAATAAGCTTAGGAAGTAGGTGTTTTTGAGCTATGAAAAGTTTTTCCTCTTCAGAGTAACCTGATAACTGTATGAGTTCCATACGATCTAACAAGGGAGAAGGTATTGTATCCGTCCTGTTTCCTGTGCAGATGAAGATAACATCGGACAAATCAAAAGGGAGTCCTATATATAGATCTGTAAAATTTACATTCTGCTCTGGATCAAGAACTTCAAGAAGAGCCGCTGCAGGATCTCCTTGAAAGGATATAGCAAGTTTGTCTATCTCGTCTAACATTATAAGGGGGTTTTTTGTTCCTGCTTGTTTTATAGCCTGTATTATCCTACCGGGCATAGCTCCCACGTATGTTCTCCTGTGTCCGCGTATTTCCGCCTCATCTCTTACTCCTCCAAGAGCTATGCGGACAAACTTTCTACCCAAAGCAGAAGCAATTGATCTACCAAGGGAAGTTTTCCCAACACCTGGAGGTCCGACAAAGGCAAGTATTTGAGCTTGAGCTTCTTTTCCTTCAGTTAGTTTGCGGACAGCTAAATACTCTATGATTCTATCCTTTACTTTATCAAGATTGTAGTGATCTTTGTCAAGAATTTGCCTTGCTCTCTCAAGATCGTAGTTATCCCGTGTTTTTTTATTCCACGGAAGCTCCAGAACCCAATCAAGCCAAGTCCTTATAACACCAGCTTCTGCGGAGTCAGGGTGAAGCCTTTCTAATCTTTTTATCTGTTTTTCTACTTCAGTTTTTGTTTGTTCTTCAAGTTCCAAACTCTCTAATTTTTTCCTGTATTCTTCTATTTCAGCCCTTCTTTCATCTGCTTCTCCCAACTCCTCTTGTATAGCTTTGAGCTGTTGTCTGAGAAAATACTCTCTTTGTTCTTTTTCTATCTGCTCCCTTGCTTGCGCACTTATCTGCTGTTTAACTTCAAGAATTCCTACTTCATTTAAGAGAAAGTTATAAACTCGCTTGAGCCTCTCTCGCGGGTCCAAAGTTTCCAGAACCTTCTGGGCGTCTTCCGCTTTCATTTCAAGAATGGACGCTACAAGATCCGCCAGCTTTCCCGGATCTTCTATTTCCCTTATGATCATTACTATATCGGGGATAACCTGCTTTCCAAGGGATATAGCTTTATCCAGCAGTTCTTTTACAGATTTTATAAGAGCCTTTTCTTCTATAGTGAGATCTTCTGGTTTTACATCTCTTTCAAGCACGGGATCTACCAAAGCACTGTAGTAATTATCCTCCTTTATTAACCTTTTAAGAATTCCTCTTTTTATTCCTTGAACTAAAACCTTTATCCTGTTATCTTCTATAGGAACAACTCTTAGTATATGGGCAATTATTCCTACACTGTAAAGCTCATCTTCTGAAGGTTCTTCTATATCTTTTCCCTTTTGAAGAACTAAGAAGATAAGCTTATCTCTTTTGGAAGCTTCTTCTACAGCTTTTATAGAAAAAGGCCTTCCTACAAACAGAGGAAGCACCATGGTAGGAAATATAACTAAATCTCTCAAAGGCATTAGCGGATATTCCTTAGGGACGGGTGGAATTTCCGGCATTTGCATTATGTCCTGTGTCACTTTATACCTCCTTTGGAGTAGTTTATATTATAATTCCCCATGAGGATACTTCTTAACGGAGATGAAAAATTTTTGGAAGGTGAAGTTACAATAAGGGAACTTTTAAACATACTGGGAATTGAGCTTAGGGAAGTCGGTCTTGCGGTTGCTGTTAACGGAGAAGTAATTCCCAAATCCGAATACGAAAACTACAAATTGAAAGAAGGGGATAAAGTAGAGATAGTTCACCTTGTAGGAGGAGGTTAACAATGTTAGATTGGGAAAATTTACTACAAGATGATATCTTTGAAATAGCAGGGAGAAAGTTTAAATCCCGTCTGATAATAGGTTCGGGAAAATTTAAAAGTTTCCAACAGAACAAGGAAGTGTTGGAAGCTTCTGGAGCGGAAATAATAACCGTTGCGGTAAGAAGGGTTAATATAACAGATCCCTCTCGGGAAAATCTTCTTGATTATATAGATCCGAAAAAATACCTTATCCTTCCCAACACGGCGGGTTGTTATACCGCAGAAGAAGCTGTAAATACCGCCATGCTCGCGAGAGAAGCAACTGGAATAAACTGGATAAAACTTGAAGTTATAGGTGATAAGAAAACCCTTCTTCCCGATATGGAAGAAACCTTGAAAGCAGCCAAGATTCTTGTAAAGGAAGGCTTTGTAGTTCTCCCTTACGTATTTGACGATCCCGTGTATGCAAAGAAATTTGAAGATATAGGCTGTGCAGCTGTTATGCCTCTTGCTTCTCCTATAGGATCTGGCTTGGGGCTTCAAAATCCCTACAATTTGATATTCATAAAAGAAGCTGTTTCTGTGCCTGTTATCGTTGACGCAGGCATAGGGAGTGCAACTGATATACCTCCGGTGATGGAATTGGGTGTTGACGGCATACTTACCAACACAGCTCTTGCGGAAGCCAAGGATCCTATAAAAATGGCGGTAGCTATGAAATACGCTACAATCGCAGGAAGACTTGCTTACCTTGCGGGGAGAATGCCAAAAAGGACTTACGCTGTTCCTTCTTCTCCGATGAAGGGTGTTCCCTTTAAAGAATGAAAAAAATAGTAGTTGTAGGAGCTGGAATTTCCGGATTATCTGTAGCTTTTAGACTCAAAAAAAAAGGATATAATGTAAGTGTTTTTGAAAGAAAAACGAAAGCGGGTGGAAACATAGAAACCCTTAGGGATAGGGGATACCTTATAGAGCTTGGTCCTCAAACGCTGATGGCGGATCAGTATATAGAAGATTTCCTAAAAGAAATCAATCTCAAACCGCTAAGGGCAAATCCTATTTCAAAAAACAGATACATATACAGAAAAGGGAAACTTATTCCACTCCCTTTAAATCCTGTTTCTTTTTTTCTATCTCCCCTTCTCTCCTTTAGAGCAAAGCTGAAAATTTTTACAGAACCCTTTATTCCTCCTACGGAAAAAGAAGAAAGCATTGCTGATTTTGTTAAAAGACGTCTCGGAAAAGAATTTCTTGATTATATAGTAACACCTTTCATTTCAGGAGTCTATGCTGGAGATCCCTACAAATTATCTGTCAAATACGCTGTTAAAAGAATTTATATGTTGGAAAAAGAATACGGAAGTCTTATAAAAGGAGCTTTAAAGAAAAAAGCTATAGGGCCTAAGGGAAAACTTATTTCCTTTGAAGGGGGATTAAAAGCTCTAACAGACAGATTATCTGAATATGTAAAGGTGGAGAAAGAAAGAGAAATTACAGCTTTGGAAATCCGAAATAGAAAATTTATCCTTAAAACGAAGAAAGAAGAAAAAGAAGCAGATGCTGTAGTTCTTTCTACACCAGCTTACGAAACAGCGCAGATCTTAAAAACCGTATCGGAAGGAAAATCTCTTATCCTTAAGGATATAGACTACGTTCCTGTTGTAGTTGTAAACCTTGGTGTAAAAAGTGGAAAAATTCCGGAAGGATTCGGTTTTTTGATTCCTCGCACAGAAAGGAAGAGAATTTTGGGCGTTATTTTTTCTTCTAAGTTATTTACAGGAAGATCTCCTGTCGGAAGGGATTTGCTTACCGTTTACATGGGAGGAGCTACCGACAGAGAAGTTATAAATCTAACAGAAGAAGAGATTCTTAAAATAGTTAGCGAAGAACTGAAGGATATATTAGAAGTAGAAAGTGTAGATTTTTATCATGTTAAGAAATGGGAAAAAGCTATTCCTCAATATACAATGGGCTATGAAAAGTTTTTAAAAACAGTTGAAGAATTAGAAAACACTTTTAAAGGGTTGTTTCTTACAGGTAACTATATAGGAGGTATTTCCTTAGCGGACTGTATAAGAAATTCAGAAGAAATCTCCCGCCGAGTTGAGGAATTTCTCACTCTAAGGGACGGCAACGGTTGAGATTGTTAAAACACTGAGGACAAAGATCAAAGAAAACAAGCAATCCTAAACCTCCTAACATCAAATTTACTTGAGTTATTACCATTTTTTCTTGTCTGTCGGGCAGAATTTGGTATTCCTTCAGAGTTTTATTACAAGCGGTCTTCCCTTCTGCAGAACCTAATTTATGAAATTGGAAAACTAAACGTTTAGTCCGCCTGCACTTCATCCACAGTGGTTCAAGATCAAGCATAACAAATTCAATAGGTGTTGTGTTTTGGATAGGTTTTACCTTTTGAAAAAGTCTTCTCAATCTATCAGGATCTTTCATAACATTATTTTAATGTAAAATAGTTAGTGTTTTGGAGAGGTGGCCGAGTGGCCGAAGGCGGCCGCTTGCTAAGCGGCAGAGGGTTAATAGCCCTCCGAGGGTTCGAATCCCTCCCTCTCCGCCACTGGAGAAGGATCATGAATTTGACTATCTACCTTATAACCGATGATGCCTATCTTGAAGGAAGAGATATATACGAAGTGATAGAACAAGCTCTTGAAGGTGGAATAACAGCAGTCCAATACAGGTTCAAAAGAAAATCAGGTCGTCAAATGTATGAAGAGCTTTTAAAGATTAGAGAAATAACAAGAAGGTATTCTGCAGATCTTGTGGTGAACGATCGTGCTGATCTTGCATTAGCAGTGGAAGCGGACGGGATTCACGTGGGTAAGAAGGACATACCCCCTCATGCTGTTAGAAAAATTGTAGAAAATAAACTCTACATAGGATACAGTGTAAATTCCCTTGAAGAACTTCAGGAAGCCAATAGATTACCTATAGATTATGTAGGATTCGGCTCTGTATATCCAACTTCTACAAAGGAAGACTATAGACTTGTAGGATTATCTGCTCTCAGGGAGGCTGTTAAGCTATCGGAAAAACCTGTTGTCGCTATAGGGGGAATAACCCCTTACAGAGTTAAAGAAATTTTAAAAACCGGTTGCAGGAACATAGCTCTTTGTTCGGGGATCTTAGGTTTTGAGAATATCAAAAAAGCAACTCAGGAGATAAAAAGAGCTTATAAAGAGGCTTTAAGGGAAATTGCTCTTTTGGGGGAGTTTTAAAAGAACCTGCAGGTATTATTATAATTAATATCTTTTATCCTTAAGGAAGGGTGGCCGAGCGGACGAAGGCGCGGCGCTGGAAACGCCGTGTGCTCCTTTTGGGGCACCGAGGGTTCGAATCCCTCCCCTTCCGCCATAAAAATCTTGAAGTTACTGGCTTTAGATTACGGGCTTAAGAGAGTAGGAGTAGCAGTAGGAGATACGGATCTTAAAATAGCAATGCCGGAGTGTGTTCTTGAAAACAACGCTAAGCTTAAGGAAAAAATTGTGCAAATGGTAAAAAGTAAAAATGTAGAAAAAGTAATTGTAGGATTACCTCTTACTCCCTCTGGAAAGGAAGGGGAAAGAGCCAAAAAGGTGAGGGAATTTGTAAAGGAGCTGAAGGAATTACTTCCGCATATACCTGTAGAAATGCACGACGAAAGATACACTACACAAGAAGCTTTGAGAAGACTGATCGGTGTAAACAGTAAAAAGAAGAAGAAAATCTTAGATGCAATTTCTGCTCAAATAATTTTAGAAGAATATATACAAAGCTTATGAAAAAACTTGCAGTTCTTTCAGTAATATCCTTTCTCTTAATATCTTATCTTGCTTATTCTTTTCTACCTGTTTACGTAAGCAAAAAAATTGTAGATATACCTTACGGAACATCAACTGTTAGGATAGTGGATACACTTTACAAAGAAGGTTTGATAAGAAATAGAATATCTTTTGCTTTAATTCATTTGTTCAAAAAAGAGAAATTAGAAGCAGGTGAATATGAGTTTAGAGGTTACGTATCTCCTTTTGATGTCTATAATAAGTTGTCAAAAGGCTTGCGAAAGCTCCATAGAATAGTGATTTTTGAGGGAAGTGATATATACGATATTGCAAGAATTCTTGAGCTTAAAGGCATATGTAGAGGAGAAGACTTCATAAAATACGCTACTTCAGAAAAAGTTGCACGTAATTATGGTTTATCTTCCCATACTATGGAGGGATTTTTGTTTCCGGAAACTTACTTTTTTTCAAAAAATACACACCCTTTAAAGGTAATAGACACAATGTTCAAAACTTTTCTAAAGAAAACAGAGATTCTAAGAGCAGAACTTATTCAGAAAAGAATTTCCTTAGAGGAATGGGTAACCATAGCTTCTATGATTGAAAAAGAAACCTTTTGGGAAGAGGAAAAACCACTTATATCCGCTGTGATATACAACAGGTTAAAGAAAAAAATGCGTCTTCAAATAGACCCTACAGTCATATACGCCTTAAAGCGCAAGGGTTTGTGGAGGGGTAAGTTAACAAAAGAAGATCTACAAATAGAAGATCCCTATAACACTTATAAGTATTTTGGTTTACCTCCTACTCCTATATGCAATCCCGGTTTATCTTCCCTTGAGGCAGCTCTTAACCCTGCTAAGGTTTCCTATTTGTATTTTGTAGTAGATCCTCATACCAGAAAGCACCTTTTTAGCAGTAGCTACAAACAACACAGAAGGAATATACTCAAAGTCCGAAGAAGATAAACTGTTCACCGTATCTTACCGATGGATTAAAATTATTCAGCTATGATCGGTGCTGTTTTTTTAAAACTGTGTCCAAATTGCGGGGGAAAGGTCTCTTCCTACAGACTTTTAAAAGGTCTTCCCTGTGAAAAATGTCTTCCGAAGGAGTTAGACAGAGATGAAATATGCTCTTTTCTAACAGAGGGAAACCTATCTGAACTCTGTAATATAAACAAGAAAGTCCGAAGATGGGAAAGGCTTTTTAAGAAAGTAGTGGGAACAAAGCCTTGGAGTCTTCAAAGATCGTGGGCTAAGAAAGTGTTCTTAGGAAGAAGCTTCGCTCTCTTAGCACCAACGGGAGTGGGAAAAACTACTTTTGGTTTAGTTACAGCTTTACTTTTAGCAAAAGAGAGGAAAAAGAGTTACATAATTCTTCCGACAAAACTGTTACTTAAACAAGTAGAGAACAAGTTAAGGGAATCAAATCTCAAAGAAGAGGATCTTTTAGTAGTTTTTGGGGCTTCTTCTAAGGAAAGAGAAAAAGCGAAAGAAAGAATAGTAAAAGGTAATTTTAAAATCCTTGTAACTACTTCCATGTATCTTTACAAAAACTACGCAATAATACCACGGGAATTTTCCTTTATATTTATAGATGATGTTGATTCATTTCTTAAAAATTCACGCAACATATATAAAGTATTATACCTTTTAGGATTTTCTCAGGAAGATATTGAAATAGCTCAACAACTCATAAGAATAAAAGAAAAAAGGAAAAAAACGGAAAAGGATTGGGAATTGATAAGGGATACAAGCAGTAAAGTCAGAGAGCTTACTTCAAAAGCAAAAGGAGTATTAGTGGTTTCCTCCGCTACGGGAAATCCAAAGTCCGGTAGAATAAAACTTTTCAGAGAACTATTGGGTTTTGAAGCAGGAAAACCCACTTTTAATTTAAGAAACGTCTTAGATCTCTACGAAATTCCCTCTGATTTGGAAGAAACTCTTCTCAAACGTGTAAAGGAACTCGGAAAAGGTGGATTAATATTCGTATCTGCGGATAAAGGTAAAGCGGGAGTTGAAAAGGTAACAACTCTTCTGAAGAAGGAGGGTATAAAGGCAAAGTCTTATGAAGAGATAAAGGATATATCTTCTTTTGAAAGTGGAGAGATAGATATTTTAGTAGGTATTTCCTCTTTTAAAAATCCATTAGTGCGTGGTCTTGATATACCTTACAGTGTCAGATACGCTCTTTTTTTCGGAGTTCCCAAAATAACTATATCCTTAAATATAGAAACCGGTGTTTTTCCCCTCCTTTGGTTGCTACTCTCTTTAAGATCATTACTTGCTAAGAAACTTCCTTACAGATTAAGAGAAGTGGACAGATGGATACGAATACTGAAGAAGCATTCTTATATAAGTGAAGATTTTATAGAAATGAATCCTGATTTAAAGAAACGTATTAATAATCTTAAAGAGGAAGTAAAGAACTTTCTCCTTTTAAAAGAAGTTAAAAGAATAATAGAAGAGTCTGAAGAAATATCCCTTGAAAAAACACCGCAGGGTTTCTCCCTTAGTGTTGCAGATGTAACAGGTTATCTGCAAGCTTCGGGAAGAACATCTCGTATTTATGCAGGCGGAGTTAGCTTAGGTCTTAGCTATGTCCTAGTAGATAATAAGAAAACTTTTAACAATCTTGCTCGCAAGATAAAGTGGTTTAACGAAGAAATTCGGTTTACTCCTTCCAGTGAAGCTAATTTAAAGGAAATCCTTGTAAAAGTGGATAAGGACAGAAAAAGAATAAAAAAACTTCTAGAAGGCGAAGAAAAGGGAACTGTGAAAGATCATGTAAAACCTGTTCTGCTCGTAGTTGAATCTCCTACCAAAGCCAGAACAATTGCAAGTTTTTTCGGCAAACCTGTTACCAGAAGAGTAGAAGGTTTTGATCTTATGGAAGTTAGTGCGGGGGATATTCATCTTCTGATAGCCTCTTCTTTTGGACATGTATTGGACATTTCTAAGGAAGGCGGATTTCACGGTATTTTTGTGGAAAATGGAAACTTTCTGCCTTTCTACGAACCCTTAGAAGGGAAAGAGAAAACGCTTACAGGTTTGCGCCTTGTAGCTCAGGAAGTAGATTCCGTTTACATAGCTACAGATCCCGACACGGAAGGGGAAAAAATAGGTTGGGATATATGTGCTGTTCTTTCTCCTTATGTAAAGGAAATAAACCGCATTGAGTTTCATGAAGTTACAAGAAAAGCCGTAAAAAAAGCTCTTGAAGAACCAAAGAATTTTAATGAAAATCTTGTAAAGGCTCAAATCGTCCGCAGAATTTCCGATAGATGGATAGGTTTTGAAGTATCTCGCATACTGCAAACCATCTTTGGAAAATTATGGCTTTCAGGTGGTAGAGTTCAGATTCCGGTGCTCGGTTGGATAATTGAAAGGGAAAAACTCTACAGAAAGCGGAGACATATTGTAGTTGTAAATATAAAAGAAGCGGATCGCAGATTGAGAATAGATTTTGAATTCGCCAATAAAAAAGAAGCAAAAGCTTTTTTTGAAAATTTAGATTGTATTGAAGTGGAAGTTTTAAAAGAAAGAGAAGAGTATCTTACACCGCCTCCTCCTTATACTACGGATACAATGCTCAAGGAAGCCAATGAAAAGTTCAGGTGGAGCGTAAGAAAGACTATGGAATTAGCACAAGACTTATTTGAAAAAGGATTAATAACGTATCACAGAACAGATGCTACAAGGGTTTCTTCCAGCGGTATTTCGGTAGCTGTTGAATACATAACAGAAACTTGGAACAGTTCTCTTATAAAACCACGCCAGTGGAGTTCTGAAGGTGCTCACGAGTGTATAAGACCAACACGCCCTATTGATGCGGAAGAGCTAAGATCTGTTGTATATTCAGGGCAAATTCAGGATATAAACACAGATCACTTAAGGCTTTACGATTTAATCTTTCGTAGGTTCATAGCGTCTCAAATGGAATCACCCAAGGTAAAGATAAAACAAGTAAGGATTAAAGCTTTCAACAAAAAAACTGAGATTGTTCTCAGAACAGAAATTCTTAAAGAGGGTTATGATTGTATCTATCCTGTGGAATTACAACCAGACTTAGCAGGAAAAATCAACGTAAGTGATAAAAAAGAAATTAGAGAGATGCCTAAGGCGTACCTCTTTACTCAGGGATCTCTTGTAGAAGAGATGAAAAAAAGAGGTATAGGCAGACCTTCTACATACGCAACAACTGTTGAAAAGCTATTGGAAAGAGGTTATGTAATAGAAAGAAAGGGGTTTTTAATACCAACTAAGCTGGGTAAACAGGTTTACGAATTTTTAAGAAAACAGGAAGATATAATTCCCTTCCTATCAGAAGATTTCACCAGAAAGCTTGAAAACATCATGGACAGAATAGAAGAAGGAAAAGAAAACTATGAAGATATTTTGAGGCAGTTGCACAGGGATATAATAAAGTTTGAATCGGTTCTCAGGAGGTAAAATATGAATTTCCACCCTCTTTTTGTTTACCTCGTAACAGGAATACTGTTACTAAGTTATACAGCTTATCTTTTACACTTTTTACTACTGCGTAATTACAAATTCGTATTCTACTATGCACTTACAAATCATGCTCTCTCCGCGATTCTTTCTCCTTTTACTGTATTGACAGGCTTTCACACTGCGGGAATACAGTATGTCCAACAAAAAGCTCCCTTTGTTTTTTTATTTCCTCATAAGTGGCTCGGTGTAGCTCTTGCTGTTTATACTGTCCTAACCTTTGCTGTTCTCTGGATAAAACAAAGAGAGCTTAGCAGAAAAGCAGGTATAGTTTTTTCTCTCTTAGGATTAGGACTCTCCGTAGCTGTTATAGTTTTAGGTTGGTTACTGCGATTGATTTTCTTTTAAAGGAGGTTAATTTTTAGCTTATGTTTGAAAAATACAAATTGCTCCGCGATTACAGTGGATTACAAACCCTTAAAAACCTTTCTCACGCAGAACTTCTTCAACTTGCTCAAGAAGTAAGAGATCTTATAATTCAAATCACTTCAAAGAATGGCGGGCATGTGGGTCCGAGCTTAGGTGTTGTAGAACTTACAATAGCTCTGCTTAGGGTATTTGATCCACCGCGTGATGCTGTAATTTGGGATATAGGACATCAAGCTTATTCTTGGAAAATTCTCACCGACAGAAAAGATCTTTTTCACACACTCCGTCAATACGGGGGTATTTCTGGTTTTCTTCGGAGAGAAGAAAGTCCCTTTGATGCTTTTGGAGCTGGACACAGTTCCACTTCCATATCTGCAGCTCTCGGTTTCCGTATAGCTAAGGATTTGAAAACAGATAACAGTTACGTAGTGGCTGTCATAGGTGACGGTGCTATGAGTGCGGGTATGGCTTTTGAAGCTTTAAACAACGCAGGACATCTGAGACCAGATAGATTTATCGTAATCCTGAACGACAACGAACTGTCAATTTCACCCAACGTAGGAGCTTTTTCCACTTACTTGAGCAGGATCATAAGCGGACACTTTGTCCAAGAGTCAAGGCAGAAGATAAAAAAGTTTTTAATTCACTTTGGGAAAACTCCTTTAAGGTTTATGAAATTAACAGAGGAATTTTTAAAGGGACTCATATCACCCGGCATTATTTTTGAAGAATTAGGCTTTAATTATATAGGCGTTATAGACGGACACGATATACAATCTCTTGAAAAAACTCTTGAGAATGCAAAGGAGATAAAGGGTCCTGTTTTACTTCACGTGGTTACCAAGAAAGGAAAAGGTTATAAGCCAGCGGAAGAAGATCCCGTAAAGTGGCACGGTGTAGCTCCCTACAAAGTTGAATCTGGTGAATTCATAAAAAAACCTTCTCCTCCTACGTGGACTTCGGTTTTTGGAAAAGCCATAGTAGAACTTGCGGAGAGAGACGATCGTATAGTGGTTATTACTCCCGCTATGAAGGAAGGTTCTGGATTGGTTGAATTCGCCCGCAGATTTCCTAAGAGATTTTTTGACGTAGGTATAGCTGAACAGCATGCAGCAACCTTTGCTGCCGGACTTGCCTGCGAAGGGTTAAAACCTGTTGTAGCTTATTACTCCACTTTTTTACAGAGAGCTTACGATCAAGTAATTCACGATATAGCCTTGCAAAATCTACCGGTTACTTTTGCCATAGACAGGGGTGGACTTGTAGGGGAAGATGGTCCTACTCATCACGGTTCTTTTGATCTTTCTTTTCTCAGGTGTATTCCCAATATGGTAGTCTCAGCTCCAAAAGATGAACAGGAACTTAGAAATCTTCTTTATACCGCTGTAAAAAGCGAAAAACCCTTTGCTATAAGGTATCCTAGGGGAACCGCTTACGGTATTCCTACAGAAGATTTTAAAGAAATTAAGATAGGTAGTTGGGAGGAACTCATAGAAGGTGAAGATATCGTCATATTAGCTGTTGGATACACCGTCTATCAAGCTCTAAGAGCTGCTGAGAATCTTCATAAAGAAAGAATAAAAGTAGGTGTTGTTAACGCCCGTTTTGTAAAACCTTTAGATACAGAACTCTTAACACGGCTGGTTCAGCGCTGTAAATTAATAGTTACAGTAGAAGACAACACTGTTATGGGGGGATTCGGTTCTGCGGTGCTTGAATTTTTAGCAAAGAATAAAACTATCCCACAAGTTATAAACTTAGGAATTCCTGATCGCTTTATAGAACACGGCAATCAAAACTTACTCAGAAATTTAGTAGGAATAGACGCGGAGGGAATAGAAAAAACCGTTAAAGAGATTCTCAAAAAGTCCTTAAAATAGTTTCATGACTAAGCTGTGTATAGCCTTAGATACTGATTTAAATAAGGCTTTTTCTATTTTGGATCAACTGAAGGAATTCCCTATTGTATTTAAAGTAGGACCTGTTCTTTTTTTGGAAGGAGGAATAGAGATCTTAGAAAAAATAAAATCTGCTAATAAGGAGCTTTTTTTGGATTTAAAGCTTTACGATATTCCCAATACTGTAAGAA
>JALSHV010000026.1 GCA_026981975.1 Aquificaceae bacterium | reverse complement strand
TCTTGGAAGTTTCAAAGAACTTTACCTGAATAGCCCATTTGTTTCCGTCGCTATCCTCTGCAACAAGGTCTATACCTGTATCGGGTCTTCTATTACGCTGTGGGTATTCAGACCAGAGCCATACTTCTTTGAAAATCTTACCCCAGTGATTATGAGTCCGGAGAAAGGCTTTTACAAACCTTTCAAAAAGCCTGCCTGCTTCCTGCGGGTTGTTTCCTGATGCTTTAAGAAGTCTCTGAATCACATCCTCTACAGATACCATTGTCACCCCTCCTCCTGTGAAAAGATTTTACAGAAAATGCAAGCGGCCAGTATCTCCTTGACATAAAGTAATCTTTCCTTACTTTCAGAAAATAAGGAGGTAAGGCATGCTTGTGAAGAAGACCTCTAAGAACCAGATAACCCTTCCCAAAGAAGTCCTCAAAAACTTTCCCGAAGCGGAATACTTTGAGGTGAAAGCGGAGAAAGACAGGATAGTTCTAATTCCTGTAAGGACGATTCCCTCAAGTATAACCCTTGAAAAGATAAGGGAGAAGATAAAGAAGGCAGGACTGACCGAAAAGGACGTTGAGGAAGCGGTAAAGTGGGCAAGGATGAGCTGAGGGTCGTTTTAGATACGAACGTAATTCTGTCGGTTCTTTTGTTCGGAGGCAGGCTTGAGTTTATCCGAAGGGCGTGGAAAAACGGAAGGCTCAAGCTCCTGTTCTCAGAAGACACACTTGAGGAGCTCGTGAAAATTCTCCACTACCCGAAATTTGCTCTTGAAGAGGAGGAGATAGACTTTCTTCTCTACGTTGAAATCCTGCCTTACTCGGAAACGGTTGAGGTTAAGTTCAGGGTAGAAGAAGAGGTGTGCAGGGACAGTGATGACGTTAAGTTCCTGGAGTGCGCGGTGTCGGGAAGAGCGGATTTTGTGGTCAGCGGAGATAAAGAACTTCTCTCCGTGGGAGAAATTGAAGGCATAAAGATAATCACTCCCGCTGAACTTAAGGAGCTTCTGATATGAAAACGGTTACGATAGCTTCTCCTTACGAGCTTGTTCTTGAAGAGATTGAAAAGGGGAAGATAGATCCCTTTGACATAGACCTTGATTATCTCACCTCCCTCTTTCGTGAAACCGCAAAGAAGCTTTCCGCTTCGGATTACCTGAGAGAAGCGGGCAGGTTCCTTGAAGCCACTGCTAAGCTCCTGAAGCTCCAGATAGAAGAGATATTTCCCAAACCTAAACTTGAGAGGAAAAGGATAACCATAAAAGAAGTTAGAGATGTGTTAGTAGATACTGAGAATAACTACGAACCCGAGTATGACCTTTCGTGGCTGTGGGAACATGAGGTAAAGGTAGGGAGACCATCAGGGACTAAGGATAAGAAAGAGAGAAAGCTGAGCTGGAAAGAGTTTTGGGATATTGCTCAAAAAGACATAAGAGAAGTTTTGCACGAACAGATAGACTACCGCAAGCTTGCGGAGGAGGTAAGAAGTAAAGTCCTCAGGGGAGGACCCATCAAAACGCTCAGAGAATTCATCGCATACCTTCATGCATACATGGAATTTGAGGATGTTCCCGAGCTACCTGAGCTTTTTTCTGCAGTTGGCACAGAGGTTTAGCTTTCTCAGTTCCTCCCTGGTTATCTCCCTAACCTCTACGCCGTTTCTCCAATTGAAGGAAGTATAACCACAGGCGGGATAACCATCGTTCCTGAGCAAATGCCACTTATGACCGTAAGGGCTCCTGCCGACCTTCACTTTCACCCAAGTTATTATATACCCACAGACTATTACAGCTTTACAACAATACGTATTTCTGTATTTATGTATTGACATAAATACGGCTTTACGCTATCATGTAATTACGGGGGTGAGTGGTCATGAAAGTACTTGCAGTAATCAACCAGAAGGGAGGAGTAGGTAAGACTACCACAACTTTCCATCTGGGAACCGCTCTGGCAAACTCTCTTAGAGTTTTGATGATAGATATAGACCCTCAAGGGGGACTTACCTACATGGCAACGGGCAAAGACCCAGATGAATACGAAACTACCATAGCAAACATATTACTCGGAGAGGTTCCCATAACCGAGGCGATAATACCGGTAAGGGACAACCTTGACATGGTTCCCGCCAACATATTCCTTTCAGGAGTGGAAGCTCAGCTAATAAACAAAATACAGAGAGAGCTTCGGTTAAAAAACGTTCTCAAGAACGTTGCGGACAGATACGACCTTGTGATAATAGATACTCCGCCGTCCCTCGGGCTTCTCACAATCAATGCTCTTTTTGCCTCAGACGGGATGCTTATACCCGTAGAAGCTAAGCTCATGGGGCTGAGGGGTATGGCTATACTCCAGAACCTGCTGGCGGATATAAAGAGTAATGTGGAGGGTTTTGATGTTGAGATTGTAGGCATACTCCCTACCTTCTACGACAGAAGGACTATTCTCTCCCGTGAGGTCCTTGACGAGATAAAAGAAGTATTCGGGTCTCAGGTTAAAATACTGCCCCCGATAAAAACGACTACAAAGCTCGCAGAGACCCCTGCCTTTAATAAGCCTGTCTATGAAAGACCCGAGACAAAAGAGTCCGACGTAGCACAAGCTTATCTTGAAATTGCAAAGGAGGTAGAAAGATGGGTAAGAAGCTGATAAAAGACAGCCCCATCAGGAAAAGTGTTGTGGGAGAGTTCATATCCACACCGGAGGAGAGTAAAGCCGTAACTACGGAAATACAGAAATCTGTAAATACTGAAATTAGTAAAAACACAATTACGGAAAAGCATAAGACCGGTGATAGCTCCCGGACAGTAAAGCTGACCGTAATAGTTCCGGAGGATATAGACCTGCTCCTTGAAGATATAGCAAGGAAGCGCAGAAGAGAGACAGGCAAAAAACCATCAAAGAAATCTCTCATCATAGAAGCACTCAAGCTCCTCGCGGAGAAAGAAGGAATTGTGTAATTACAGCTTTACGGCATATCGTATATACGGCTTTCCTGAGTTAAGTATCTTACTCTACATACGGAGAAAGTGAGGTTGTAGTGTAAGAAAATTTCTTCCTGCAGAACTCCTTTTTGGCTGTTATAACCTCACAAACAAACACAAAAGCTAATGCTTTTTCCTTCGGAAGGCAATAACCTCAAATTGCGGATTTTCCGTCAGGGGGTCAGGTTATGGAGGCTATTATAGGGTCGGTTATTGAGAACCGCTATTACACCGCTTCAAAGGAATTCAGCCTCACCGTCATAGACCAGGGTTCGGGGATTCTTTTCCAGATTACGGGAGACCAGCAGGTTAAAAGGAGCGTAAGAAAGATATTCCTTCCGAACATCGTGGGTGCACTTGATATACTCGGTCTGGGACTGTGGACGGGCAGGGAGGTCTGCGACGGAGTTTACTTTGAAAATGGGAAGAAGCTGGGATACGTGAGGATAAGAGTAAGAAAGGGAGATAACGAAAAGGTCTTTGTAGAAATTCCCAACTTTGAGGCGGGAGCTCTCTCAAGGTTTCTGCTGAGGGGGCTTAAGGACTTCTTTTCATACGCTTATCTCAACATTCACATAAAAGCGGAGAGGGAGGAGGATATAATCACCATGAGCGTTAAGGTAGGCGATGCGGTAAAAGAGGTCATCTTTGACACCGGCTCGGCGGGGAGGCTGACATCCGCAATCCGAACCGCCGTCCTCGGAAGACTCACGCACCGCAGAAAGATAACGGGAAGGAAAGGCTACGTAATAGTCGGAGACTACTTCAAAACGGAAAACCCTAAACTTCAAAATCAGGTAGATGAAGCCGTAGCCAAGCTCAGGGAATATTGCGACAAAGAAGGTATCTTCCCCACACCGTTCATCAGGAAAACCCTTACCGAGAAGAACATACCTTTCAAAACTTACATAACCTTCAGGATAGGAGAAGGATCTCAGGAAGAAGACAGGGCGTATATGTTCCTGCCCTTACCTCACGCATGGGGGATTGCGGAATGCTTGAACAGACTGATAACATAATAATCCATAGGAACACCCTACACCCCGAACCCTACATACCTCTGCCCCTTACATCTCTCAGACATCCTCTAATAAAACTACGGGGAATAATAACCCGGCTTCTACCGGACATCCATAAAACAAATAACAACGTTACAGCAGGAGCACGAAACGTGGTTGCAACACTATGTTCGGGAAGAAGATATCCGAGAACCTCGCCGTGAAGCTCCTGAAGGGGGAGAGGGTCTTTGTTAAAGGGCTGAAGTCCAGGAACGGCAGGCGGTACTCGGCTTACATGCGTATTGAAGAAGACAAGGTTAAGCTGGAGTTCAAGACTTGAAATATGTTATGAATTGCATATCATAAAACCCATGGTTGAGAGGGTTACCATCTCCATAGACAGGAGGCTCGTTGAAGAACTTAAGAGCTTAGCCAAAAAAGAGGGGGTAAGCCTTTCAAAACTCATTGCCAGATCTCTTGAGGAGTTCCTTATTGAAAGGAAGAAGAAAGAAGCAGGCAGGAAGCTTATGAGCATCAGATTAACCAAAGAGGAAGTTCAGGAGGCTCTTAAGGAACTTTCCCGCATCAGGAAGGAGGACAGATGGCAGAGTCCGAAACTGTAGGGCTGGATACGGGCTTCTTCATAAGACTGCTGGAAGGGGACGAGATGGCTGTTAAGGTGTGGGAAGGAGTGCTGGACGGTGAACTGAGAGCCCTGACTTCGTCTCTTGTTCTGTTTGAACTGAGGAGGATATTTCTTAAGCTCGGAAAGAGTGATAGGTGGGGCGATGTCAAAAGCGCCATAGTCCTGAACTGCGAAGTAGTTCCGATAGACATCGGAGTAGCGGAAGAGGGAGCTTCGGTGAGCCACGGGACGGGTCTTCCTGCCATGGATGCCCTGATTTACACCTGTGTCAGGAACGCGGAGAGGTTTTACACAACCAACGGCAGTTTTGAGGTTTTGAGAAGGAAGAAGAAGCCCCGTATTGTGAGGTTGTGATCTAAAAGCAGTGTGTTTCCTTACACTACAATCCAGAAATTGAAAATGTAGTGTAAGATACTGAGTTTTCATTAAGGGGGAATTTTTTTCGGAAGTATAATAATCTTCATTCGGGGAAGTTTTTTCGGAAATGGAGAAAGACAGGCTCCTCAGGATTATTAAGGAGAGCTGGTGGTATAAGCTGAAGACGGAAAACTATCCCGATGAGTGGATACGGGATGACCTGAGTTACTTCAGGCAGGTCGCAAGGCTCTCTAAGGAACTCATCCCATCGCTGAAGCTTGGAACTATGGGACTTTCAATGCTCAGGCTGTACCTGAAAAGGGTAAACTACAGGAAAAAGTTAAAGCAAAGGAGTCTGAAGTCCCTGCAAAGGAAATACGGGAAGCTCAGATATGTTTACTTTGTTGCTTATGTATCCATGAAACTGAGGAATATGGGATTTTCCCACGAACAGGTAAGAAGGCACCTTGTTTTCTGCCTGAGTATCTTCCCGATTATGCCCCTATGTGCGGTATTTATAGCTTATGAGAAGTACGTGAGAAGCAGGAAGAAGTATGAAGATGGAGGGGAGGGAAAAGTGCTCTCCAAGGTACCCGAAGACCTGAAACCGTATGCGGTTTTGTTCGCAGAGATACCAGAGATTTTGAAGTGAATCACAGAGCTTTACAATTTATTTATCCATTCTAATTGTTTTTGCTTTGCAAGAGGTATAAGACACTCCAAGGGAACTTTACTTACCAATTTTAAAATACCACCATATTGTTTTTCTCTTACATATTTTGTAAATTTTTCCAGCTCAGTCTTATAAGCAACTAAACAGAAAATAGAATGGCCTGTAAATTTCAAACCTCTTTGTCTTTTAATTAGCGATCTATTATACCAATCCATTTCATATTTAATTTGCTCTACCCATTTTTCATTAAACCCTCCGGTCTTTATTTCCACATAGACAAGAAATTTTTGGACTTCAGAATATCTCTTTGCTTTTTCTCTCGCCTTTGCTTCAATATACAAAAACACGTCCACTTTCTTTTTACCAAATGCTTCTTGTTCCGCTATTTTCACTTCCTTAAAATCGAGCCAATTCCAATCTTTATTGACGCATTTTTTTATATGCATTAAAGTTTCTTTAGTATCATACACAAAGCAAGCTTTTATTGCATCGTGCAAGTAAGGACTGCTTATTTTTTTTTCATTACCTTTTATTATAGTCTTGGAACTCTAAGTAAATTCCCACATCTCACCTTATCTGAAGGTCGTCATACTGAACCTGTGAGGTCATACTCTCTTCAGATGTAACCGCCGATATTATGTCGTAGCTCAAATCTTCTGGTGAAGGCTGTTCACCCTCACCATCTTCCTTAGAATTAGAACCGAGAATTCTGTCAACCGCTTCCATGAGCTTCTTTTTGGCCTCCTCGCTGTCTTCTTCTACTACTCCTTTAAACTCAGGATTGTTAACGAATTCGGAAAGGAGGCACAAACCCTTATCCTTATCCTTCCAGCCTCTATCCGATCTGCTCACGGGAATGAGGTAATGGTCAAGCCTGCCCTTAATGTCGCTCGTAAACCTGTTAAGTTTGCCCTTGACTCCTTTGAGATCGTTCCGAGGTCCCACGGCAAGAATAGCGGTTCCTATCTCAAGTTCGCTGAATTCCTCGGGTCTGATTTTGTAGTCATATCTCTGCATGGCTATCTCCGACCAGTGAGGGAGAACCGCATCAAGGGGACGCCTGAAGGGATTTTCTCCTCCTTTGGTTACGTTAATAAAGAACTTAAGCTCCTGCCCGAAGTACTCGGCGAGGTATTTCTTGGTCTCAGGATCCTCCGCACCTAAGATAAGCTTGATATTTGTGTTGTTAAAGATATTTTCAAACATACCTTTCTTTATCTCGTCCATCTGCTGCTTTGACTGGTGTATCAGCATTATCCCTATTCCTGCGCTTCTTGCCATTTCAAACATCCTCTGGAACTCGGGGACTATAACGTTGTGTGCCTCGTCTATAAACACCATGTCCGGAACCTCACTTTCCAGTCCTTCCCTCTGCTTAAAGGCGGCATAAGACTGAATGTCCATAAGTATCATCTTCCCGATGTCAAGGGACTCCCCGGAAGGGAAATCAAGGGCACGCAGGTTGAAGTACATCAGCTTTCCCTGCCTGAAGCCCTCCGCTATCTTTATGTCCGGGTCGTAGGAGTTGAGAAGCCTCGGATGGAAGCTGAAGGCATATAAGGAAAGATGCTGCTGGAGACCCCTCAGATACGACCTGAATTCCTTATTTCTCTTGGCTTCCTCATATATGCTTTTGAGCCAGAGGTAGTATATCTCGTCCTTCTCGCTACCCCTTAACTCTTCGGAATAGGTATCAAGCAGGTACCGGATTGAGTTGGGGAGAAAGGCTACTATTGAATACAAATCAAGGAAGTTTGCCATCTTTCCAGTTCTCGGAATTACCGAAAGGAGTCGCGTAATTGCTCTCGTGAACTCCTTCTGAATGTTCTCGTAGAAAGTCGCAGTTCCCCCCACCCTCGGCATGGTGGATATCACCATCACCGCTATGTGCTCGGGTTTGTTGTACTTGATACCGGAGTAAAGAGGGTTATAGGAAAGAGAATACTTAGGCTTCATGACGTCAAAGTACCAGAAGCCATCGGGGTAGGTTCCCATCTCTTTGAGCAGAGATATAAAGGCTTTAGGAATGCTATTATCACCCTTTGGGTCTATTATGAGAACACCCTTACCTATCTCAAGGAACTGCTTTGCTATGGGTGCTAATGCACTCTGAGTCTTCCCTCTTCCGGTAGGTGCTATAACATGGGAGTGTTTCGCAAACTCTTTTGCGGAAACCGTAATTTCAGGGTCCTTAAAAATAGCTATTTCAGGCTTTGCAGGGGCAACCCTGTATCTTCTTTCCGAAGCACCGACCCTCGTCGTAATAATCCGTGCAATCCTATATATCAGATAGCCGTAGCCGAAGAGAATTATCAGGGAAAGCATAACCGCTGATAGGGCAGGCATAGCAAAGAATAAAAGCAGAACCGCTAAAGGTCCGAGGGCAACTGCAGAGAAATACAGGAAAGCTGTAGTGTAAAAAGCCCTCTTAGGGTTCGGAGTCTCTTTAATTCTTCCTTTCAGCTTATTCCACGTTGAAGATACCCACCATATATACCCGACTGCGGGTGTTAGTATTGCAGCAATGTCTATCAGTATTTGAACAGGCATTTCGCCTTTACTCCCAGGAACTTGGCGATATACCAGTCAGACAGACCGGCGCGTCTCATAGCGTATGCGGTCTCCAACTGACCTTTAGTGGGTCGGCACGATTTGAGATTACACTTTACTTCATATTTATCCTTTATCCACCGCACCTGCGTTTCCGACACCCCGTACCTTTCCGCTATAGCCCGCATGGGAACTCCTACCTCTATCTCCCTGCAAATAGAGAGAACAGCCCTGAAAGGAAGTCGAGCTCTGAACTTCTTTGTTTCCTGCATCCTGAACCCTCCCTTTTGCTCAGGAATGCATTCAAAAGCTCTATTGCTTCTTCCAGAGAGGCAGGTTCCTTATAGCAGGATACTACTTTAGCAAACTCCATTATCTTGATGCGGAAAAGGGGATGTATTCTGTTAAATATCTCGTTGTAGCCATCCCGCTTGATTTTGAAATACCACGCCAGCTTAAAAATACCCCTGGCAAGCTCTATCAGTCCCTCACACCCTCTGTAGAAAACAAGGTTTTCAAAATCTATCTCCCTCTTACCATCCATCTGCTCAACTCCCCGTAGATTTTAATCGTATACTCTGACACCTCAGACGCCCGCCCTACGCCTTTGTTATAGCAGTCTACAGTCTTCCAGCTGTCTCCGAATCTGTGCCAGCAGAGGTTCAGGATGTAAGCACTGACGTTAAGGTTGTAGCACGGATCCAGAAGGAATGCTGGCTGAAGATCGAGCTTTCTTATCCACCAGCTGTTAATCTGTCCCAGTCCTGCTGAGTAAGAGTACCGTTTCTCCTGGGCATAACGCATCAGCTTAAGGGCTTCCTCCCTGCTACCCGGCATGCATGAGTAAAACACCTTGCCGCGTGAATGCTTGAATGGACAGTTTATTCCTTTATCCACTGCAGGAGCTATTATTTCTAAAGCATATGGATTCAAACCGCTTTCTGTCTTAACAATAGCATACAGCACAGAAGGGTTCAGGGAATATTTACCCGCCGCTTCCTCCAGGCACCCCGTCCCCGTTGCCGTAGCAATCCACATTGACATTCCTAAGAAAATCCTCTCTATTCTCATACTTTTGTATGCTCTATTTTAAGATATTCCATGCATATTTTTTGTGCAAGGGAGACTGCGAAAATGAAGAATATGAAAAAGAGAATTACTGTAACAATTAATGCACAGCTATACAACATAATAGAAGAAGAAGCGGTGAGGAAGGAGACGAGCATGTCCCATGTTGTAGAGGAGTGTATAGAAACCTGTGTGATGCTCAGGAAGATAGCTTTCAGGAAGTTAAGGGATATGCTCTCCGATAATGAAACGGAAGCTCTCAGGGAAGTAAGTAAGAGGATAATAGAAAAGCCCGTAAGCCACAGAATAATAGAGGAGGAGCTCAGGTCCCTTGTAGAAGCCCGTAAGATTCCTTCAGAGCTTGCAAAAAAACTTATGGACAAGCTCTCACAGCTTTCCCAGTGCGAACTTAACCTCATAATCCCCATCTTATAGACACCTTTTTATAACACCCGCACTTTTTAAAACAGTTTTTGCAGTTATAAGTTCAAAAACTGTCAAGGCTGTATCCGCACCCTTAACCTATCACGCCTTTGAAGTAGAGTACGACGACGAAAAAACGCTGGAGGAGTAATTAATTATCTAACGCAGTCAAAGCGATTTTAAACCAAGGGGTTTGGGTTATCTTACACTACAAAACTGATTTTAAACGCTCAAGACTAAGATTCTAATTTTCTTACACTACTTAAAATCTATACCCTTATGTAGTGTAAGACACTTACACACCCGCTACAGTTCGCCCGCTGTAGAGTAAGAAAGTCTTGTATTGAAAGGTTTTGAAAAGTCTCCTATAATTTAGATTGCGGGGGCTAATACCAGAAAGGAGGTGGGACGAGATGAGGTAGAGAGCGGGGACGAAAGGAAAAGGGTGTAAGGTTTAATAGGATGTCAGTTAAAAACCGCTGATTAAAGAATAACACGGGGGAGTGTGTTTGTCAAGTCTTTCCCCCATGTTTAAAAGCGGTTCGGTGTGTTTATTGAGCCCCAACGATTTCAGGGAGGTAATAATCATGGGTGTTAAGTTGCAAGAAATTTTGGTTTCCGATGGTAGAAGAAGATCGGGATGGTTCTGGGTTGATAACGAGATATTTGATATGGGTCTGAATCCTACAACCTTCGTGGTTTATTGCTTTCTCATCAGAATAGCGGATAGAAGTTCAGAAGTAGCCTGTATATCTGCCAGAAAAATGGCTAAGTTTCTGAACATGTCTCCTATCACCGTCCGTAAAGCTCTGAAAGAGTTAGAAAAACTCAATATGCTTAAAAAGATTCCCCGCAAGACAGAAAAAGGAAATAACCTTGCTAACCTCTATCAGCTTACAGCCAAAGAAGACTGGAAGTATCCGAATCCACAGGTGGGTCAAAAAATGACCCAGGGTGGGTCAAAAAATGATCCAGGGGTGGGTCAAAAAATGACCCAGGGTGGGTCAAAAAATGGCACACCCCCGAGTTTAGACTTTACCGAAGTCGTTGAGCCTCAACGGACAGATGAATCCAACCCACCCCCTATCAATACTTATAATGATCAAAAACCAGAAGATCAAAAATCTATAGATCAACACCATCATCATAGAGGTGCTGGTGATGATGGCAAAATCCAAAATTTAAAGCTCGGGAACGGGATAAACGGAGCGGGGCAGAGCTTAAGTAACTCCGGAAGGAAAACCTCCGCTTCTAAAAATAAAAAGCCTTCGGCTTTAAAAGATTCCGCCGACTCGCGCAAGGCGGAGGACCCGAGAGAGATTTACAATAAACTTTTAGAAAAGTGGCAGGATGTTCTTGAAGGGGTTGAACTTGAAAGGTTATCTGTAGCTCAGGTTATCTTCTTTCTGGAAAACTCTGCACTTCCTCCGGAGCAAACCCTTGAAGCAATTTTGAGGGACGACAGAAACCCGAACATTAAGAATCCTGTGGGTACTCTTTACAGCACTTTGCCGATGAAGGACGATCGGTACCGCTGGCTTTTAAAGATGGTGGATCCTCCTTCTATAGAGGATGAAGCATGGTATCAAAGATACATTAGCAAGCTTGAAGCTATCAAAGAGTTTTTTGACAGGTTGGGCATTGTCTTTAACGACAGGAAAGTTAAAACAGAGGAAGAAGCCCTGGAGCACCTTAAGGAGCTTGAACGCATTGCCTTCAAAGAGCTCTGGAATAAGCTGGATAGTGAGCGAAGGAAAGAACTGAAGGAAAAGGTCAGAAAAATTTTAGGGGAAAGAGATATGAAAGATAAGTCCGTGGTGAGGTCGGTTTTCATGAGCATGATTTCAAAAGAATTTGGGCTACCCCAGGGTGTGTTTAGTTTATATACATGTTAGGAGGTGATAGGATGAGGGTTATTGCTGTAGTAGGGACCGTTTCACTTCTCTTTATAACTTCATGTTCCTACGTTGCGGGTGAAGCTGCATCAAACTATGCCGCTTCAGGAGGGCGAACATTCAGCTATGTTGAGAACAGACCGCTTTCTTCAACCCTTACCGGTCACGGGGCTGCAATCAGTGTGGGTATGATACTTAACTCGATAGCGGGTATGTGGCTTGAACGGGAGAAACTGGAAAACAGAAGGAAGCTCGCTTTTGACTGCATGATGAGGGGTGCGAGTGAAGAGGAGTGCAAGATAGAAGCTCAGCACAGGGAGAGGATAAAGAGGATATACTTCCTGTCCCTCAATGCGGGGCGGTGTACGAAATCCAGATGGAACCCGTTCAGTGCATTCAAGAAGTGCTATGACGAAGCCTTTAGCGACCTGGAATCTTTGAGCTATGGTAAAACTCTGGAAGAGGCCCTGTATCGGGTCTATTACGACGATAAACTGATGAACTGCATGCCGGACCCTCTGGACTACAAAGAAAACACCGATGAGCTGAAAACAATTTACTTCAAGTGCCGGAATGAGGCAGAAGAATTTGCTTCTGAAAAACTGGCTGATATAAGAGGTAAGGTTAAAGAATATGCTAAAAAAGTTCAAGAAAAACGCTAACCGAGGTGCCTGAGAACCGCGAATAAAGAACCCTCTTAACCGATGACATCTTCTATAATCTCTCTGAGCTTCTTCCTTATCTCTGCCAATTTCTGTTCAATTTGTGCGATATCCTTCTCAAGATTCTTAATCTGGTCTGAAGTATCTTCTATATTTAACTTGTCCTTCACTGCTTCCAGTTTTCCCAGGTAAACGGATTTGACTTTCCCTCCTTCCCTAACCGTTTTGTAAACATAAGGACCGTGCCCTGCACCCTCGCGACATATGTTGCAGGACTCCTTGCCACACTTAACATACCTTATGGTAAAACCCTTCTTGGATAATTTTCTTTTTTTCTTTTGCAACCTTTCAAGTTTTCCCTCAAGCCCCATCACAAGCTCTCTGAGTCTTTCCAGTTCCCACATCCACTAAAGTAGTATAGTTTAACAAGTTTACTTTGTCAAGACTGGTTTAACCATTAAAACAGATTGACCTTTTCAAACAACGACGTTAAAATATGTATAGATGATGAGTAAACGTAGTAATGCAAAGAGGAAAACCATAGCTGTTAAAGATTTTGACAACGAAGAACTCTGGCTGGAGTTCAAGGCTCTCGTGATCAAAAAGAAAATGAAAATAGCAGAGGCTCTTGAGGAAGCCATAAGAATGTGGATAGACAGGGAGAGAGGAAACATACAGAACCCGCCTTCTGAAAACAAGTAATGACTAAGAACACTTGTA
>JALSHV010000025.1 GCA_026981975.1 Aquificaceae bacterium | reverse complement strand
TAAGCTCCAGAGCAAGTTCCCTTCCCTGTCAAAGACATAGAGCTTGTCTTTGGGATCTTTTTTGCCGTTTTGATCTCCATTACTTGCGTGTAGGACATACTCTCCGAATATGAGGGGTTGGTTTGTGAATGTAAAGTTATATTTGCCTACATACTTTTTCCACTTTAGTTTGAAAAGGTGCGGTATTTTAGCAGGCGGCGGTGTGTATTCGGGACGCTTTGGCGGTGGTGCGCAGGAGAGGATAAAGACAAAGGCAAACAGAAGGATAAAAAATGTCCACCTCATCTCAAATCCCCCCTTTTATTAATATACATTAGTGAGCTTGCTTTTAACTTTTTCACTTGTTAAAATACTGTTTTGTCACTTTTGAAGGACTTAAAGATCCGGAGTGAAGAAAGATGATACAAAGGCAAAGCTATATGAATGTAGCGGATAACTCGGGAGCAAGGAGAGTGCAAGTTATAGGCATACCCTATGCACCCAGAAAATACGCTTCTTTGGGTGATGTAATAACCGTTACAGTAAAAGACGCCCTGCCGGACGGGAACGCCAAAAAGGGAAAAATATACAGAGCGGTAGTAGTAAGAACCGCTAAGGAAGTCAGAAGATCGGACGGTAGCTATATAAAGTTTGATGACAACGCCTGTGTTCTTCTGAATCAATACGGAGAACCCTTGGGAACACGTGTATTGGGTCCCATAGCGAGAGAAGTGAGAAACAGAGGATTTACAAAAATAGCTTCCTTAGCTCCGGAGGTTGTCTGATGGCGGTAAAGATAAAAAAAGGTGATACGGTAATAGTTATGCGCGGTAAAGAAGCCAATAAGGGTAAAAAGGGAAAAGTGATAAAGGTAATTCCCGAAAAAAACAGGATTGTAGTAGAAGGTGTAAACATAGTAAAAAAACATCTGAAGGAAATTCCCAACGTCAGGGAAGGCGGTATAGTTGAAATGGAAGCTCCTTTACCTGTAAGTAACGTCATGCTCGTGTGTCCTAACTGCAATAAACCCACCAGAGTGGGTTTCAGAATCTCCAAAGAAAAAAAAGTTCTGAGAAAATACAGGTATTGTAAAAAGTGCGGAGAGAACATAGATCTGGTAAGAGAAAAGCAGTTGAGAGGTTAAAAAAATGACAACAGCAACCAAATACGTGCCGAGGCTTTACAGAAAATACAAAGAAGAGGTAATTCCTCAATTAATGCACAGATTTGAATACAAAAATCCCATGGAAGTCCCCAAGATTGTAAAAGTAGTTGTAAACATGGGAGTGGGTTCTGCTGTTCAGGACATAAGGAATTTAGAAAGAGCAATGGAAGATCTCCGTCTAATCACAGGACAGCAACCTGTTATAAGACGAGCCAAGAAGTCAGAGGCGGGTTTTAAACTCAGAAGAGGAATGCCCATAGGAGCTAAGGTAACCCTGAGAAAAGAGAGAATGTGGGATTTCTTAGACAAAACCATTTCCGTAGCTCTACCCAGAGTAAAGGACTTTAAAGGATTAAGCGCCCGTTCCTTTGACGGAAGGGGAAACTACTCTTTCGGTATAGCGGAGCAAATAGTTTATCCCGAAATAGATTACGATAAAGTTGACAGAATAAGGGGAATGGACATAAGCATACACACCACCGCTGAAACAGACGAAGAAGCCCTGTGGCTGTTGACACTCTTAGGATTTCCCATAAGAGTTTCATAAGGAGGTTAAAATGCCGAGGAAAGCCAAAATAGCAAAAGATCTCAAGTATTACCCTAAGTGGAGAGTAAGGAAAAAAAACAGATGTCCCCTTTGCGGAAGACCCAGGGGATTTTTAAGACACTTCAATATGTGCAGACTTTGCTTTAGAGAACGCGCTCTTAAAGGTGAGCTTCCCGGTGTAAGAAAGTCAAGCTGGTAACTGGAGGTAAGCAATGGATCCCGTGGCGGATATGTTTTCAGCTATTAAAAATGCCATTATGAGAAAAAAAGAATACGTGGACGTTCCCTCTTCCAAGATGAAGGAGAAAATATTGGAACTCCTTAAAAGAGAAGGCTTTATAAAGAACTGGGAAAGACTTCAAGATGAAGCTCATAGAAAGGGAACTCAATACACATTGAGAATACACCTGAAATACTTAGATCCGAAAAGAGAGAGAAACGCTATTACAAATATAGTAAAAATCTCCACACCCGGTAAAAGAGTTTACGCACCTGTAAAGAGAATTCCATACGTAAAAAGAGGCTTAGGTATAGCCATTGTATCAACGGACAGCGGTATAGTTACAGATCACGAAGCCCGTGCCATGAAAAAAGGTGGAGAGATCATAGCTATAGTATGGTAGGAGGTATATCAATGTCAAGAGTGGGAAAAACTCCCATACCCGTTCCCGAAAGTGTAAAGGTAAACGTAGAAGGAAATACGGTAACAGTAGAAGGATCTAAGGGTAAACTCACTTTTAACTTTCACCCGGATATTAAAGTAAAAGTTAAAGATAGAGAGGTAAGAGTTGAAAGGCCTTCCGACAGAGCTTTTCACAAAGCACTCCACGGCACAACGGCGGCGATTATAAGGAACATGATAAAAGGTGTGACAGAAGGATTTACAAAGGTTCTTGAGGTTCAAGGGTTGGGTTACAGAGTTTCTCTTAAAGGAGATACCCTTGAGCTTACAGTGGGATACTCCAATCCTGTAAAGTATAAAGTCCCGCCCGACGTAAAGGTAGAAGTTAAAGGCAATGAAATACACATACACGGAATAGACAAACAGAAAGTAGGACAAGTCGCCGCAGAAATAAGAGCCATAAAGAAACCGGATCCATATAAAGGAAAGGGTATAAGATACAAGGGGGAAATCCTTAAACTCAAACCCGGAAAGGCGGCAGGCAAGAAGTAGGAGGTAAACCATGGCTAAACTCAGCAGGCAGGAAAAAAGAATAAGAAGACATAAAAGAATCAGAAAAAAGGTTTTCGGCACACCGGAAAGACCGCGTCTGTGTGTTTACAGAAGTCTTAACCATTTTTACGCTCAAATAATAGACGATGAAGCAGGCAGAACTCTTGTCTGCGCTTCAACCCTTGATCCCGAATACGAAAAACTCGCGGGTAAAAGAGGAGGAAAATCCATAGAAGCCGCACAGCTGGTAGCGGAAATAATAACCAAAAAAGCTCTTGAAAGAGGAATCAAAAAAGTAGTATTTGACAGGGGAGGCTTCATGTATCACGGTAAAATTAAAGCTTTTGCGGACAAATGCAGAGAACTGGGACTTGAATTTTAAAGAAAAGGAGGCACTCAATGGGTGGTAAGGACTTAGATGCACTTATAGAGGAAAGAAGAAAACGCTACGGTGTAGCGGAGATGATAGAGGAACTCCAACTGGAAGAGAGATTACTATACGCTAATAGGACAGCCAGAGTTACAAAAGGCGGTAGGAGATTTTCCTTCAGCGCCCTTGTTGTTGTCGGAGACAGAAGAGGTTTTGTAGGATTCGGACACGGAAAAGCAAAAGAAGTTCCCCTTGCCATAGCAAAAGCTATTGAGCAGGCAAAGAAAAAGATCATTAAAGTTCCCATTGTGGAAGGAACTGTTCCTCACGATGTTGTGGGACATTTCGGATCTACAAAGATAATAGTAATTCCCGCAAGGAGAGGAACAGGTGTTGTAGCCGGCGGAGCAGCAAAACCCCTTTTTGAACTGGCGGGATATACCGATGTTCTTACAAAGATAATAGGAAGCACCAATCCCGATAACGTGGTTAGAGCTGTCTTTGATGCTTTCTTACAGTTAAAAACGCCCGAGCAGGTAGCGGAAGAAAGAGGTCTTTCTGTAGATGAGATTTACAAAAGATACAACGTATACGTTAATCCCCAGTTGAGAGTAAAACTCTACTACCCTTGGAGGGGTGTCCATGGCTGAAAAACGTTTTTTAAAGGTTACGCTCATAAAAGGTCTTGCGGGTAAAAGAAGTAGTCATGTTCAGGCTGTTAGGAGTTTGGGATTGAGAAAGCTCGGTCAATCAAGGGTTTTAGAAGATAATCCCATGGTCAGAGGCAACATTAAAAAAGCTTACTATCTCTTAAAAGTGGAGGAGATAAAAAATGAAACTCAATGAACTCCAACCTCACCACGGAGCTGTCAAAAACAAAAAGAGAGTAGGTAGGGGAATATCCGCAGGTCAGGGGAAAACCGCAGGTAAAGGTCACAAAGGTCAAAAAACGAGATCAGGAGACAGAACCCTTCCTCCCTTTTTTGAAGGAGGACAAACTCCCTTTCATCTGAGAGTTCCCAAAAGAGGATTTACCAATCCCACAAGAAAGGAATACACTCCCGTAAATGTAAAAGTTCTTAACCGTTTATTTGAAGACGGAGCGGAAATCACACCGCAGGAGTTAATACAAAAAGGACTGTGTTCAAAAGGAGATCTTGTCAAGATCTTAGGAGACGGGAAACTTGAGAAGAAGCTTAATGTAAAGGCTCATGCTTTCTCCAAGAGTGCAATAAAGAAAATAGAAGAGGCAGGAGGCAGTTGGGAGGTTATTCCAGAGTAAGATGATAGACTATATAAAAAACATATTCCTGTTCGCCGATCTCAGAAAGAGATTTATTTATACACTTCTTATGTTTGCGGTATATCGCTTAGGAAGTCATATTCCCATTCCGGGTATAGACGTTCAAGCTCTTGAAGACTTCTTTGCTTCCATACAAGGAACACTCTTTAATCTATACGATATTTTTTCTGGCGGAAATCTCAGCAGAATGACAGTATTCGCCTTAGGAGTTATGCCCTATATATCCGCTTCCATAATGATGCAACTCCTTACTGCGGCTGTTCCTCAACTTCAGAGATTGGCTAAGGAAGAAGGGGATTACGGTAGATACAAAATAAACGAATACACCAAGTATTTGACAATGTTTGTAGCCTTCATACAGTCCATAGGTATTGCTTTCTGGCTTCAGAATCAAACTTCCCCGCGCGGATTTCCCGTTGTTCCTGAGACAGGTATTCTCTTTATAGTAATTGCGGTTCTTACCCTTGTTGCGGGAACAATGTTTCTCGTATGGATGGGAGAAAGAATAACAGAAAAGGGAATAGGTAACGGTATGTCTCTTCTGATATTTGCCGGTATTGTAGCCGGATTTCCCAACGCTGTGATAAGCCTTATAGAAAGACTCAGAAATGCGGATCTTACACCCTTCGCAGTAGCCGGTGCTTTGGCTATGGTCATAGCGGTTATCATAGGAATTGTTTACATTCAAGAAGCGGAGAGAAGAATTCCCGTTCAGTATCCGCGCAGGGTGGTAGGAAGACAGGAATTCAGAGGGGGTTCTACTTATCTTCCCATAAAGATAAATCCCGCAGGAGTTATTCCTATAATATTTGCTCAATCCCTTCTTATAATTCCCTCAAGTGTCTTAGCTTTTATAGAAAATCCCATAGCCCAACTAATTCACGATGCTTTTAATCCCACTTCTATGTTTTATAACTTCCTATACGTTATTTTTATTGTCTTTTTCACCTACTTCTACACCGCTGTAATGATAAATCCTGTAGAAGTCGCGGATAATTTAAGAAAAGGAGGAGCTTTTGTGCCGGGTGTAAGACCCGGTTTGGAAACTCAAAGGTTCTTGGAGATGGTTATTAACAGATTAGTTTTCGTAGGAGCATTGTTCCTCTCCGTTGTTGCCATAATACCTCTTTTCATAGGCTTATGGCTCAATGTTCCCTTTTACTTCGGGGGGACTACCGCTCTTATAGTTGTAGGAGTTGCGTTGGACACCTTAAAACAAATTGAAGCTAATCTGCTAACTAAAAAATACAAAGGCTTTGTGAGGAAGAGAAGATGAAAAAAAACTTTATTTTCTTAGGTCCTCCGGGTGCGGGGAAAGGAACTCAAGCGGAAAGACTTTCCAAGGAGTGGAATCTAAAACACATATCAACAGGAGATATTCTAAGAAGTGCTGTAGAAAACAAAACCACCTTGGGTTTGAAAGCAAAGGAATTTATGGACAGGGGGGAACTTGTTCCCGATAACCTTATGATTGCTCTTATAGAAGAAGTCCTTCCTCCAAAGGGTGGGGTAATAATGGACGGTTTTCCAAGAACGGAAGTTCAAGCAAAGGCTCTTGATGAGCTTTTTGATAAGAAGAATTTAAAGCTCTCCGCTGTTGTTCTTTTTGAAGTTCCCGATGAAATAATCGTAGAAAGATTAGCATACAGAAGAGTGTGCCCTCACTGTAGGGCTGTATATCATCTTAAGCACAACCCTCCGAAGGAAGACGAAATTTGCGATAACTGCGGTAGTAAGTTAATTCAAAGAGAAGACGACAGAGAAGATGTTATAAAAAAACGCCTTTCCGTTTACAGACAACAGACAAAACCACTTATTGATTATTATAGGAAAAGAAACATATTAATAGATTTAGATGCTTCCTTAGATATAGACAGCACTTTTGAGAATCTCCTGAGGGCTTTAAATGAAAAAGGGAATTGAGTTGTATTCTTTTAAAGAGATAGACAAGATAAAAACAGCTTGTAAAGTTGTGGCTGAAATTTTACAAACAGTAGCGGAGAACATAAAACCCGGTATAAGCACATGGGACATAGAAATGATAGTAAGAGAGGAAGCCAAAAAAAGAGGAGCTAAACCCGCTTTCTTAAATTACAAGCCACCCTTTAGCAGTAAAAGTTATCCCGCCGCAACTTGTATATCTGTTAATGAAGAAGTAGTTCACGGACTTCCCAAGAAGGACAAAGTCATTTCTGAAGGGGATTTGGTAAGTGTAGATTTTGGTGCTATAATAAATGGTTACGCCGGTGATTCAGCTATAACCGTTGCGGTCGGTAACATAGGAGAAGAAAAAAGCCGTCTTCTGACCGCAACTAAATTAGCTTTGGAGAGAGCTGTGGAAAAGGCGGTAGCGGGTAATTGGCTCAGTGATATAGTAAACAGCATACACTCAACCGCGGAGGAATTCAAAGTGTTTCCCGTTCTTAAATACGGCGGACACGGGATAGGTAAAAGAATTCACGAAGAGCCTTTTGTTCCTAATAACAGAAAAGACTTAGGGAAAAAGGATCTAAAATTAAAACAAGGTATGGTAATAGCCATTGAACCCATGTTCGCCTTAGGGACGGAAGAAACTCTGCAGGACGGTGACGGTTGGACAGTTAAAACAAAAGACAAAAGCCCCGCTGCTCACTTTGAGCATACAGTTGCTGTAACACGGGAAGGAGCTATAGTTTTAACGGAGTTGTAAAAATGGGAAAGAGAAAGAAGCAAGAACACGAAAAGGAAAAGGGAATAGTAATAGAAGGGGAAGTTACAGAAGCTCTTCCGAATGGAATGTTTAAGGTAAAGTTAGACAGCGGTCACGAAGTTTTAGCTCATATATCGGGTAAAATGCGAATAAACTTTATAAGAATACTGCCGGGAGATAAGGTTAAGGTAGAGTTGTCCCCTTACGATTTAACACGGGGAAGAATTATTTACAGACTTTAGGAGGTTACTCCATGAAAGTAAGAGCTTCTGTTAGAAGAAGATGTGCAAAATGTAAAATAATACGCCGTAAAGGGAGAATTTATATTATATGTGAAAATCCAAAGCACAGACAGAAACAAGGATAGAGGAGGTAATTTCATGGCGAGAATTGCGGGTATTGATCTGCCGGATAACAAACGGCTTGAAATAGCCTTAACCTACATCTACGGAATAGGCAAAGAAAGAGCCAAGGAGATATGTGAAGGAACAGGGATAGATTGTAGGAAAAAGGTAGGGCAGTTAACTTCCGAAGAATTAAACACCTTAAGAAAGTTTATTGACGAGAACTACAAAGTTGAAGGAGACTTAAGAAGAGAAGTTCAGCTCAACATCAAACGTTTGATGGATATGGGTTGTTACAGAGGACAAAGACACTCAAGAGGTCTCCCTGTCAGAGGACAACAAACAAGAACAAATGCAAGAACCCGCAAAGGAAAGAGAAAAACCGTAGGAGGAACAAAGAAAAAAGGTAAATAAGGAGGTATTCCATGGCAAGGAAAAAGAAACAGAAGAAAACAGTAACCAAAGGTATAGTTCACATCTATACAACTTTCAACAACACCATAGTGAACATAACAGATCCACAGGGAAATACACTTGTATGGGAAAGCGGTGGAACCGTAGGATTTAAAGGAACGCGAAAAAGCACACCTTACGCAGCTCAGTTGGCAGCTCAGAAAGCTTTAAGGAAAGCTATAAATGAATTCGGACTTCAAGAAGTAGAAATCAGAGTAAAAGGGCCCGGTGCGGGGAGAGAATCAGCTTTAAGAGCTGTGTTTTCCGCCGGACTAAAGGTGACAGCCATAAGAGACGTAACTCCCATACCCCATAACGGATGCAGACCACCGGCAAGGAGGAGAGTCTGATGGGAAGATACATAGGTCCTTGGGTAAAGCTTGACAGAAGATTCGGAGTAGTTGTTTCAGGTAAAAGATCCGCTCCGCGGATTCTTCAAAGAAGGAATTTCCCACCCGGACAGCATGGCAGATTAAAAGGTAGAAGGAGAAAACTCAGTGAATACGGACTACGTTTGATGGAAAAACAAAAACTCAAATACCTTTACGGAGGGTTAAGAGAAAAACAGTTTAAAAGATACTTTGACACCGCCACCAAGGCGAAAGGAAATACCGCAGAAATTCTACTTCAACTCTTGGAAAGAAGACTGGACAATGTAGTTTACAGATTGGGGTTTGCTGTTACCAGAAGACAAGCGCGTCAATTGGTAGTTCACGGACATGTTCTTGTCAACGGCAGAAAAGTAGATGTGCCGGGATACGAAGTAGAAGTAGGAGATATTGTGGAAATAAAACCCTCTTCAAGGGATATACCCTTTCTGAAGGAAAACCTTGAGAATTTAGATCCCAGAAGCGTTCCCGAATGGCTTGAAATAGACAAGGTAAACTTCAGAGGAAAGGTTCTTAAACTACCGCAAAATATACAAGATTATCTGGAAATACCTGTTAATCTGCAGTATATTATTGAGTTCTATTCAAAGGTTTAAAGCGGAGGTTGTTATATGCTGAACGAATTTGTTTATCCCAATAAGATTTACTGGGAAGAAAAAGACAACACAAGAGGGGTTTTCGTAGTAGAACCTCTGGAGAGAGGATTCGGCACCACTATAGGAAATGCTCTCAGAAGAGTTTTACTCTCTTCCATATCAGGAACAGCGGTTACAGCGGTTAAGATATTCGGAGTTTACCACGAGTTTTCCGCTATTGAAGGCGTTGTGGAAGACGTTGTAGAGATAATAGCAAACATAAAAGGAATACGTTTCAATCTAAAAGATTCCGATGTAGAAGTCTTGTATTTGAAAAAGAAAGGAGAAGGAGAGATAAAAGCAAAAGACATATCCCTCCCTCCTAATGTTGAAATAGCTAATCCAGAACATACGATAGCGACAATTACAAATCCAAACGTTGAATTCAACGCGGAGATAAAAATAGAAAGAGGTAAGGGATACGTGCTTGCTGAAGAAATGGAAGCCATAGGAGAAACAGGCTGGATTCTATTAGACGCGGATTTTTCCCCTGTAAAACTTGTAAGTTTCAGAGTAGAACAGATAAGGGTAGGAGAAAAAACCGATTACGAACGCCTTTCAATAGAAGTTGTCACCGATGGAACAAAATCTCCAGAAGAAGTTGTAAGGGAAGCAATTCGCATTCTCCAAAAACATCTTTCCCTTCTGGAACATATATCTTATGAAATTCCCACCCTTGAAGAACCAATGCCTGTTGATGAGCTTTCCGAAAAGCTAACCCTTTCTATAGAAGAACTGGACATATCCCAAAGAGCTTTAAATTCCTTAAAGAGAATGGGAATAACCACCATAGGAGATTTGGTTCAGATGACCGAAGAAGAACTTAAAAGCACGAAAAACATAGGAAGAAAAGCTCTTGCGGAGATAAAGGAAGCTCTAAAACAACTCGGACTCCAGTTAGGATTAAATATAGAAAACAAGAGGTAATATATCATGAGGCACAAGGTAAAAAAGAAAAAATTTGACAGAACAAAGGAGCAGAGACTTGCTCTTTACAGAAGCCTTGCCAGATCTCTTATACTTGAAGAGAGAGTAGAAACCACCTTGGAGAGAGCAAAAGCTGTAAGGGGATTTGTAGAAAAACTTGTCACTCTCGGGAAAAAGGGAGATTTAACCGCCCGCAGAAAAGCCCTTGAGCTTTTACCCGATAGGAAGGTAATTCGCAAACTTTTTGAAGATATAGCACCCCGCTTTGAAGGAAGGAACGGCGGTTATACCAGAGTGATTAAACTTCCTGACAGAAGGAAAGGAGACGGAGCGCAAATGGCTATCCTTGAATGGGTTGAATAATGCTTCCCAAGATACTTCATTTTCTCATTCAGTTACTTATAGTGCTTGTTTTCATTCACGCCCTTGCTTCTTGGTTTCCCCAATTAAGGGAAAGCAGGTTTTACTGGTATCTTGACAAATTAATAGAACCTATGCTTGCTCCTTTAAGAAGGATACTACCGCCTGTAGGCGGTTTAGATCTGTCCCCTGCAATTCTTATATTCATTCTTATAGTCATAGACCGCCTTCTTGCAAGATGAAACGTCCCGTAATGCTTATTGATCTTGACAGATGTATAGGTTGTCTTTCTTGTGAAGTAGCTTGTTTGCAGGAAAAAGAGCTTTTCAGAGCAAGCATACGTCCGATGAAAGTATTTCGTATAGAAGGAATCTCAGATCAACCCGATAGTTTCTTTCTTCCTATGAACTGCTTTCACTGTGACCCTGCTCCCTGTGTAATGGCATGCCCTACTTCCGCTATGAGAAAAAGAAAAAAGGACGGTATAGTTTACTTAGAAAGTCTTCTGTGTATAGGTTGTAAAGCCTGCATAATAGCTTGTCCTTACGGAGCTGTATCTTTTAATCCCGAAACGATGAAGGTGGAAAAGTGCGATTACTGCTACAAAAGGGTAGACAGAGGATTACTACCTTCCTGTGTTATGAAATGTGTTACCAACTGTCTTTACTTTGTGGAAACAGAAAAAATACCCTCAGCCCGTCATTTAAGTCGCCGTATAGACTCAAAATTGCTAAAAGAAGTTTTTGGTGAAATTCTCAACTCACTCTGATGACCTCTTCTTTCCCTTCTTTGAGCCAGTGAAAATCTACTCCGAAAAGTTTTGAAATATACACCAGCGTGGCTTCACAGGGATCTATTTTCCCTTCTTCTATTTCTCTGATTCTAAGCTCAGGGATACCTACTCTTTTGGCAAATTCGGGAACGGACAACCCTTTTTCTTCCCTTATTTTTCTTATCCTCTCTCCCACCATAGTCGCACCTCCTCTTTGTATATTTCGTGTTCTTTTTATATTATTTTACGAGAACTTCTCCTATTTTCACCAATCCCGTATCCGTTATCTCTAAGAAATGGGTTTTGGTATCATGTCCGCAAAGACGACAGCCGTCTATTCTGAACAGTCTAACGACATCTCCTAAGGGTTTACCGTATAGATTTGATTGACTCCTTGTCATTATAAGCTCTTTAGCAAGGACCATAGTGCAGTCAACTATGTGACTGACCGCATAACCACCCGCCGCTTCCGCTGAGAGTTCTTCATGTCCGCTTCTTTTTTGAGATACAAACAACGCGGTTTGATACCACTTTTTCATAAAGTTAAACAGTTGTCTTACTATACTACGCGCCATCATTTCCCGAGCTTCATATAGACCGGTGACGGAGTCTATAACTGTATGCTTTATTTTGTAATTCCTTATAGCGTAAGCCAAGGTTGCTAAGAGATTGGGAATGTTGTCTCTGAGTGAAGAATGGCTTGCAGCGTCTATGAGCACTATTTTATCCTCTACCGAAGAGAACTCTATTCCCATTGCTGTAGCTCTTTCCCTAAGACTCATGGTAACGAAGGGAGCAGGGTTTTCAACGGTAATGAAAGCCACACCTTCACCCCTTTGAGCTTGTTTAAGGGTATACTGTTCCGCCATAAGAGATTTTCCCGTGTCAGAAACTCCCGTAAGATTAACTACCGCGTATTCCGGAATACCTCCTAAGGGCTTTTTTACAACTTTTCCTTCTTCAATTCTTGAGTAAAAGAACAATTCGTCCAAACCTTCAACTCCCGTAGGCACACCCCTGAGCTTAGGAGCTTTCCTTACAGCTTCTCCCGCTATCCATATACCTTCTTCCACAACTTTTGGTTTTTCATAATCTTCGTGATGTCGGTGATCTTTTTCCATTACTTTTACCTCCTTCTTCAGGGTAAACTATATCATCTATTATTTGAAGGAGGCAACAGGAATGGATATAAAAGCTTTCAGTGGTAAACTCAGGGATATATCTCCCAAATCTGTTGTTCTTTTTGTTTACAAAGAAGATTTTAGAATATTATCTAAGCTGGGTAGAAGATACTCCTCTTTTATAAGAAAAGCCTTTGATCTCAGCGGCTTTAAAGGTAAAGAAGGAGAAAGCGAAAAGTTTTTTTTCCCGGATCAGAAGATAAAACTGGTTTACGTATTCGGACTGGGAGAAAGAAAGAAACTGAGCACCGATACTTTCAGGAGAGTATCCGCACTGGCAGTTAAAAAACTCAAAAAAGACAAAGTGGAAGAAACTATCCTTTTATCCCCCAGAATATCATCGCTTATATCACAAGCCTTAGCGGAAGGAGCTGTTTTGGGAAGTTACAGTTTTGATCGTTACAAATCTAAGAAAGAGGACTTTGAGATAAAGGAGATATTAGTGTATAACGCGGATCAAAAATCCTTAGAAAAAGGAAAGATCTTGGCGGAAACTCAAAACTATACAAGAGATCTTGTAAATCAGCCGGGAAATGTGATAAACCCCCTTACTCTTGCCCAAGAGGCTAAGAAACTGGCTGATAGCTTGGATCTTGAATGTAAGATCTACAATGAAAAGGAAATTCAAGAAATGGGAATGAACGCTCTTTGGAGTGTGGGAAAGGGATCTTCTACTCCTCCCAGATTTATCCACCTTATTTATAAGCCAGAGGGAGAAATACGGGAAAAAATAGCGGTGGTGGGAAAGGGATTAACTTTTGACAGCGGTGGCTTAAACATAAAACCGGGAGACTATATGAGAACAATGAAAATGGATAAAGCAGGTGCTTGCGCTGTTTTGGGTATAATGAGAGCTGTAGCTTTGCTTAAGCCTTCCGTAGAAGTTCACGGACTTATAGGAGCTGCTGAAAACATGCCTTCGGGAAGTGCTTACAGGCCAGATGACATAATAAAAGCAAAAAACGGTAAATACATAGAAATTGACAATACAGATGCGGAAGGCAGGGTTACACTTGCTGATGTTTTATCTTACGCGTCGGAACTCAAGCCCCGCCGAATAGTAGATCTTGCCACACTGACCGGAGCTTGTATGGTAGCTTTGGGAGAATACACCGCAGGACTCTTTACCAATTCAAAGAACTTCGGAGAAGTTTTCAAAAAGATAGCTAAGGATACAGGAGAAAGACTGTGGGAGCTTCCCTTAGACGATGAAAGACTTAGAAGGAAGATAAAAAAAGGTCCGGCAGATGTAGTAAATACAGGAGGCAGATACGGAGGAGCTATTACCGCTGCCATGTTCTTAGAAGAATTTGTAGATAAGGGGATAGAATGGATACACCTTGATATAGCGGGTCCTGCGTGGTCTAAGGAAGATTACGGCTATTACATCCAAGGAGCTACCGGATTTGGAGTAAGAACTTGTGTTGAGTATATACTTCGGAGGTAATATGAGAGTCGTTGTCGTAGGCAACGGACCAGCTGCGTCTTGTGCGGTAGAAGCTTTCAGAAGTATTGATAAAGAAAGTGAGCTAATAGTATTGAGTGCCGAAGACTGTCCCACTTACGCTCCCAACTGCCTTGAAAACGTAATAAGAGGTGATATTCACAACTCTGCTCTTTTTTATAAGGGAGGAGAATCTTTTTATGAAAAATACAATGTAGATTTCCGAAAAAATACACCGGTTTATAGAGTAAATAACGCTAAAAAAACAGTAATCACGGAAAAAGGTGAAGAAATCTCCTACGATAAATGTCTATTGGCGGCAGGTGCTTACGCTTTTATACCGCCCGTTGACGGAGTTGAACTTGAGGGAATAACTCCCGCTAAAACGCTAAGGGAAGCGGAGAGAATAAGAGATCTCATAAGATCAGGAAAAGTAAGAAACGCTGTAGTTGTAGGTGCAGGACCAATAGGTATAGAAGACGCTGAAACTTTACATCACTTAGGTGTGAATGTTTCTGTAGTGGAAATATTTGACAGAGTTCTTCCCAGAATGCTTGACTCCCAAATGGGCAGTATATACGGAAAAGTTTTTGAAAAGGAAACAGGAGTTAAGCTCTACCTTGAACATCAAGTTGTTTCCTTTCAAGGAGAGAAAAAGGTTGAAGCAGTTGAAATAAAACCGCGAGGTTCGGATAAAAGGCTATTTTTAAAAGCTGATCTTGTTATTCTGTCCGCAGGAGTAAGACCCAGAACTCAGCTGGTTGAGGGAACAGATATAAGGATTCACGAAGATCCCGAAACAGGCAGGCAATTGGGGGGTATAATCGTCAACGAGTATCAACAGACAAGTGATCCCGATGTTTTTGCTGCTGGAGATATAGCATCAGGTATAGATGTATGGGGAAATCACCGATGGATTGCTCTTTTTCCCGCAGCACAGCAAGCGGGATACATAGCGGGTTTTAATATGGCGGGTGTTAAAGTCAAAAATCCTGGACTTGTGGACTACAACGCTGTTAAGACAAGAAGTGTTACCGCCGGTAGTGGAGGTGTTTTTGGAAATGAAGAAGAAGCTTTGCTAATAGAAAAGGACAACCGTATTGTAAAGATTTTCTTTAAAGAAGGAAAGATCATAGGTTATCAATTTGTAGGCATTCCTTCGTATAATTCTGTAAGTGTTAAAAATACTCTACTTTCAGAAAAAACCCGCCGATGGTGTGAAAAAGTCCTTCTTACTTCAGGTATGGGTTTAGAAGCTTCAGGTGTTCTGTTTCACAGCTTCCTCAAGCAGAGAAAAACAGTTACTCCTATTAAAAAGAGAATGATAGAAGATCTTCTTCTAAGAGCTTTGGCTAACCCTGCCGAGGATTTTCCTCTATACTTGAAAACCTTATAACCTTGTCCTTACCTGTTTTCTTGGCTCTGTAAAGAGCTGTATCAGCTTTTTTTATAAGATCTTCAATATCGTCTTCCCTATCGAGTTCCGCCACACCTATGCTTACAGTTGTAAGAACTTCGCGATTATCAACTTTTATCGGATCTTTTTTAAAATCTCTTCTTATTCTCTCCGCTACCAGTTCTGCTCCTCTTTCATCGGTGCGCGGTAGAAAAACCACAAATTCCTCTCCACCGAAACGGGCGGCTATATCCGATCCTCTTATGTTTCTTTTAATAACTTCCGCCAATTTCTTAAGAGCTATATCCCCTACATCGTGACCGTATTCGTCGTTTATGAGTTTAAAATTGTCTATGTCAAGCATAAGCACAGAAGCAGGTTCACCGTATCTGCGGGCGTATTCTATAGCTCTTTTTGTTTCTTCCAAGAAAAAGCGCCGATTGCTTAAACCCGTTAAAGGATCGCTGTAAGCAAGCTCTTCAAGTCTGTCCTTTTCACTTTGGAGTTGGGTTATAAGAGCCTCCAGTTCTTGAGCCATAGTAAGAACCGATCTTTTCAGATAGAAGAGTTCGTCCCTTGTTTTTTCTCTTCTGAGTTTCTCCGTCATAAGCGGGATTTCTGAAAAATCACTTTCTTTAAACTTTGTAGTTACTTTCCTAAGATAAAGGATATCCTTTATTATTTTGTTGAAAAGGAGCAATAAAACCACAGAAAGAGTTACAACAAGAATAACTGTATAAACAAAGAATATAAGAGGAGTAAACAAAAGCTCTTTGAGAATAGGAGTTAGATCCTTTATAAATACAACCCTACCTATTGGAACCGAACCTTCTATCAAAACGGGAAAATCCATAACAAGCCTTTTGTATGTATCTACTATTTTGTAGCCGGTTATGTTTTTTATATCCTTTATCACATTCGGTAAATACTTCCCTTCAAGAATAAGATCCTTAAGAACAAGCCGATCCCTTATAAAGTTATCAAAAAAGCCCGGTTTGTTTTCAGCAAACCGCTCAAGAGCTGCTCTATCGTAAGCTATAAACCATGAAAGATCGTTAACTTCAGCGGTAAACTCTATACCGTTCGTAAAGTGGGTTCCGTAAAATCTGCAATTAGCAACCCTTCCTATGTAAAGCCCTTCTTCACGTAGAAGAATATAGTTTCCCTTTTTAGAAATTCCACAATTTCCCAAGTCAAAAAATACTTCATTTGAATTCTTTCCGAGAATTTTTTGAATGTAAGTAAAAGTTCTTATTACTTCCGTATGTATCTTTGATATATGTTCGTTTATGTGGTATAAAGACAGAACAACGAAAATTAATACCGTAGTTAGAAACAGAAATCCTGAAATCAGAAAGGTGCTAAGAATAAGCTTATTTTTTAAAGACATCTTTCAAATATAATAATCAAGCATGCTGGTTTTATTCGGAGGAAGCTTTGATCCTGTCCATATAGGACATGTAATCATAGCCAGAGAAGTAAAAGAAACCCTTGGTGTAAACAAGGTGATCTTTGTTCCCGCCTACAAAGCACCTCTTAAAGAAACTCACAGTGCAACTCCACAAGACAGACTAAACATGCTTAAACTTGCAGTGGAAAGGGAACCCTACTTTGAAATAGAAGACTGCGAAGTAAAAAGGGGAGGAATTTCCTATACAGTTGATACTCTGAAATACATTCTTCCGAAAATTAAGAAAAAGCCTTTCTTTTTAATAGGAGCGGATAGTGTTCTTAAGTTACACTTGTGGAAAGATCCTTTAAAAGTGCTTGAACTTAGCCGTCTTGCAATAGTTGACAGAGAAGGCAAGATAAAAGAAGTCCGTAATTATCTAAGGGAACATTTCCCTTATGTAAAAGAAGGAGAGGAAGTTCTGTTTTTACCTATAAGAAGAATTGATATTTCAGCTACTGAAATCAGAAAAAGAGTAAAAGAAGGCAAGAGTATATACTGTATGGTGCCGGAAAAAGTGGAACTCTACATAAAGGAAAAGGGATTGTATCGTTAGATATAATATCAACATGCTGATAGCTGTTCCTCTCTCGGACAAGGAGTTTAGAGAAAATTTGAAAATTGCAAAAGAAGAAGGAGCTGATTTAATAGAACTAAGAGTAGATCTCTTCACTCAAACAGATCCCGATTATGTAGAAGATTTAGTTCTCTCTGTAAAAGAAGAGAAGCTTGGGACAATCCTGACTATAAGGATACCTCAGGAAGGAGGCAGGGAAGTTCCCACAAGAGAGGAAATTTTCAGAAAAGTTTCACCGCTGTGTAATTTTGTAGATTTAGAGTTAAGAGAAAGAAATCTGATAGTAAAGGTGAAAGAGCGTCTAAAAAAGGGAAAGCTTATACTTTCCTACCATAACTTTGAATTCACACCTCCTACTTGGGTTTTAAGAGAGATCCTCAGAGAAGGTCACAGATACGGAGCTATTCCAAAAATAGCTGTTATGCCACGATCTTCCGATGATGTGGCTCGCTTACTATGGACTGCCTATCAAGAAAAATATCCCAAAATACTAATAGCGATGGGGGAGATAGGAAGAATCTCCCGCATAGCGGGATTTTTATTCGGATCCGTTATAAGTTACGCTTCCCTTAAGGAAGCTTTAGCTCCCGGTCAGCTTTCTCTGAAGGAAATGGTAAAGTTCAGGGAACTCTTCTGCAAGGGAGAAATATATCATATTAGCACTGAAGTGTAACACTATAGGTGCTACAATAGATCCACTTTTGATATAAGCAAAGCCGAATACCAAGGAAGGGAAAAAAGTGAGCACTGAATTAACGGTAGGAAAATTTATAAGGTGAGCAAAAGAGAAAAGGAGAGAAGTTTTTAAGTTTCCTAAGGCGGACATCAGGTATCCTCTGAAGAAGATCTCCTCAGCTACAGCAACCCCTATTTGATTTAAAGTCCACAGGGAACATAAGTTTTTCGGGAAAAATACAACAATGAAAGGAAGGAGAACAGAGCCGTAAAGAACTCCTCTTTTGTAATTTTTAAACCCTATTTCCTCTTCAGAGGAGATAAGAAGAGGAAGCATCATATACAGATAAGCCAAAATGTTAAGGAAAGGGAAAACTTTAACGATAATCAAGATCAATATCAATCCGATGTAGATTAAAAGTCTTCCGTGCATCTTCTCAGATTCCAACTGTGATAGGGGAATTCACCTTTTCCCGCGGATATACTGTTTTCAATAATTCCCTCCACATATCGCTTAGCTTTGAAAGCAGCGTCTGCTAAAGAGAATTCTTTACTCAAAAAAACAGCAAGAGCGGAAGAATAAGCACAACCTGTTCCGTGAACTTTCCTTTTTATCTTTTCAGAAACAAACCACTGGAAACCTTTATTTCTTTCAAAAAGAAGATCCGCGGTTTTCCTCCCTTTCAGGTGTCCACCTTTAATTATAACTGCATTAACTCCGTAGTTTAGGATTTCCTCCGCACATCTGAGCATATCCTTTCGGCTTGTGATTCTTCTATTGCAGAGTATCTCCGCTTCCTTTAAATTCGGAGTAACAACACGAGTCATAGGTAGTAATTTTTCTTTAAGAAGATATATACCCTTTTTTTCCAACAAAGGAGTTCCGCTTGTGGAGCTAAAAACTGGATCAAGAACCACATTAGGAAGTTTAAACTCTTCAACAGCACGTGATACTATATCCACAATTTCAGCTTTCCAAAGCATACCTATCTTAACAGCTTTAATACTGAAGTCCGAAACCACAACTTCTATCTGTTTAAAAACCGCATCTGAAGGGACACTATAGATTTCCAGAACTCCCCGCGCACTTTGGACTGTTAAAGCTGTAACCGCGCTCACACCGTAAGCTCCTAAAGCTGTAAAGGTTTTTAAATCTGCCTGAATACCAGCTCCACCGCTGTTATCCGAACCCGCTATAGTTAAAACAACTGATACCATTTTCAGAAAAACCCGCCTATTACAAAGTGAAAACGAGAGTTTGCTCTATCTCCTCTAACCTTCTTGGTTTTCCAAGCCCAGTCAAGGCGTATTGGAGCTAAGGGTGTAATGAATCTTATCCCTATACCGTAACCACCTCTCCAATTGTTGGGATAAAACTCCTGCCATCTGTTCGCACCAAGCCCAGTATCGTAAAAGGCTGCTAAATAGAGTATTTTATGAAGTTTGTAACTCAGCTCAAAGTTCATAATCAGCTCTTTTGTAGATCCTATGGGATCTCCGTTTCTGTCCACCACGCCCGCCATACCGTATCTGTATCCCCTTATGGTGAAGTCGCCTCCTACAAAAAATCTCTCGTCCAAGGGAACCTGTTCATTACCGTAAGGTTCTACAAAACCTACAGTTAACTTTGAAGAAAAAACCAGTCCCGTATCAAAGTAAGTATCTTTGAGAAATTTAGATCCCGTCCAGCTTACCTTATGAAATCTTTCAGTCCCGCCCAAAACGGGAACAGCAACCGCATAGCTCAGCTTAAAATAAGAGCCTTCTGTGGGAAACAAAAAGTAATCCCGCGAATCCCTTGATATAGAGAAGATAAACTTACGTGATTCTCTTACTCCCTCTTGGTTTCTGATAAAGGCGGAAGCGGTAGGGGATATATCCGAATACTTTATTCTCTGAAAGCTGGCTCCTACGGACCAGCGCCAGTATTCCCAAAATTCTCTTGAGAAGGTAGTGCTAAGTCCTGTTCTCTCTACTGTGTAAGTGGTGTATTCTATTCTTCTATCAAAAACGGACCAAGTAAGATCTACAGGCATTCCGAGAAACCATTTATCTGTATAGGAGACGGAGTTGTCCTTATACTGAGATCCGTAGCTTACAGAAAGTCCTACTATGTCTCCCGTTCCCAAGAAATTTCCCTTACGAAGAGATATGAAGGCGGAAAGCTTAGTTATTTCGTTGTAAGACAGTCCTACAGAGAACTGACCTGTAAAGCGTTCCCTTATTTTCACAAGAAGATCCCATCTCTCTCCGTCTACTGGAAATGGTTGTATTTGAACATCTTCGTAGTATCCTAAATTCATTATTCTGCTTTTTGATCTCCGCAACCCTTTTTTTATTACAAGTCCGTGTTCTTGAACTCTAAGCTCCCTTCTTATAACGTAATCACGCGTTTCGTAGTTTCCTTCTATTTTCACCTTTCTAACATAGACAGGTTCTCCTTCTCTGAGCTTTAGAACAACAGTAATTTCTTTCCTTTCCGCATCTACTTTAACTTCCCTTTCTATCAGAAGATTTATAAATCCTATCTCCGCATACAAGTCTCTTATATTTCTTTCAAGACGTTCTATAACATCAAGTCTGTAATATCCTCCTTTTTTCTTGTTTTTTTCCAGAATGTCACCCACCAGTTCGGAGTAGGCGTATAGAGTATTACCTTTTATTTTCAGAGCCTTTAACTTATAGCGTTCTCCTTCTTCTACGTATATGAAAATATCATGTCTGCCATTCCTTCTTTTTACTTCGTAATTTACCTTAACTTCAAGGAAACCTTCCCTCTTGTAAAAGTCTTTGATTTTTTCAATATCGTCTTTAAGTATTTCCTCACTAAAAGGAGGTTTAAGTCTTAGAACAAATATGTTTCTATCTTCTGTTTCCATAAGCTCTTTGAGTTTCCCCTTTGTAAAGGTCTTATTGCCTTTAAACACTATATCTACTACGTATCTTTCTTCCCCTTCTTTTATTAGGAAAACTAATTTTGAAGCTCCCTTCTTTGGAACTATTTTGTAACTTACTTCAACTTCTGGATAACCTTCCTCTCTGTATATTTCCTTTATTCTCCTTACTAAAGCGTCTATTTCTTTTTGAGAAAGAACTCTTCCGAGTTTTAATTTTCTCTGAATTTCCAATCTCTCCTCAAGCGCTGGACTTGAAGTATATCCCGTTATTAGCTCATCTACGTCTATCTTTCCCACTTCCGTTTCTATACCTAACTTATCTGCTAAATCCGTATCACTTAACTCGTCATTTCCTTCAAATTCTATTTTATATATGACGGGCAAATCCTCTACTATGAAGAGAATACTTATTCCTTTTTCCTCTTCTAATTTATGAACTTCTATTTTTCTGAAGAATCCTGTTTTGAAAAGCCTTCTTATATCTTCTCTTATACGTTCCAAAGAAAAATCCGAACCTTCTTTTGTAATAAGTAATTCCTTTATAAGTTCATCAGAAACGTATTTATTTCCCTCTACTTTTATACTGTTTATCTTTTCCCCAAAGGATAAAGAAAAAAACAACAGTAGAAAAAACGGGAGTATTACTTGGGAAAATCTTATCACGGAGAAGGTATTATATCATCAATGGCTCAGTCTTTAAGGATTGCTTCAAGTTTTTCCCTTTTCTTTACAGGTCTGAGATAGGGTTTGTTGTTCCTAACTTTTATCTCAACCGTATCTACTTCTCTTAGAGAACCTCTTATGAGTTCTTCTGCCAATAGATCCTCAACGTGTTTTTGAAGCGCCCTTTTGAGACTTCTGGCACCGAATTCAGGTTTATACTCTTTACCTATGATCCAATCTACAAAGCTTTTGTGAAGCTTGACTTTTATATTCCATTCCTCAAGTTTTTCGTTCACTTCTTTTACCTGAAGAGCCAAGATCTTTTCCACATCTTTCCTGTCAAGGGGTCTGTAAACTATAACTTCGTCCAATCTGTTAAGAAATTCCGGATTAAATGTTCTTTTTACCTGATCCAAAACGTTTTTCTTCATCTGATCAAAATCTATCATTCCGAATTTCTTTTCAAAACCCATAGATCCTCCTTGGACTATCATTCGCGCACCTAAATTAGAGGTCATAATTATAATGGTATTGGAAAAATCTATGGTTCTTCCAAGTCCGTCTGTGAGTCTTCCGTCATCAAAGATCTGAAGGAAAACGTTAAAGACATCTGGGTGTGCCTTTTCCACTTCATCAAAAAGTAGAACAGAATAAGGTCTTCTCCTCACTTTTTCCGTGAGTTGTCCTCCTTCTTCATATCCCACGTATCCCGGAGGTGCGCCTATGAGTCTTGAAACTGTATGCTTTTCCATATACTCGGACATGTCAAAACGGATAAGAGCCTCTTCCGTTCCAAAAAGATACTCCGCTAACGCTTTTGCGGTTTCGGTTTTACCAACACCAGTAGGTCCTAAGAACAGAAACACTCCAATAGGTCTGTGTCTGCCTTTAAGACCTACCCTTGATCTTCTTATAGCCTTTGCAACCGCTTCTATAGCGGTATCCTGTCCTATTACTCTTTTCTTGAGTTCTTCTTCTATGTGCAACAGTTTTTCTATGTCACTTTCGTGGACTCTTTTTACAGGTATTCCCGTCCATCGGGAAACAACCTCAGCCATATCCTCCGCTGTAACCTTAGGTTTGTTTTTCTCCATTTCCTGTTTCCAGCGCGTTTTGAGATTTTCAAACTTAGCTCTTAATCTGAGCTCTTCATCTCTTATACGGGCTGCTTTTTCGTAATCTTGCTCATTAGCCGCTTTTTCCTTTTCCCTTTCCAGTTCTTTGATCTTTTCTTCAAGCTCCTTAAGTTCTGGCGGTAGATCCATAGCTTTGAGTTTAACCAGCGCACCTGCTTCGTCAACAACGTCTATTGCTTTATCAGGAAGATTCCTGTCGGTTATGTATTTGACAGAAAGAGAAACAGCCTTTTCTATGGATTCGGGAGTATATTCAACCCCGTGAAACTCTTCAAACTTTCTCCTGAGACCGTAAAGTATGCGTATTGTGTCCTCTTCCGAAGGAGGATCTACCAGAACAGGCTGAAATCTTCTCTCAAGAGCGCCGTCTTTTTCTATGTATTTCCTGTATTCGTCAAGAGTTGTAGCTCCTATAACTTGGATTTCTCCTCTTGCTAAGGCGGGCTTGAGCATATTAGAAGCGTCTATGGATCCTTCCGCCGATCCAGCACCTACAAGTGTGTGTATCTCATCAATAAACAGTATTACGTTAGGAGCTTTTTCAAGCTCCTTGAGGATATTCTTAAGTCTTTCTTCAAACTGTCCCCTGTATTTGGTGCCAGCGACAAGAGCAGCAAGATCTAAGGCGACTACTCTTTTGTTAAAAAGAGGTTCTGGAACCTCTTTATCAGCTATCCTCTGAGCTAAACCTTCTACTATGGCGGTTTTACCCACACCCGGATCACCCAAAAGAACAGGGTTATTTTTCCTGCGTCTTACAAGAACTTGGATAACTCTTTCTATTTCTCTTTCTCTGCCTATTACAGGATCCAGTTTACCCTCCCTTGCCATCTGAGTAAGATCCCTTGAAAATCTATCCAAGTTAGGAGTTGGGGCGTATTTAACACTTTCCTGAGGAGGTAACTCTCCAAGTATTTGTAATACTTCTCTTCTTACAGAATATTCATCTAAGCCAAAACCTCTCAGAATTCTTCCCCCAAGTCCGGTTTTTTCTCTGACTATTCCTATAAGGAGATGCTCCGGACCTACAAACTGATGGTGAAGAATGCGTGCTTCTTCCACCGCAAACTCAATTACCCTCTTGGCATCGGGAGCAAAGAGAATTTCCCCTGTGTGAGAACCTCTGTTAATCTGCCCCATAATGGCTTTTCTTATCTTTTCAGCTGTAAGTCCAAATCGGGAGAGGACTAACGTGGGTATGTCTTCTTCCCTTATGAGCGCCAGTAAAATATGCTCACTTCCCAAATAGCTGTGTCCCAGATCAAGCGCTTCTTCCCTTGCTTGAAGTATAACCTGTCTGGCTCTTTCTGTAAACTTTTCAAACATCTCTTAACCTCACTTGAGTTTATAAGATAACAATAAGAGCTTCCAATGACAACACCATGTTAGATGTCATTGTTATTGTTCGCTCTAAGTTTTTACTTTTAAGAATTCTCATGGAGAAAAGAGCTTTTAAAATAAGCCTTATACTGGAAGCATTTCAAAATTTGGAAAAAGCATATAAGGATCTTAAAAAAAATCTTAGCATTTCAGAGAAAACGTTTTCGGAGAACAAGTTGGTTCAAGACAGAGTAAGGATAGATTTCAACTTAGCGGTGGAAAGTTGTATGAGGGTATGTAGGCATGTATCTGCTGTTCTTGGACTAAAAACTAAATCCCGGGACTGTCTTGTTAAATTAGGAGAATACATTGGTATGGAGTTCTACGAACAACTTGAAGATCTTATAAATTTTTACTTTGAGTTTCGCGATTTAAAAAAACAAGCAAATCCCTTAGATCTTTACACGTTTTTGAAAAATAAAATATGGCTTTTCAAAGAATTTGCTAGGGAGGTGGTTGAATTTATAAAAAGAGAAACAGGCAACTACCTTTTAATTGACTTTGATCTTCTTAACGAAAAGTCAAAACACGTTAAAGAGTCTGTGAGAAGAATAGATTTTGTCCTTTCCCAAGGAAAAGAAGAGTTCTCTTCTAAACCTATGTATTATGAAAGGGCTAAATACTTTTATCAAGTGGCTTACGACTCACTGTTTGATATATGTAGACACTTGGCTCCTAAGTTCGGTATAAAAAAATTCACAGATGATTGCCTTGTGCTGATGATATCCTTCGGTGTAATTCCGAAAAGTTACACCGATGACGTAATGAAAATGATCAAGCTTAAAAACAAACTTATGACAAACTGGGAAATTCCGCCGGAAGAACTTTACGAGTATCTTCTAAACCTAAAGGATAAGTTCAATCCCCTTGTAAAAGAAATTTCTAAAAGCCTTAAGAATTTGTTAGAAAAAAGGTCTAAGAATCCTTAAAATTTGAAAAATAACAAACACTACTTCCACAGAATAATCTAAAAAGGAAACTTTCTAACTTACAGCGGAGTTTTTTCATCTTTTCGCCTCCACTTTGAGGATTTCAACGTCACAAAGATCCGACGCTCCAAGGGGATCTCTTTTACACTGTTCTAAGGGAATAACTTTCCAAAAAAGTTTTAGAAATCTGTCAAAGTTATCCAGAATTTCCTTAGCTCTGGGGCTTTCCGTGTGGTTGTAGTGCATTTCTATAAGATTTCTCAGTTCTTCTATTTCTTCAGAAACAGCCAGTCTTCTGGCGTATACGTAAGCGTAGTTCAGTTTGTATTCAAGGGTGTTGCTTTCGTCAAGAATATAAGCGTATCCTCCCGTCATACCCGCTCCTACGTTATAACCTACATCTCCGAGAGATACTACTATGCCTCCTGTCATGTATTCACAACAGTGATGCCCTGTTCCTTCAACAACTGCTACAGCTCCGCTGTTTCTTATGGCAAATCTCTCTCCCGCTCTTCCTGCAGCGAAGAGTTTGCCTCCTATTGCTCCATACAGACAAGTGTTTCCCATTATTACATTTTTGTGACTTTCTTCAATCCCCTTTGGAATAAGGATTATCTTACCTCCCCACATGCCCTTACCTACATAGTCATTAGCATCACCGATTAGCTTCAGAGTCACTCCTCTGTGGTTAAAAGCTCCAAAGCTTTGCCCTGCAGTTCCCCGGAAAGTAAGCTTAATAGTATCTTCAGGAAGTCCTTCATCTTTGTATTTTAGTGATATGTAATAACTCAACTTAGTGGGTATGGTTCTGTGTATGTTTCTTATCTCGTATTCTCCTTCAAAGGGTTCTCCTCTTTCTATGTAGGGTAACACTTCCTTGAGAATAACATCGTTGTAGTTGGGTGCTGGATTGTCATTTCTCTCTACTTCACATTTCCTTGGTTTTCCACTTGGATAACTATCTATTAGATCAGATACTTTTATTCTTTTAGAGCCGGGGTATTCTTCATACACAACGGTTTCTATAAGATCTGTTCTTCCTATAATTTCATCAAGACTTCTAAAACCCATTTCGGCTAAAATTTCCCGGACTTCTCTGGCAACCGCTCTGAAGTAAGCCATAACATTTTCTACTTTCCCTTTGAATTTCGCTCTGTATTTTGGATCTTGCGTTGCTACTCCCGTTGGACACGTGTTAAGATGACACATTCTTGCCATAACACAACCTTCCGCTATCATGGCAGCTGTTCCGAAACCGAATTCCTCCGCTCCCAACAGAGCGCCTATTATCACGTCTTTTCCGGTTCTCATTGCTCCGTCTACTCTGAGTCTTACTTTATCCCTTAGATTATTCTCCATTAGAAGTCTTTGAGTTTCTATTAGCCCTATCTCCCAGTAATTACCCGCGTTCTTTATAGAGGAGTAAGGGGAAGCTCCTGTTCCCCCTTCCGCTCCACTTATTTGCACTACGTCGGCATAAGCTTTTGCCACTCCTGCTGCAATAGTTCCTACACCGTATTCTGCAACTAACTTGACACACACCTTAGCTTGTGGATTAGCTTGTTTTAAGTCGTGAATCAGCTGGGCTAAGTCTTCTATGGAGTATATATCATGATGAGGTGGTGGAGATATGAGAGTTACTCCTGGCTGTGAATGTCTGAGTTTTGCAATGTATTCGTTAACTTTATGACCGGGAAGTTGCCCTCCTTCACCGGGTTTTGCTCCTTGAGCTATTTTTATTTCTATATCCTTTGCGCTGGCAAGGTAAGTAGGTGTTACACCGAATCTTCCACTTGCAACCTGTTTTATTGCGGAGTTCTTAATTGTCCAGTATCTTTTAGGATCTTCTCCTCCTTCTCCGGAATTGGATTTCATTCCCAATCTGTTACAAGCCTCCGCTATTACCTCATGAGCTTCCGGGGACAAAGCTCCCAGAGACATACCACCTGTTACGAATCTCTTTAAAATACTTTCTTCGGATTCTACTTCGTCAATGGGTATGGGTTTATCACTTTTTTTGTAAGAAAGGAGATGCCTTATAAAGGTAGGGTGTTGAGAGTTTGCAAGTTTTGAAAATTCTTTATAGTCTGAATAATCTTTTGTATCAAGAAATCTGTGAAGTGCTCTGACTACGTGGGGAGACCAAGCGTGGAACTCTCCCCCTTTTCTGAACTTCATGTCTCCACCGTAATCAAGCTGAGGTTGTTCTTCTTCATAAGCAGCTCTGTGTCTTGTAAGGGTGGACAGTTCTATCTCTTCTATTCCGTCTGCTTCAAGTGTAACCGGTGTGCCTGTGAAGAATTTTTCCACAAAATCTCTATTTAAACATACTGTATCAAATATCTGAGCACCGTGATAGGAGTTAAGGGTAGATATTCCCATTTTTGACATTATCTTGAGCAATCCTTCTTCAAGAGCTTTCTTGTAATTAAAAACCGCTTCTTCATAGTGCATTTTCAACTTTCCGTTGTTGCACAAATCCCTTATAACTTCATAAGCTAAATAGGGATAAACGGCACTTGCACCGTATCCTATTAAACACGCAATCTGATGAGTGTCTCTCGCCTCTCCAGTTTCCACTATGAAAGAAACCTTAGTAGATAACCCTTTCGCACCGAGATGTTTAACACAAGCAGATAAAGCTAAAAGACTGGGAATTGCGACTCTGTATTTGTTAATGTATCTATCTGATAGTATTATTATCTCCGCCCCTTCTCTTACCGCTTCTTCTACTCTTCTTTGCAGTGTTTCTACTCCCATTAGTAAATCGTTCATCGGTTTTTCTTCATAAAGAGCGTCTGTTATAAGCTCGGAAATTCTCCTTTCCCCTGCCATATCTTGAAGTTCTACTACGTTGTAGCTCCTGTCCTTTGGATAACAGATGGGAATACGCACAACTTTGAATTTGTCCTGTTCTTCTATTGCTTTAATTTGATAATCCAATAGTATAGGAGACTCTATTTGAAGACGCTTTGCGTGCTTTGGTGTTTCTTTTAGGAAGTTTCTTTTGTATCCCAGATTCATCTTTAAAGACATAACTATGCGTTCCCTGATGGGATCTATAGGTGGATTAGTCACCTGAGCGAATCTTTGCTTGAAATATCTAAATAAGAGCTTCGGCTTTTCCGAAAGAGGAGGCAGTGGGGTGTCATCTCCCATAGAAAATGTGGGTTCTTTACCGGTTTGTGCCATGTGCCAGATAACGTTCTTTATCTCCTCCTGAGTCCAACCAAAGGCTATTTGTTTACGGATCTTTTCAGGATCTTCCGCAGGGGGTTTTAGCTTCTCTTTAGCGGTTAACTGAGAAAGACGCACCATGTTTTCTTTAAGCCACTCGCCGTAGGGTTTCCTACTTGCTATCTCTTTAAGAATTTCTTCCGTTTTCTTAACCTCTCCGCTTTTCATATCTACCACAAGGGTATCTCCGGGTCCCAAGCGTCCTTTTTCCTCCACTTTTATACCTTCCAGATTTACCACACCTACTTCCGATCCCAATATGAGTGTATCTTCTCCTGTAAGAATATAGCGTGCGGGTCTGAGTCCATTTCTGTCCAGGTGAGCACCTATTTTGTTACCGTAAACAAAGGTTATCGCTGCCGGGCCGTCCCAAGGTTTCATAAGCAAGGATTGATATTCAAAAAAGTCCCTTACCTCTTGCGGTAATTCCGGGATATGTTCCCACGCGGGAGGAATTAGCATGTTTACAGCATGTTCGGGAGAAAAACCCACTAAGCACAGAAGTTCAAAGATACGATCAAAAGAAGCTGAATCACTTTCTTCACAAGACACAAGAGGTTTTAGCAGATCTTCTTTCCCCTTAAAGATTTCATGCTCAAGCTCATTCTGAAGGGAAAGCATCCAATTTCTGTTTCCCTGAATGGTGTTTATCTCTCCATTGTGAGCGGATCTGCGCATTGGTTGTGCGAGTCTCCAGTTAGGTAGCGTATTGGTGGAGTATCTTTGATGAAACATACAGTAAGCGGATTCTATATCTTCTTCCCTCAGATCCGGATAGAATTTGTCAAGTTGAGGAGCAACCAGCATTCCCTTGAAGACTATGTTCTCAGCAGAAAGGGAAGGAATGTAAACTTTGTCATCTCCAAGCTTCTTCTCTATAGTTCTTCTGACAAAGAAAAGTCTTATCTCTCTCTCAGCAACAGGAATACTTTCCATGTCCAGAAAAAGATGCTTTATTACAGGCATTACTTTTAAAGCCGAAGCTCCCACCGCTTCGGGATCAACAGGAACATCTCTCCAACCTATTACTTTGATACCCTGTTGGGAGAACTCTTCCTCAACTTCTCTTTCAAGATCTTCATAGAAGAAGAAAACTCCTACCGCTAAATTGTCTATATGAGAAACCCTGTAATTTAAACTATCTAATATTCTTTGAAAGAACCTTCTAGGAATCTGTATAAGAATACCTGCTCCATCTCCTGTTTTACCATCTCCACCTATCGCACCTCTGTGGGTAAGATTTTTCACCGCATCTATTCCCCACCTTACAATTTGATTACTGGCTTTCCCTTTTATATTGCAAACAAAACCGACACCACAGGAATCAAATTCTTCTAACCTCATTCTTTACCCCTCTCAAGATTTGAAAGGTATATATAATATAAACTTTTTAAATGCTTTAAGGATTGGCTTTTTTCAAAACCCTGAATTTTTCAAAGAACTCGTAAAGAGCCGGAATAACAAAGAGACTAAGTGGCAGAGCTGTTAACAGTCCTCCTATCACCGCTAAAGCAAGAGGTTTTCTGAGCTCTGAGCCTTCTGTTAAACCTAAAGCGGCAGGTAAAAGGGCGAAGATTATCGTTACAGTAGTCATCAGTATAGGTCTTAGCCTTTCCCTACGAGCTTTCATTATTGCCTCCCTGACATTCTCCCCTTCCTTACGGAGTTGAACTATACGTTCTATGAAAAGAACAGAATCCCTTGCTACTATTCCCACCAAGAGAATAACACCGAAGTAAGAAGGGACACTCAAGCTTGTATTTGTCAGATAAAGAAGACCAAAAACACCGGAAATCATCAAAGGAAGTGTAAGCAATACGGTAAAAGGATGCACAAAGCTTTCAAAAAGCGATGCAAGAACCATATAGACTCCTGCTACAGCTATTAAGAGCGCCGTTGTCAATCCTTCAAAAGCTCTGCGGAATTCCTTTGTTTGACCTGCTGCTTCATAGGTATATCCCGGCGGAAGAGTTCCTTCCAAGAAGGATTCTATTTCTTCCACAGCTTCACCCATGCTTTTATCTTTAAGATTTGCAGAAAGAGTTAAAGAATACTGGCGATTGTAACGATTTATAACTGGATACCCAGAGGAGAGTTTATAGTCCACAAGGTAAGAAAGGGGAACAAGATCTCCTGTTGTCTTTGATCTCACGTAAATTCTTTTCAAGTTTTCATAGGTTTTCAAAAAATCCTCCTTAGCTTTTACGTATATGTTGTAGCTCTCGGATCCTAACTCATAGACTCCAACCCGCAGTTTACCGAAAAGAGCGTTTACAGTAAGAGCTACGTCTTCAACACTTATACCCAGATCACCGAGTTTTCTTCTGTTTACTGTTATTTCTACCTGAGGCTGATTTATCCTTACATCTGTATCTATATCTGAATACCCACCGCTCCTTTCCAAAAAATTTCTGAGTCCAAAAGCTATGCGGGAAAGCTCTTCAAGAGAATCTCCTCTTATAACGTATTGAATATCAGTTTGTCTTGCACTGTGAGCACCCACAACGGAAGGAACATCAACAGATACCCTTAAATCTTTAAGGTTTTTTACTTCTTCTCTTATCATGTTCATAACCACCCGCTGGTGAGGTCTGTTCTTTTTATCTATAAGGGTTACAAAAAACATACCACCGTTTACAGTAGGACTTATAAGTCCCTCCCCCACAGCCATGCCGTATCTCAAAACATAAGGATTAGCCATTAGGATTTTTTCCAGCTCCTTAGCTTTCCTGTTGGTAAATTCAAAGGAAGAACCTAAGGGTGTTTCAAAACGTATAACAAATCTACCTTCATCTACAAGAGGAAAAAACTCCTTCTTTGTAAGGGAAGCTAAGTAAAATCCACCTATGAGTGTTCCTAAGGAAACTAACAAGATCACTATTTTCCTGTCAAGACTCCAGCGCAGGAGCTTATCAAAATACCTCTCAAAAACTTCGTATGCTTTCATAAACAAGTTTTTTTCTCCTACACTTACCAATCGTGCGGAAAGCATAGGAGTAAGGGATACAGAAACTAAAAAGGATATAGCTATAGCTGTTATCAGCGTCAAGGTAAAGACTCCGAAGAACTTTCCCACAGGACCTTTCAGAAAGAGAACAGGGATAAAGATAACTATAAGGGAAGCAGTAGAAGCAAGGAGAGCAAATATGACAACTTTTGTTCCCTTTTCCGCTGCCTCTGTGGTTTTAAACCCTTCTTCATTTCTTCTGTATATACTTTCAAGAACAACAATTGCATCGTCTATCACTATACCTACCGCAACAGCAAGAGCCAGTAAGCTCATAGTGTTCAATGAATTTCCCGTTATATAGAGCACAAAAACTGTTCCTAAGATTGATACGGGAATTGCAGATACAGGTATGAAGGTGAGTTTTAAGTTGCCCAGAAAAAGGAAGACTACAAAAGCGGTGAGCAAACTACCCGCTATTATTTCAAATACCGCATCGTTAACACTTTTACGAATGAAAACAGAAGCGTCATAGTTTACGTCTATGTTTATACCCGCAGGAGCTATTTTTCTAAGTGCTTCTATCTTTTCCCAAATTCTATTCGCTGTTTCTACTGTATTGGCTTTACTTTCCTTATAGACTATAAGAGCAACCGCAGACCTTAGGTTAAACCGAACAGCATTTCTCTGTTCATCGTAGGAAAACTCTGCGTAACCTATATCCCTTAGTCTTAAATTATCTCGCAGTATAAGATCATTTATTTCCTGTGAGGAGGTCAGATTACCTCTTATACGAAGTATATACTCTCTATTTTTACTGTAAACTGTTCCTGCGGGTTTTCTTATATGGTTCTTTCTCAAAGCTTCCAAAACTTCCACAACAGTCACACCGCGAGCGTGCATCTTATCCGGATCTAATCTTATCCACATAACTTTATCTCTGAACCCTCCGAGATGTATTTCCCCAACACCTTTTAGTCTTTCAAATTCCCTTTTAACAACCTTGTCGGCAAAAAAGGAAACAGTATCGTAATCAGCATCTCCGTGAACTAACACTGCCATTATGGGAGCTAAGGAAGTGTTTATCTTTCTAACAGAGGGCGGATCAGTTCCTACAGGTAATCTTTTAAAAACCCTTTGAGCTACATCTCTTACTTCTTGAGCCGCTGTATCAATATCTTTATCAAGGTTAAATATTACCGTAATACTGGAAAGTCCTGCGTAACTTTTGGAAACTATAGCGTCTATCCCGCTTATACGAGCCAAATCTTCTTCTATAACTCTTGTTATTACAGCATCTACTGTTTCGGAATCAGCACCTTCGTAAGTGGTTGTGATGGTTACCATAGGAAAATCCACATCGGGAAATCTGTCAACAGCTATGTTTCTATAAGCGTAGTAACCCAACATTACAAAAGCCACAGTAAGCATCAGGGTTGTTACAGGACGCTTTATAAAAAATCTATACATAGGAGCATTATAATATGCTCTATGACCAGTCAGTCAGTAGCTATACTCCTTGCTCTTTTTCTGATATTAATTTCCTGTAAAGAAAAATCAGCTCAAAAACAGGTTCAAGAGAAAGTTTTTAAAGTAAAAACCCAGCGGGTTAGTTATCAAACAGTCACTTTGAACTACAGAACAGGGGGTTTCCTTGAAGCTGTTTATGAATTAAGTATAAGACCTGAAGTAAGTGGTAGAATTATTCGCATATTAGTTAAAGAAGGAGACACAGTAAAAAAAGGAGATCTTCTTGCAGAAATAGAAGATTCTTCTTACAGAAAAGCCTACGAGGAGATACTATGGGAACTTAAACAAGCTCAAAGGGAATATGAAAATCAAAAAGCTATTTTAGAACGGCGTAAGGAGTTTTACAAGAAAGAGCTGATAAGTAAAGAAGAATTTGAAGAGATCCAAACACACGCTGAAGTTCTGAAAGCTCGGATAGAGAGTCTCAAAGTTAAGTTGGAAAACAGAAAATTAGATCTTGAAAAAACAAAAATTAAAAGTCCTGTTGAAGGTATTATAGCTGAAAGAATGGTAAACGTAGGAGACTACGTTACCCCCCAAAGAGAAATCTTAAAAGTTCTTAAAACATCTCCTCTGAGATTTGTCTTCAAAGTGCCTCAGGAGATAGCTCTTTCTTTGAAACTCGGAACACCAGTGAAAATAAAAATCGGTAATCAAGAACTGACAAGTAGAATAAGTTATATTTCTCCTTATGCGGATAAAAATAGACTTTTTACAGTTAAAGCTTTGATAAGTAAGAAAAGTCCTTTTTTAAAAGCGGGTGTTTACGGAGAGGTTTCCTTTCCTGTTAGAGAGATAAAAGCCATTTCTCTACCGGAAGAAGCTGTTTTATTAAGCCAACGTCAGAGTTTTGTATGGGTTGTTAAAAACTCAAGAGTTGTAAAAGTCCCTGTAGAAGTTCTGTATCATGAAGAGGGTAGACTATACGTAAAAGCACCTCTTAAGGAAGGAGACAAAGTGATTGTAGAGGGGTTTCTTTTTTTGTATGAAGGAGCTAAAGCTGTTGAGCAATGAAATTCCTTTTAATCTTTACACTTCTTACAGCTTCAGTAGCTTTTTCTCTTTCCCTTAAAGAAGCAAAGCTTCTAGCTTTGAAGAACCATATTGAGGCAATTAAAGGTAATTTAGATTTAAAAAAATTAGAAGAGAAAGTAAAGGAGATAAGGGCAAAAATCCTCCCCACTTTGAACTTTTCCGCCACCTATATAAGGTGGGATAAAAATTATATATCTGCTTTTGTGCCACCAGATAAATACTCAGCTTCCCTATCGCTCAACCAACCTATTTTCAACAGAGCTGTATGGACAGCTCTTAAATTAGCACAAGCAAACAAAGAACTTCAGAAGCTTTTCCTTGAAGAAGTAAAAGTTTCCCTACTTGCAGAAGTGGAAAAGCTCTTCTGGGCTGTTCTTCTAAGAAGGGAAATTTTCAAGGAAAAAAGAGAATCACTCTCTTATTGGAAAAAATACTTCAACTTTGTGGAAGAAAAATACAAAAAAGGGATAATACCTAAATACGAATTCCTGAGAGCCAAAGCTCAGTTAAGACAAGCGGAAGCGGATCTCATAAAAGCGGAAGCAGAACTGAAAGTTTCCCTTAACAGCTTAAAGAGTTTTCTCGGCTTGAAGAAAAACATACACCCAGAGGGAGAGTTTGGATTAGCGTATATACAACTGGAGAATCCTTTAAGGGTTCTTGAAAAAAACAATCTTACTCTTCAGATACTCCGAAAAACCATAAGAGTTAAACAACTTTCTGCGGAAGTTCAGAAATCGGAGTTTTTTCCACAAGTTTCCTTTTTTCTCAACTACAACTGGGAAAACATAATGGACTTTAAACAGGGAAGACTTAAAGAAGACTTTAGACATGGTTACAATTTGGGGCTTAAGGTAGATATACCTGTTTACGAAGGAGGGGCGCGTATTGCAAAAGTAATGCAGGAAAAAATTGAGAAGAAAAAAGCTGAAAGAGAATTGGATTTTGTAAAAGTGAAGCTATCTAACGAGTTAAAATCCCTTCTTCTGCGTTTAAAGAGTGTAAAGGAAGAGATAAAAGCCCGTAAGGAGAGCTTGATAGCTGCGGAAGAATCCCTTAGATTCGCCACGGAAAGATATATCAGCGGGGTGGGTAATCAAGTAGAGTTACTTGATGCCAGAAAAAACTATGAGAATTCAAAAATACTGTATCTTGAATCTGTATTCAACTACAACGTTATAGTTGCAGATTTGAAAAAGTTACTGGGACTTGGACTATTCCCTTAGAAGTGCCTTAGGATAAGATCCAAGAATTTTTACCATCTGGGTTCTGGACTTAAGCTCTTCAAGGGTTCTTTTTACCCTTTCCTCCTCCTGATGTCCTTCTAAATCCACAAAAAAGACGTAATCCCACGCACGACGCCTTGAGGGTCTTGACTCTATCTTAGTCAAATTTACTCTTTCCTTATAAAAAGCCTCCAGAGCTTTGTAGAGAGCACCGGGTTCATCTTTTACTGCAAATATAAGACTTGTTTTATCTTTACCGGTGGGTTTCATTTTTCTTTTTGAAATTATTAAAAAGCGGGTAAAGTTATCCCCACTTTCCTGAATGTTCCTTGCAAGCACATTTAGGTGATAGGTGTAGCTTGCCGCTTCGCTGGCGACAGCGGCTGTTTTTTCTTCTTCAAGAGCTATCTCACACGCCTTAGCTGTGCTTTCTGTCTCTACAAGACGTGCGTGGGGAAGATTTTTCTCAAGCCACTTTTTACATTGTCCGAGCGCTACCCTGTGAGAAAAAACCTTCTCAACACAGGAAATACGATCACAAGTAGAAAGCAAATGCAAACTTATCGGTATAACAATTTCCCCCGAAATTTTAAGATCACTCTCCAGAAACATATCAAGGGTATAATTGACAACACCTTCTATAGTGTTTTCCACAGGAACTACTCCGTAATCTGCCTGTCCTGTTTCCACTTCTGCAAACACATCTCTTATGGTAGAACAAGGTAAATACTGAGCTGAAAAGCCAAAATACTCCAACGCCGCTTGATGGGTAAAGGTAGCCTTAGGACCTAAATAAGCTATTCTTAAAGGTTTTTCAAGGGAAAGACAGGCGGAGATTATTTCTCTGTATATATGAACAAGAGCTTCTGAAGGAAATTCCTCACCGAACTCCTTTTTGTTGAGATTTAGTATTTTTTCAAAAATAGCACGCTCCCTTTCAGGAACGTGGATTTCTAAGTTGTTTTCTTTTTTTATATTTCCTATCCGGCGTGCAATTTTTGCACGTTCATTTAACAGTTTGAGAATTTCCCTATCTATACTGTCTATACGTTTCCTGAGCTTTTCTATCTCCTTCACTTAAGTAATATTTTAACTAAAAGAATGGATACAGCAGACGATAAAGAGACGATGAGAGTTCTTTTGATAGAAGATGATCCCTTGCTGGGAGAAAGCCTGAAAGAGTATTTAGAATCCCAAAATTGCTCTGTAAATTGGATTCAGGACGATAGGGAGATATGTAACGTGGATATAGCGGAAGGTTACGATGTTGTAGTATTGGATCTTATTCTCAAATACACAGAGGGAGAGGAAATACTTTCAGAGATGAGAAAAAAAGGAATAAAAACACCTGTTCTTATTCTTACAGCTAAAGGGACTTTAAAAGACAAAGAATTTTGCTTCAACTTGGGAGCAGATGACTATCTTACAAAACCCTTTGAACCTAAGGAATTACTTCTCAGACTTAAAGCTCTTATACGCAGAACTCAACCCAAAAGTGTTGTAGCACTCGGGGATACAGAAATAGATATAGAAGGTAGAACTATTCGTAAGGCTGGGAAGGAACTCAAAATTTCAAAAACAGCGTGGGAGCTGTTGTTGTTGTTAATAAAAAACAAAGGTAGAGTAGTTTCTACGGAGACTATTTTAAACTGTATATGGGGAAATAAACCCGTAGGATCTGATGTGGTAAGAGCCTACATAAAGGAACTTAGGAAGGTTCTGCCTCCTGATGCGATAAAGACCTATAAGGGTTTCGGATATAAAATAGAATGAAGTTTGAATACAGAATTCTTTCCCTTTTGCTTACTGTAATAGTAAGCGGTTTCACTTTTCTGAACTTTGTAAGTATTGCTTATATAAGGGAAGTTCTTGATCAACAACTTCAGGAAAAAGCAAAACTCTATTCAAAACTGATTCTTTACAATCGCACAGAAAGAATTCCTGAATTTATTAAGATTGAAGAAAGCCCTTTACCTCTTGAGAAATATCGTCTTATCCTCTACACGGGAAAACACTACGTCTTTGTAAAAGAAGAGTATATTAGAAACCTTTTATTAAGTTATGGACTATCCCTTTTCTTATGGGAAGGAGGATTAACTGTTATTATACTTCTTCTCTTCTATCTGACTCTTATAAGAAATCTTAAAACGGAGAAAGAAACAGGAGACTTGTTAAATGTAATGCTTCAGTCACTAACTCACAAAATAGGGAATTTTTTAGCTTCCCAGAAGATAAATTTAGAAATGTTAGAAGAATCTTCACCGGTTTTAAGAATGAAAAGAAGTCTTTCAGATCTTGAAAGAAATTATCAAAAAACGTTCAAAATACTTGAAATGTTAAGACATGGACAGCATATAAAAAAAGAAAAAATAGATTTACTTAAATTAATATCAGATACCGCTCTTTCTTATAAGAGTATTTTTCAGCGAGAAGTATTTCTGAGAACCCCTAATACGGACTTTAGTCTAAACTCCAATCCTTTTTACACAGAACTTTTGATCAGTCTTTTATTAGAAAACGCTTTCAAACATTCCGATAAACGTGTGTTTATTAAACTGTGTTGTGCAAGAAGTAAAAAGCTTCTCATTGTGAAAAACGACATAGGTAGGGATATATCCGGCACAGGAGTGGGGCTTCGTATAGTGAAATTCATAGCGGACAAGCTGGGAGTAGATTTGAAGATCCGCATAAGAAAAAATTTCACTGTTCTGGTCACCTTCTAATTCACGATTCTTTCATAACCTTTTCACATTCCTTATCTAAGGAGGATCAAAAATGAAGTTTGCAAAAGAGTGGGTGGCAGGCATTTTGGCAGTATTGTTGACTTCACTGCCAGTCAAAGCGGAAATCTATGAAGGAAAAGGAATAGTTAAAGAAGTAAGATCAGATAGAGTTTCAATTCTCCTTACAGGAGAAGAGTGTTCCGGAGTCCATACCTTCTATTTAAAAGATAGCATGCCCATGTTGAGGGAGGGAAATCCTGTGCGATTTGTATCTACGGGTAATCCTTGTGAATACGAAATAGTTTACCTTTTGGAAGTTTTTTCCTCTAAGCATGAGGAGGTTAACGATGCCGAAATCGTTGAAGAAGGTTTATAAATTATTTCTGATTTCTTTTATTCTCCTTTTTAGCTATCCTTTGAAAGCTCAAACTGCCTGTAATATACCTCCTTTTCTTACTACAACAGCTTCGCCTAATATTCTTTTTGTCATAGACGTAAGCGGAAGTATGAACTGGAGTGCATACAACCCTAATGCCCAAAGGAGAGGTTGGTGCGATGATCCTACAGGTTGCGGTTGGACTCCTGCGGGAAACGAAGAAGGATACTTTATCCCGGATAAAGTTTACACCTACAACAACTCTCAAAACTACTGGGAAGAAACTACCGCAACTCCTACCTCGTGTCCCGCCAGACTCAGAGACATACACAACAATCTCAACGATTCAAATCCTAACAACGATGCCTTTTGGGGTTGGTGCTTGAACTTTCACCTAATGTCCAGAATGGATTTGCTAAGATGGGCTACCACGGGTGGAAGACCCGAACAGTGTGATTACTCTGATGAGTTCTTTCACACAGACTGCGATCCCGATATAGTGTGCACAGGAAACACTTGTATCTTGGAAGCTTGGGGATATTTGGGATCTTTTGATCCTATATGGGATAGATCTTCCTCTAACTGGATGGTAACTCATATACTTGTTCCCAAAAGCAGAGTGAAAGGAATACTGCAAGAATTGGCAGAGGAAGTTGCGCGTCCCCGCATAGGAGCGATGTTCTACTCTGGCAGCTCTCCCAGACAGGAAAAAGTCTATGTAGGGGACTATCCTTACCCTTCCAATGAAGATACAACCGACAACAATTCCTCTTTGCACGATGTTCCCTATACACATGTAAAGCGAGCTATAAATAAAGTCTCTCCCGGTGGAGGAACTCCTACCGCCATAGCTTTATGGGAAGCTTACGACTACTTTGCCCAGCAAGATCTTCACAATTACAACAACGGATTTGTAATAAATCCGGGAACATGGAGAGATCCTCAATACGTATGCGAAGATCCTTCAAATCCAACCACATGTCAGCCTGTTCCCTGTGCAAAGAATTTCGTCATATTAGCTTCCGATGGGCAATGGAATATAGGCGGTCCAGCTAATAGTATAAGTGTGACTTGTGATATAAATACAGGTTTTGAGTTTGAATCCGCAGATCCTGTAGTTCCTTCCTACAGAATGCATACAGATACCCTAAGAACTATGACGGTTTTAGGAAATACTTACAACGTAAATATATCCGGAGTTTACGCTCTGGGGCTTTTCTTAGGAGGAACAGGAGCGTTGTCTCTTCAGCACGTTGCAATGTATGGCTCCTTTGATACCGCTGTAGGCACATGGCCCGGTGGAACTAGTGGTTATCCTACAGGCTCAGGTTGTTGGGTGGACGACTGCACAATATACACAGATGGAGTGGCAAACAGCAACGATAGAGGAAGTGCTTGCACACCGTTACCTCCTTCTTCTTCCGATTGGGATAAAGACGGTGACGGAATTCCCGATACATTTCTCAATGCCAGTAATGCAATTCAGATAAAAGAAAGCCTTTTAGCTTTTATTAGGGATATTCTTAAGAAAACATCTTCCGCAAGCTCGGTTTCAATACTCTCCAGAAGGGGGGTTAAGGGTAATTCTGTTCTTCAGGCTGTTTTCTACCCTCAAAAACCCTTTGCAGATAACCGTAAGGTAGATTGGACAGGATACCTTTACAATTATTGGTTCTACTACTCCACAACAGAGCAGAACATCAGAGAAGATACAAATAAAGACAAAGTATTGAATACAGAAGAGGACTTTATCCTTGACTTCCAAGTTGATACTTCGGGTAACCTTATAGTAAAAGCAGACGATCCCACAACAGCAACAAGTCCAGATATAACTTACAGCTCCTTAGATGAAGTGACTCCCGTTTGGGAAGCTGGTGAAATCTTGAAAAATAAAGATCCTGCTAACAGAAAAATCTTCGCAATTGGACAGGACACAGCAGGTAACGATTTGATGTTAGAGTTTACCACAGCAAATAAGACTTACTTTGATCAGTATCTTGGCAACACCGCTAATTTTCCCCCATGTCTAACCTCTGCCGGAGATCCTTATGAGAATTTAATCCAATTTGTAAGGGGACAACACATAGAAAACTGCAGGGATAGAAGAGTAGATGATGCGGGAAATGTTTGGAAACTCGGAGATATAGTTTACTCCACACCCGCAATTGTGGATTACGGTAAATTCGGAATGGTGTTTGTAGGAGCAAATGACGGAATGCTTCATGCGTTTAGAATTGGAGCGTTGAGATCCGATGGACTTTCCACATCAGATATAGTAAAGATTTGCGATGAGAAGACAGGAAATTGCACCCGCAATTCAATAGGTGACGAGGAGTGGGCTTTTATTCCTAAGAATGCTCTGCCTTACTTGAAATACTTAGCATCTCCTGATTACAATCACCTTTACTTGGTTGACCTGCAACCGTATATAGTTCGTAAAGATAAAAACGGAGATGGAATTCCGGAAACAGCCATACTAATAGGTGGTATGCGTCTCGGCGGAGGGTGCGGTTGCCTTGGTTCAAACTGTGCTACCCACCCTTCCTCATCTTGTTGTGTCAATCCTCCTGCGGATACTTGTGATCTCACGGATCCAGCAAACTGCGTTGGATTGTCTTCCTACTTTGCCCTTGATATATCGGATCCTCTTAATCCAAAGTTCCTTTGGGAATTTTCGGATCCGGATCTTGGACTGAGCTATTCGGGACCAGCTCATATAAAGGTAGGAGGTAAAGACTTCATTATGTTCCTATCTGGACCCACATCTCCGTGCGGTGATGCCTCTCAACCTTTAAAGATATTCATACTTGAAATGGATACCGATTGGAACATAGCAAAAAGATACGTTATAACCGACAGCTCTCTTAACGTTACCTTGCCTTCAAGGTATACCATTTTAGAAGACAGCGATCTGTCTTCTTTTAATAACGCTTTTGGTGGAAGACTTTTCACAGAAGGTATAGATTACAATGAAGACGGGAATACAGATTTTGTTTTCTTCGGTGTAAACGCTCTCACAGGAGGGACCTGGCACGGTAATGTGTTGGGATTAAAAATAACAGGTGCGGATCCTACAAACCCAACATGGGACGTGATAAAGGTATTCAACAGTAGTATAGAACCTATAACTTCAAAAGTTGAGTATATGAAATGTTTCGGAATGAACTATTTGTTTTTCGGAACAGGCAGATGGTTTTACAAAGATGATTCACAAGGACAGAATGTAAACGATACAGAAAAGTTATACGGAGTTCGTATAGACGGTTGTCTTTTCTCCGGAAACTGCAATATAAACACCGTCCACAGCTCCAATAATGCATGCACAGAGCTTTCAGGAGGAAATGAAATCTTCAGCTGGTATAGAGAATTACTTCCCCGAGATGCAGATTATTACAAAGAAAGACTTATATCAGATCCAGCCGTTACAATTTACGATGTTATTCTCTTCGCTACTACACAACCCACAGGTAATATATGCGGGTTCGGCGGAAGATCACGCCTGTGGGGATTAAACTGTGCAACAGGTCAAGGACTTCAGGATACAAGCTGTCCCAACTTCATAGCCGCTCCACCACCAGAGCTCACCGCTCTTCTTCAGTTGTCAAGGGGAAATATAGAGGTTATAACAAGAGATGATTTTACCGAAGAAGGAGGCGCCGCTACTAACTGGTTTGAAGGAACAACTCCAGAATCACCGCCCACCGTGCCGGGTGGAGGAAGAGTAAAAGGCAAGATTATTCTCTGGATAGAAAGATGAAAGAAAAGGGATTAACACTTATAGAGGTTCTTGTAGTCATAGGAATAATTTCCTTGCTTTTGGGAATAGCAATTCCCACCTTTAACAATTGGAGAGTAAAGGCTTCCATAGAAGCGGATACAAAAACTATTTACGCTTTTGTCCAAAAAGCAAGAGCAGTTGCCTTTACTCAAAAAAGAGAACTTCGTGTTATAGCCAACGGCAGAAGGGTTTGTATAAACGATGGAGGTGCAGATATAGACTGTATAAACTTAAGCAATCCCTTCCAAGGGGAAATCCGGATTTCTGACAGGGGAACTTTCAGTAACAGTTCAATATCTTACAATGGAGGAAGGAGAATAAGTCCAGCTTACAGCTGTGTAGTAACCTCAGTAACTCGTGCAAGAATGGGGGTTTACGATGGAGCAACGTGTAGCGCACGATAAAGGATTTTCTTTAATAGAAGCCCTTGTAGCCCTTACCCTTCTGGCATTAGTTCTCTTAGGGTTGCTTGCAGGATTACTTACAGTTTATCAACACAATTTGCTCAATCTCTTAAGAGATGAAGCGGGAAGTGTTGCTCAGGAATGTATAGAGAATTTAAGATCTATTCCTTTTGACAGTATTCCGGAAGTTAATATACCTTGTAATAATCCTACCGAAGTCAACGTTAGAACTCCATGCTTAGACACAACAGGTGTTAACCTTGTAAGAAGGCAGTTAAGAAATGTAAACACGACCTATCGTGTAGGTTGGACAGTAGTTGATAGACTTAATCTCAAGGAAATAGACGTTATGGTTTGCTGGAATTACAGGGGAAAGGACTTCACCTACTCCTTTAAAACCTTTATAGGAAGGTAAATCATGAAAAAGGGGTTTACTCTTGTAGAGCTTCTTGTAACAACCCTGATAGTGGGTATAACACTTACTGTAGCTTATGTGGCTTATACCAATATAATCAAAGGAACAGGAAAGCAAACCAAGCTTTTGGAAACCCAGATTGAAACAGAAGTCGGTATAGAACTTATAAGACTGGATATAGAGCACGCAGGTTACGGTATAGGTGAGGATCAAGACGTATCTGTTGTAGAAGTAAACTTTAAAAGTCCGCCTGATATTCCGAATGATCCTCTCTATCCGGAAAAACTGGAACTGAGCCTCAGATCCGTTATGAACAACACCAATCAGTCAACGGTGGGTTGGGCTTTGGTGGACTGTTCAGGAGGATTCCTTCAGATCGCCGGTGACTCTATAAGTGCGAATACCGCGGTAGTTTACTTAGGTGCGGGTAACAGAATGTTTGTCGCTAACGGGAATTTTGGAGTGTGTCCGGGAGCAGGATTTTACGTAGCTGTTCCCTACGATCCCGCTGTATCAAGTGGTTGTGGAACAAACCCGGGAGATCAATACTGCAATGTTATATCCTACCGTCTAAGCTCTTCTCAAAATCTTGATACATGTCATCCGAATACAAGAAATCTCTTAAGAAGAGTAGGAGAGGGAACAGGTTTTCCCCTACTGAACTGCGTAGCGGATTGGGTGGTAACTTTTGATATAGACAGGAACGGTGATGGAAGTATAGATGTTTACGACGGAGAATTCAATTCCGCAACTACTTCTAATGACTTAGACTTAAACGACGATGGGATCGTAACCGCAGATGAAATTAGAAGCGGTTTAAAGAAGGTAAACGTATACATTCTTTTGCAAGAAGGTAGATTTGATCCTAAATTCCGTTTTCTAAACACAGTCGCTTGCGTTACATCTGCCAGTGGTATGAATGTAGCAAGTGGTAATTGCGTAAGAGTAGATACAGGAGCGGGCACATTGGATTTAGGCTTACCTGTAGACTTTGAAAACTACAGATGGAAGGTAATAAAGCTTTTTGTAAAACCCCTCAATCTGTAGGGAGGCTTGATATGAACAGGAACAGAGAAAGAGGAATAGCTCTTATCACAACACTTATTTTGGGACTCATAGCACTGATTGTAATAGCTGCTCTTATGTTTCTCCTTATTTCAGGAACAGAAATCTCCGGAATCAGCAAAAGGTATACTGGTGCTCTTGAAGCAGCTAAGGGATCCACGGAGTATATAATTCAAAAAATCCTTGAAGGATCTCTGACCTGTAACGGAGGAAGGATATGTTCTTCCGGTGATTCAATAGATCTTGAGGATTTTGTTTCCAATATTCCGGGATACAGGATTACAGCTACTTTCTTGGGTGAAATTTCCAGTTTTGGGACATATATATACGCTATAAGGGTAGAAGCTTCAGGAACAACCGCCAGAGAAAGAGCAGTTGTGGAATTCGTTTATAGAATTGAATAGTTATTCCATCAGTATTGAAGGAGTGATAAAGATCAGCAGTTCCACATCTCTTAAGTTAAGGGATTCCTGACCAAAAAGCCATTTCAGAATCGGAACTCTTACCAGACCGGCAACCCCTTCGGTTGTAATGTTGTTCTGCGTATCTATAATTCCTCCTATAACTACTGTATCTCCATCGTTGACTATTACTTTTGTTGTAACTTCCTTTGTATTTATAGCAGGACCCCGCGGTGTTTGAACACCCGGTGTATCTTGTGTAAGTTTTATGTCCAACAGTATGCGTCCGTCCGGAGAGATTATAGGTAAAACTTTAAGCTCAAGAACCGCTTCTTTGAACTGAATATTCGGCGTAGCCGCACCGCCTGCTATAACTGCCGTTTGGTATGGTATTTCTTGACCTTGCTTTATAACCGCCTCTTGTCCGTTAACAGTTATAACAGTGGGTTTAGCTAAGTTCTTTATCTTACCTATTCTCTCAAAAGCTGAAAGTCTCAAATTAAGAGCGTTCAAAGCGCCTTTTGAATAGGTGAAAGTAAGTATTCCGCCAGCGGTAGCACTCAAACCGGGAATATTTGAACCCGCTAAACCTACCCCTAAATTGGAACCCACTCCTCCCTGCCACGATTGTTGAACTTTTACATTGGACAGCAAGGCACTCCAATTTATACCCAGTTCTCTGACAACTTCTTTTCTAACTTCAAGTATTCTGGCTTCAATCTTTACCTGTGGTGGAACATCACTTATGTATTCACTAAACTGTTCCTTTATGCGTTCTATTACTTCAGGATAATCTGTCACCATTACCGCGTTGAATTCTTTAAGAACAGGAGTAACTCTTTCTCTTTCCCTTTCCTGTCTTTCTCTTTCAAGACGCACCGCACCTCCAGTAAGCACTAAACCGGCTTCGGATCTTATAGGTTCTATCATTTTTATGAATTCCTCAGGACTTATGTATCTCAAATAGAATATTTCCGTAACAGGTTTGCGTGCTGCAGGAGCGGTTACTAAAAAATTCTTTAATATATCTTCGTATTTCTTAATTCTCTCCGCTTCGTCCGTGATAACCAGAGCGTTGAAAGTAGGTGCTTCCGTTATAAGAGTTTCCTTAGAAATATGAGGCATTATTAACTGCTTGGCTTCATCTATGCTGATAGTTTTAAGATAAAAAACCCGTGTTATAACAGCTTCTGGTCTCTCTTCTACTCCTAATCTTCTCTCAGCCACTATTCTTTCTACGTATTCCCTTAGCTTCTTTTCTAACTTCTTTACTCTTTTATCTTCATCTCTTATGTAAACTGTTTTAAGAGTTTTATCTATGACAATCTCTGCAGAAGGACTTACTCTCCTTTTAAGGAATTCTATAAATTTTTCTATGTCCTTTTCAGTAAGCTCTTTTATGTCTAGTTCAAACTCACCCGCTTTTGTTATTTTGTAAATTTCCCTGTTAACAGGTATAGCTATCAGTCCGTATTCTCTTAGAATCAGGTTAAAGGCTTTGTTAACACTCACGGGTCTTTGAATGTAGATACTGGCATTTTTTTCCAGTATGTCTTTAACATCTGGATCTATTATTAGATTTTTCTTAACCACTTTTGCCAAAGCCTTTATAACAGTATCCAACTTTACGTCTTCAAATCTCATTTCCTTTATAGACTGAGAAAACAAGAGATTGGCAACAAGTAAAAGTCCGCTGAGTCCAAAAAGAAATCTCTTCATCTTTTTTGCCCTCCCTTTTTTAACACTTTATCGGGCTTATAATCCGTTTTTAGAATCTTTACCTTACCTTTCCCGCTTTCTATTACTATATACCTTTCGGTTTTTCCCTCATTATCTATTACTATGTATCCCACCGCTTCTTCCCTGTTAGTGAAGGGATCTTTTGAAAAAGCAAATTCTAAGAGTAAAAGAGTTAATATCAGCTTTATCGTTCTTCTCATATCAATCACCTCACTTTTGTAGTATTACGTCTATAACAACCTCAGCACTTACGACTCCTCCTTCCCTTAAGGGCTTTACGCTTACGGAAACCGGATAGGAAACCAATCCTCTTTCTTGGATACTCTTCAGAAAACGGTAAACTCCTATACTGCTACCTTCCAAGTTCATATTTACTCTCACCGTAGTTACAGGAACACCTTTTTGAGGAGGTTTTTTTGTTTTCTTAGGAGGGGGTTTCCCTCTTCTTCTTATTTGTTGAGGTTGTTGGGTAATAACAGGTTGGACTATTTTCTTCCCTTCTTTTTCCACCAGTGTAAGATTTAAAGTTCTAGGTTGAGAAAGGGATATTTTTGTTATTACCAAATTCTGAAGGGAAGCTAAAAAGTTTATCTCTCCGAAAACCTTTTCCAATTCTTCTACTGTTGGTATTTTTCCTACCACTCTTTCCAGTTCCTTTTTTTTCTTCTCCTCTTCAGCTTTTAACGCTTCTAGTTGTTTTTTCATACTTTCAAGAACCTGTGGTTTTATCATGCGCCTGTATTTTGCTATTTCCTGTGATAACTGTTTCTTTTCTTTTATAAGCCTTTCTTTTGTTTCAACACTGGGTTTTATAACGTAAAACCATATAGCTCCTGCTACTACAAGCGGAAACAGAATAACCAATACAAGTCTTTGCCACAGTGGTGTTGCTTCCCATTGAGCCTTTACTTTATCTAACTGCATTAGTCCCTCCCTATTATGTCTTTCCCTATTTTAACAGTGGAAACGTAGTATATTATCCCGTTTCTGTTTTCCTTCTTTTCTATTTCACCCGGCAGAAGACGGGGGAATTTCTCCTTTATAGAACTAAAGAAGTGCTTTATTGAATCTATATCGTAAGATCCAAAAGACAGCTCAACGTCTATTTTTTGGAAGTCTATATTCTGTGAGAGTTTATCATACCAAACAGTGGAAGGAGCCTTTGTATAAAGAAAGTTAAGGGAACCGTTAAAAGGCTGGTAATATCCCTTTAAAACCAAAAGAATATCTTTACTCATCTCAAGTCTGCGGATCCTGTGTTTTACCTTATTTATTTCTTGCTGTAGTGCCTTCTTCTGAGCGGTTATTGCATCAGCTTTTTTCTTCAGAGTATTTCTTTCCATGGTGAGCCGGTTTACTTCTTTCCTGAGTTCTCCAATTTCTTTTCTTATTTTGTAAACGTATAATAGCTCTCCTACTATTAATAAAGATACAATTAAAGGTGCTATAATAAGGGCGCGCTCTTTTATAAAGTCTTTAAACTTTACCTCCTTGAGTTTGGAAAAATCGGGAAGTGTAAATTTCTTCCTTTCTTTCTTAAGAAAGTTTATCTTTATCATTTTTCACTCCTCCATTCCCCTCAGAGCCAATGTGTAAGGCAGAAAGAAAGCAGGAGGAACTTCCTCTAAATCTAAAATGCCCAGAACCGGTAAATTCATCATTATATTTTCAAGAGTCATCTCGTCCGATATGATCGGTCCCGCTAGATACACATTTGATATCTCATTGATAACCAATAAGTTCCTTACTTCTATAAGAAATGTATCCAGTAGTGTTGGATCGTTTGCTTCTTTGTAATACTTGTAATTGAAATCTATCTTATTGTAGGAGATAGTATTCTTACCGTAATACGTCAAAATACCTTCATAGTGATCAACATACAGTATGGCAAAGGGAGGTGGCAATTTACTGTGGAGTCCGTAGTTTATAATAACCACTATTTCGTAGTCTATTATCTTTGGCTGGAGTCCGACACTTTTAAGGATTTGGCTGAGTCTCTCTACCGAGCTTTTTCTGGCTATTGTAATTACAACCTTTATGTATTTATCGTCTATATCTTTTTCCAGAAAGTAATAATCGTAAATAGTTTCCTCCTTTATCTGCTGTGTTTCTGATCTTATATACCAGTCTATAGCTTCCATAAGATCTTTTTTGGACATAGCTATAGGGAACTTTTGAAATTTCAAAATACCGTCATCAACAGTAATGCAGGTAGAAACCTCTTTTCCTTTTAGTTTATTAGTTTCCACAATAGAAGTAAGGATTTTTTTTCTTCCCTCTTCTCCTTCGTGTTCCCAGAACACTTCAACGGGTTCAAAGGTGGGTTTTCCTTCTGTGTCAAGTTCAAGAAATCTCACCAGTTTATCTGTTAAATATACCGCTGGACTTGTTTTTGTTTTTCTAAACAACCTCCCCAAGTCTGGAAGCTGGAGAGCAAATTTCATTTAGTCACTCCCATTTTATTTTCCATTTCGGTAACTTCCAGTAAAGTTTTTAGAACAGAATCGGGGTTCAGTGAAATACTGTCTATACCGAGTTCTACAAGAAAGCGGGCAAAATCGGGAAAATCTGAGGGAGCTTGACCGCATATACTTACCTTTTTCCCTTTTCCCTTAGCAATGTTAATCAGTTGAGCTATCAGTCTCTTTACCGCTTCGTTTCTTTCATCGTAAAGGTGAGCAACAAGACCAGAATCCCGATCTATACCGAGGGTAAGTTGAGTTAAATCGTTAGAGCCTATGGAAAATCCATCAAAGATGTCTGCAAAAGCATCTGCTAAGATAATATTGCTTGGTAGTTCAGCCATTACGTAAACCTCAAGATTGTTTTCTCCCCTTCGGAGTCCTACTTCTTCCATGACACTTATTACTTTTTCTCCTTCCTCCGGAGTTCTGCAGAAAGGTATCATTACTTTGGTGTTTGTAAGCCCCATTTTGTTCCTGACTCTGAGTATAGCCATACACTCCATTTCAAAAGCTTCCCTGAACACAGGGGAGTAATACCTTGAAGCTCCTCTCCAACCTATCATCGGATTCTCTTCATCAGGTTCAAAAAGATGCCCTCCTATAAGATTGGCGTATTCGTTAGACTTGAAATCAGAAAATCTAACAATAACAGGGTTCGGATAAAAAGCGGCTGCTATTTTAGCTATACCGTAAGATAGTTTCTTTATGTAGTAGGTTCTCTTGTTATCATAGCCGAAGGTATGTCTCTCTATATCCTCTATAAGCCTTTTTAGGTTAATACTTCTTTTTTCTTTACCTTTTGCGAGTTTTGATTTTAGTTCCTTGCCTGCATAAGCGTATATGGTTCTGAAGGGAACATATCCTCTTTCATCAATAAGTCCCATATTTGAGAGTTTGATGTAAAGCTCCTTTATTTCTTCAAAGTGTATAAGGGCAAGAGGGTGAATTTTTATGTAATTGGCTATGATGAACTCTTCTCTTGCTAATCCAACTCCGTCATTAGGTATGGAGGCATGTTTAAAAGCAGTCTCCGGATTTCCTATATTCATCATTATTCTGGTTTTGGATCTTGGCAATTGATTTACATTTATCTCTTCTATCTCATACTTGAGGTTCCCTTCATACACATAACCAGTTTCTCCTTCAGCACAGGAAACCGTCACATCTACGCCCGTGTTGAGTATTTCTGTAGCGTTTCCCGTTCCAACTACCGCTGGTATTCCGAGTTCTCTTGCCACTATGGCAGCGTGAGCGGTTCTACCACCTCTGTTGGTGACTATGGCGGAGGCTTTTTTCATTATGGGTTCCCAGTCTGGATCTGTTATGTCGGTTACCAAAACTTCACCTTCTTTAAACTGTTCAGCATCTTTAAGATCAAAGAGAATTCTTACTTTACCTACAGCTATCTTATCGCCCACCGCTATACCACTGACTAGTCTTTTTCCCTCCCTTTCTTTTTCAGATTCTAAAATTCTGTAAACCTTTATAATATTCTCCTCCTTACGTGAATGAACCGTTTCCGGTCGTGCTTGGACTATAAAGAGTTCGTTTAAAATACCGTCCTTTGCCCATTCTATATCCATAGGAGTCCATTTTCCTTTCTTATCAGAGTAGTGTTTCTCTATAAGCATTCCCCATTCTGCCAGTTTTAAAATTTCTTTATCTGTAAGAGCAAACCTTTTTTGATCAGGCACAGATACGTTGACTACCTTTGTTCTGTCTTCCCCCGCTCCGTAAACCATTTTCCTGTCCTTTTTACCGAGCTTTTTTTCTATAATTGCGGAATAACCTTGACGGAAAGTAGGTTTAAAAACCATATACTCATCGGGAGTTACCATTCCTTGAACTATTAACTCCCCTAAACCGTATATGGCATTTATAACCACTACATCTTTGAAACCTGTTTCTGTATCTAAGGTAAACATAACTCCGGAAGCTCCGAGATCCGATCTGACCATTTTCTGAACACCAACCGCAATACCTACGTTGAAGTGATCAAAGCCAAAGGATTCCCTGTAAGATATAGCTCTGTCTGTGAAAAGAGAAGCAAAGCAGTTTCTTATAGCGGTTAAGACATTCTCCGCTCCCACCACGTTAAGAAAAGTTTCTTGCTGTCCAGCAAAGGAAGCATCAGGAAGATCTTCTGCGGTTGCCGAAGATCTAACTGCAACGTCTACAGCATGGGTTTTATACTTGTCCGAAAGCTTACCGTAGTATTCTTTTACCAAATCTTCTAACTGAGGGGGAAATTTTCCTCCTTTTATAAGTTCCCTTATCTGATAGCCTCTTCTGGAAAGATCTTTAACATCGTTAACATTCAAGTCTTGAAGTATTTCCCTTATTTTCTCCCGAAGATTGTTGTATTCAAGAAAACTGTAATACGCTGTTGATGTTACTACGAAACCGTTGGGTATGTTTATCCCCAAGGGACTTAGATTCTTTATCATCTCTCCCAAGGAAGCGTTTTTTCCTCCGGCTATCGGTATATCTTCAATGGTCAGTTCATCAAGCCAGAGGACAAGGGCTTTTCCCTTCATTACTCACCTCCTAAAAAACAAGCTTGCTGAAATCTGCTATTCTGTTAAACAAAAACTTCACTCTCATAAGAAGTGCAAGTCTATTTTCTCTGATTTTTCTATCGTTGTCCATGATCAGGACACTGTCAAAGAACTTGTCAATAGGATTTTTTAGGGAGAACAAATCCTGAAGGTCTATATCTCTCTGTTTTTCCATTTTCTCCACTATTTTCCACAGTGAAATCTCAGCATTTTCTTGAAATAAATGGGTTTTAACCTCCATTGATTTCCAATCTTTGGGTATTATTCTTACCACTCTTCTATAAGTTTCGTATATTCCTTCTAAAATGGAAGAGTTTTGAACACTGTTTATAAGATAAACGTTTTTTATAATTTCATAAGGTCTGAGCGCATTTTTTACAGCTAAAACCGCTTTAACGTAATCATAGCGTATGTTTTCTAAGTAGCTTTCAAGCCTTTGCCTTAGAAAACCTTCCAGTTCCTCTTCCCACTTTCCACTTCCGTATATGTCACGAAAATCCCTGAGATCCACGTCCCATTTTCTATCGTTTATAATTCTTAGTATCCCTAAGGCACACCTTCTTAAGCTGTATGGATCTGAGCTTCCGGTGGGTATCTCTCTTGCTTTGAAAAAAGAAATAAGAGTGTCTATTTTATCCGCCAGAGAAAGAACAGCTCCGATAAAAGTTGAAGGTAGTTTATCCCTTGCATCTGCTGGTTTATACTGCTCGTATATAGCCAAGGCTACATCTTTGTCTTCTCCTTGCAGGAGAGCGTAAACGTAGCCCATATACCCCTGAAGCTCGTCAAATTCTTTTACCATTTCCGTGAGCAGATCCGCTTTTGAGAGAAAAGCAGCCCTGTCTGCTTTTTCTCTTTCTTCCTTACTGTGGGAAAATCTCTCACACAGTTTAGCTGTTATCTTTCTCAATCTATTTACTTTATCTAAAACTGTTCCTACTTTGGGGTGTATAAGAATCTCTGCCAACTGTGGAACAAGGTCTTCCAATTTTTTTTTCTGATCTTCCCTGTAAAAGAAAAGAGCATCTTCAAGTCTCGCTTTTATAACTCTTTCGTATCCTTCCCTTACAACGTTACCCTCGGGTTTATTATTACTCACACCGAGAAATTCGTTAATTAGTTTTCCTTCCTTTGAAAGACAGAAGAATCTCTGATGATGAGCGCATACAGTAACAACTACCTTTGAAGGGAGTTCTAAAAACTTTTTCTCAAAACTTCCCGCTACTATGAAGGGGTATTCAACCAAGTTAGTAACTTCTTCAAGAAGATCTTGCGGATACTCCAGCTGTGCTTGTCTTTTCTTGGCTTCTTCTTCAAGAGCTTTCAGTATAATCTGTTTCCTTTTCTCCACTTCAGGAATTACAAAGTTTTCCTCTAATCTCTTCAAGTAATCTTCAGCTGTTTTCAGCTCTATCCACCCTTCCGAAAGAAGTCTATGTCCTTTTGTTCTCCTACCCGCTTTTAAATTACCGAAGTGCAGATTCAAAACTCTGTCCCCGTAAAGTCCTACTATCCATCGGATAGGTCTTGAAAAGGTTATCCTTTTGTCAGACAGCCAACGCATTCTTTTAGGGAAAGGGACGGAGATTAAGATATCCTCAAAACTCTCTTCCAGCTTTTCTAAAGCACTTGCTTCTTCTTTGATCAACTTAAGAGCCACATACTCACCTCTTCCCTTAGAAGCTTTAAAGATCATATCTCCTTTGGCGGAATACTTTGCCAGAAATCCCTTTAAGGCAGGGGTAGGATTCCCTTGCACATCAAAGGACTTTTCCCAAGGGGGGCCGAAAACGATTTCTTCTTCAACTTTTTTAAAATCCCGAAAATTCCTCACTATAAAGGCTAATCTTCGGGGTGTGCCAAAGGTTTCTATATCTTTTCTTTCTAAGATACTCTCTAACCTATTTTTTATATAAGCCAAGGCGGATCTTATAACATTGGAGGGAAGCTCCTCCACACCTATTTCTATCAGGAGATCACTCATGATTTACAGAATATATTACTTCAGAAGTCCGTGTTTCTCCATAAGCTTGTAAACCGTAGGTCTGCTAACTCCCAACATCATGGACATTTTACTTATATTCCCTCCCGTTATTTTATAAGCTTTTTCTACAAGTTCCTTTTCAAGTCTTTCCATATGTTCTTTTAAACCGAAAATTCTTTTGCCACTTAAATCTCTTGAAAGCAAATCTGTGTCTATGTCAAGATCTTCTACATCTATGTATTTTTTATCTGTTAAAACTACAGCTTTCCTTATAACGTTTATTAACTCCCTAACATTGCCGGGCCATTGGTAGTTCTTTATAAGTTCAATCGCTTCATCGGTAAAGTCCAGTATTTCCTTACCTTGTTCCTTAGAAAACTTCTTCAGAAAATACTTAGCCATTATTACACAGTCGTCTTCCCTTTCCCTTAAAGGCGGTAGATAAATGGTTAAAACTTTTAATCTGTAATAGAGATCTTCTCTGAACAAACCCCTTTCAACTAACTCTTCTAAGTTTCTGTTAGTTGCAGCTAAGACTCTCACATTAGCTTTTAGCTGTTGTGATCCTCCTATTCTGTCAAAGCTATAGTCCTCAAGAAATCTCAAAAGCTTTACTTGCAATTCCGGAGTTAGTTCAGCCACTTCGTCCAAAAACAGAGAACCACCATCGGCAAGTTCTATCTTCCCCTTCTTACGTCTGTCCGCTCCCGTAAAGGCTCCCTTTTCATAACCGAAGAGTTCCGCCTCAAGCAAATCCTTAGGTATAGCTCCGCAATTTATGGCTATAAAAGGTCCATTGGCTCTTGCACTTCTTTCGTGTATCGCCCTTGCGGTGAGTTCTTTACCCGTTCCTGTTTCACCCAGAATCAAGACGGGGTATTCCGTAGGTGCGTATTTCCTTATAAGGGAAAAAACTTCCTTCATTTTGGGACATGTTCCTATGAATTCGGTCTTCTCTTCGTGAATTTTTTCCTTTATCTCTTCTGGGAGTCTTCCGGATATTATATCTCCTACCTTTATTCTACGCAGAGCTTTTATCAGATCGGTGCGGGTAAAGTCAAGAGGCATATGGCAATTGGAACAGCAAGACTCATCGTTACCTATGATTGCTTTGCAGTAAGGACATCTACCTGATCTTTTAACTGTTTCGGTAAAGAATCTACCCAGTATGTCGGAG
>JALSHV010000024.1 GCA_026981975.1 Aquificaceae bacterium | reverse complement strand
AACTTGACGAAGTGTGGCGTGTGTTTTACAGAACGCACTTTAAAAATCTGGCAGGCAAGGCTGAAGAGTTAGACGAAGCTTACAAAAAATTACGGGAGGAATTTGACAGAATTTCAAAATTATAATTTAAGAGAACAATGAATGAGGAGCTTGCGATATTAATAAACAATTTTAAAAGGGACAAGAGAATATTTTCTTTTGATGAAGCTGCTACTAAGCAAGCTGTCATTATGAGGATATTAAGTTGCTTGGGCTGGGATCCATTTAATATAGATGAGATTTATCCTGAATATTCTGTTGGAAATAAAAGGGTTGATTATGCTCTAAGGTATAACGATAAAAACAAGGTCTTTATTGAAGTAAAAAAAATCGGTGAAGATTTAGAAAAGCATCAAGAACAGCTTTTGAAATATTCCTTTGAGGAGGGAGTTAAACTTGCGATACTAACAAATGGAATAAGTTGGTGGTTCTATTTACCGTTGTATGAGGGTAACTGGGAACAGCGAAAATTTTATACCATTGAACTGTATGATCAAAAAACGGAGGATATTGTGGAAAAATTTGAAGAGTTTTTATCAAAAGAAAATGTAGCCTCTGATAAAGCTATAGAAAATGCTGAAAAAATATATAGAAGCATACAAAAGCGGTATTTAATTAAAGACACACTTCCCAAAGCATGGGAAAAAATAATGACAGAACCTGATGAGCTTTTAGTTGAGCTCTTAGCTTATACAGTGGAAAGATTGTGCGGTTATAAGCCAGATTATGAAATAGTTAGGAAATTTCTAATGGAAAATTGGGAAGTTTTAAAAAGTTCAAAAAAGGAAATACAACCTACCGAGCGGGTATTGCCGAAAAATATTTCTATTAATGTATTTGGTAACTATACAGGGAGATCAATAGAATCATTCACATTTAAAGGTGAAAAATACTATGTGCGTTCGTGGAAAGAAATGTTGATTAAAATATGTGAACTTATGTATGCCGCTCATAAAAATCAATTCGGCAAGATACTTAACTTGACAGGTAAAAAGAGACCGTATTTTACAAGAAATCCCAACGAATTAAGATCACCTGAAAAAATAAGAAATACGGACATTTTTGTTGAAACTAATCTTAATGCCAATCAAATAGTCAGAATTTCAAAGGAAATTTTATTAATTTTCGGATACAGAGAAGATGATATAAGTATTAAATTAAAGTAAACCTTTAACCTGTTCAATCTTTTATCTCAAAAATGTCCATATTGTAAACTTTTACTTCCTTTGTTTTTGTGCTTACATATTGAAAGTATCTATCTGGATAAATTACGGTTGAAGCTGCGCCTGCAATACTGACAGGTTTTTGCCCTCCCGTGATGTCAACGACTATATCCCTTTCCCTGTAGCCCTCGTTTTTCAGTTTTTTGTATATATTTTCAATAGTTTCGTGGATCTGTTCTATATTTTCAAAATCAACAGGGTTGTGTTTTTGAATTTTTAGGTTAATTTTATCTTTTAATATATTTGAAATCAGTTCTTTAAACGCATCAAACTGAGTATCACTTTCCCTTGATGGTATTATGATAACCCTTTCAACAGTTTCTTCGTGTTCTTTTATAGCCCTTAAAGGCATTTCCCAGCTTAATTTTTTGTTTTTAAAATCCTCTAAGGTGTTAATATTTCTATAGATATCCGGATTGTCTTTACTCAAAAAGACAATGATTACTTTAAAATGTTTATCTTTTGCGGTATCAATTTTATATTTTAATTCTGTAACCGCATATCTTCTTGCAAGAAATACTAAGAAGGAAAGTATTAATACGGATACACCCAGCTGAATGAAGGCTTTTTTATAATGCCCTGAAATGAGCTGTGCTATACCGTCGGGAAGCCATGCAAGGATTATGGTTACTAATACAAAGATTGACAGACTCTTTATTGTAGTCAGTTCGCCTATTAATTTCCTTAAGGTTTTTCTTGTATGTATATCCACCTTACTTCACTTCCAACTTTTCGTAAGCTTTAAACACTTCCGCTATAAATGATTTAAATTTTTCTTCGCTTTCAAGGACTTCTTTTACATAACCTGCGTATTGTCCTGAGATTTGATCATTACCATGGACAACTGCATTTCTCAATTTTTTGAATTTTTGAAATGTTTCAACAAGGCTTTGATCCTGAAGGGAATCAATTAGATCTTCCCATTTATCTTTTCCGCCTTTCTTTAGTATGGCTTCGTTGAGCAGGGTTATTGTTTTTAAATACTGCCTCCTTTCAAAGAAGAACTTTGCCCTTTTTACGAATCTGTCTTCAAGTTTCTTTTCTTCGTTGAAGGATTTTATTTCTTTGAGTAGCTGTTCGGAAAAGAGGTCCTGCGTGGGAAGTTCGGATATACTTTTTATGTCCTTTCGCGGTCTTTGATTTATTTCAATTTTGAAGTAAGTTCTATTGAAAAGGTCTTTGTGATCTTTAAAGAGTATGGAGCTGAGTTCGGAAAAGTTTCCTGTATTGTGAAATATACTTAAGTTTTCCGTAAGCTCTATTAATTCTTTCAGTATTTTCAGTTCTATAACGGGTTTCCCCTCCCCTTGATCGTTGAATTCTAAGAAACCGTAGTAAATATTTATATCCTTAATACCTAAGTAGCGTAGTGGTATTAAAGTAAGTAAAGCCACATAAGGCATGTATCTGTAGGCGTGGGTTATGTCAAATATAACTTTTTCCGGTATTCTTTCAAAGCTGTGGAATACATTGAGAATTCTGTCTTTTATTTCTTCCGCATTTTGCGGGCTGTTGCTCACAGGAATTAGAAAAACATTGTAGTGTAGTTTTTCCGAGAGTTTTTCGCCGAATTCTCTTAGTAGCTCTTCCAAATTTTCCTGAGATCTATCCAGGTTATCCGCTATTTCAAAAAGATCTTCCTGTTCTTCTTCTTTAAGGAGTTCAATGAGTTCGCTCCATGTTGAACCTGTTGTGCCTATGAACAGGGCATTGTCTATATCCTCTTTCAGCCAGTTGGCGAGGGCTGATCCGAAAAATGTAGTTTCAAGAGATTTGCCGTCGGGGAATTTATACTTTGTTTTTAAATATCTTCTTCCCTCTGCCTTATTTTCTCTTGCTTTGCCTATGAAGCTTATCAGTGTAGTCATTTTAAATACCTCCCCTTAATAGACTTTAACAAGAAAAAAGTCGTATTTACCTTCTTCTATTATTTTTTCAAGTTCTCCTTCTGAGAATATTTTACCTTCTTGCGGTCTTACACCGAGCTGGAATACTATTGCTTTGTCTTTGCTTTTGAGTTTTAAGGGAGTCCTTCTGTATTCTATCTCCTTTCCTATGAGTTTTTTCAATATCCGTGCGGTTGAAGGGTGGGATATGTATGATAGAAATTCTTTATTTTTCAGTATGTCTATTGCTTGTCTGCGGGGAATCTTTTTAAATTCCACTAAGGCGTGATCTTCGGAGAGCATATTTATGGAGAAGGCATTCAGTAGATATAAATTACCCTTACTTTCCTTCTGAATTGTATATACTATGGCGTATTCATCACCGGTTCTATGGGTAAGGTGTAGACACTTGTAGTCTTCAATGTAATATCCCAAGGCAAAGCTGAGGGCATTGGAGGTCTCAAGTATTAGTTTTGCACATTCAAAATTCCTTTTTCTTATTTCCCTTGCTATACTCTGAGCTACTTTTAAAACATTTTTGTCAAGCTCCTTACCCGAAAGGGTGGATATAAATAAGATTTCTCTTTTCTCCTGTTTTCCCGATTTTGAGGAAATATATATTTCTTTAATGTCCTTTTCCGGTTCCTGAATGTTTATTAAATCTTTTGCGGTATCATCTCCGAAAATATCGCTTTTCAAATCAAAGATCTTTTTGTAAGTAGCCTCTTCTGGCGAATAGGTGTAAAATTCAACGGGGAGTTTTGCCTTTGAGGTTAATACGCCTAAGTAGAAAGACATGCACAGAATACTTGAAGTTATGGAAACCTTTGCGGGTATATATTTTTCCCTTATTTCTTTAACTTTGTTTATCATTTCTTCAGCCCACATTGAAAAGTGGTTAAAGCTTTTGATGTTTTCTTCAAACTTCTCCGTCCAGAAAAGGTTTTTATCTATGTGAAAGACGGATCTTATGTAATCTGAACTGAAAGGAAACATGTTCTCAAAGGGGTAAGTATCCTTTTGGGGGATCACCGCTATAGGTATTTTGAGATCTTCTAAGAATTCCTTAAGATCTTTCACATTTTTTAAGCACTTATGGGGGTAGAGGAGTGGTATTTTTTGTTCCTTCGCTATTTCAATTTTTCTGTCAAGGTGTTCAACTTCTTCTATGTTTCCCTCTTCGGAGACTATGCCTGTAAAGGCTATGTTTTCTATCTGTTTTCCAAAGCTAACTGCTGAATATATAGCCAACAGAAAGGACTTGGACTTGAAGTCAAAGCCTCTGCTGAAGGTAATAAACATGCCTTTTTTTGTTAACTTGATCAGGGGTTCAAATACGGAAGTATCAACTGGATCAGGCGATACAACTATTTCTTTTTCAAGGGGGATAACGAGCGCCTTTATCATAACCGCATTTATGCCGTCGGATACGGGAAAGTTAACCTCTACCTGTTCTTTTTCAAAGAGATCTTTTAATACATCAGGGCTTGTATTTAATTTTTCCGAAAGGGTGTTTATATTAACCAAATCTGCTTTTTTAAGGAATAGCTTTACTGCCCAGAAGTTTATGTTTTCTATGTCTTCAAACACCTCAAAAGGAAATACGGAAATCAATTCTTTAATTTCCCTTTTTGTCACATAAGATAAGTTTCTTAGGAAACTCTTTATAAGTCCGAGCTTCTGATTATGGGAGAGTCTTTCAAACATCTTTAACCCTTAGGCGTTCTTCCATTGCTTTGAAGCTGTAAAGATCTTTACTTAAGGGTATTTCAACCTTGGGGGGCAGTTTGCCCGCAAAGAGTATTATTTCACCTTCTTTGTGTTCAATAACTATCTTCTTAAGCTTGCCTATGAGTTTTTCTTCCGGTAAAACTACAAGGGTTTCCTCTTCTTCATCGTAAAACCACCTTACTTCTTCCTTCTCTCCCCAGTTTTTCTCTTTTAAAGAGGCTGCAAGACTGAGGTAATCTTCTTTAAGAGATTTTAAAATTTTTATGTTTTCCTCAGTCTGGAATAAGGAAGTATATCTTTTCGCTTCCAGTTCTTTAAACTCTTTTTTAGGACCTCCGCCTATTTTGCCGTCTCCTTTCTCTTTACCTTCTTCCACCCTCCTTATCCTTGATAGCATTTCTTTTTCTATTTCTCCTATTTTGAACAGGGTTCTTAGTTTTGAAATCCTTTCTAATCTATCCTTCGGTAAGGATAAGGTAAGATCCGTTTGAGCTATGTAGGTTTTATCCTTTACCCTTATAAGAACATCTTTGTGTGTAGCCATTTCCCAAAACCTTGAAAGGGGTATGAGTTTGTAATACTCTCTCTTTACTTTTAAAACTAAGAAGATCATTTCTATGTTATCAAAAGAGGGGAATATTTCAATTACATCTCCTTCGGAAGGAGTTTTTACCTCTTCCACCTCTTCCGGTTCTACGGAAGGAAAGGGGGGGAGGGATATATTTTCAATATTCACCCTATCTTTCTCTTCTATATCTGTATTCATATACAGCAAGCCTTTGTATAGTTCAAGTATTTCCTTCAGTATATTCATCTTCTTTATTCACCTCTTTACATATTTTTAAACGAAGATCCTCACATATTTTTGACATGTAAATTCTGATAAATTCCCTTACCGCATCTTCGGAAATGTCGTTCTCTTTTATTGCCTTTAAAAACTTACTGTAGGTGCTGTTTGATTTTCTTTTCACATCTTGATACATGGCATCTCTTGACTTATTTCCCCAGAGACATTTATAACGCTTAGAATCCAGTCTGTAGCAGAAATACTTGATTTCTTCCTCATTTATAACTTCAAAAAATATATCTCTTACACAATTAACCTCTATCTTGTGTAAAATCTCTTCTTCTACCTTATTGTTTAAAGAATCCTCTTCTTTATGTTTTCCTAATGTGTCAATAGGTCTGTTTGGTGCTTCTTCTTGGTTTTCTTTGAATAACCCAGACTCAATTAAATAGTAGTGTAATTTTTTTCTTGACATATCAACGAGATAATTTCCTATACTCCGCTTTATATAGGCTCTTAATTCTTGTTCAGATGCCTTTAACATCTTTTCAAACCTTTTTCTGTTTTTTAGAAGTATAACTATAAAGTCCTTTACTACATCTTCATATACATCTTTTTTTTGCCAGCATCTTAACTTCGCTATTTTTTCAAGGAGAGGGGTTTTAAAACTGTTGGATACTTTTATAAACATTTTTATAAGTTCTTCTATAAGTTTCTTGTATTCGTGATCTTTTAGTGTATTGTTATACAGTTTGGTAAGGAGAGTTTTCAGATCCAATTTTCTCCCTCCTTAAACTATTTAAATTATTCTGAAAAAGCTCCTTTTTCACTAGCTTTGAGCTTGAAAATTCTTGAACTTATCCCTTCACTACTGAAAGCTTTGTTCATAGCTTTTCCAACTTTGTCTGAGAACTCAGGGGAAACCAAAGCTCCTATAGTAGGTCCCGCACCGCTGAGAAATACAGCATAAGCACCTGCCGAATATCCCGCCTCAAGAACTTTGTAAAAGCCAGGAATTAAATTAGCTCTTAAGGGTTGGTGCAGTTTGTCTTTAACAGCTTCCCTTAGCAAAGGGTAGTTTCCCCTCAAAAGGGAGTAAACCATAAGTGACGCTCTTTGAATATTAAAGACAGCATCTTGCAAGCTTACTGACTTTTTTAGAACTCCTCTTGCTGATTCCGTTGAAAGTTCAAAATCAGGAACAACGAATACAAGACGTATATCCTCAGGAAACTTTATTCGTTCAAAATATATATCCTTATTCTGAATACATATAACAAATCCACCGACAAAAGCAGGAATTAGATTATCAAAGTGAGACTCAAACAAAGAAGCTATCTTTAATTTATCTTTTAACGAGAGCTTAAGGTTGTGTAATCTGCAAGCTATTTCTATTCCTCCCACAATAGCAGTAGCTGATGAACCAAGTCCACGAGAAGTAGGAATTCTGTTGAATTGATAGATCTCAAAAGGTTGTGGATAAACTCCGCACGTCTCACAGGTTTTTTTATAAACCTTTATTACAAGATTGTTTTCATTCTTGGGCAGATTTTTACCTTCTCCTTTTATTTCTACTTTAAAGGAATTACTTTTTTTAACTTCAAAAACATTGAACAGTTCAAGAGCCAAACCAAAAGTGTCAAATCCAGAACCGAAGTTAGTAGTAGTAGCGGGGACATATATCTTCATAAATTACTATGATAAAGATTTTATAATTAAAACTTGATGAGAATGAACGCTCTTGTTTTGGATCTGGAAGGCACTACTTTTGAGATAACGGAAAAGCTAAACGAAGCTCTTAACACTATATACGATGAAGGAGGTGAAGTAATAGATGTAAAGGTAGTTCATGCCAGAGAACACGGTATAGACGGTTTTACTGTTGTTTATACAATAATTTACAAAAGTCGGAAGGAAGTTCCTCAAGAATAAGTGATGGTGAGGTATTTGTTTTTATATACAATCTTGCTCCTAAGTTTATCTTTTTCTTTTGCTCTTCCTAATGTGGAAATTCCTTTTTTAAAACTTTCTTTCCTCAATCTTCAAGAAGATTTACAGGAAGCCAGACAAGAAGGGAAATACTTAATCATAATGTTTTATCAGGAAGGTTGTCCTTTCTGCGATAAAATGTATAGAGTAACCTTTCAAGATAAAAAAGTAAAAGAATACTTTACAAAGTATTTTTATATGGTTCTTGTTGATATAAAAGGTGCAAACTTATTAATAGATTTTCAAGGTAAGGAAATTACAGAAAAGGAATTCGCTCACAGACACAGGATAAGGGGAACACCTGTTTTTATATTTGTAGATCATCAGGGAAAACAGATTCTAAAACTGATAGGTTACATTCCACCCCAGGACTGGCTTATAGCTGGACGTTACATAGTAGAAGGTCATTACCGTCAAAAGAGTTTTTACAAGTTTCTCAGAGAAGAGAGGAAAAAGAAATACCAATGATTCTCCTCTTTCTTTTATTTATTCTTTCCGCTTATGGACAGGAAGTTCTTGTGCTTGATGTTAACAAAGTAGTATCCTTAGCTCTGGAACAAAACAGAAAACTCAAAAAGTTAAAAAGGGAAATCCTTTCCTTAGAAGATATTTATAGAGCTGAGAAAAGAGAAAGATTTTTCCCAGAAATAGAACTGTTGATTGATAAAGAAAGCACTCACTTATTAGGGAAAATGCTTCTTCTTGATATAGGAAATAGACTCGCAAGAATAAGATCAGCAAAGATTTCACTTCTTATAAAAAAGGAACTCCTTAAGGAGTTGGAAAGACAGATAAAAATAAAAGCTGTAAGACTTTTTGCCGATCTATACCTTGCTGAAAAAACCGCAGAAGTTAAAAGAGAACAAATGGCGATAGCTTATATTAGATTTGACAGAGAAAGAGAAAAAGCAAAAAGAGGTTTATCAGATAGGGTTAAAGTGGCTGAATGGGAAAGAACTTATAGGAGCTTTAGGGCGGAACTACTTTCAGCTCAACGCAGATACAATGAGATTCTTATGGAAATAAAACGCTTTGCGGGTATAGATGTGCAAAAATACGTGGAAGTTGACTATTCACAGCTTTTTAGTTTCCAAATTCAAATAGAAAAAACTATTGATACAGAATATCTCCTAAACCTTATGAAGGACAACTATTTATTACGTATAAAAGATAAGGAAATAGCTTACTTTGAAAGCAAAGCAAAAGAACAGAAAAAACTCTTTTATCCAGAACTTTACTTGTATTCGGGAGTATATAGGAACTTTAAAGGAGAAAACGAATTAGTAGGTTACTGGAATCTGATCTTGAGAATTCCCCTTTTTGACGGAAAAGCCTCCTTTTACAGAGAAAGGAGCTTTTTGGAACTTAAAAGAGCAGTGGAAATAGAGAAAAAAGATATATCAGAAACTATAAAAAAAGAGATTCTTTTAGCTTCCTACGAATGGGAAGAGCTAATGGGAGAATACGAGTCAGCTGTAGCTTTTGATACATGGGCGCAGGAGTATTTAGACTTAAGCCGTTCCAATTACGAACTGGAACTCGCCTTTGATCTCGGTTACGCTATGTCCACAAAAACATTAGCAGAAAAAAAGCTGGCAGAGGTTCAATTCCGTATTCTTCTATTACTTATGAAACTTTACGCTCTTGTAGGCTCAGATCCCTTTAAAGTTTTTAAAGAAATTCCCCCCTTTCTTAAAGATAGGAGGGGAGAAATATGAAATCCTTTATCTTACTATTCTTGCTTGTATCCTTTACACTCGCGGAAGAGTTGAAGATATACACTATCGTTCAAGGAAGGGTGTTGAAAGTCTATGTAAAAGAAGGAGAAAAAGTAAAGAAGGGACAACTGCTCTTGGAAATAGATCCTTCTCTTTACTCCGCACGTAAAACTGTTCTTTTAGGAAAAAGAAAAGAAATACAGATAAAGCTCTGGAAAGCGGAAAGAGATTTTAAGAGATTGAAAGAGCTTTTTGAAAGAGATCTATTGGCGGAAACACGTCTTGAAGATCAAAAGGTAAAGTATGAAGCTGAAAAAGCAAAGTTGGAACAAATTGAAGGAAAGCTTAAAGAAATAGAAACTCTTATATCTTATACTAAGATATACGCACCTGAGAACGGCACTGTAAGGAGATTACTAACCCCTGAAGGAGCGTATGTCAACGGAGAACTGATACCTCAACCGGTTCTCATACTCTCAAGGTAAAAGCTTGTAGATTTTTCCTGATTTATAATCTATTACGTAAATTTCTCCATCTCTGTCCTCCGCAAAAGAGGAGATTTTGAATTCTGTATCAAAAAGCAACTTAACTTCAATGTTACCTGGTTTTCTCTTCAAAGCCCATATCCTACCAGAACAGTAATCCCCGAATATATACCAGCCGTAAAGATCTTTTATAAGTTTACCTCTATAAACGTAACCCCCTATGATAGAACAGTTGCCTTCCTTCAGCGGATAGGAGTAAATGGGAAAAGTGTAAAAATCCTTTTCTTTACACCCCTCTAATTTGTAAGGAGCAAAGCCTTCATAACATCTCCAGCCGTAGTTTTTACCCTTTTCCACTACGTTTATTTCCTCCCATCTATCTTGACCTACATCGCCGACCCACAACTCTCCAGTTTTCCTGTCAAAGCTCCATCTCCACGGATTTCTGAAGCCGTAAGCGTAAATTTCCCTTCTTCCCTCGCCTTCTCCGAAGGGATTATCGGGAGGTATTCTGTAAGACCCTTCCTTCCCTACATCTATTCTAAGTATAGCTCCTAATAATGTTTGTGGATTTTGAGCGTGATTCAGAGGATCTCCTGCAGAACCTCCGTCTCCGAAACCTATGTATAAATAACCGTCTGGACCAAAGACTATATGACCACCGTTGTGGTTAGAGTAAGGTTGTTTGACTTTTAAAATGATCTTCTCTTTTTTATCAGGACCGAGCTCTGAAATAACAGAATACATATCCTTATTTGTATAAGAAAGGAAAATACGGCCGTTTTTCTCAAACTCAGGGTGAAAAGCCATTCCCAGTAATCCCATTTCTCCTCCACTCTTTACTCTATCCCTTATGTCTATGAACAACTGACTCCTTTTACTGTTAACGGAAAAAACTTTAACAGCTCCTCTCTGCTCCACTACATAGAAAACACCTTTTCTGATGGGATCTTCCAGGAGAAGCACAGGGTTTTTAAACCTAAGGTAAGGAAATGCATCTTTTAACTCCAAGGCAAAGCTCAAAATACTTGTAAACAATAACAGTAAAATTACCCCCATGTAAATTAAAATACTTCTCTATGAGAGTTGTTAGCGGAATGAGACCTACAGGGAAACTCCATCTTGGTCACTATTTTGGTGTTATAAAAAACTGGATAGAACTTCAGAAAAAACACCAAACCTTTTTCTTTATAGCGGATTGGCACGCTTTAACAACAGCTTACAAAAAAACAGCGGATCTTCAAAAAAACATAGAAGATGTTATGGTAGACTGGCTTGCTCTTGGTTTAGATCCTCAAAGAAGTTGCCTCTTTATTCAATCCAAGGTAAAGGAACACGCTGAGTTACATCTCTTGTTTTCTATGATTACTCCCAAGAGCTGGCTTGAATGGAATCCCACCTATAAAGATATGAAGTATAATCTACTGAAACTTCAGGAAATCTCACTCCAGTTCAGAGGAGGGCTCAGAGATGCGGTAAGGGAGTTTATAAATATGATTCCCTATAAAGTTGAGGATTTTGAAAAGTTAGAAGAACGTATGTTAGACGATCTTGCAGAAACTCTAATAGCAGCTCTCTTTGAAGGAGAAATTGAACCCGATTTGTTAAAAAAGCTCAACGTATCCAAAAGAGAATTCTACGAGACGGATACATACGGCTTTTTAGGTTATCCTGTGCTTCAAGCAGCGGACATACTAATATACAAAGGGGAAGGAGTTCCGGTAGGAGAAGATCAGCTCCCCCATATAGAGCTTACTAGAGAAATAGCCAGAAGGTTTAACTATCTCTACGGAGAGGTTTTCCCAGAACCTTCCGCACTTCTTACAGAAACACCCCGCATTCCCGGAACAGACGGCAGAAAAATGAGTAAATCTTACAACAATGCAATATTTTTCGCAGACAGTTGTGAAGAAGTAGAAAGAAAAGTAATGGGAATGTTCACAGACCCTCAGAAACTCAGAAAAAATGATCCCGGCAGACCAAATATATGTGCCGTTTTTTCCTATCATAAGCTTTTTACAACAAAAGAGCAAACTGAAGTTATAGAAAAAAACTGCATCGCCGGCAAGCTTGGTTGTGTTGAGTGTAAGAGAAAAGTTTTAGAAAGCTTAGAAGAATTCCTTTCCCCTATAAGAGATAAAAGAGAAAAAATTAAAAAAGATATAAAGAAAGTAAGAGAAATTTTTTCAGAAGGATCACTGAGAGCGGAGAAAGAAGCAAGGGAAACCATTAGTGAAGTCAGGATTGCTATGAATCTCCGATGATAAAGCTCTTTTTATTCTTTGTGTTTTTTATTTTTATACTTATCCTGTGGTTTTTTCTGTTTCCTGTTAGAAGAACTAAAAGAGTCTTTCTATGTGAAGATCTTGTAGAACCTCCTGAAAAGTTTATATACTCTTACGTTTTTCACATACACACTCAATTTTCCTATGATTCCTTGGGTAAACCTCAAGATGTAATTGAAGCAAGAGATCTTTTAGGAATAGACTTTGTAGTAGTTACAGATCACGATGATGATTCAATAAAGATATTTGCAGATGAAAGACTTTTGGCGGGTAAAGAGATAAAACTCAACAACAAAGAAGGACAGCTTCAAGGAAACTTGCTGCAAATAGGGAGTATTAATGTAATAGCACATCATTTCAGGAACAGATACCGTTGGAAGTTAGAAAAAAACAAAGATTTTCTGTTTGAGTTGATAAATCTAAGAGATGTTTTCCTTGCTCATAAAAGAAAACTATTTTTCTACAGCATTACTGCCATTTTACTATATCCCTTTATGGGAAAAAGTTTAATCTCTTCTTTCATTAAACTTATTGATACAAAAAGTTACGCCCTTAAATATCTGTCAGAAGGTTGGCGCTGTAAAATTATCGGAGGATTAGATCACCATGTAAAGTTCTACGTCAAAGAAGTAAAAAGGAGAATAATGTTACCTTCTTACAAAATATCCTTTTCACTTATGAGAAACTTTCTTCTTAGTTCAATTCCTATAAAGGGAAAAGAAGATTTTCTCAAGGCAATGAAGGAAGGAGTAAACGTAATTTCCTTCTCCGATAAACCTTCTTTTGTATGGGTAGAAGAAAATAAAATAAAAGCGTGTTCTCCTTTTACAAATACTTATATGATTGTAATTTCGGAAAATCTTAAAGAAAGAGAGTTTTTAGGTTCTAACCTTTTACTTTCGGATCTTGAACCGGGGTATTATATAATTTTGGGGTATACCTATAAATTCAGATTTGGGGGAATGTTGTTTGGCGTAAAACCGCTTTTTGTTTCCGATCTTCTGGAAATTGAAGATGATAATTGAATACTCTGCTTATGAAGTTTTATTACTGTCCGCTCTAACTCTGATAACCGTTTTTATTTCTCTTTTAAAGGGTAGAATTAGAGAACTGACTCTTTTGTCCGTTGGTTTTCTGCTCTTTACTCTGTCCAGAGTCCCACCTGTATTGATGGAAAGCGGAATACTACCTATTTATTACTTTTCCACCACATCTGCTATTTTGTTGATAGGTTATACATTGATTAAAATTGCGGATAGAATAAAATCTTTGAAAGATCTTGAACACAGTGCTTTTTACGATCCGTTAACGGGTGCTTACAACAGAGGATTTATAGAGGAATACGTTCAAGAAGAAATAAGAAAAGCCAAAAGACTAAAAGGTAGATTTTGTATTTTACTCTTGGATTTAAACGATTTTAAACATATAAACGATCGCTATGGACACAATGCAGGGGATAAAGTGTTGAAAATGGTGGTGAAAAAGCTAAAAGAAAGCATGAGAGACTACGATTTAATTGCCAGATGGGGCGGAGATGAGTTTTTGGTAGTTTTACCCTTAGAAAGAGGTTCAGAAGTTCTTGATATTGCTAACAGATTAAGCAACGATTTCAGAGTAAAATACGGTAACATAGAAGTGACTTTTAGTATAGGCTATGCTTGTTATCCAGCTGACGGGGATAATCTTGATAGATTGGTTCATATAGCGGATAGCAGAATGTATAGAGCCAAAATGCTTTTTAAAGAGGTAAAAAGGTATGGGTTGGAAAATAAGAGTTAAAAGGAATTTCAATGCCGCACACTATTTGACAGACTACAGAGGTGGTCCAGAACCGCTTCACGGACATACATGGCAAGTAGAGGTTTATCTTAAAGCGGACAGTCTGGATAAAGGGGGAATAAGTATAGATTTTATTGAGTTAGATAACTATTTAAAAAAAATACTACCCGACTATTCTCTGCTCAACGATATTCTCCCTTTCTCCCCGAGTGCGGAAAATCTTGCAAAGTGGTTATACGACAGATTAAAAGAAAAATACCCTGAAATTGAAAAAGTAGTGGTCTGGGAAACAGAACGCTACGGGACTGAATACTGTGAATAGAATAGGTATAACTGCGGGAGATCCTTCAGGTATAGGGGCAGAGCTTATCGTTAAAATAGCTCCCGCTTTTAGAAGAGATACAGCTTATATACTATACGGAACTGAAAATCTTTTCAAGAAAGCAGCCCGTATGCTGAAAAAGGACTTTAGCTTTTTAACAATAGAAAACCCGCAGGAAGCTTGCAAACCCGGAATTTATTTAATAGAAGTTGAAGAAGATCAAACAGAAATCTACACTCCTTCCTTAAAATCCGCAAGAATGGCTCTTACAGCTCTTGCAAGAGCTACAGTTGATGCAGTTGGTAAAAAATTACAGGGAATTCTCACAATGCCTTTAAACAAGCACTGGGCTAAGAAAGCAGGATTTGCCTTTGAAGGTCAAACAGAGTATTTAGCTAATGCATGTGGGAAAGAGGAAGTTGTTATGGTTATGTTTTCAGAGCGTATCAAGGTAGCCTTGTTAACTACTCACATTCCCCTAAGAAACGTTCCCTTTGAAGTAACACAAGAGAAAATTAAGAAAAAATTAGAGCTTATACTTGGAGAATACAGCAAACTCTTCAAGAATATTCCTACCGTAGGTGTATTAGGTTTGAATCCCCATGCGGGAGAAAACGGAGAAGTAGGAACAGAAGAACTTACAGAGATAATTCCCGTTGTAAGATATTTCCGTGAAAAAGGATTTAAGGTAGAAGGTCCTCTTTCACCCGATAGCGCCTTTATAAATGGAAATAAATTTGATCTTTTTCTGTGTATGTATCACGATCAGGGATTGATCCCCTTTAAGATATTGGCAGAAGGTAGAGGAGTTAATATTACCTTAGGGCTTCCCTTTATAAGAACTTCTCCCGCTCACGGGACAGCTCACGATATAGCGTGGAAGGGTAAAGCTGATCCCTCTTCCGCTTTAAAAGCTCTTGAACTGCTTCATAAATTGATTCAAAATGTTAAAGAATGAAGAGTCTTCTGTACTTACTTTTTTTTCTTATTGTTTTTGGCATATCCTTTTACTTCTTTATTATGAACACAGATCAAACTGTTTCACTGAAGCTTTTCGGTGGAGTGAAAACACCCGCTCTTCCAGTAGGAATGGTGGTGATTATCTCTTTCTTTGGAGGATTTTTAGCGGGTATTTTTTTCCTTCCCTTGACTTATATCATAAGGAGATTATCTTGATGACTGTATTCTAAATAACGGGTGTCCAAAAGCCGCCTGCCGGGTATCTGGACACCTTTTCAGGGCGGGGTATAAATAGCCCGGCTAGGAGAAAGGAGTTAAGCTATGAGAGAACAAGAAGTTGCCATGATTTTTAAAATCACCGATAAAGCGGTAGAAGAGATAAAGAGAATAGCCAAGGAGAATAATATAGAAAATCCGATATTAAGAGTAAGAGTTGTTCCCGGTGGTTGCTCTGGATTCCAATACGCCATGGGCTTTGAAGAAAGCACAGAGGAAGGAGATTACATCTTTGAACAAAATGGAGTAAAAATAGCTATAGATCAGTTTTCCATGCCTTATATTAACGGTGCGGAACTGGATTACATTGTAGATTTTATGGGAGGCGGTTTTACCATTCGTAATCCCAATGCTTCAGGAGGTTGTGGTTGCGGAAGTTCCTTTAGTTGTTAGATATGGCTCAAATACTGGAAGGAAAACTCTTAAAGCCTTTCCTCATTCATGAAATAAAAGAACTTGAGAGAATAAAAAGGGCTTTAAACTTAGATGAACACATACCCGCTATAGATAACATAGTTTTGGCTATTGTTCCTTCAAGACGAGGCAGTTCTTTTGAATTAGTATCTGTATTTAAGGATACACTCAGAGAGTCCGATATTGTATTTCCGGAAGAAAATTTTATCCTTCTTTTACTACCGGGAACAGATGCAATGGGGGCTGTTCATATACTTGAAGGATTAGCGGATTTTATCGGTAAAGATTTAAAAGATTTTGCCTTCGTGGTATATCCGGAGGAAGGGCAGACAGCTCAGGAGCTTATAGAAAACCTACAGAAAAAGGCTCTTAATCAGTTTAATCTTGATCTTTCAAAATGTTTAAACTAAGAAAAGAATTAGGACAGCATCTCTTGCTGTCACAGGGAGTTCTGAGACGTATAGCGGAAAGCTTGCTCTTGAGTGAAGATGACATCTTGGTAGAAATAGGCGGAGGAACGGGAAACTTAACGAAGATACTTTTAGAATATCCTTTGGAGAAGCTTTACGTTTTGGAAATTGATACCCAAATGGTGGAGAAACTAAAAGTTATAAAGAATAAAAAATTGAAAGTAATCCAAGCAGATGCAACTCGTTTTAGATTCTGTTCCTTGGGAAAAAGATTAAAGGTTACAGGAAATTTACCTTATAACGTAGCTTCTCTGATAGTTGAAAACACAGTTATAAATAAGGATTGTATAACCCTTGGAGTTTTTATGCTTCAAAAAGAAGTAGCTCTTAAACTTGCAGGTAAAAGTAAAGTCAGTTGGTTAACTCTGCTTCTTAATACCTTTTATGAAACCGAGTATCTTATGAGTATTCCTCCCCGCTTTTTTACTCCTAAACCTAAGGTTGAATCCGGACTTATAAGAATAAGGAGAAAGTATAACGCTCCCGCTTTAAATATTCCGGAGTTTAAGAAGTTTCTCACAACCCTCTTTTGTGCCAGAAGGAAAATGTTAAAAAAGAAAATACCGGAAAACATACTGAAAAAAGCGGGTATAGATCCCTCTCTCAGAGTGGAACAGATTTCAGCGGAAGAAATTATCAGACTGTATAATGTGTATGAGGAGCTGAGATGAAGGACGTATTCTTTATAGAAAGAGATCCATACGCTCCTGTGCGCCATTGTTATACAATTAGCAAAATACTCTACGAAGGAAAAAGTAAGTATCAGGAAATAATGGTTCTGGAATCCCCCGAATTTGGAAAGCTTTTAGTTCTGGACGGAGTTGTTCAATTAGATGAGAAGTATGAATTCCTTTATCACGAATACTTAGCTCATGTTCCACTTCATGCACACCCTTCTCCGGAGAACGTTCTTATAATAGGAGGCGGAGACGGGGGAACTCTTAGGGAAGTCTTAAAACACAGCTGTGTAAGGAGAGCTGTGCTTGTTGATATAGATAGAGAAGTTATAGAAGTTTCTCGTCGTTTCTTCCCCACTCTTTCCTGCTCTTTTGATGATACAAGAGCTATAGTTGTAAACGAAGACGGCTATCGTTATATTCAAGATTACGAAAATGAGTTTGATGTTGTTCTTGTAGATTCTACAGATCCTGTAGGTTTTGCACATGTCCTTACTACAGAAGAGTTTTTTCGCTTCGTTCACAGAGCCTTGAAAGAAGACGGTATATTAACCGCTCAAACGGAATCCATTCACTACCACTTGGACATGGTAGTTAAAATTCAAAACAATCTGAAAAAGGTATTTCCAATTGTAGATCTATACACATCTGTTGTTCCCATCTACGCGGGTTACTGGTGGACTTATTCCATAGCTTCCAAAAAATACTCTGTAAGAACACCCCGTAGAGCTGTGGAAGTTCCTACCAAGATATACTCCGAGGAAATGCATAAATACGCTTTTCTACCGGAAAACTTTTACAGGAGATTGCTCAGTGGTGAATACAAATACTGAATTCATAAAATTAAAATTTAGAAAGAGAGGTGGATTATGGAAGAGCAGTATGTTGCAGTTCCCTTCAGTCTGGTTGGGTTTTTTGTTACCAGTAGATCTGTTGAGGAAAGTATAAGAACCGATCTCACCCCTGAGGAATTGGAAAAACTCCAAGATTTGCTCGCTCAGTATCTTTTCACAGAAGGAGTCAGGGTAGCTCTTTATCCTTCAGTAGTTCCTCCGGATCAAGCTGAAGAAGCGGTTAACGAACTTGAAGAAATAGTCTTCGGAGAAGAAGAATGATAAAAATCGTCATTTGCGGTGCATTGGGGCGTATGGGAAGAGAGATTGTAGAAGTTGCTATGTCAGACCCCGATGTAGAAGTAGTTGGAGGAGTAGAACATCCCGATTGTATAAGTTCAGAAGACCTAGGTTCTGCTTTGAATAAGAAAGAACTTGAGGGCATACCGCTTACAGCGGATTTGAGTGATCTTCTTTCCGATTGCGATGTGGTAGTAGAATTTTCCGGCAACACTACCGCAGCTGTAGGACATGCCAAGCTTACAGCTCTTGATAGAAAACCTATAGTTATAGGAACAACTGGCTTTACACAAGAGGAATTAGGAGAGATAAAGGAGTGCGCAGGTATAGCACCTGTTCTCTATTCTCCTAACATGAGCTTAGGGGTAAATTTACTCTTTAAACTGGTAGAAATTGCTGTAAACGTTCTGAAAGACAGAGATTTTGATATGGAAATTACTGAAATTCACCACAGATTTAAAAAGGACGCTCCGAGCGGAACCGCTTTAAGATTGGCAGAAATAATTGAGAAAAGAGCGAATATAAAAGAAAAAGTTTACTGCCGAAAGGGAACATCTCCCAGATCAGAGAAGGAGTTGGGCATTTTTGCCCTTAGGGGAGGAGATGTAGTAGGAGATCACACTGTTTACTTCTTAGGTATAGGGGAAAGATTGGAGTTAACTCATAGGGCAACCTCGCGCAGAACTTTTGCAAAGGGAGCGGTGGAAGCTGCCAAGTGGATAAAAGACAAACCAGTTGGTTGGTATTCTATGTTTGACGTTCTAAATCTATGAGGGAAAAAGATCTCCTTAAACTTGAATACGATAAGATAAGAGAAGAACTCAAGAAATTATCTCATTCAAAGGCAACAGTTCAGTTAATTGAAAAACTTTCACCTATAAAAGATAGAGAGAAGCTGGAAGAAGAGATAAGTTTATACAACGCTTTTGTCCAAGTAGAAAACATCACCCTTTATCCCTTTGAAGATATAAGAGAACTTCTTAAAAAAGCAAGAATAGAAGGAGCAATTCTTTCTGCGGAGGATCTTTTAACACTACTTAAAGTTTTACAACTTATAAGGGAAATCAGAAAGGTTTTAGGAAAAAGTGCGGAATCAAATCCTATACTTAGAAAACTTTCAAGAAAACTTTACTCCTTCTCTTCCTTAGAAACTCTTATAGAAGGTTCTATTGATAGGAAAGGCTTTATAAAAGACTCCGCCAGCGGTGAACTTTACAAGATAAGAAAAAACATAAAAAGAGTAGAAAAGGAGATAACGGATCGTTTGGAAAACCTCCTAAGAAGATCTGATGCAGACAAAGTGTTTTCCGACAAGATTATAACTCTTAGAAACGGTAGATACGTGGTTCCTGTAAAAAGTTCCCAGATAAAAAGTGTCTTTGGTATTGTTCACGGAACTTCTTCCTCCGGCTTTACTACATACGTAGAACCTCAGTTCATAGTGGAGTTAAACAATAAAATCGCTCAATTGAAAGAAGAGGAAGATAGGGAAATTAAAAGAATTCTGAGAAGGATAACTTCCTACGTATCAGATTACGCTTATCGTATAGAAGAAAGCTTTCAGACACTTGTTGAAATAGATCTTCTAATGGCAAAAAGAGAACTTTCTAAAAAGTATGAAGGAAAATTCCCCCGCTTTGGAGAAACCGTAGAGCTTTTAGAAGCTCGTCACCCTTTACTTGTGCTGATGGGAAGAAAAACAGAACCTGTAGATATAGTTCTTAAAGAAAAGAGGGGGCTTCTTCTTACGGGTCCTAATACAGGTGGCAAAACGGTAGCCTTAAAGACACTCGGATTAACAGCACTTATGGTTCAAAGTGCTATACCTGTTCCTGTAAGCTCTGAAAGCACCATAAGGATCTTTAAAAACATCTTTGTAGATCTGGGGGATGAGCAAAGTCTTCAACAAAATCTCTCAACGTTTTCATCTCATATAACAAACATAGCGGATTTTTTAGAAAAAGTTGATGCGGAAACCTTAGTATTACTTGACGAGTTGGGTGCGGGAACAGATCCGATAGAAGGATCCGCTTTAGGAATAGCTATACTTGAGTATTTAAAAGCTAAAAAGGTATGGGTATTTGCAAATACCCATCACACTCCCATAAAGATATACGCTGTAAATTCCGATTACTTTACACCTGCGAGTGTTCTGTTTGATAAGGAAAGTTTGAAGCCTCTCTACAGGATTGTTTACAACAGTGTGGGTGTTAGCATGGCTTTTGAAATAGCTCGCAAATGCGGTTTACCGGAGGAGATTATAAAAGAAGCAGAAAAGAAAAGAGAAATAGAAAAAGAGGATTATACAAAAATCGCTCAAAAGCTTACAGATTACAGTTATGAATACGAGAAGAAAATCGGTGAATTACAAAAATTAAAGGAAGATCTTCAAAGAGAAAAGAAAAAATACGAAGAACTTCACAAAGAATATACGGAATTTAAAAGAAAAGCCTGGAAAGAAGTCTATAAGGAAGCAAAAGACTTTCTGCGCAAGCTTATGATAGAAGGACAGAGTGTTCTTAAAAAGGCAAAAACTGTGCAAGAAATAGAGAAGTTTGTAGAAGAAAAAGAAAAACAGCTAACGTTATTCATACCCCATGAAGAAATAAAAGAAGGGGATAGGGTAGAGTTCATGGGAAAGAAGGGAAAGGTTTTACAGATAAAAAACAAAAGAGCCTTGTTAACCGTTGAAGGAATGAGACTATGGGTAGATACAAAAGTTCTTAAAAAAGCCAAATCGGAAACTACTCCAAAGGTAGGACTGAATCACAGCTCCAGCGCAAAATCTGAAATAAAGCTTATGGGAATGGACGCCAACACCGCTCTTATAGAACTTGAAAAGTTTATAGAAGAAGCCTTTTCAGCAGGTTTCAGCACCGTGAAAGTAATACACGGAATAGGGACAGGTGTTTTAAGAAATGTAGTTCACGAATTTCTTTCCTCCTGTGATAAAGTGCGTTTTTACCGTCCCGCTTACCCAAAGGAAGGAGGATCCGGTGTTACCATCGTTTTTCTCAGAAAAGAGAAAGGAAATTAACTGCATACTCAGACTCGCCTTTGTAGGAACTAATTACGCAGGTTGGCAGAAACAGCCGAATGTTCCTACAGTTCAGGGCATTTTAGAAGAAAAGCTTTCGGTAATATTCAAAAACCCTGTAAAAGTTATTGGTTGCTGTAGAACAGATGCGGGAGTTCACGCAGAAGACTACGTGGCAAACTTTAAAGTTCCTAAGGATTTTGAAGAATCCAAACTGCTTAAAGCTCTTAATTCCACATTGCCTAAGGATATAGGTGTTTATGAAGTGAAAAAAACAACTGAGAGTTTTAATGCAAGGTATAACGTAAGAGAAAAGGTTTACCTTTATAGAATCTGGAACTCACCCGTTCGTAACCCCTTCTTGGCTCCCTACGTATGGCATTTTCCCCGTAAATTGGATCCGATTTTAATGGAAAAAGCCTTGAGGTTGATCAAAGGTAGACACGATTTCTCCTCTTTCTGTAAATTAGAGGAAAATAAAAACACTATTCTTGAAATTGACGTTGACTTTAAATACAAGGGACAACTAATAGAGATACGCTTCAGAGGTAAATACTTTTTACGCCACATGGTCAGAAGACTCACCGCAGCTGTTATCAAAACGGGAGAGGGAAAATTGTCTCTTCACCAATTGGAAAACCATCTAAGAGGTGTTCCCTTCACCCAAACAGCTCCCGCCCACGGTTTAACTCTTGAGAGAGTTACCCTCTGAAGAAACTTTGAAGAATTCAACAGCTTTGTAAAGTTTATCTGACATCTCTTTCATCTCTTCCGCTACTTTCGCAAGTTCAAAAGCCATAGCTCCTATTTGCTCATTGCTTTGAGCTAAAATGTTAACCCTATCTGAAATACTCTCCATAGTTCCGAAGTGACGTTCTACTTCCTGAGATACTTCCATTACTGTGTGGCTTGTTTCCTCGGATTTGTTCAATATGTTGGTAAAGTCCTCCTTCATTATTTCCGTCTTTTCCCTTACAACTTTAAAATCTTTTCTTACCTTTTGCAAATTCTCACTGACTTTTTCCACAGAATTTAAAACCGCTTTTGTAGTTTCTTCTATCTTTGCCAGTTCGTTGTTAGTTCTTGAAGCTAATTCTCCCACTTCATCAGCAACAACCGCAAAACCTCTTCCCATTTCCCCTGCACGAGCGGCTTCTATGGAAGCGTTTAAAGCCAATAAATTTGTCCTTTCCGCTATTTCTCTTACTGTGTCCGCTATTTGCTTGATTTTCATAACACTTGCGGAGAGTTCAGAAAAGGTATTTATTACTTCTTCCATAGTGATAGAAAAGGTATCCATAGCCTTTCTTACTGAGTCCGAGCTTTCCGCGCCTGTCTTTGCAACACTTAGAGATTCCTGAGCCTGCTTACTAACCTGTTTCATGATCTCCGAAATACTCTTCAAAGTTTCCGTGAATTTCTCCACCGACTTAGCCACTTCCGACAAGTTGGAAATTTGATGATCCACAGCTTGAGAAAGCTCCGCGGAACCGGAGGATATTTTTGTGGAAATTTCCTCCACATTTTTTGAAAGGTTTACTATCTGAGGGATTACTTCTTCTAACTTTTTAACTAAATTATTCCAAGAAGCGGCTATCTGTCCTATTTCATCTTCAGATTGCAAAGGAACCTTTTTTATATTCCCTTCGCTTGATTTAGATATTTCTTCTACTATAAGGCTTATTTCCCTTGAAACCTTCCTCAGGATTACAAAAGCAATTCCGAAGATGGCTGAGGAAACGGCACCCACACCTAGCAGAAGAACTATAACTTCACCAGCTATAGAGTGTTTTTTCACTGCTAAAAACAAAGCTCCTATAATTTCCTCAGCACCTGTAGAGGTGTCAAAAATAGGAACTCCAACTATTAGGTTTCCATCTTTAAGGTTTATGAAGGTTTCGCCCTTTAAAACTTCAGCTACCCATTCACTCTCCACATAACCTTTTTCTTCTCCCCATTCTGCAAAGAGATTTCCATCTTTTGTAAAAACCACCGCATAACGAGCATCTGCTATGTTCTTTACTGTATCCTGAAGGTAAGCCTGCGCTCCTTCTTTTGATTCAAAAGTAATTGACGGCACCAGTCCTGAAGATATAGAAAACAGTAAGTTTATAAGAGATTTTTCCTGAAACTCATTTATGTTCTTAAAAAGAAGGAATACAGGAATAATAAGGGGAACAACTATAGCAAAGAAGAGAGTTATACTTATCTTTTGAGATAATTTCATCTTATCCCCCCTTACTTAGCATGGGGGATAAATATACCGTCCCAGTCCTTTTGCCCTTTGTAGTGACAATTAGCACAATCCTTGGCGGGATTTTTTACTATTCTCTTCTTATCAGGCATTAGAAAACCCTCCCATTTCCAACCTCCTTCATCTTCCGCTTTGCCGGTTTTATACATTATCAGAATGATTCTTGGAACTTTGCCTTCCTTATCCTTAAAGTTTACAAAAACAACTTCCGCTCCTTTCGGAAAGGGAGGAGGAGAACCTTTCTGCTTGAAAGTGGTAAAGTGTTTTTTGAAATGCTTATAAGCGGTATCATTCATGAAGGTTTTGTGAAAACCGGGAACTATACCGTAGAGCGGATTTCCTCTAAGGATAACACCTTTTTCTACAAAGTTCATATTTTTCCAGTTTTCCGGAAAAGGAACATCAGAAGTAAAGCCAAATCCAATTATTAAAAGAAATACAAAAACCCTTCCCATGACTGCTCCCCAAAAGCCCGACAGAAAAGACGGGCACCGGGTTACTTATACCCCGCCTTTTGAAGGACACCCAAAACCCGGCAGGCGGCACTAAGGTGTCCTCTTCCATACATGCTAAATTCGGCTATTTCTGAGTTTCTTTTAATCTTATACTTTTATTAAATGGAAGAAAAAGTCCTAAACAAGGCTTTCAGGGCATGCTGTTACATTGCGGTGGGAATGATATACCTTAAGGATAACCCTCTGCTAAAAGAACCTCTGAAACCCCAGCACATAAAAGACAGACTCCTGGGACATTGGGGTGCAAGTCCCAACCTTAGTTTCAGCTACATTCACGCAAGCAGAGTTGTAAAGCTTTACGATCTTAACTGCATCTTCATAGCCGGTCCGGGACACGGCGCACCGGGAGTTATAGCACCCGTTTATATTGAGGGAACTCTCACCGAGTATTATCCGGAGTTTTCCCAAGATGAAGAAGGACTGAAAAAATTGATGAAGTCCTTCTCCTTTCCGGGAGGATTCGGCAGTCATTGCACACCCGAACTTCCCGGTTCCATTCAGGAGGGAGGAGAACTCGGTTATAGCCTTTCCCACGCTTACGGTGCGGTTTTTGACAATCCTGATCTTATAGCTATTACAGTGGTGGGAGACGGAGAAGCGGAAACTGGTCCCTTAGCCACCGCGTGGCATTCAAATAAATTCTTAAATCCCAAAAGGGACGGCATAGTCCTTCCTATTCTCTCCCTTAACGGTTACAAAATAAACAACCCCACCATACTTGCAAGGATAAGCAGGGAAGAGCTTCTCTCTCTCTTTAAGGGTTACGGATACGATCCAGTTCTGGTAGAAGGTGAAGAACCCTTAGAAGTTCACGGAAAGATGAAGGAGGCAATGGACAGGTGCGTTGAAAAAATAAAAGACATAAAATCCCAAAAAACGGTAAAAAGACCCTTCTATCCCATGATAATACTCAAAACACCGAAGGGCTGGACAGCTCCTGAAAGATTGGGAAATCACTACATAGAAAATTATTGGAGATCCCATCAAGTTCCCCTGACAAAAGTAAAGGAAAGCGAAGAACAGCTCAAAATACTTGAAGAATGGCTCCTATCCTACGAACCACATGACCTCTTTGATGGAAAGGGAAAGGTTAAAGAAGACATAAGATCGGTCTTTCCTGAAGGAAATAAGCGTATGAGCGCAAATCCTCACGCAAACGGAGGCATTTTAAGGAAGGCTTTGAAGCTACCTGATCCGGAGGAATTCTCTGTAAGTCTGGACAGACCCCTGAAAGAACACATAGAGAACACAAGACCTCTGGGCAGATACTTAAAAAGGGTTATGGACCTTAACCCCAACAATTTCAGACTGTTTGGACCCGACGAAACAAAATCTAACAGACTTGATGATACCTTCAGTCACGGTAAAGTTTGGGTTGCGGATATGCTCCCTCAGGATCAGGACGAGGGTTTTCTATCTCCCGAAGGAAGAGTTATGGAAGTGCTCTCCGAACATACAGTAGAAGGCTGGCTTGAAGGCTATATCCTTACAGGAAGGCACGGCTTTTTAAATACCTACGAAGGATTTGCCCCTATAATGTCTTCAATGGTAAATCAGTTCGGCAAATGGCTTGATATATCCTCCGATATCCCTTGGAGACTGCCCATATCTTCCCTGAATCTTCTGCTTACCTCCGTTGTATGGAGGCAAGATCACAACGGCTTTACCCACCAAGATCCCGGCTTTATAACGAGTATAGTGGATAAATGGCCCAATGTGGTAAGGGTTTACTTCCCGCCAGATGCCAACTGTTTGCTCTGGACTGTTCACAGCTGTCTTCAGTCAACGGACAGGATAAACATAATAGTTGTTGATAAACAAAAACACCCTCAGTATCTAAGCAGCGAAGAGGCACGCATTCACACCCTAAAAGGCATAGGTATATGGGATTTTGCCTCGCTAAATCCCGAAAAGGAACCAGATGTAATAATAGCTACATGCGGAGACATACCCACAAAGGAAGCCATATACGCAGTTAAATTGCTTTCCGAGTTCTTCCCGAACCTTTCAGTGAGATTTATAAATGTAGTTAATCTCTTTACACTAACACCATCAACGGAACACCCAGACGGCCTTCCCGATAAAGACTTTGATGCCTACTTTACGACCAACAAACCCGTTATATTTAACTTTCACGGTTATCCGTGGCTTATACACAGATTAACCTATAAGAGAACAAACCACAAAAACTTCCATGTAAGAGGCTACAGAGAGAACAGAAAAATAGGAATTGACGATATCCACCTTACACCCTTCCTGAAAGGCAGGGGAGGAATAACCACACCCTTACAGCTTGCCATTTTAAACCAGATTGACAGATTCAGCATCGCAATAGATGTTATAGACAGGGTAGAACACCTACTCAAAGATGCAGGCTACTACAGAGACAAACTAAAAGACATGAAGCTAAAAGCTTTAAGTCATGCCTACAAATACGGCGTAGATGATCCCTCTCTGGCGGATCCGTGAGATTACTTATACTTAATTACGGCAGTTCAAACCTTAAGTATGCACTTTGGGAAGATAGCAGATTTTCCGAACGCAAGAAAGTAGGCTTTTCCAGCGAAAAAGATCTAAGGGAGATACTCAAAGAAATAAAAAACAAAAATGAAGGATTAAAAGCCATACTCCACAGAGTAGTTCACGGCGGTGACTTAAAAGAACCAACCCTTGTAACGGAAGAGGTTAAAGAGAAGATAAAAGAAATGATCCCTTTCAGTCCAATTCACAACAAATACGCCCTTATAGGGATAGAAATCTTTGAAAGCCTTAACATACCACAGATTGCCATATTTGATACCACCTTTCACAGCACCATACCGGAATATGCCAAGATTTACCCCATACCTTATAACTTCTATCAGAGAGGAATAAAAAGATACGGCTTTCACGGAATATCCTACTCCTTTGTCCTTGACAAACTTAAAGAAACCCTAAAAAAGGAAGACCCCAGCGCCATACTCCTCCACTTAGGAGGAGGTTGCAGTATATGCGCAGTTAAAGGAGGAAAGTCAATTGACACCTCAATGGGACTTACTCCCTTGGAAGGATTAATGATGAGGACAAGAAGCGGTGACATAGATCCCGGTTTTATCCTTTACATGCTGAAGGAAGGAAAAAACCCGGAGGAGGTGGAAAATTTACTTACTAAAAAATCAGGGTTCTCAGGTTTAACAGAAACAGGAGATGTAAGCCTAATTGTGGAGAGATTCAAAAAAGGAGACAAAAAGGCGGAAATAGCCTTGAAGGTTTTCACTTACAGAATAAAGAAGTATATAGGTGCATACCTTGCCATCTTAAAAGATGTAGAAGCCATAACCTTCAGCGGAGGAATAGGAGAGAACAGTCCCTTCATAAGGAAGATGATCTGCGAAGACCTTGATCACTTGGGTATAAAAATTGATGAAGAGAGAAATCAAAAGAATGAATTTGAAATATCCTCCGGGAAGATAAGAATCTTCGTAATAAAAACGGACGAGGAGTTGCAGATGATAAAACTTGCACTGGCACACAATCTCATTTGAGAATCGTTAAAAAATGTCAGATTTTTTATTCTACTAAAGTTTATAATTAGTATGAGAGCAGGGGGAGTTAATCCTTTGAAAAATAGGGAGTTTATATCCCTCGGAGGCTTACTCCACGACATCGGCAAGTTTGTCCAGAGGGCGGAAGGGAAAAAATCAAGACAAAAAGAATTCTTTGAGTATGCCCATGCGGAACTAAGTTACGAGCTGACAGAAGAATTCCTCAAAAGAGCAAGTATCTTTAAGGAAGAAGACCAAAAACTGATACTCTCCGCATGCTTCCACCACAAGCCGGATACCAAGCACCCGGAAGCAGACGAAAAACTCTTTCCCGTCAGAGCACTTTTTAGACTGGCGGATTGGTATGCATCAGTTGAAAGGAGCAGTCTCCTTGATAAGGAAAGCGAAGAGCATTTTAAAAGATTAAAGCCTGTTTTCCAGAAAGTTGATGCAGGAAAAGGCACATCAGAAGGAGAATTTATATACAAATTAGTCCCCCTGACTCTGGAGGAAGGTAGTGACGGTTATCCCTTAATATTTCCCCAATCCGTGGAGGAAGTCAGGGAATATGTCAGCGATAAGGAATCGGAACTTTACGGAGAGCTATACGGCAGGTATGAAGATCTTTACAGAGATTTCAAATATTATCTTTTCAATAAAAAACATACAGCAGAGAGTCAAGTTCTCAATTTTGTCTATCACCTGCTATATAAATACACCTGGTGCGTTCCCGCTTCTATATATGACAGGGAAAAGTATCACTCCCACTATCCGGATATTTCCCTTTTTGACCACTCAAGGGTAGTCTCCGCCTTGGCAAGCTCCCTGTATTCAGAACAGAACTTAAAGATTCTTGAAGAGTTCAGAGATTCAAGAAGAAGGGAATTTGCGGAGAAATTAAGACTTGTCATCTTTGAAGGAGATATAAGCGGAATACAGAAGTTTTTATACGACATTACCAACATCAAAGGAGTAGCAAAAAGACTCAGGGGAAGAAGCGTATTTATGAGTTTCCTGCCGGAGCTTGTGGGAAGGTTTATTCTGGAAAAACTCGGCTATCCGTGGATAAACATACTCTATGCAGGAGGCGGTAAGTTTCAGGCTGTTATCGGCTATGAAGATGGAATCCACAAAAAGCTTAAGAATCTATCAAGAAAGGTGGAAGAAGTCCTTATCAGAACATTCGGAGGTAAGCTCGGTTTTGTGGTTTACTCTCAGGACTTTAAGTTATCAGAGCTTGAAAACTATGCAGAAATTGTCAAAAGCCTTATGGATAAAAGCGTTGAGGAAAAAAAGCGCAAGTTTGCACTCACCATTGAAAACTTTGAAAGCCTGGCAAACAAACAATTGGACGGAAATACAAGAATATGCCCTTCCTGCAGGAACGAGCTTATAAGAGAAACGGAAGAAGAAGAAATCACATGTCAGATCTGTGAAGATTTTAAAGTCTTTGGAGATGCAGTGGTAAAGTCAAGGTATGTGATTTTTTCAAAGGAAAAGCTTGAAAAGGGAATATCGGGAGGTTTTTATCTTGATAGGATAGGCGGGATTTATCTTACTGATAAAGTAAAAGCTCCCTTTCCATCTTCGGAAGTCTATCTGATAAACAGACCAGAGGATTTTGAGAAGGACAGTTTTGCTGTAGGTTTTAGATTTCTGGCAAATGTGGTGCCGGAAGATAAAGAAGGCGTAAAGAGCTTTGAAGAGATGGCTGAGGAGATTGAGGAGGGGGACAAAAAGCTTGCCTTCGTGATGGCGGATGTGGACAACCTCGGTTTTATATTCATGAGAGGTTTGGGAAAGAACTACACAATATCCCGGGTTGCAACACTCAGCAGAAGCCTTGACCTCTTCTTTTCGGGATACCTTAACAGGCTATTCGGCAAAACTCAGTATAAGGGTAAGATTTACACACTCTACGCGGGAGGAGATGATCTCTTCATAGTTTCTCCTTGGGACACCGCACTAAAAGCAATGACCGATGTAAGAAAGCATTTCAGAGACTTTACCTGTCATAATCCCTCTTTCGGGCTTTCCTGCGGTGTTTACACCGCGGGGGGCACATATCCCGTGAGACTTGCCTACGAAGGAGTAAAAAGGGCGGAAGACAAGGCAAAGAACAGTGAAGGTAAAGATAGCATCTGCGCCCTTGATGAAGTCCTGAGATGGAATGAACTAGAGGGTTCATTTAAGGAAGCGGAAGAAGTTATTGAAAAAATAGGAAAAGGTGAACTCGGAAGAACAAACTTCTACAGAATCTACCTTATGCTCAGAGAATACAGGGAGCTTGAAAATGCAAAAAACGACAAGCGCTTTATGTTCTACCCATTCTTTTACTATTACCTGAGCAGGAATGTTAAGGAAGAACACAGAAGATTCCTTGAGGACATATTCATTGACACCGCGAAAGATCACAGTGTCAGAAACAGGGCATTGTTTTTAGCCAAGTATATCCTGATGAAAACGAGGAATGTCAGATGAAAGTAAGCTTTTGCGTTGTTATTAATAGAAGGAGGTAGAGAAAATGAACGCAAGAGATAGGGAAGACTATTTCAGACAAGAACAGGACAGATTGAGAGAATTTGTAAATTCCTTAAAAACCAAGCCTATTAGCAATCTGCCTCTTTCCGAACTTGTAAAACCGAAAGGTTACGCCGCCACCATAGCACAGCAGTTGAAAATTACAAGGGTTCAGCTCAGGAAGGTGTATTCCGAGCTTAAATACATTTGCGATAGGGTAAAAGAAGAAGGATCACTACAAGAAGAAACAAAAACCAAACTTTACATGCTTTATCCGATTCTTGAATACCAAAAAAACAGAAAGGTTGTTAACGAAAGATTTACAGAGCTGATGTTCGCCCTTATTGATAACCTTGACAGATATAGCACAAAGGAAAACTTTGAACAGGCGGACAGATTTCTAACCGCCCTCGTTGCCTATACGAAAAAGGAAAGCTAAGGGAGGTTTGGTATGAGATATAAAGGAAGCTTTATAATTGAGTATCGCCTCAGAGCCTTGACAGGACTGAGGGTAGGAGGCTCAAAAGAAGAGTTTGATATCGGCGGAACAGATAATCCAGTTATGAAAGTGCCCGTTGAAATTCCCGATTACTACGGAGAAAACAAGCCTGTCCCGAAAGGAGCTCCCTACATTCCCGGCTCTTCCATCAAGGGAAAGATGAGAAGTCTCCTTGAGTGGGTTTACGGAAGAGTGGAAGTAATGTATGGCAGAGCAAATGGGGACATTGAAAAAGCGGGCAAGCCTTGCGATTGCGGAGAATGTGAAGTTTGTATAGTTTTCGGAACGGGGGACGCCAAAACTTACGAAAGACTTGCAAAGGAAGGAAAAGAACAGCCCGGACCCCCGAGAGCAAAGTTCTTTGACCTCTACCCCACCGAGAAGACCTTAGAAAAGCTTGAGGATACGCTGGGCAAAGGAATATTTACAGAGATAAAGACGGAGAACCAGATAAACAGAATAACCTCCAGAGCAAACCCCAGAAAGGTGGAAAGAGTTCCCGCCGGAGCAGAGTTTGAGGGAAGAATTATCTTTGACTGCTTCAAGGAAAAGGACAGAGAGCTACTTGATCTGATCTTCAACGGAATGAGAAAACTTGAAGATAACTTCCTTGGAGGTTACGGCTCAAGAGGATCGGGAAGGATAGAATTTAAAAACATATCCGTTATCTGGCGACCTGCTGATTACTACAAAGGGAAAGCTCAAGAAGAGAAACTCGGAGAAGATATAACACTGGAAGAGGCGCTTTCAAAACTTGAGGAGTGGAAGAAAAAATGCTGATAAGGGCGGTTTTCACTCCACTTTCTCCTTTCAGGTTTTTCCCCGAGAGCTTTACCCTATTCGGTGCTATTTGCTGGGGAATAAGAGTCCTTTACGGTGAGAGTGAGCTTGAGCAAATGCTGTCCGAATTCACCAAAAATCCTTCATTTATTATCTCTTCACCCCTGCCAATTTCCAAAGGAGGAATACTATTTCCCAAACCCATACTAAAGGGAGGTTGGAAAGATGTAGCTTCTATGGAAGAGTATAAAGAGAGGAAAAATGCAAAGAAACTCAACTATGTTGACGAGAAAACCCTAAGGAAAGTCCTTGAGGGAGAAATAAGAACGGAGAAAAGTCTCTGGGATCATGTAAAAGACGAACACCTTAATCAACTTCAAATCATGGGAGTTGCTCAGCCACACGCGAGCATTAATCGTATAACATGGACCACAGAAGGCGGACAGCTCTACAATGAAGAAAGCACATACATAGGAGTTAAGTTTGCAGTATTGATCAAGTTCTTTGATGAGAATTACGAAGAAAAAGTTAAAGCCTCACTCAGCTTCACTCAGATAGGAGGAAATAAAAGCACAGGAATGGGAAACTGCAGGGTTGAATTTGAAAAATACAATGGCTGGATAGATGAATACATCAATGAACAAAGAGGGAATTTCATAACCTTGTCACCTACACTTTACGATAGTTCTTTTCTTCTGGAGAAGAGTTATTACGAGGTTTATCCCTTTGTCTCTCCTGTTGATAACTACTACGGAGTTATATCACCCGCTATATGGAAAAGGAAGACACTTTTTATATCAAAAGGCTCCCTCATAACAACGGAGAGCTCCAAACCCTTTTTCGGTGGTATAAAAAAAGCTCTGTTTAACAGAGAAACGAACAAAGCCATATATCATTACGGCTATGCATTTCCCCTTTTTACGAGGTGGAGCTATGAAAATTAAGAACATTACACCCGTTCACATAGGAGACGGAGAGGAGATAATCCCCTGGGAGTATGCTATTGAAAGCGGTAAACTGAATATTTATCCGATTGAGCATATAGTAAAAGAGCTGAATAAGAACTATAGCGGACAAAGACTAAGAAATATTCTTCTTTCTCTAAGAGATAATGTTAAACACAAAGGATACAACAGCAACTTTGGAATCTTTCTCAGGGAACAAAGTATAAGCATAGAGCCTTTGTATAGAATACCTTTACAAACACAGCTCAAAAACGGTGAATATAAGTCCGTTAAAAGCTTCATAAAAAACATGGAAGGTGTTTATATTCCCGGTTCGGAAGTGAAAGGTGCTTTAAGAACGGTATTTTTATTCGGAGTAATCTGGAAAGAACTAAAGAAGGAAAACTACTCTCTGATGGTTAAAGTTGCACGGATAATCAAAAACTCCCTTTTCAACCCTCCTACAAAGGGAAAAGATGTCTGGAAGATGGCATTTAACAGAGTTGAAAACTTAATATTCAGAGAGCGCTCTCCCGACAAAAAAGACGCAAAATACGACCTTTTCAAAGCCGTTGTTGTTAGTGATACAAAATCCGCTCCCCCTGAAGATGTTCTATACATAGATGGAATAACCATCTTAGGCTCTTCAAGAAGAAGATTCAGTGAGCCCCATGAGCTTCTCAAACCCAACACCACTTTTGAAATAAGCATTGATATAGATAAGGCAATAAAAAATGCTCTGAAAAAATCCACTGGAAATCCTCACATAGACCTTCTTACTGAAGAATTTCTGCACGAGAGTGCTCTGAGGTTTGCGGAGTTAGTTCTTAAAGAAGATATTAAGTTTTTTGAAAGCAAAGGCTTCAGAATGCCACCTGATATTTCAAAAATTGAAAATGCCTTAGCCAAGAAGGAATTTCCTATAAGGGTAGGCAAACATCAGGGATTCTTGAGCACAACAGTTATGATAATGCTAAAACTCGGAGATGCCAAATTCTACGAGAAGTTTTTCCAAAAGGTTATAACCGAATCAAATAAGCCACCAAACAAAACGAGAAAAACAACCCAGAGCGGTAGTGTTTTGGGTTGGTGCATTCTGAAAGAAATTCCAGTGTGAAATGTTCAATCTGAAAAAATAGGTTCTATCCTTGTGCGTATCCACTTTTTATCCCACCATTCTAAGGGGGTAACTTCATAACCGTCTATAAGAATACCGAAGTGTAGATGGTCTCCAAAAGCCAATCCTGTCATATCGGTTAAACCTATAATCTGTCCTTTTTTAACAAAATCTCCTTCCTTTACTCTAAAATCAGCCAAATGAGCGTATAAACTCATAAGTCCGTAACCGTGATCTATTACAATAGTGTTACCGTATATGCCTAAATCCCCTGTAAAAACCACAACACCGTAATTTGCAGCAGGAACAGGTGCATTTTTAACAGAGGCAAGATCGTAACCCATGTGTCTGCTCTTACTTATAAGTTTTCCGCCGTATGTATATCTTCTTTTCTCTCCGTATTTTGATAGAACTTTACTTCCCCTCATTTGAAGGAATCTTCCTTTCCAGTATTTTTGTCCCGCAGAATTAGCACCTATGGTTTTGAGTTTCTCTTTATTTTCTTTTCTAATCTTCTCGTTTACTTTCTTAAAAAGCTCTATAAAACTGAATCCTTCTCCGTTTCCCAATATGGCGTGTAATTTTGGCTTTAGCAGATTTTCTTTCCCTTTAAGATCTATAGTTACTGTTTTAAACCTGTTTTTCTTTATACCTGTGCCTAAGGGTATAATCGTTTTGTTCCCCGCTTCGTCTATCGCTACTACCTTTATAATATCCCGAGGAGAAGTATTTACAGGAACTCCAAAGAGTGCAATATACACATTATCAGCTACTTTAAAAGATCTGAATTTCCTTCCTCCTACTTCTACATAAAGCTCAGCCGGTTCGCTGAGTCTTGCTCTTATACCTCCAGAGCCACCTTGAAGGACAGTGTAAGGAGCGTATATGAGTTGAACTCTGGGAGGTTGAGTATCCACAACAGCGGAAATTTCAAAAGTTTCCTTCAGAAGAAGGAATCTTGTAAGTTCCACTTTAATCAAAGCGTTACCGTTTTTTAAACCGACTTTACGGGGTTCAACGGTAAAAGTCACTTCGTTTATGTGGGCAGGTAGCTTTCCTTCAAACAGTATGATTTCCCTGCTTCCCTGAAGAGCAACAACTTTTATTTTCTCTACATAAGCTCGCGGGCTGATTACAAGACTTATTTCTTTTTTCTTGGGAAGTTTTTCCAACTGTCTTAAGTTTTCCACCTTGGGTTTAAGAAAAAAAAGATTGTAAAGAGTAAAAGCAATTATACCCATCAGAGCAAGAAAAACAACAGTCCTTATAAACTTTCTTATTCTCGCCATATTTTGATTTTAAAACACCCCCTCCCGGAGGAAGGGGTCAGAACTTCAATACTCATAAACGATGGTGGCGGAGGTGAATCTTAAATTACTTCCTGCGTCCTCATGGGAGAAAACTACATAGATATAGTAGTAATTATCGGGACCCTGAGCTACCGTGTGGTTCAGTGAAGTATCGCTGAGTACGGTCAGGGTGCCCGTGCCGGTGGCGGGATTTGTGGTGAACTTCTCGCCGATACCCCGAATTGCGCCACCTCCCTTGGGAAGGGAAAGGGAAGGTGGCTTTAGATTTTCTCTCTGGTTTTTCATGCTTTATTACCAGATTAAAACCGTCAATCTGGGAAAGTCTATACTTCCTTTGTCATTGCCATCAGATCCTTGAAGTGACATAGCTCCCTGAACTTTAACTGTGTGATTACCTGCCGTAACTGAGACTATCGTATGAACTGTTGATGTAACCCAGCCGTCTTCGGTATTTGGTGTGAAATCACTTGAACAAAATACATATTCAGGAGTAACTGTGGCACCATTCACAAGGACTCTTACATAAAAATTTCTGGATTGTGTTGTTGTCAAATCAGGTCCATATACGGAGCAAACGGCGGTAAAAATTATAATAAGCTGGGCATCTCTGTCAACCGATATATTGAGCTCCGTATCACCAGCATCACTAATAAGGATGTCCACCCAGTTTAAAATACCCGCTGTTCCTTCTAATATCGTCTGACGGCCCTTGCTAAGAGAACTAACTACTCTTGAAGAAGGCGGTGATGTGCAAACAACCGTTCCGTCCGGATTTATTACCCTGATAGCCTGTCCTGTAGGACAATCACCTGTTACCCTGTTCTGCTTACTGCTCTCCAGCGCATTTATCCTGTTGTTATTGTCATTAACCGCGTCCCTGATTCTGTTGAAGTTCTGGTTGACCTCCGAGGACCTGGCTGTGGTGTTTGGCTGGAACTGGATTAGGCTCCCTACCTCACCTGAAAGGGAAGCCGTTCCCGCTAACATAAAAGCACCCAGAAAGAACACAAGGGATCTTTTAAGTCCTCTCATGACACTACCTCCCTGATGGTTTTGTCTAAAAAGCCCCACTTGCCCTGATCCCACTTCATCTGATCCCACTTGTTGGAAGGCTGGCTCTGATCTGGCTGATTGCCGTCGGTGGCTGCATCTCCGCCCCCGCCTTCGGGACAGGAGGTTAGAAACAAAACCATACTCAGAAGCATAGCCAAAGGGTATAATCGCCGCACTTTCATAATCCCTACCTCCAAGAGTTTTTAATCAGGCGATTCCCAGAGAGGATAAGAACTTAGCCGACCCTCCCCGAAAATTCACCTGTATAAAATCTAAAATATATTAACGATTTTCTACGGTATTTTTCACATGTGTAAATTCTTTTTACAATTTGATACTCTTCTTTACAAATTCTATCAATCCGTTTATTTTCACTTTAAAATCAAGAGCGTAAACATTATCAACAGGCGGAAGTTTGAATATATCTTTAAAAGTGGTTATATACACTTCTTCTTTCTTTATGGGAAACTCTTTGTAGTGATAATGATCTGGCAGACTTATTTTCTTTTTTATTTTAAAACCTAAGCGTTGCAAGGAGATAAAAAACTGATTGTTATCTCCCAGACCCGCAAAAGCAACTATTTCTCTTTCTTTTACAGCTTTAAAAGGAACTTTTTTCATGTCTCTGGTGCGAAGACAGCAGAAAATTCTGACCATTTTAAAAACAGGCTTATCTTCAAAGGCAAAATCAAAGGGATCTGTGTCTTGATATGAAAGAACTATAGCTGACGCTCTCCTAAGAGAAGAAATAGGCTCTCTGAGCAAACCAGCAGGAAGAAGACGATCTTTTAAGTCTTTTTTCTTTAAAAGAACAATGTCCAAATCCCTATGTAGCTTTCTGTGTTGAAACCCATCATCAAGAATTATAAGTTCAGCGCCGAGTTCCTTTAAAGCAAACATACCACCTTCATAACGATCCTCCGCAACTACTACAGAAACTCCCTTTAAAAGGGAAGCTAAAAGAAATGCTTCATCTCCCGCGGAGAATATATCTGTCTTCACTCCTTCCCAATCTGAAACGAGAAAAAGCCCTTTTGATGTTCGCCTATAGCCCCTTAATACTATAGCTGTTTTTTTAATTTTTCTGAGATCCTGTGCCAGAAATCTGACAGTAGAAGTTTTCCCCGTCCCTCCCGCTGATAAATTTCCTACAGAAATAACAGGTATAGGCAATCTCCTAATTTTCAAAATGCCTCTTTCATACATACTATTCCTTAAAGAGACCGCTTCGCGATATATAAAAGAGAAAGGATAGAGCAAAAACACTTATAAAATATTAGCATTCTGCACTTTTTCAGGAGGTTCAGAATGGAAGCAGACTTGGTAATAATCGGAGCGGGTAGCGGAGGATACGAAGCCGCTTTATACGCCCGTAGAAGGGGAATGAAAGTAATTCTTGTAGAACTCTCACCGGAAACCGTTGGAGGAAACTGTCTTAACAAAGGATGTATTCCTTCTAAATTCATGAGACATGGAGCTTATCTTATAGACAAATTGTCAAAGATGAAACAGTGGGGAATATTTCCAACCGGTTATACATTTAACTTTTCACATCTTAAAAGTGAAAGAGACAAAGTTATCTTTACCATAAGGGAAAATTTCAAGAAGTTTGCAAAAACAGTTAATATACCTATTGTTTACGGTAAGGGAATAGTAAAAGATCCACACACAGTTTACGTTGAGGGAGCGGGACTCACTATCAAAACACGCTTTATCCTTTTAGCTACCGGTTCTAAACCCATCAGCGTGGGGAAATTGCTTCCCGACGGTAGAAGGATATTAGATACAGATCAGATTTGGAATATAGAAAAAATACCTTCCCGCATTCTCATAGTAGGCGGAGGAGCTGTAGGAGTTGAGTTCGCTTACATTTTTAAAAACTACGGCTGTAAGGTAACTCTTGTAGAACTCAGAAGAAGGATACTTCCCACCGACGATATTCCTGAAGATTCTGCAAGATACTTAGGACGTAAGCTACGTCAGATCGGAGTGGATATAAGAACAAAAACAACTGTAGAAAGCTATGAAGAAATACCCCAGGGACTTCAGGTAAAACTCACGGACGGCAGTGAATTAATTGTAGATCTTATTCTCTTAGCAATCGGAAGAAGACCTAACACGGAAGGAATAGGTTTAGAAGATGCAGGTGTGGAAAAGGACGAAAGAGGTTTTGTAAAAGTGGACAGTTATTCTAGAACTACAGTGCCTGGTGTATACGCCTGTGGTGACATAACATCTCCTTTAATGCTTGCCCACAAGGCTATGTATGAAGGTAAAGTAGCAGTCAGCCATATGCTCGGAGAGAACGAATGGCAGAGAGATCCCATGATAATACCTAAGATAGTTTACTCCGCTCTTGAAGTGGCAAGCGTGGGACTTACGGAAGATCAAGCGGAAGAAGAAGGATACGATGTAAAAGTGGGTGTATCCTCTTTCGTCTTCAACCCGAAGGCAATGGACGATGGAGAAAACGAAGGATTTGTAAGAATCGTTGTTGACGAAAAGAGTGGTAAGATCCTCGGCGCTCACATAGTGGGACCTCACGCGGGTGAACTTATTCACCAAGTCATTCATATGATAAAGGGAAATTTGGATATAGATATGGCTGTAAGGAGTATGTATGCACACCCTTCCCTCTCCGAAGCTGTAGGACAGAGCCTTTCTGAAATAAAATACGGTTCTCTCACTTGGACAAAGCGATGAGGAGTAAAAATGGATCCCCTTAAAGGAAAAAAAGTTTTAGTAGGAGTAACAGGAGGAATTGCCGCTTACAAAGCTGTAGAACTTGTGCGCAGCCTGAAAAAACACGGAGCGGAAGTTAAAGTCATATTGACACCCTTTGCGGAGAAGTTTGTTAATAGATTAACTTTTGAAACCCTAACAGGTAACAAAGTTTTTATAGACTGGCAGGAAAATCCGCTCACTCACATAAACTTAAGCCGATGGGCAGATGTATTTTTAATAGCACCCTGCACAGTAAACACCCTTTCCAAAATAGCTTCAGGCATAGGAGATAATCTTCTAACAACTACAGTATTAGCCTATAAAGGGAATTTAATCTTAGCCCCTGCTGCAAATCCAGCTATGTATAATAATCCCGCGGTAAAAGAAAACAGAGAAAAGCTAAAAAAAAGAGGGATTACAATAGTAGAACCAGAATACGGAATTCTTGCCTGTGAAGAAGAGGGTGAAGGTAAACTAGCAAACGAGGAGAAAATCCTTGAGTATGTTCGTAAGAGTTTATCTGCACCTCTTTTAAAGGACAAAAAAGTTCTTATAACCTGCGGAGCAACACGTGAGTATATGGATCCTGTTAGATTTATATCTAATGAATCCAGCGGTGAAATGGGATTTTCACTTGCAAGAGTGTGCTGGTGGTTTTCAGCACAGGTAAAGGTGATAGCCGGCTTTACCACAGCACAAGCACCTTTTTGTGTAGAGATAGTAAAGATCCGCTCAGCTCAGGAACTAAGAGCTGAGGTTTTAAAAGAATTGAACAATACAGACATACTTATAATGAACGCAGCGGTTGCAGATTACAAGCCCGTTAGAAGGGAAAGTAAAAAGCTGAGTAAAAAAAGCAAATTGACTTTGGAACTGGAAAAGACACCCGATATTCTTGAAGAAGTAGGGAGATTAAAGAAAAACACACTCTTAATCGGATTTGCTCTTGAAAGTGAAGATCTTATAAATAGAGCAAAAGAAAAGCTCAAAAGGAAAAATTTGGACATGATAATCGCAAACCCACCCGAAGTAATGGGAGCGAAATATCACAAAGGATTTCTAATAACTTCAGAAAAAATAGAAGAGTTTGTTTTCGGCAGTAAATTGGAAAGTGCGTTTTTTATAATCAAGCGGCTAACTTCATTTATATCTTCCTGATATCAACAAAAGAACCACTTTCAAATCTCAGTAGTTTAGGAAAGGTATCAAAGAGAAGTTGTGCAGCTTCTTCGGGCGTTCTTTTAAAAGACTCTTTTATTCTTTTTACAGAAGGATATTTAAGTTCATCTTGATTTAAAACTTCCTTCAACATAGGAGTAAGAATAAGTCCCGGTGCAAGAGCGGTTATATGTGTGTGTTCCATTTCACGAGCGTAGAGTTTCAGTAAACAGTTAAAAGCGGCTTTTGATATGGCGTAAGCGTTCCAACCTCTGTTGCAGTTTACAGCTGCTCCCGAAGAAATACCCACAATTTGAGCAACGGAAATTTCCATTTCCATAAGAGTGTCAAGAATTATCTTATTAGCCCACACATTTATATCCATTACTTCCCTAAATCTGTAAAGGGGTATATCCTTCATATCACCGAAATCTCCTAAAATACCAGCGTTTAGGATAACAAGATTGAGTTCTCTGATTCCTTTCAAAAGATCTTTTAAAACAACGGAAATCTTTTCATGATTTCTTAAATCACATCTGGCAAATCTGACAGAGTCTTTCAGAGAAGAAGGCAGATGCCTACTCAGAGCAAAAACCTTGTAATTGCGTTTAACAGCTTCTTCCGCCAAAGCCTTGCCTAATCCCGAACCTATTCCTGTTATAAAGAGATTCATTAAATTAATTTTATCCTCTTTAAAGAAGTTAAAATATTCTCTGAATTTAAAATGAAGGTGGAAGAATTTGTTCAGTGCGCTAAGGAAGCCGCTCTTGTGGGTGGTCTTGTCCTTAAAGAACACTTTCGTAAGGTGGAAGATGAGGAAATAGAAGAAAAAGCGGATAAGGACTTTGTAAGCTTCGTAGATAAAGCTTCAGAAGAGAGGATAAGAGATTTCCTTATGCGTAAGTTTCCCGATCATAAAATCGTCGGGGAAGAACAAGGAGGAGAAGAAAAAGGAGAGTTTGTGTGGTATATAGATCCCTTAGATGGAACTAAAAATTACATTGCGGGTTTTCCTGTATTTGGTGTTTCTGTTGCTCTTTCCTATAAGGGTGAAAACTTAGCAGGAGCGGTTTATCTTCCCTTTTTTGATATTCTTTACTGGGCAGGAAAAGGAATAGGAGCTTATAAAAACGGTAGAAAAATAAAAGTCAGTAATACATACACTGTAAAGTATTCTGTTATAGCCTACGGCTTTCCATCAAGAGCCAGAAGAGATCTGGACATCTATTGGAAAATATTTAAGGAAATATTTGATAAAACCGCCGCAATGAGAAGACCCGGAGCTGCGGCGGTGGATCTGTGTTTTCTGGCGGAGGGGATATTTGAAGGTTTAGTAGAGTTTGAGCTTCACCCTTGGGATATAAATGCGGGAGCTGTTATACTAAAGGAAGCAGGAGGATTTTACAAAGTGATAAAGAGTAGGCACGGAGTTGATATAATAGCTTCTAACGGAAAAATTCACAACTTTTTAAGGGAGGTTGTCAGCAGATATCTTCCGGAGGTAAATTCTTGAAGATTTTAGTCCCTGTTGATTTTTCAGAAATTACAAATGTAGTTTTGCGTGTTGTTAAAAGAATTTTGAAAGCTCACGGAGGAGAAGTGCTGCTTTTCCATGCGGTTTCTCCTGCTATATACATACCTTATCCTGAAAGCCTTAGTGTTGACGTAATAGACGTTAAAATTCTACAGGAAATTGAAGAATCAAAAAAGAAGGAAGCTCAAGAAAAACTCAAAGGACTTGCGGATTTCTTGAAACCTATAGAGACAAGGCTTATTGTAGATATAGGAGATCCGCGGGAGCTTATTTTAGAAACAGAAGAGAAGGAAAAACCCGATCTTGTAGTAATAGGAAGTCATAAAAAAGGGTTGGTTGAAAAGATCTTAATCGGATCTACCGCGGAGAAAATAGTTAAACACGGTATAAGACCTGTTATGATAATAAAGGGGATAGAACCAACTTTTTCCAAAAAAGTCCTTATAGCTTACGACTTTTCAAAAACAGCAGAGAAAACTATAGATTTTACAATTAACTTCCTAAAACCTTTCAAAGTAGAAGTGGAACTTTTACATATAGATGAATTTATAGAAATACCCGTGATAGAAAGAATAGGTAGAGCCATTCACGAAAAATACAGAGAAGAGAAGAAAAAGTATATACATATTCTAAAAAACAAATTTGAAGAGGCGGGATTCACTGTTAAAACTTCCTTTTCCGAAGCCGAAGATCCAGCAAAGGAAATAGTAAAACGCATTAGAGAAGACAACAGTATAGAACTTGTAGTTATGGGAAGCCGAGGCTTATCGGGATTGAAAAGAATAATCTTAGGAAGTACTTCAACAAAGGTTTTCAGAGAAGTGGAAGTTCCGATACTTATATACAAAGAAGGATCAGAGTTATGAAGTTGCTGTATCTTCTTATCTTTTTCCCTTTCTTTGTGCTTGCATCACCTTACTACGACTATATTATGTGTAGATACTTATCCGACAAACCTGAAGAAGCGGAAATGTATTGTCTTCAGGCACTTGAAGAAAAGCCCACTCCTTCTCTTTATATGGATACCATAAAGCTGGAAATAGCCTTGGGAAACAGAGAAAAAGCCCTTATGCTTGCGGAAGACTACATAAGAGAATATCCGGATATTGTAGAATCTTACGTCGCTCTTTACAGTATATACAGAGTTGAAGGGGAAAGAAAAAAAGCCCTTGAAGTTCTTGAAAAAGCTTACAAGTTGTTTCCTTCCAACAAAGAAATCCTCATATTCTTAGCCGATGAGTATATAAAAGAAAATCGCATAAATAAAGCTCTTGAAGTTCTAAAGCGCTTTGCTTCTTTAAATCCCGATAATCCGTTTCCTTATTATCTATTAGGTCAACTCTATCTAAATCAAGGAGATATAGATACAGCAATAGAGTATCTTCAAAAAGCGCTGAGTATTAAAAAATCCTTTGAAGCTGCCTTTGTAACCCTTGGCAAGATATACGAGAAAAAAGAAGAATTTGGTAAGGCTGAAGAACTTTACAAAGAAATTCTTAAAGAAAGTCCTGAAAACAGAATAGCTCTTGAAAAGTTAGCTCAACTTTACATGGCTACGGGTAGAACGGAAGAAGCCAAAGAACTTTATAAGAAGCTCTACGAACTTTACCCTTTTAACTACCAGTATAAGCATCAATACGCTATAACTCTTATGCAGGCTTCACAATTTACAGAAGCAAAAAAATTATTAGAAGATTTGTATAAAAAGTATCCTGATGATATAAACATCTCATACTCCTATGCTCTTTCCTTAGAACTAACAGGAGATCCAGAGAAAGCCCGTCGTATATACGAAAAACTCCTTAAAAAACTTCCGAAAAACCAAAAAATAATGGAACGCCTTGCAAACGTTTATATTATGACCAAAGAATATGAAAAGGCGGGAAAACTTATAGAAAAGGGGCTTTTCCTCAATCCGACAAATATAAAGTTTTATATACTAAAGGCTAATCTCTTTATAGAAAAAAAAGATTACAAATCTGCGGTGGAAATTCTTGATAAAGTTATTTCCATAAATCCGAGGGAATACAGAGTGTATTTCTTAAAAGCTATAGCTCTTGATCACATTGACAGAATCAAGGAAGCTGAAAAAAACCTCAGAAAGGCTATTGAAATAAATCCAAAAGATCCAGATCTTTACAACCATTTAGGATATTCACTTCTTCTTTGGTATGGTGATAAACGAGTAGAGGAAGCTAAAAAACTAATTGAAAAGGCACTTTCCATGGAGCCGGAAAATGCCGCCTTTATAGACAGTATGGGTTGGGTTTACTATCTTGAAGGAGACTATACAAGGGCTATTCAGTATTTGCTTGATGCTCTTAGAAGAGTTTACGACGATCCTGTAGTTAACGAACACGTTGGAGATGTTCTTCTTAAACTTGGTTTTCCAAAGCAGGCTCGCAATTACTATTTAAGAGCTATGGATCTATTAGAAAAGGGAAAAGAGGGGGAAAGAAATCAAAAAGAGCGCCTTCTTGAAAAGCTCCGTCAGTTGTAGGATAATAAATTCATGAAGCGCGATTTCATAGATCTGTGGAATTTAGATCCCGATGAAGCTTGGTATTTAGTCAAAAGAACAAAGGAGATAAAAGAAAAAAGGAATTCCTTAAAAGGTCTTCTTAATAATAAAACAGTTGCTCTTCTCTTCACAAAACCTTCAACAAGAACAAGAGTTTCCTTTGAAGTGGCTGTTTACGAACTTGGAGGGAATTCTATTTTTTTAATGGAAAACCATCTCCAACTTATAAGAGGAGAAGATGTAAAGGATACAGCTAGAGCCCTTTCCCGCTATGTTGATTGTGTGGTAATCAGAACTCACTCTCATAGTTGGTTAGAAGAGTTTGCTCGTTGGGCAACAGTTCCAGTAATAAACGGGCTTACAGAAAAGTCGCATCCCTGCCAGATACTGAGTGATGTGTTCACTCTTTATGAGAGATTTAAAGATAACATTAAGAATATAAAAATAGCTTACGTAGGCGACGGTAATAACATCTGTAACACGTGGATAGTGGCAGCTGGTCTTTTCGGTCTTAATCTCTTTGTAGGAACTCCAGAAGAGTTAGCACCTGACAGTTTTTATCTTCAGGCAGGTCTGGATCTGTGTAATTTTACGGGAGGAAACATATACCTTACTGTTAATCCCTTGGAAGCTGTTAAAGATGCAGATGTTATTTATACTGACGTTTGGTTTAGCATGGGAGAAAACAGAAAAGAGGAAAAACTCGCGATTCTCAAAGATTTTCAAGTTAATACCCGCCTTCTTTCAAAAGCCAAAAATGAAGCTGTTGTGATGCACTGCTTACCTGCCAAAAAGGGAGAAGAGATAACAGAAGATATTTTTGAAAAATTTGCGGATTTTATATTTTTACAAGCTGAAAACAGATTACACACCCAAAAAGCTCTGTTAGAATTCCTTTTTATTCAACAGTAACCGTTTTTGCCAAATTTCTCGGTTGATCTACATCAAGACCTAACTTACTGGCTATGTAATAGGCAAGCAGTTGAAGAGGAATCACTGTAAGAAAGGGGGAAAGATCTTCAACAACCGCAGGAATTTCAAGATAAGATTCGCAAAGATCCTTTAAATGGTTGTCTTCTGAAAATCCCACACCTATTACTTTCCCTTTTCTTGTTTTTACTTCCGCGAGATTTGAAAGGGTTTTCTCATAAACCCTATCCTTAGGAGCTATTATAACTACAGGCATTGCTTCATCTATTAGAGCTATGGGACCGTGCTTCATTTCACCAGCAGGATATCCTTCTGCGTGTATGTAGGAAATTTCCTTCAGTTTGAGAGCGCCTTCCAAGGCTATAGGATAGCTTAAGTATCTTCCCAGATAAAGGAAATTTCTCTTCTTCAGATACTTTTCAGAGATATTCTCTATATCTTCTGCTTTTTCAAGAACTTTTTCCATAAGGGAAGGAGTGCCTATGAGATCTTGGAGAAGTTTGTCTTCCCGCGGTGTGTTTTGAATAGCCAAGAAATAAAGAGCAGCAAGCTGGGCGGTGAAAGTTTTGGTAGCAGCAACACCTATTTCGGGTCCCGCATGGGTGTGAAGAGTAAAATCGGACTCCCTGTCTATGGAGCTTCCTACTACATTTACAATAGCAAGAGTTTTTGCCCCTTTATCCCTGGCAAAGTTTACAGCAAATTTTGTGTCTATGGTTTCCCCTGATTGGGAAATAGCTATTATAAGATCTTTTTCACCAACGGGAATATCCGAATACCTGAATTCCGAAGCGTAGATAACCTCCGTAGGCACGGAGGTGTATTTCTCTATCCAAAACTTACCTACAAGTCCCGCATGATAAGATGTGCCACAGGCAATTATAAGCACTCTCCTGAAGTCTTTCAAATGAAAAGGAAGTATTTCCTCTGAAGAAACTAACCCTCTGATAGTATCACCAACAGACTTAGGCTGTTCGTAAATCTCCTTTAACATAAAGTGTTTAAAACCCGCTTTTTCAGCGGAAATAATATCCCACGGAACTAAGGATATTTCTTTGGTTATAGGGTTTCCGTTAAAATCGTATAGATTCACTCCTTCAGGAGTTATATCCGCTATTTCTCCGTCACTTAGAGTTATTATGTGACGCGTATAAGGGAGTATGGCGGGTATGTCTGAAGCTAAGAAGTTCTCCTCCTTTCCTATACCTACTACGAGCGGGCTTCCTAGTTTGACTCCTATTATTCTCATAGGCTCTTTAGAAGAAATCACAGCAAAAGCAAAAGCGCCCTTCAGTTCCTTGACTGCGGACAAAACCGCAGAAAGTAAATCTCCTTTATAGTTTAAGGCAATCAGATGAGCTATAACTTCTGTATCTGTATCAGATTTGAACTTTATTCCATGAGTCTCAAGCCGTCTTTTAAGTTCTACGAAATTTTCCACTATTCCGTTGTGAACTACCGCTATTTCTCCTTTTTCATCTGTATGAGGATGCGCGTTGTCCTCCGAAGGCTCACCGTGGGTAGCCCAACGGGTATGACCTATACCCGCTTTTCCCTTATAAGGTTTTCCCCATAGATCCTTTACAAGCTCTCTTATCTTCCCCGCTTTTTTTTCAACAATCAACTTATCCTTTTCAAGGATAGCGACGCCTGCAGAATCATAGCCCCTGTATTCAAGTCTTTCAAGTCCTCCGAGTATGAGAGGTAAAGCTTGCTCCCTTCCTGTGTAACCTATTATCCCGCACATGAGTTAAATTTTAATTTAAGATGAACCATCGTCATATTGTTTTTCAGCTTTGGGATATTATCTTTTAAAAACATTGACAGTAAGGAGGAAAAAATGCTTAGAGCGGATTGGATAGAGAAAAGGAAAAAGTTTAAAAACAAAACCCAGATTCATCTGGCGCGTCAGGGAATAATTACAGAAGAAATGCAATACGTTGCTAAACGTGAAGGACTGCATCCTGAATTTGTCAGAAGAGAAGTAGCCGTAGGCAGAATGATTATCCCTGCCAATATAAACCACCTTCACTTGGAACCCATGTGCATAGGTATAAACTCAAGGGTAAAGGTAAATGCCAATATAGGAAATTCAGGGCTTGCTTCCGATATATCAACAGAAGTGGAAAAAGCACGGGTTGCAATTAGATACGGAGCGGATACTATTATGGATCTTTCAACGGGGGAAGCAATAACAGAAACAAGACAAGCCATTATAACCGAGAGTAAAGTCCCCGTGGGAACTGTTCCGTTATACGAAGCTTGGAAGGAAGCTCAGGGAGATATGAGAAAACTAACTGTGAACTTAATTCTTGAAGTTATAGAAGAGCAAGCAAGGCAAGGAGTTTCCTATATGACTATTCATGCGGGAATACTACGTGAACATCTGCCTTTAGTTCAACACAGAGTCATGGGTATAGTCTCAAGGGGTGGAGCCATAATGGCTCAGTGGATTATAGAACATGGGAAACAAAACCCACTCTACGAATATTTTGACAAAATTTGTGAGATCTTTAAAAAATACGATGTAGCTTTTTCTCTGGGAGATGCTCTAAGACCCGGCTGTATAGAAGACGCTACTGATGATGCTCAACTGGCAGAGCTTAAAGTATTGGCGGAATTGACAGAGCGCGCGTGGAAACACGATGTTCAAGTTATGGTGGAAGGACCCGGACATATTCCATTAGATCAGGTGAAGTTCAATATGAGAATTCAACAACTCTGGTGCAAAGAAGCACCCTTTTACATATTAGGACCTCTTGTTACAGATATAGCACCCGGTTACGATCACATCGGAAGTGCTATAGGTGGTGCCGTAGCAGCAGCGGTAGGAGCTTCTATGCTTTGTTACATAACCCCAAAAGAACACTTGGGACTTCCCAATATAGAAGATGTTAAACAGGGAGTAATAGCTTACAAAATAGCCGCCCACGCTGCTGACATAGCAAAGCATTGGCCCGGTGCAAGAGATTGGGATTTTGAAATGTCAAAGGCGAGATACAACTTTGATTGGAACAGACAATTTGAGCTAGCAATAGATCCAGAAACAGCACGTGTGTTTCACGATGAAACTCTACCTGCTGAAGGGTATAAAACAGCAAAATTCTGTTCTATGTGCGGTCCTGAATTCTGTTCTTATAAGTTATCTCAAAAGGTTCAGGAAAAAGCAAATACTGAAGAACTCCTTGCGGAGGACAGATGGACTGCTCCGTAAAAAAGGAGGTAGGAAAGACGGGCAAAAAAATTATAGTTCCTTCTGGATAAAGGTGCAATAGGTTTATAAATTTTTAACCATACGAATCCAATAGTTGTATCTTCCTTCTTCTTTGAAGCCTAAGTTTTTATAGAAATCTATAGCCCTGTGGTTTTCGTCTCCTACCCAAAGCTCCACTACACTCAATCCTTTATCGCGAAAATAACTTAGAACCTTTTCCATAAGCGCTGTTCCTATACCTCTACCTCTGAAAGAGGGTAAAACAACTATTTCATGAACAGCTCCCACTTTTGAACCTCTCTTCTTGCTGAACCAGTTAGAATCACCGGCGACAAAACCTACTATTTTGTTGTTATTAATCGCCTTAAAGATCCCTTTACTGTCCCTTCTCCAAAGCCAATCCATATAGGCTTTGACATCGTCCATATGAGTATACGCATACTCTTCAAGGCCCTTGTATCCTTCAAGGTATATACAGGCGAATTCTTCAAGATCCTTTTTTTCAGCTTGTTTTATGTATAAATCCTCTTCTTTATTCCCCATTTTCGCTACTTATCCTCCTGACCTTCACATCAGGGGGAATCTCCAAGGTAAAGAGGGTTTCCGAAGGCGAAAAGTTCTCCTTTATATCCAAAAACTCAACAGTAGTCTGCGTATCTTCTGTGTCTAAAATCCTTATCCTTAAAACTTCCAGATCTTTTCCTAATTCAACGTAGACTTCCTTTATATTTTCATCTCTTTCCTTAGGTTTGAGAATTAATACCTTTACACCATTTTTTTGAAGTTCGCCTACGGGATCAAATACTTCCGAAAGAGGTTTTGAAAAGAAGAAAAGAGATTCTACAACAGGTGAGGTATTGTTCCTCACGCTATCTATGAGAGCTTCCTTCTCTTCCTTATTCAATATAAGGATCTCTTTACCGTTGGATACCATTACAACTTTATCCGGTTGTGTGTATTCTATTCTGAACTTTCCCTCTACGGTAGCGTAGAAAATTCCCTTACTGATCTCAGGTTTTGGATACCAAGAGTAGCGTGTTTTTTGGAGAAAAACCACTTTAATACTCTTTATCCTTGAAAGCTTATTCTCAAGATCTTTAAAAGTAGCAGGGAAAACCACTGTTGAAAGAAACAATACAATAAGAATTAATTTTCTCATAAGCCTTTAATATATCACAGCTTATGAAATCTCCTAAGAAATGAAGAAAGAACTTCATACCAAAGTTCCATAGAATTCCAATCAATTGAGGAATAAGTATCGTAAAAGGTATGCCTTAAGGTGAAAGGATTGGAAGATAGAAAAAGGGTTTCTATCCCTTTCTCTTTAAAGGGAATATGATCACTCATTCCTCTTTTCGTTTCCCTGAAAGGTATGTTTACCTTTAAATCCTTAAGATGCTTATCAAATTTTGACATTATTTTCTCTCCGTTATAACCCTTTGCATCTTTGTAGATAACCGCTGGATTAAACCAACCTACAGCATCTACGTTTATTACAAAATAGGTGTGCTTAAGATTTCTTACGTGATAACGTGAACCTTCAAGTCCGAGTTCCTCACAATCGGTTATGAGGAATCTCAATCTGAAAGGGAAATGGTAAGAATCTTTTAGTTCCTTTGCTACCATTAAAACTAAGGAAACACCTGCAGCGTTGTCTATAGCACCTTTTACAAAAGGTTTTGAATCTATATGAGCTATCACATATAAAAAAGGTCCCTTCCCTATATCAAAGTAAATATTCCTGCCTTTTATCCTTGCCTTGTGAACTTTTGAGATCAGTCTTACTTTTTTGCCAACTATATCACGAGCAACTTCTCTACTAACGGAAACAGCAAAAAAAGATTCACTTCCAAGATTTCCTATAAAAGGAGAATCAAGCTCTTCTATATAGAATACAGCGCCTATCGCGGATTTTTCCTTTACTTCTTTAATCTTATCTTCTTCTCTTTTTTTACTAACTTTAAGGAGAGCTATATTGCCTTCAATTTTCTCCGTTTCTGATACCACATAGGCTTCTCTCTCCCCCCAAAGACTGTTAACGAAAGGAAAAGCTGGTAGTTCTGTATTGTTAACTTTCAAGGTGGCTTCCAAGGGAATGTTTTTCTCCACCTCAAAAGTTTCCTCTTTGTAAGGTATTGAATGGTTTTCCAAAAACTTTTTTACAAAATTTTGAGCTTCTCTTAAGCCGGAAGTAGAGGACATTCTATTCCTTTCTGAAAGGAACAGAGTAATATCTTTAAGCTCCTCAAGAAGTTCACTTCTCATAAACAGGAGTCAACCAGTTTTTATATCTCTCTATCTTTCCTCTTACAATCTTAAAGTATATGTCCTGTAACTGAGAGGTTATCTCCCCTGTCTTTCCGTTACCCACCTTACGGTTATCTACTTCTACAACGGGAGTTACCTCCGCTGCTGTTCCTGTTAGGAAAATCTCATCAGCACAGTAGAGTTCACTGCGAGCCACGGATCTTTCCTCTACACCAATTAGCAATTCATTTTTCAAGAGCGTGATAACCGCATTCCTTGTAATCCCTTCAAGAATATGTTCGTTGTAAGAAGGTGTAATAGCTTTACCGTTTCTTATCAAGAAAATATTCTCCCCAGATCCTTCAGCTACATAACCTTGTGAGTTTAAAAGTATAGCTTCATCGTAACCTGCAATAAGGGCTTCCGTTTTAGCAAGGGCGCTGTTTATATAAGCACCCGCTACTTTCCAGCGGGAGGGTATGGAATTATCATCATTTCTTCTCCACGAGGATACCTTTACCCTAATACCTTGAGAGGTATCTAAGTATCTGCCGAAATTATAGGTATATATAGCTATCTCTGGTGTGTAACCTATGAGTTTGGGAGTAAGAGCTAAATCTTTAAAATAAACAAGAGGTCTTATGTAAACGTCTTGTTTTACGCCGTTTTTCCTCAGAAGTTCCTTTGTTATTGTAACAAGATCCTCAACAGAATAAGGTAGTTCCATAAAAAGAGCCTTTGCGTTTCTTAAAAGACGCTCATAGTGTTCCTTTGCAAAAAGAACGTAAAGTTGTTGTTCCTCTTCATTCCAATACGCCCTTAACCCTTCAAAGATGGCAGTCCCATAGTGAAGAGAATTTGTCTTTATATTGATATTAGCTTTTTCTACAGGAACAAAATCCCCCTCAAAAAAGACATACTCCATAGGCAAAAATTCTATCACAAAAGACCTTGTGCTATAATAGCTTCCCGTTATGCCAAAACTGTCTCCGAGGGATATCAGAAGGAAAATTCAGGGTATAAAAAACACCCGTAGAATAACTAATGCTATGAAAGTCGTATCCGCTGCAAAACTCAGACGCGCTCAAGAACTCCTTTACTCTTCAAGACCTTATTCGGATAAACTCTACGAACTTGTCAGAGATCTCATTGCTCATATAGACAGAGAAACTCTTCCTTTACTCAAAGAAAAGGAAGAACGCAAAATAGATCTCATCTTAGTTACAGCCGATAGAGGGCTGGCGGGGGCTTTTAATTCCAACATTATTAGAGAAGCGGAGAAATTCTTGGAAGAAAGAAGAGATAAAAAGGTCAGTCTTATTCTTATAGGAAGAAAAGGATATCAGTATTTCTCAAAGAGAAATTACCCTATTGTAAAAGGATACGATGAAGTGTTCAGGAAGGAAGTCAATTTCGGTATAGCCCGTGAGGTTTCAGAGATAGTAAGAGAACGTTTTGTAGGAGAAGAAGTTGATGCTGTTTATCTTATGAACAATGAGATGATTACAAGAGCCAGCTATAAACCTATTACCAGAAAATTCTTACCCTTTGAACTTCCCGAAGGGGGAAGTAGGGAAGATTACAGTGTTTATAACTTTGAAGTAGAAGAAGAAGATTTTATAAAGCGTATTTTGAATTTGTATCTGAACTACCAGCTCTACAGAGCAATGGTTGAATCAAATGCAGCTGAACACTTCGCAAGAATGGTGGCTATGGATAATGCAACCAAAAATGCGGACGATCTGGTAAAGCAATGGACTCTTATCTTTAACAAAGCAAGACAGGAATCCATAACCCTTGAACTTATAGATATTGTAGGAGCTGCGGAAGCTATGAAGTAAGGAATGCTGGAGGTTTGAATATGGCGGATAAAGTAGTAGGAAGAGTTGTTCAAGTGATAGGACCTGTAGTAGATGTGGAATTTGACACCAAAGAACTTCCACCCATAAAGCACGGACTTAAAACACTGCGAAAATACATAGACGATAAAGGGAACTGGGCTGAAGAAGAGCTTTATCTTGAAGTAGCACAACACATAGGAGAGAGTAGGGTAAGAGCTATTGGAATGGGAGCTTCCGATGGTCTTGTAAGAGGTCAAGAAGTGGAATATCTCGGAGGACCTATAAAAGTGCCTGTTGGAAGAGAAGTCCTAGGAAGGATTTTCAACGTAGTAGGGCTTCCCATAGACGAACAGGGTCCCGTAGAAGCTAAGGAATTCTGGCCTATGTTCAGAGATCCGCCTCCTCTTGAAGAGCAGTCCACAAAAGTGGAAATACTTGAGACGGGTATAAAGGTTATAGATTTGCTAGAACCCTACGTCAAAGGAGGAAAAGTTGGACTTTTCGGAGGAGCGGGTGTAGGCAAAACGGTTCTTATGCAGGAATTAATTCACAACATAGCTAAATTTCATAAAGGTTTTTCTGTAGTAATAGGTGTGGGAGAGAGAACAAGGGAAGGAAACGATCTTTGGCTTGAAATGAAAGAGTCAGGCGTCCTTCCTTTTACAGTTATGGTTTACGGACAAATGAACGAACCTCCCGGTGTCAGGTTCAGAGTTGCTCAAACGGGGATTACAATGGCAGAATACTTCAGAGACATAGAAGGACAAGATGTTCTTACTTTCATAGATAACATATTCCGATTTGTCCAAGCGGGTTCGGAAGTTTCAACCCTTCTCGGTAGATTGCCCTCTGCAGTTGGTTATCAACCCACCTTGAATACAGATGTGGGTGAAGTTCAAGAAAGAATAACTTCTACCAAAAAAGGTTCCATCACTGCGGTTCAAGCGGTATACGTTCCTGCAGACGATATAACAGATCCCGCTCCCTATTCTATATTCGCACATTTGGACGCTACTACGGTTCTCGCCCGTCGGCTGGCTGAACTTGGAATCTACCCAGCTATAGATCCCCTAGAATCCACTTCAAAATACTTAGCTCCTGAATTTGTAGGCGATGAACATTACGAAACCGCCATGGAAGTTAAAAGAATTCTCCAAAGATACAAAGAACTTCAGGAGATCATAGCTATCTTAGGAATGGAAGAACTCTCCGAGGAAGATAAAGCAATAGTTAACAGAGCAAGAAGGATTCAAAAGTTCCTTGCTCAGCCCTTCCACGTAGCAGAGCAGTTCACAGGCATGTCAGGGAAATACGTTAAGTTGGAAGACAATATAAGATCTTTCAAAGAAATCCTATCCGGAAAATACGATCATCTCCCCGAAAACGCTTTTTACATGGTAGGAACTATAGAAGATGTTATTGAAAAGGCGAAACAGATGGGAGCTAAGGTGTAAACTTTAATCTGAAGAAATAAATTATTAGTTGGATAAGGAGGGTGTAGCTCAGCTGGTAGAGCGGGGGACTGTGGATCCCCATGTCGCGGGTTCGAGTCCCGTCACCCTCCCCTATTTAAAGGCTTACACAAAATACTTTTCCTCTGTGTTTGAATTGATAAAAACAAGAAAGAGAAATGGTAAATACTCAATCTCTATAGGTAAGTTAATCAATGAGTAAAACCTAACCGCCCTGCAGTCTCGGTGCCTGGACTTCAGCCAGCCTTCGGCTGTCTTTAGTTGCCTGTGTTTCAAACCTGCTTCCCTTTAGATATTTGTTTTTGTTTTAAAGAAGTTTCTCTCCTATGAGGCTCTGCAAACCTTATTTTTCTATATAATTATGGACGATGTTAAACTTTGATGTATCTGAATGGATCATGTTGACAACAGACCTTAGAGGTGCATAAGATATGACAGATAAAAAGGAAAAATTGATGACAGTAAAAGAAGTAGCAGAATACTTACAACTTGATGAGCATACAATTTACAGAATGGCAAGGAAAGGGGAAATCCCGGCTTATAAGATAGCTGGACAATGGAGGTTTAAAAGAGAGCTTATTGAGCAGTGGTTAGAAAAATGTGTTACAAGAAAAATATAAAAATGGAGAGACTAATAATATGAAAAAACCTTGGTCAATTTCAACAACTGTTAGAAATCCTGAAAGATTAAGAGGTTTTCTAAAAGTTTTAAAACAGCTTGAAGGTGAAGATTTTACAAAGGAAAATCAGATTAAATATCAAATTCTTTTAATTAAAGAGAGGCTTTATAAACCAACTAATATTCCTCAAAAATACCAAAAATATTATGATAATCCTACTCTTGAAATTCCTCTTTCAGTAGCTAAGGATATTTTTGAATATCAAGACTATGAAGATCCTCCAATGAGAGGAAGACAATCAGTTAATCCTTTAAATAAGTTAGGTTTTGCTATTGCAAGAGAAGGATACGGACCTATTAAGATCACCGAGTTAGGTAATTTTTTTCTAAAAGGAAATTACGATATTGGTTTTATTTTCTTCAAAAGTTTATTGAAACTGCAATTTCCGAATCCTTGGAGTAAGGACTTTTCAGAGAAACATGGATTCAATATTGTACCATTTATCGCAACACTTAAATTAATAAGGGATCTGAATAAAAAAAGTAAGGTTAAAGGTTTGAGTAGAGATGAATTTTGTTTATTTATTCCAACTTTAATAAATGCCGAACATATTCATG
>JALSHV010000023.1 GCA_026981975.1 Aquificaceae bacterium | reverse complement strand
TGTGGGAAAGCCTGATATTTGACAGATGTGGAGTTGCTGTTGCTTTATTTTATATTTGAGTTTGAGAGGGGCTGCATCAAACTATGCTGCTTCTGGAGGACGGACATTCAGCTATGTTAAGAAGCCCTGTATCAGGTTCACTACGGTGATAAGCTGATAGACTGTATGCCAGATCCTCTGGACTAAAAAAGTTCAAGAAAGTCGCTAACCGATATCATTAATGAGCTTGTTCAATGTTCTTTTAATATGGTTTAACTGCTCTTCAGCCTGATGTATTTCCTTATCTATCTCCTTTAGACGCTGTGCTACTTCTCTGTCCTTTTCTTCAAAGGCTTTGGGTTTTCCGAGATAAACGGACTTTACTTTTTTACCCTCTCTCACAGTTTTGTATACGTAGGGTCCGTGACCTTCCCCTTGGGTGCATTTTTTACAGGTTTCCTTTCCGCATTTTACATACCTTATTGTGAAGCCCTGACGGCAGAGCTCTTTTTTCTCTTTTCTTAATCTCTTTAGTTTTTCCCTGAGTTTCTTTATTAAGCGGGACAGCTCCCTCAGTTCCTCCATACCTACCATATAGGATATGCTTACCTGTCCAACTTGTCAAGATTGTATTACCTAACTGAAAAGGTTGAATAGTTACACTTCAGGCTATATAATTTAAACATGCAGCAAACGGCGGGTAAAAAGCGTAAGGGTATATCCGTTAAAGATTTTGACAACGAGGAACTCTGGCTGGAGTTCAAAGCTCTTGTGGTTAAAAAGAAAATGAAAATAGCAGAGGCTCTTGAGGAAGCCATAAGAATGTGGATAGACAGGGAGGGAGGAAACACACAGAACACGCCTACTGAAAACAGGCAATGACTAAGAACACTTGTATCATGGTATGGAAGACCATAATATATATTAGTGGCTGAGTTAGAACTCCACGTCAAGAGAGCTATCTACACCAAGGAGGGGAAACTTATCGGAATATTGGAGATCAAGATATGGAGAGTTCCGAAGGACAGGTGCTATCCCGAAGGTTACAAATACTCTCTCGTCTTTGCACGCTACGATGAAGAAAGCGGAGCCTACGACAATGAGTTTCTCAGATACGACAACCACAGGTGTGAGGGACATCATAAGCACGTAAGAGGTAAGAGACTTCCCTACCGCTTCAGGGGTGTTGATGAACTTCTTGACGATTTTGAAGCTGAGCTGAGAAAACTTTTAGAGGAGGTCGGTTATGAAGGTTAAGAGGGTTGTAGTAGAAAGCTTGGAGGAGTTTTTCTCTGAAGTTAAGGACCTTGTCCATAAGGGTGAGGGTAAGATAGAGTTCATATCCATCGGTTCAATAGAGGAGCTTAACCGCATACTTACACCCCAAAGGAAAAGACTGCTTGATGTTGTAAAGAGGCACAAACCTTCTTCCATCCGTGAGCTGGCTGAGAAGCTGGGTAGGGATTACAAGAATGTTTATGATGACGTGGTCTTTCTGGAAAGAATAGGTTTCCTTAACCTCAAGCGAAAAGGAAAAAAGCTGGTCCCCGAGGTTGATTACGATGCAATAGACATACAGGTCAGGATAGGAGCGTCCCTAACTGAATAATCCATTTAGTTTAGGTATATCTAAAATTTCTCTGGCGAGATGGTTCCTTAAAGAAAATCCTTGACTTTCTTACTCTACATTATCTACATCAGCATATGTAGTGTAAGAAACTTTAGCACCCACTATGCCCAAAACTGCAGCTATAACATCAAAAAGCGGGAGCTCCTGAAAAGGCTGTCGTCTTAACAGGTTGATAGATTGAAAAGTATGTTGAATCTGGAAATTTACACGGTGGGTGGGATTGATTTCCTTATGCCTGTATTCAGAGCCCTCGTTATTTTTCTCGGGGGAAGTGCCATAGCGAGCTTTGTAAAGCTTTTTGCCATATCGGGTCTTCTCTTTGCGATATGGATAAGCATATTCGGTAAGGATAAGCTCTTCTTCGTTAAGCATTTCC
>JALSHV010000022.1 GCA_026981975.1 Aquificaceae bacterium | reverse complement strand
AGAAAAGGTGGGAAAAGGTCATATTCTTCCCTTTGAACTTCTTGCGGAGTTCGCTGAAGGAGATAAAAAGCTCGCCTTTATGAGGGCTGACGTGGATTATCTTGGTCTTATTCTGTCAGACGGGCTCAGGTTTGATGAGTTCGGAAAAAGGGAGCTTTACACCATTTCAAGGATAGCGACGCTGAGCAGAATGCTTGATCTGTTCTTTTCCGGATACATAAACACGCTGGCGGAAGATGTATCCACCGAATATGTTGAAAATGCTTTAAAAGATTTCAGAGAGCTTGAGGAAAAGGGGAAACTTTCCGAACAGGAAAAGAGAAGAAAGGAATTTCTTGAGAAAGCTTACAGAAACGGAAAGCTCCGCCTGGGCTCTTTGATATATACCGTGTATTCGGGTGGTGACGACCTCTTTATAATTGCTCCCTATGATCTTACCCTTGAGTTTGCAAGGAGGCTTAGGAGGGAATTCTATCACTTTACATGCAAAAATCCGGACTTCGGGATATCAGCGGGAATTTATGTGGGAAAGCACACCACACCCATTTATCTCTCCGCCAGGTTTGCAGGAGGGCTTGAGGATCTTGCCAAGGACTCAAGAAGTGCAAAAGACTCCGTAGCTATTTTTGAAAAGTCATTTTCATGGAACAGGGAAGTTGAGAGGATCGCTGATAAGAAGGGATTACTATGGTGTGAGGAGAACAAAGAGGAGAACAGAGAAAAAACCTTCACCCTTGAAGAAGTTACGGAAATTGCAGGATATTTAGAGAGACTCCTAAAAGAGGGAAAAGTCTCAAGAACTTTGCTGTACAAGTTTTTACAGCTACACGGTGAGTATGTGGAAAAGGTAGGCGAAGGTTGGCACATTGACCCCAAAATATACCCGAGGCTTTACTACTACATAACCAGAAATACGGAAGAGGATGTCAGAAATAAACTGATAGATGCGTTATTAAACGGTAAGGGAGGAAGCATGGAAGTGAGAAGTTTAATTATCAATCTTGATGTTGCCCTTTATATAGCTCTTATGAAAACAAGGAAAGGAGGTAGGTGAAATGGTGGGTGTAGAACATGATGTTATTAGGGAAATTGAAAAGCAAGAAGGACACAGTTTTACCCAGAAAGCTGAAAAGTTTTTAAGAGAAGCTCTCAAAGACAAAAACCTCTCCCAGCTCAGTACTGAAATAAAAGAAGCCCTCTTTATACCCGGCGGGATAGCGGACAGGATAGCTAAAAGTGTCAGAAACATAAATAAAACTCAGCTCAGAAAGCAGTTCAATCAACTAAAGAATGTTAAGCATAAGGTTAAGAGCCTAAGCAGAGAAGAGAAGCTCAACGAAGAGGTGAGACTAGAACTATCAAGATTTGCTTATCTGCTTGCATACACTGTGAACAGAAAAGTGCAGGGAAGACCTTTATTTGATAAAGATCTTTACATGCTTATAAGCTTCCTTATTAAAAAGGTAAAAGATGGCACAAGAGAAGATTTTGAGCTGTTTGAAAACTTTGTGGAAGCAATTATAGCCTTTCATACTTACCATCACGAGGATTAAGGAGGTACTGTCATGCCTCAGGTGGGTAAGTTCAAGGGACTTCTAAAGCTCAAAGTAAGGATCAAAGCAAAAACGGGACTCCATATAGGAGGAGCAAAGGAGAATGTGGAAATAGGCGGGATTGACAACATAGTGGAGAAGCTGAAGATCTACAGGACTGACGAGGAAATAAACGGAAAGAAGGAATTCAGAGATGTTCCCTACATTCCAGGATCTTCTTTAAAGGGTAAATTAAGGAGTCTTTTGGAGTGGTATTTAAACAAACCTCCGGAAGTTTTTCAAGAAGAATATGAAAAATTCAAGAGGGAGAAAGCTAATGATGAGAAATACGCTGGTAATCCCCAAAAGTTGGAACAGGATGCCAAGAACCACGCCTATAAAAGAGCTGGAGAGCCGTGTAAATGCGGCAAGTGTGTAGTGTGCAAACTCTTCGGCGGACATCAAGCATCGGGGGAAGA
>JALSHV010000021.1 GCA_026981975.1 Aquificaceae bacterium | reverse complement strand
GCTTTGTGTCTTCTATGCTAAGCACCTCGGAAAGATCTTTAACTTCGGGAAGGTCATTATTGTTGAGTATGTAAACCCTTCCGAAATCACCGAATTCCATAACTTTTTCGGATTTAATGTTTCTCCGCTTTGCTTCTTTACCTATTTCAAAGGCTATGTATTTTATCCGGGGTATCTCCGAACCCCAGTTTTGAGACCTGTCACACCACTTGCAGAGATCTTCCCTTTTTGGCATCTTCCTGCAGGAAGGGCATATCTCCTTGGCTGAAGTGGTATCTTTTTCAAAACCCCTCCACAATATCCTTTCAAACTTCCTCTTTTTCTTTTTATCAAGTTCCACCTGAAGTTCTTCAACCACATCAAGGAATGTTTTTACTCCGCCAGCAGACTCCATTGCTCTTAAAGATTCTCCTTTCATAGGAACCCAAGCCATTGAGAAGGTAAGGGACCCTTGAAATTCCTCATAGAGCCATTCGTTTACCTTCCTTTCCACTTCTTCCAGTAGGTTTAGGTTATCTTCTGTATTTCCTACAAGGAGCTGGAACTTTCCTCCCCCAACGAAGAGGGCATTAGTTATGGGATAGCAGAGTTTTTTGAGTATGTAACGGGCTATAACCTCGGGAAGCATGGAAAGGAAGAAAGATCTTCCCCTGAGAGCTTTAGCTATTGATATCTCAGCCTCGCTGGACCTGTATATGTCATATATAAACTCCTGAATTCCTCCCACATCGCCGTCAATAAGGAGGAACACCTCCTCTCCGTCGGTGGGAAGTATCCAGCTACTTTGTTTCTTTCTCGGTTTTATTTCCTCAGCTTTCCTATTTTCCGAAACAGCCCAGTCGTAGAGAGCCACCGCCATGGTGGACAAAACCCTTGAGTGATCAAATAGAGAAATGTCCGGGTAGTGTCTTGAACCGTGTTCTATATCGTAGGTGGAAGAGGGTACACACCAGGTGTATTTATAAAGCAAATAGTAAAAAGCATTCAGAAGATGTTCGGTATTCGCATTAATATTTTTGAGTTTTACACATTCATTCCAGAACTCTTTATAAAGTTTTATGTACTCCCACAAGAAGTTAACCCTTTCTAAGGGTTTTATTAACGGATGTTCTTCTCCTCTCTCCCTTAAAAACAAACCTTTAAATAGACAAGGGAAGATCGTTTTATCCACTTTTAGCGGTTCAAGAGGGTAAACTCCGAAGTACTTTTTAAACTCCTCAGGTGTTATATCTGTTATATATTCATCTTCTTGCATTCTCACTTCTTTCGGTTTTAAAGAAACCCTTTCAAAAACAGAATGTAGGTAGTTTATTTCGCTCTGGAGGATTTTCTCTCTGTCATGAGCTGATGAATACCAGTCCGCCACCTGAGATATGACGCTCTCAAGCTCCTGCGTAGGGTTATGATGTCTTGCTCCCCAGTCTATGAGTTTGCGGGCAAGATCATCGTTTATTATTCCTTCCTTTTTAAGTTTATCTATAAACTGTTTTGAGAAGTGTGCATGCTCATGTTTGTAATCTTCCTTTTCTTTATCACTGGGAGAGTAGAAGTCTTTGAGCTCCTCAGGCCGGTTTCCAGACCCGTCAGGTTCTCTGTAAGCTCTATAAACGAACTTACCTATGTCGTGGAGAAGTCCTGCAAGTGCAATGGTGGTTAAAACTTCTGCTCTGTCCCTCTCCACCTCAAAGCCCCCCGCTGTCCTTTATTAAAATAGCACAATTTTTAAATTCAAAACGGCATTTTTGATTATCCGGAGTATAAGTTGGCAAAGAACGGGTAATTTCAAGTTTCATGCTTCACTTCCTCCCGTTTCAATAAAGCTGTAAGCGGACAAAATCTTATCAATCAGGGATTTTTCTTTCATAAGAATGTCTATCATTTCCCTTATAAAGCTGCCTTGATAATAAGGTTCAAATGCTCTGGAACATTCCTTCATCTTCTCCGCCTCCAAAGGACCTTTGAAAATATCACTCCTTAAAAAAGCCATGAGGCGCCCAATCTCGTGTTCAAGGGCGACTGAACTAAAAAGAGGATCCACCGTATCATAGATCAGAATGCTAAGCTTATCCTTCACAGTCTCAACCCTACAGATATTTCCATCCGAAAGGAACTTGACTTCCTTCCTACCTACAATATGCCGGAATAAATTCTTAAATCCCATCATAACTACCTTGCAATATATATAAACAGCCCTTATTACAAATTTCTGACATTTTTATTAAAGAA
>JALSHV010000020.1 GCA_026981975.1 Aquificaceae bacterium | reverse complement strand
CTCAAAGATAAACTTGAAGAAGCGGGAATAGGTTTTGTTCCTATTCCCGAAGGTTATACTTCCAAAGTTTGTTTTAACTGTGAGAAGAAAGTGAAGAGAGATTACAATCATTACGTAATTTGCTCTAAGTGTGGAAGATTGCATGGAGATACTAACGGAGCTGTAAACATATTAAGAAGGAAGCTTGGGAATGTGGAATGGAAGAGAATAAGAGAAGTGCATCTTGTATGGAAGTTCAAGAGAACTAACCGATGGGTGTTTAGGTATTTAAGGATATACAAAAAAGACAAAGATAAGCTCCTTGTGAGAGGATGGGCAAACAACCCGCCCGTGAGGGTAAGGCTCAGTCCTTACTCTCCAAAGTCAAGCCTCGCACCTTCAGTGCGGGGTGGTTGACGAATTCCTCTTTTGACAATTTCTTTCCTATACTTTATATCAAAACCGAAATCGCTAATGATTGTGTGCAGCAACTGTGAATAGAAACTAAAAGCATTATACCAGATTTGCCAGTAATTATGATTTGGGTTATTTATCATTGAAGATAAATTAGAGTTTATATTTGTTAAAACATTTTGTATAACTGATGATAAGTTACCTGAAGTTATATTATATGTTGATGGTATATTAGCAGGTGGATACCATAGTATACCAGTGATATCCTCCTGTGTTAAAGATTTTAAAATATCTAAATCTTGCTTTAATAAGGGTAACCAATTCTGCAATCTCTGTTCTTTTTCTGCTTTTTTTAGAGTTTCCTCAAGCTGGTTTAACAAATTTTCAAACATCACACTGTCCTCAGCTCACTTAGCAAGCTATCCAACTCTTTTAAATTTTGATGAGTTTCCAAACTCACACTCACCACCTTCTTTATCAGCCTGAAAAAGTACTCTTTATCTCCCGTCTCCTTAATATAATCCGCAGGGTCTATGACTATACCACTGTCTTTATGGGTTCTCGGTCTTACATACTCCGCTATCCACTCTAAAGGACTTCTTCCTGCTATTTTCCATTCATAAGCTTCCTCGGGAATTCCCTTAATTGTGATGTATTCGTTATACCTTATCACAGAAGGGTTATCTTTATCTATTCTTATGTCCGGGAAGTAAGTTTCAAGCCTATTCGGGTCTCCTTTTATCTCAACTTCAAGGGGATATTCGGGAGCGTTTTCATAGTTTACGTGCAAATCTGCTAAACGTTTTCCTATTTCTACCAGCTTATTAAAGGTTTCTATGTCCTTAGGTAAAGGAATTCTCGGTCTCTCTCTTTTTAAGTCATTTGCATATTTTTTACCGTATTCGGGATTGCTGAGGACTGCATAAACGTAGTAGAAGATGTCTTCAGGATTTATATCCGCTTTTAGATGGTCTTTGAGTTTTTTATAGAACTCATACTTGATATTTAGCCTTTTTCCGTAAGTTTTATCTCCAAGCTTAACGGTTTTGTAGAACTTTTGAGGGACTGAGCTAAAGAGGGTTTTTTGAGCTTTTTTCTTTGCATCTTCGGGGGATATGTATATGTAGAGGGGGATTACATTAGCATGGGGTAAAGCATCGTAGCTAAGTGTAGTGTTAGACATTAAAGCTGAAAAAGGTCTATGTATTCCAGTTCCAGTAAAGAACATTACCCTATTCTCCGCATCCTCGGTAGGGAATATTTGTGGGAATTTTTTTATCTCATGTAAGAATAACCTGCTGAAATAAAGCCACATATTTACAAAAGGCCTGTAAATTGCTTTTCTTATTTGACCTTCAGATTCAAAAGAAACCTCTTTAGCTCTTGGACTAAAAACTGCATTAATAAGTGTTCTACTCCACGATATTTTAGTTTTATCTTTGGATAAATCTTCCTGTGTCTTTATTTTGCCTTCTTTTATCAACTTAACATGACTATTATATTCTTCTATAAACCTCTCCATCTTCTCACGGAGCTTTTCTTTAGAGAAATCATAAACCCAATGGTCTCTACCGGAAACTATTCCGAATGTTATCACCTCAAATATATCCTCAACGCTTACAAACCTTTTGAACTCTTCTGAACCTTGATTTATCCAGTTTCCGTCCTCATCGGGGATTATCCTTTGCCAAGGAACGCTTTTTACACTTCCGAAGTTCTTCAGAAGCTCCAACTTCTGATGACGTTTTAGGTAATCTTCAACCTGATAGTAGTAAATTTCCGCAGGCTCATTTTTATCTTTTTTATCTTTAACCAAAATAAGCAACGCTACACCTGCAAGGG
>JALSHV010000019.1 GCA_026981975.1 Aquificaceae bacterium | reverse complement strand
GGAACTCATCGCCCCGGTAGCTATGGAAGAAGGTCTTAGATTCGCCATAAGAGAAGGTGGTAGAACCGTCGGCGCAGGTGTGGTTACCAAAATCCTAGACTGAGGTGCGGATAATGCCCAGAGAAATAGTAACCTTAGCCTGCACGGAGTGTAAACGGAGGAACTACACAACCACAAAGAACAAACAAAGACACACCACGCGCCTTGAGTTAAGAAAGTATTGCAAGTGGTGCAGAAAACACACTCTTCACAGGGAGATAAAATAGGGGCAGTAGCTCAACTGGCAGAGCGCGGGACTCCAAATCCCGCGGTTGGGGGTTCGAGTCCTCCCTGCCCCGGATGGTCAGGGATAGATCATGCAGAAAATCAAGGATTTCCTTAAAGGAGTAAGATCAGAACTCAGAAGAGTATCCTGGCCTGATAGAAAACTTGTTACAAAAGCAACAATTAGTGTTATAATTTTTTCCTTAGTCGTTGGTGTTTACCTGTGGGTGCTGGATCTGGCGTTTACAAAAATACTTTCTCTGATACTTGCGCTGAGAGGAACCTGATGGAAGGAAAGCAGTGGTATGCTCTTCAAGTAGAAGCGGGTAAAGAAGTAGCAGCCAAGGAAAACCTGCTTAAGGTTTTAGAGTTGGAAAACTTAAGAGATCTTGTAGATGAGGTTGTAGTTCCTGCCGAAGAAAGAGTTGTAATAAGGGCGCAGGGAAAAGAGAAATACAGGCTTTCTCTAAAAGGAAATAACAGGGATATAAGTGTTTTGGGAAAAAAAGGAGTTACTACCTTTCGTTTAGAAAACGGCACCGTAAGAGTAATAGAAAGTGTAGAAGGAGATGAGTGTTTACAAGCTCCTCCTATCTCCAAACCGGGACAAAAACTGGTGTGTAAGGACAACAAAACTGAAGCTAAGATAATTTTGGACAACAAAATGTTTCCGGGATATATTTTAATAAAAGCTCTTATGAACGATAGGTTACTCAGGGCAATAGAAAAAACTCCGCACATATACAGACCGGTTTTGGTGGGAAGAAAAATACAACCTCTTGCAGAGGAAGAAGTTAAAAGAATTCTGGATCAAGTTCAAAAAGGTGTGAAAACCAAAAAAGTGGAATTTGAGAAGGGAGATCAAATAAGAGTGATAGAAGGTCCCTTTATGAATTTTACAGGAACAGTAGAAGAAGTTTATCCCGAAAGGGAAAAACTAACTGTGCTTATAAGTATATTCGGCAGACTTACACCCGTAGAATTAGACTTCGCTCAGGTGGAAAAGATATAGGAGGCTAATAGCCATGGCTAAAAAAGTAGTGGGAACTATAGAACTTATGTTGCCAGCTCAGCAGGCATCTCCCGCTCCGCCTGTAGGTCCCGCATTGGGACAGCACGGTGTAAACATAATGGAATTTGTCAGACAATTTAACGATGCCAGCAAAGATTTTGAACCCGGAACTGTTATTCCCGTAGTTATAACTGTTTACCAAGATAGAAGTTTTTCCTTTATAATGAAAACTCCGCCTGTTTCCTATTTACTAAAAAAAGCGGTGGGAATTGAAAAGGGATCTTCTGATCCTAAAAAACAAAAAGTTGGAAAGATAAGTTTATCTCAACTTGAGGAGATAGCAAGAACAAAGCTCAAAGATATGAACACAGACAATCTAGAAGCCGCTATGAGAACTGTAGCTGGCACAGCCAAAAGTATGGGTATAGAAGTAGAAGGTTGGAAGGAGTAAAACCATGGCTAAAAGAGGAAAAAAGTATTTAAAAGCCTTAGAATTGGTAGATAGAAAAAGAAACTACACTTTGGAAGAAGCAGTAGATCTTATCAAAACAATAGGTGAAGTCACTGACAGAAAGTTTGAGGAAACTGTAGAACTTACCATGAGATTGAATGTAGATCCAAGATACGCCGATCAAATGGTTAGAGGTTCCGTTGTTCTTCCCAAGGGCTTAGGGAAACCTATTAAAGTTCTTGTATTGGCGGAAGGAGAAGATGCAAAAAAAGCTCAGCAGGCTGGAGCGGACTACGTGGGAGGAGAAGAACTGATAAACAGAATACTCAAAGAAAGTTGGATAGATTACGACGTAGTCATAGCAGTTCCTGAAATAATGCCGAAAGTAGCAAAGCTCGGAAGAATATTAGGACCTCGCGGACTTATGCCTAATCCAAAAACGGGAACAGTAACAAGAAACGTAGAACAAGCTGTTAAGGAGGCAAAGAAAGGAAGAGTTGAATTTAAAGTAGATAAAGCGGGAAATATTCACATGCCTGTAGGTAAGATATCCTTTGCAAAGGAAGATTTACTGGAGAACATATACGCCGCAATTGACGCTGTTCTTAGAGCCAAACCCTCAGGAGCAAAGGGTCAGTATGTAAAATCCATAACCCTGTCAACTACCATGGGTCCAGGTATTAAAATAGATGTTTCCAATACTGTGAAAAAATTACAAGAATTGGCAGCTTAGGGAGTGAAATTATGGAGCAGAGGAAAAGCCTTATAAAGAAAAAAGAGTTGGTAGCTTCTTATAAGGAAAGATTGGAAAAGTCCAACGGGTTTGTGGTATTCTTTAACTTCCAAGGAATAGATGCTTTCCCCATGTCCCAACTCAGAGCGCAAATCCGTTCCGAAGGTGGAGAAATTGTAGTAGGCAAAAACACTCTCTTTTACAGGGCTTTTAAAGATACAGCCTTAACAGATCATAGAGAAATATTCCTTAATCCCACAGCGGCTCTTTTTGCCTACAAAGATCCTGTCAATGTTACAAAAAAACTCGTAGAGTTCCTTAAGGAAACCTTTGAAAAGGACTACGAAGGTAAGATAAAAGGAGGACTGTTAAACGGTAAATACATATCTCCGCAAGGAGTAATAACCCTTGCAGAGCTTCCCAACAGGGAAGAGCTAATTTCAAAACTTATGGGAATTCTAAAAGCTCCTTTAACACAACTTGCTTTTACTTTAAAGGCGGTGCCCCAGAAGTTAGTGCTAACTTTAAAAGCTATAGAAGAACAAAAAACTTAAGGAGGTTTTGTTATGGCAACGCTTACCATTGAAGAAATAGTAGAAGCTATCAAAAACATGAGCGTTCTTGAAGTGGCTGAACTTGTGAAAAAATTAGAAGAAGAATTCGGAGTTTCCGCTTCCGCCATGGTAGCAACTGCTCCCGCTCCTTCAGCTGGCGCTCCTACAGCTCCTGCTGAGGAAAAAACGGAATTTGATGTTATATTAAAATCCGCGGGTAGTAACAAAATTCAGGTTATAAAGGCTGTCAGAGAAATAACAGGATTAGGACTCAAAGAAGCCAAGGAATTAGTTGACAATGCTCCGAAACCTGTAAAAGAAGGAATACCTAAGGAGGAAGCGGAAAAGATAAAAGCAAAACTTGAAGAAGCAGGGGCTGAGGTGGAACTTAAGTAAGGTGTTAAGCCTTGAAGATTCTCGCTTAGGAAAGGAAGACTTCCAGGAAATCGGGTGGTTTTTTGCAGAATGTATTTTTAGTTGTAATGATAAAATCATTGGTTTGCCCGAATTCTTAATCTTAAGAGGTGGATAAAAATGAGAAATAATGCTCTGCCGCGGAAGTTTTTCGGAAAAAGAGAAGAAATATTAGAACCACCTTATCTTTTAAGTGTATCCAAAAACTCCTTTGAGAGTTTCATACAGCTCAAAAAAGCTCCTTCAGAAAGGGAAAACATTGGTCTTGAATACATATTCCGCACTTCTTTTCCTTTTACTGATCCCGATGGCAACATTACAATGGAGTATCTGGGTTACGAAATAGGAGACTGGGAGTGTAACAACCACGATTGCGGATACAAACCTGAATCTGATTTCTTGGGAGGTTGGGGTGTAACCTGCCCAAAATGCGGTGGGAAATTGATCTATAAGGAAAAATACACTCCCGACGAATGTAAAGTTAAGGGATTAACATACTCCGCACCTTTGAGGGTAATGTTTAAACTCCGCGTAAAAACAAAGAATGGAGAAAGAGAAACTCCGCCAAAGAAGGTTTACTTTGGAGAAATTCCCCTTATGACAGAATGGGGATCTTTTGTAATAAACGGAAGTGAAAGAGTAATAGTAAATCAGCTGATAAGATCCACAGGTGTATTCTTTGAAGAAAAAGAAGAAGCTCAAAAGGACACCACAATAACCAGAATAGTATACAGAGCCAGTATCATACCCGACAAAGGTTCTCGTATTGAATTTGAACTCTCCGGAACAACGGATCTTTTCCATGCAAGAGTGGATAGAAAAAAAATAAGCGGTATAGCCATTCTCAGAGCTTGGGGATTTGAAACTGCTTATGAAATATTAAAGAACTTCTATGAAGGTGTTAGAAAATTAATCGTTAACAACGGAACACTTTACGATTCCGAAACCGGTGAAGAGTTCAGGGTTGAAGATCTTGAACATCACTACATATTTGCTGTTCTCAGATACAAAGCAAAACTTGAGGATACAGAAAAAGAGAGAGAATTTATAGAAGAAAGATTTATTGAAAGCTGGGAAGGACTGGATTTACTTTTAAAAGACGATAGAATAAAAATTGAAGCGGTAACTATTCTCCCTAACGAAAACGCCGTTAAAAGCCCTTATGCAAAAATAGTTGTTGAAACACTTGAAGAAGAAACAAGACCAAGAGAACCCGATAAAATGAGTCAAGTTAAAGTTCCCTCAGAGTTTACCTTTAGAGACTACGGATACATGGAAATATACAAAAAACTTAGACTTGTTGAAACCATGACAATGGAAGTAGAAAACCTGATAGAAAGAGCCAGAGCTTACTTTGAAGTTTTTTTCAACCATATAACCCGTTACGATCTTTCAAAAGTAGGAAGGGTGAAAGTAAACGCGAAAGTGCATAAGATTCCTAAAGTTCTTAAACCTGCAGATGTGGAAATCCTTGATAAATTTCCCCCTCTTGCGTTAGCGGAAAAGGTAGATAAATATCCTGAGGGAACAAGACTCACACCGCAAATAGCAAAAGAGATCTTTAAAAAAGCAAAGGAGATAAAAGTTAAAGATTATACAGAAGAAGAAGCAAGATTCCTCTTACCCGTGGATTTAGTAAACATAATCAAATATCTAATAGATCTGAGATTCAGACGCCAAAGGAAAGATGACATAGCTCACCTCGGAAACAGAAGAGTTAGATCTGTAGGAGAGCTTTTGGAAAATCAGGTGAGAGCGGGTATAGCAAGAATGGAAAAAGTCTTTAGGGATCGCATAGCGGTTATTAACCCTGAAGATCCTAATATAAGACCTCAAGATCTTATAAACCCTCGTTATGTTACCAATTCTGTAGTAGAGTTTCTTAAAGGAGGACAACTTTCACAATACCTTGATAATGCCAATCCACTCTCTGCTTTAACTCATAAAAGAAGACTCTCAGCTCTCGGACCCGGCGGGCTTACCAGAGAAAGTGCTAAATTTGAAATAAGAGATGTTCACCCTTCCCACTACGGTAGGATCTGTCCTATAGAAACTCCGGAAGGACAAAACATAGGACTGGTAACTTCCATGACGGTTTACGCTCAAGTAAACGAATACGGTTTTCTCATAACCCCATACCGAAAAGTGGAAAACGGTATCGTAACCGATAAGATAGAATACTTAGCAGCTTACGAAGAAGAAGACTACGTGATAGCTCAAAGCACTCCAATTGACGAAAAAGGAAAAATTCTGAGTAGCAGAGTTTTAGCTCGTCACAAGAACGATATAAGAATTGTAAAACCCGAGCAGGTTAATTATATAGATGTATCACCACGTCAGGTAATTTCCGTTTCCGCTTCTCTTATTCCTTTCCTTGAACACGATGATGCCAATAGAGCTTTAATGGGATCCAATATGCAAAGACAGGCTGTTCCTTTAATGCTTACCCAGTCACCTCTTATAGGAACTGGTATGGAGAAAAAAGTTGCAAAGGATTCCCACGCTGTAGTGGTGGCAAAGAGAGGCGGAATAGTGGAAGAAGTAAGCAGTAACAGGATAATCATAAGGGTTAATTCTGAAGAAGTAGATTCTTCGGATCCCTTGGACTTTGGTATAGACATATACGAACTTAAGAAGTTTCAGAGAACAAATCAAAATACTTGTATAAATCAAAGACCTCTTGTAAGAAAAGGACAAAAGGTAAACAAAGGGGAAGTAATAGCTGATGGGCAATCTACATACAGGGGAGAGCTTGCTCTTGGTAAAGACGTTCTCGTTGCCTTTATGCCTTGGAGAGGCTATAACTTTGAAGACGCTATCGTTATCTCAGAACGCCTTGTAAAAGAAGATGTTTACACATCTATTCATATAGAAGAGCTTGAAGTAGAAGCAAGAGAAACGAAGTTAGGTGAAGAGGAGATTACACGTCATATTCCGGGAGTGCCAGAAAAGGCACTGGCACACTTGGACGAATTTGGCATAGTAAAAATAGGAACTTATGTAAAACCGGGAGATATACTAGTAGGAAAAGTAACTCCCAAGGGAGAAACCCAACTTACACCGGAAGAAAAGTTGCTTCAGGCTATATTCGGTGAAAAGTCAAAAGATGTTAAGGATTCATCTTTAAGATGCCCACCGGGAGTTGAAGGAGTTGTTATTGATGTTCAGATATTTACACGCAGAATGGGTGAAAAAAGAAGTATGCTTGTTGACGCAGTAGAAAGAGAAGAACTGGGAAATCTAGAAAGAGAGTTAGAAAAAAGAAAAACTCTCATTATGGAAGGAAGAAACAAAGTTCTAAAAGAGTTAGTAGTAGGTAGGAAACTGGAAAAGGAAGTCACCTTCAGAAAGAAAACGTATCCAGTGGGAACCGTTGTAGATGAGAAGTTTTTTGATACTTTCCTTAACTTCATAATATCAAAACCAGATAACTTCTTTACCGATAAGGATCTTATTAACAAAATAACGGAAGTAGCTAAAAAAGCAAAGAGTCAGATTCAGATGGTAAGTAAAATATACGAGGAGAAAAAGAAATCCCTTTACAGAAGGGGAGATCTTCCGCCGGGTGTTATAGCTCTTGTCAAGGTTTACATAGCTCAGAAAAGGAAAATAAAAGTAGGAGACAAAATGGCGGGAAGACACGGTAATAAGGGTGTTATTTCCATAGTCTTACCCGTAGAAGATATGCCTTTCTTCCCTGATGGAACACCTGTGGATATAGTTCTCAATCCATTAGGAGTTCCCTCCCGTATGAATGTAGGGCAAATCCTTGAAACTCACCTCGGCTGGGCAGCTAAGGAATTGGGTAAAAAAGTAGGAGAAATGATTTCCTCAGGAGCTTCTAGAAAAGCTCTTACCGAATGGATAAAGGAAACTTACGCTATAGGAGATCCTTCCGGTGAAAATGCAAAGTTTATAGAAGAATTTCTGAATTCTCTTTCCGATGAAGAGTTCTTTAACCTCATGAAAGAGTATGCACAAAAAGGAATTCCGATGGCAACACCCGCCTTTGAAGGTGCGGAGGAAGAAGCTATAAAAGAACTTCTCAGAAGAGCTGGTTTACCGGAAAACGGAAAAACCACTTTATACGATGGAAAAACGGGAGAACCTTTTGATTTTGAAGTTACAGTAGGTTACATGCATATGTTAAAACTCATTCACATGGTAGACGATAAGGTTCACGCAAGATCCACCGGACCTTATTCTCTTGTAACCCAGCAACCGCTCGGTGGAAGAGCACAGTTCGGAGGGCAAAGACTTGGAGAAATGGAAGTCTGGGCATTAGAGGCTCACGGAGCTGCTTATACCCTTCAGGAAATGCTTACTGTCAAATCCGATGATATTGAAGGAAGAAGTAAGGTGTATGAAGCAATAGTAAAAGGCAGATATACATACTTCCCGGGAATGCCTGAGTCCTTCAGAGTTCTTGTAAGAGAGCTAAAAGCTCTCGGACTCAATGTAAGATGTGTAAACGGTGAAGAAGCAAGCTGTGATCAGATTGAAGTTAAGGAGGAGGAAAAATGAATCAGAGAAGGAGAGGTTTATTTCCCTTTGATAAGATAAAGCTTTTATTAGCCTCTCCCGAAGAGATAAGAAGCTGGTCCCATGGTGAAGTAAAGAGACCAGAAACTCTAAACTACAGAACTCTAAAACCGGAAAAGGACGGGCTGTTCTGTGCCAAAATTTTCGGGCCCGTTAAAGATTACGAATGTCTGTGCGGTAAATACAGAGGAAAAAGATATGAGGGAACTATATGTGATAGATGCGGAGTAGAAGTTACCCTTTCCTATGAAAGAAGAAAAAGATTCGGACATATAGAACTGGCTGCACCTGTAACCCATATATGGTTTCTCAAAAGCACACCTTCTAAGATAGGAACTTTACTAAATCTCACTTCCAGAGATGTGGAAAGAGTTATATACTTTGAGTCCTATCTTGTAATTGAATACCCCAGCGAAGAAGAAGAGGAAAGCTTTGCGAAACTTGAAGAGACCATACCCCTCAACGACGGAACTACTACAAAGTGGGTTAAGCTTCACGTAGTAACGGAAGCAGAATTTGAAGAAGAGTATTCCTTTACCGTAGATGAAAAATACGAATACGGGATGGGAGCTGAAATTATAAAGACAGTTTTATCCCAACTGGATCTTAAAGAATATTCAAAAAAACTCAGAAAACTAGTAAAGCCTTATAGTTTCGGCTTTGAAGATCTTGGTAAGCATATGGAAATTCAATATAAAAACTTATACGAAAAAATTATAAAAACCATAGCAGAAGATTTCAGAAGTTTTGGTATAAATTTTGCCAACACAGAAGAAAAAGGCATAAGCTTAGAACAAGCTATTTACAAAATTTTAAACGAAGAGCTTTATCTTAACGTTGAAAACGGTGAGTTATCGGAAGAAGATTTAGGAGAAGAATATCTGACAGGAAAAGAAGCTTTAAGAACTTACTACGAAAATCTAAGAGAAAAGAAAAATATACCTGTTTTTGAAAGACTCAAAGAAGATATCAGAACAACAGTTTTGCGTGAAGTTTCGGAACAAAAAGTAAAAAGATACCTGAGAATACTTAAGTTAGTGGAAGGTTTTATAAAAAGCGGTAATAGACCGGAGTGGATGATACTTGAAGTAATACCCGTGCTTCCGCCCGATCTCAGACCCCTTGTAGCTTTGGACGGTGGAAGATTCGCCACCTCTGATTTAAACGATCTCTACAGAAGACTAATCAACAGAAACAATCGTCTTAAGAGGCTTATAGAATTAGACGCTCCAGAGATCATTATAAGGAATGAAAAGAGAATGTTACAGGAAGCTGTGGACGCCCTCATAGATAACGGAAAAAGAGGAAGAGTGGTAACCCAAAACGGCAGACCTCTAAAGTCCCTTGCAGATTACCTTAAAGGAAAGCAAGGCAGATTCAGACAAAATCTCTTAGGTAAGAGAGTTGATTATTCGGGAAGATCCGTAATAGTGGTAGGGCCAGAGCTTCAAATGCATCAGTGTGGACTTCCCAAGATAATGGCTTTAGAACTTTTCAAACCTTTTGTTTACAGAAGACTTGAAGAAAAAGGCTATGCTACCTCTATAAGGAATGCCAAAAAACTCGTTGAACAGAAAACTCCTGAAGTATGGGAATGCTTGGAAGAAGTTGTAAAACAACATCCTGTTCTGTTAAACAGAGCGCCTACACTTCACAGACCCTCAATTCAAGCCTTTGAACCTGTTCTTGTAGAAGGAAAAGCCATAAGACTCCATCCTCTTGTATGTCCTCCTTTCAACGCAGATTTTGACGGAGATCAAATGGCTGTCCATGTTCCTCTTGGAATAGAAGCTCAACTGGAATCCTATATACTAATGCTTTCTACTCAAAACATACTCTCACCGGCTCACGGAAAACCTCTTACTATGCCTTCTCAAGATATGATTCTGGGAATATTCTACATGACACAAGATCCAATTCCGGGAAGGAAGGGAGAAGGCAAGATCTTCTCTTCCAAGGAAGAAGTCCTAAAAGCATTGGATTTAGGAAAAGTAGATATGCATGCTTCTATAAAGGTAAAAGTGGACGGAAAAGTTATAGAAACCACACCCGGCAGGGTTCTTTTCAACTCCATACTACCTGAAGGAGTTCCTTTTGTTAACTATGCTCTTGATAAGAAAAAGCTCTCCAAGCTTATTACAGATCTATACATTCAAGTAGGGAATGAAAGGACAGTTCAGTTTTTTGATGCTGTTAAGGAACTCGGCTTTTTAAGAGCAACTCTTGCGGGAATATCCATAGGAGTGGAAGATCTTCAAGTTCCAAAAATGAAAAAAGAAATAATAGAAAATGCTCTTAAAACTACCGATGAAATATGGAATCAATACGTAGGTAACATAATAACCAACAAGGAAAGATATAACAAGATAATAGATATATGGTCTGAAGCAACAAATCAAATATCCAAAGCTATGTTTGATGAAATAGAAAAATCGGAAAGAGTGGAAAACGGCAAGAAATTTCCGGGTGTATTTAATCCCATATTCATGATGGCAAATTCAGGAGCGAGAGGAAACAGAGATCAAATAAGACAGCTTGCAGGTATGCGTGGACTTATGGCAAAGCATTCCGGGGAGTTTATAGAAACACCAATTATTTCCAATTTCAGGGAAGGGCTTTCGGTTCTTGAATACTTCATATCCACCTACGGTGCGCGTAAAGGGCTTGCAGATACAGCTCTTAAAACTGCTTTTGCGGGTTATCTTACACGTCGCCTTGTAGATGTAGCACAAGATATAACTGTAACAGAAGAGGATTGCGGAACTCTTAAAGGAGTAGAAATAGAACCCATAGTAGAAGGAGGGGAAGAAAAAGTTCCCCTCAGAGACAGAATTTTCGGCAGAGTATTAGCAGAAGATGTGCTAGATCCCTATACAGGAGAGGTAATAGCACGTCGTAACGAAGCCATAGATGAAAAGCTCGCAGACAAAATAGTCAGATCCGGTATAGAGAAAGTAAAGGTTAGATCTCCCCTTTCCTGTGAGGCAAAGAGGGGAGTATGCGCCATGTGTTACGGCTGGGATCTGTCCCAGCGTAAGATAGTTTCCGTTGGAGAAGCCGTAGGTGTAATTGCCGCTCAATCCATAGGAGAACCCGGCACTCAGCTTACAATGAGAACCTTCCATATAGGTGGTGCAGCAACAGCTCAAAAAGTTCAAAACGTTCTTATAAATGAAAGCGCAGGAAAAGTGAGGTTTTACAGCTTAAAACTCATAGAGAACAGGAAAGGTGAAATTATAAATATATCCAGAGAAGGAGCAATAGGCATTGAAGATCAAGAAGGAAGAGTAGTAGAAAGACACGCTGTTCCCTACGGTTCAAAGATACTGGTAAGAGAAGGAGAAATTGTAAAAGAAGGGGTTTCTTTGGCGGAATGGGATCCCTTTAACACTTATATAATTGCAGAGGAAGAAGGAAAAGTAGAACTCAGAGACATAATCTTGGACGTAACTGTAAGAGAAGAAAGAGATGCACTTACAGGAAAAACTGCTACCATAATTTCCTTCATGAGACCGAAAGACGCTATGCTTCACACACCAAGGGTTGTTATTCTCAGCGATAAAGGTGAAGAACTCACCTACGATCTGCCGGTAAATTCCATACTCAACATTCCCTCGGAAAAGATGTCCTTAGAATGGAATGTATGTCCCACGTGTTCCGAGTCAGAAGAAACCCAGATTCAACATAAATATTACGTAGTTAAAGATCTCAGAGTAAAACCCGGAGACATACTGGCAAGAATACCCAAGGAAATGGCAAAAGTGCGGGATATAGTAGGAGGACTCCCAAGAGTAGAGGAGCTTTTTGAAGCCAGGAAACCTAAGAATCCCGCCATAATCTCGGAGATAGACGGCTATGTGAAAATATACGAAGATGCAGATGAAGTTATTGTTTACAATCCGATTACAAGAGAAACAAGAAAATACACCGTTAAAAAAGGCGAACTTATTCTTGTCAGACACGGTCAGTTTATAAAGAAAGGGCAGAAAATAACAGAAACAATAGTTTCCGAAATAGAAGGGCAAGTAAGAATGAAAGGAAGTAAAGGTTTTAGAGTAATAATCTACAACAAGGATACAGGGTTGGAGAAAGAATATCTTGTTCCCAAAGGGAAACATCTCCTTGTTAAAGATGGTGATGAAGTTCAAGCGGGTGAACCTATAACCGATGGAACTCCTATTCCAGAAGAAATGTTAAAGGTAAAAGGAGTTGAAGAACTTCAAAAATTCCTTCTTAAAGAAGTTCAGATGGTTTACAAACTCCAAGGTGTTGATATAAACGACAAGCACTTTGAAATCATCATAAAACAGATGCTCAGGAAGAGACGTATAGTAGATCCGGGAGACAGCAGATTTTTGGTAAACGAAGAAGTAGATAAAGAAGAGTTGGAGGAAGAAATCCAAAGAATAAAGGAAGAAGGAGGCAAACTCCCCAAAGCGGAACCTGTCCTTGTTGGTATTACAAGAGCATCTCTCTCCACCAGAAGTTGGATATCCGCCGCTTCTTTCCAAGAAACTACAAAAGTCCTTACAGAAGCTGCGTGCGAAGGCAAGACAGACGAACTCTACGGACTTAAGGAAAACGTTATAGTAGGAAACCTTATTCCTGCAGGGACAGGTGTAGATGAATACTCCAGAGTGGAAGTAACCTCTGAGGAAAGCAAACTCTTATTCGGCGAAGATTTGAAGGAAGAGAAAGGATAGTTTATAATAGCTGTTTGCGTATTTTCAGGAGGAAAAAAATATGCCAACTATAAACCAGCTTATAAAACACGGTAGAGAGAAAAAGAAAAGAAAGTCTAAAGCGCCTGCTCTTGAAGGAAATCCGCAAAAAAGGGGTGTATGTGTTAGAGTTTATACGGTTACTCCCAAAAAGCCTAACTCCGCTTTAAGAAAAGTAACAAGAGTAAGGCTTTCCAATGGAATAGAAGTAACCGCTTACATACCGGGAGAAGGACATAACCTTCAAGAACACTCCATAGTTTTGGTAAGAGGAGGAAGGGTTAAAGATCTGCCGGGTGTTAGATATAAAGTTATCCGTGGCGCTCTTGATACCGCAGGCGTTCAAGGGAGAAAACAGTCCCGTTCTAAATACGGAGCTAAAAAACCAAAAGAAGAGAAAGGAGGTTAAGAAATGCCCAGAAAAGGACCTGTAAAACCCCGCCAGATACCCCCTGATCCCAAATACGGAGATGTGCTTATTCAGAAACTGATAAATAAAGTGATGAAAGACGGAAAAAAAAGCGTGGCGGAATGGATAGTTTATACCGCTCTTGAAAGCGCCGCGGAAGAAAAAGGAATAACACCTGTTGAACTCATACACAGAGTTGTAGAAAATCTCAAACCTCAATGGGAAGTAAGACCCCGCAGAGTAGGAGGTGCCACCTATCAAGTTCCTATAGAAGTTCCAGAGAGAAGACAAATAAGCTTAGCTATAAGGTGGTTAGTTGAAGCTGCAAGAAGCAGACCTAGGCACAGAGGAGCTTATACAATGATAGAAAGGCTAAAAGCGGAACTGCTTGATGCCTTTGAGGGTAAAGGTGGAGCTATAAAGAAAAAAGAAGACACCCATAAAATGGCTCAGGCTAACATGGTTTTTTCCCACTTCAGATGGTAAGGAGGTAAGTAATGGCAAGAGCGGTGCCCATAGAAAAACTCAGAAATATAGGGATAGTAGCTCACATAGATGCAGGCAAGACTACCACAACTGAAAGGATTCTCTACTATACAGGTAGGACTTATAAAATAGGTGAAGTTCATGACGGTGCAGCTGTTATGGACTGGATGGAACAGGAAAAGGAAAGGGGAATAACCATAACAGCGGCTACAACCGCCTGTTTTTGGGAAAGAAAAGGACAGAAGTATCAGATAAACATAATAGACACACCCGGACACGTTGACTTCTCTGTAGAAGTTGTCCGTTCTATGAAGGTGCTTGACGGTATAGTTTTTATATTCTCCGCTGTAGAAGGTGTTCAACCACAGTCTGAAGCCAACTGGCGTTGGGCAGATAGATTTAACGTTCCGAGGATATCTTTTATAAATAAATTAGACAGAGCAGGAGCGGATTTTTACAGAGTATTCAAGGAAATAGAAGAAAAACTTTCTATAAAACCCGTTGCCATTCAAATACCCGTTGGAGCAGAGGATTCCTTTGAAGGCGTTATAGATCTAATGGATATGAAAGCAATAATATGGCTTGAAGAAACTCTTGGTGCTAAATACGAATACAGAGAAATCCCGCCGGAGTATACGGAAAAAGCTCAGGAATGGCGGGAAAAGATGATAGAAACCATAGTAGAAACAGACGATTCTCTAATGGAAAAGTATTTAGAAGGAGAAGAAATAGACACAGAAAGCCTCAGAATAGCTTTAAGAAAAGCTACCATTGATCGCAAGTTAGTTCCAATTGTCTGCGGTTCCGCCTTCAAAAACAAAGGAGTTCAACCTCTATTAGATGCTGTTATAGATTACCTGCCTTCTCCTATTGATCTTCCTCCTGTAAAAGGAATAAATCCAGAAACTGGAGAAGAAGAAGAAAGAAAACCCTTAGATGAAGAACCCTTCTGTGCTTATGCTTTCAAGGTAATGTCGGATCCATACGCAGGGCAACTAACCTATATAAGGGTTTTCTCAGGAAGTCTTAAAGCAGGTTCCTACGTGCTTAACGTAACACGCGGTGAGAAACAGAGAATGGGAAGACTTCTTCTAATGCACGCTAATACAAGAGAAGAAATTCAGGCTGTATCCGCGGGTGAGATATGTGCGGTAGTTGGACTGGACGCAGCCACAGGTGATACTCTTGCAGATGAAAAACATCCTATCTTACTTGAAAGGTTAGAATTTCCAGATCCGGTTATCTCTATGGCTATAGAACCTAAGACAAAAAAAGATCAGGAAAAACTCTCACAAGTTCTCAATAAATTTATGAAAGAAGACCCAACCTTCAGAGCGAGTGCCGATCCAGAGACAGGGCAAACTCTTATACACGGTATGGGAGAACTCCACCTTGAAGTTATGGTAGATCGCATGAAAAGAGAATACAACATAGAAGTTAACGTAGGTAAACCACAGGTTGCTTATAAAGAAACAATACGCAAAAAAGCTCACGGAGAAGGGAAATTCATAAGACAAACAGGGGGAAGAGGCCAATACGGACACGCTGTTATAGAAATAGAACCCTTAGAAAGAGGAAAAGGTTTTATCTTTGAAAACGCCATAGTAGGAGGAGTAATACCCAAAGAGTTTATACCAGCTGTGGAGAAAGGTATAAAAGAAGCAATGGAAAACGGAGTTGTGGCAGGTTTCCCTGTTGTAGATGTAAAAGTAAAACTATACGATGGATCCTATCACGAAGTAGATTCTTCAGAAATAGCTTTCCAAATAGCGGGTTCCTTAGCTTTTAAAGAAGCTGCTAAAAAAGCAGATCCTGTTCTTCTTGAACCTATTATGGAAGTTGAGGTTGAAACACCAGAAGATTACGTAGGAGATGTTATCGGAGATTTAAACTCACGACGCGGCAGAATCATGGGAATGGAAAATAAAGGAGTTATAACCGTAGTAAGAGCATTTGTTCCCTTGGCAGAGATGTTCGGCTACGCGACTACTCTCAGAAGCTTGACACAAGGCAGGGGAACTTTTATAATGAAATTTTCCCATTACGACGAAGTTCCTCAGCATATCGCTGAAAAAATTATAGGGGAACGCATGGCTGGAAAAAGTGCCTGAGGAGGTAAAAAGAGAAATGGCTAAGGAAAAATTTGAAAGGACTAAAGAACACGTCAATGTGGGAACAATAGGACACGTAGATCACGGCAAATCTACCCTAACCTCCGCCATAACCTGTATCCTAGCC
>JALSHV010000018.1 GCA_026981975.1 Aquificaceae bacterium | reverse complement strand
AGGATTGTCTCTTTTTTCTCTGAGCAAAAACAAACCGTAGCGACTGAGAGTGTATTTACCTTCTTCCACACCGTAAACTGTATTGTTTGCCTTAGAAAGGAACAAGCTTAAGGAAAAACTTCTCACAGGTCTATACCCTACTGATAAAAGAAATCCTTCGTTTTCAAGATCGTAGTTTTTGTGAAATTCCAACTTGCGGAAAAGAGAAGTATTTGCAAAGTATTTTCTTGAAAAAAGGAATCTATCTGAAAAACTCATCTCATAGGTTCTATAGAGTTCACTTTTGGAAGCTCTGAGTTTTCCTATAATACCTATACCTAAGAGATTCTTCAGTTTTATCCCCCCTTCCAGCTTGAGTTTTTCTTCAGAGTTGTAACCGAATGCCAGTTCAACAATTCCTCTCTTACTTTCACGAACTTCTACAAGACGGTGAACTTTCTTACTTTCGCGATCAACAATGTTCTCTATTTTCACGCCTGTGTAGTTTTCACTTTGAAGTAGATTCCAGAGACTTTCTTCCTCCGCTTTTGTGGAAAAGTATTTCTGTTTTACAAGGGTGTAGTAGATCTCTTTCGCTTTTGTTTTTTCATTGCCGTATATAAAAAGCTCTCCGTAAGTATAGGGTTCTCCTAATTCTACTCTGTATATATACGTCAAGAATATATTTTCTCCTGATTTTTCAACATTTATGTTAACTGCAAAATCTCCATCTAAATAGCCGTTTCTTTTAAAAAATTCTTTTATGTCTTTGTTAAGAAGCTCAAGGAATTCCCCTTTTAAAGGTGTCGGTAGCACAGCTCTGTATTTTCCGAAGATTCTTCTTAACTCCTCTACATGCCCTTTATAGAGAAGATCTTTTAAAATCACTTTTTCTCCGGGCTTGTAGATAATAACTAAATTCACTTTTTTTTCTTTCCTATTTATATTTTCATATACATCTACTTTAGCGGAAAGATACCCTTCTTCCTTTGCTTTTTGAATAAAATCCTCTATTCTTTTTTCTATTTCTTCTTTATCGTATTTTTCAGGAAGGTCTATTCCTTTAAATCCTGTTATTTTAAGGCTATACCTTGTTCCTTCTTCTATGTAAAATATAATTTTCCCTTCTTTATAAGAATAGTTTACCTTTACATCAAAAAAACCTTTGCTTTTGTAAAAGTTTTCTATCCTTTCTTTATTGTTTTCTAAAAACAGATAATCTACACCTCCTGTTTCCAGATCAATAACATTTTTTAAAACTTGTGATGAAAAAGCTTTATTCCCCTTGAACTCAAGAAAATATCTTTTACCTTCGTTTACAAGATACACTGGTATTGCAATTTTTCCTCTTCCAAACAGAGTTTTAAAGGTATCAAGAGGATAAGAGATTAGATTAGAAAACCCTTTTAAAAAGGAAAATACAGTCTCTTTTAAACTTTTACCCGAAACTTCAACACCCGGTATAAGAACATAGAAAAAGGGTATGGGAGATTTTTTCTTGTTTACTTTTTGAAAGTAAACACTGCTTTCTAAAAAACCTTCTTCTCTGTAAAATTCATAAACTCTGTAAGTTGCCCTTAGAATCTGATCTCTGGAAAAAACAGTGCCGATGCGCAATCCTGATTTAAAAAGTAAATCCTGTTCTGAGAACAATTCTATTCCCTTGAACTCAGCTCCTCCCAGAAAGTAAAGATCTCCTTTCTTTATCACTATTTTGATATAGGCGTAACCTTGCGAGTCTATACGGTATTCTATATTTACCTTAGCATCAAGAAAACCCTTTTCCTTATAGTAAACTTCAAGAATTTCTTCTGCAGCTTTGGTGTCAAAATAAACAAGAGGTTCATTTTCTCTTAATCCTAAAATATTAACTATTTCTTCTTTTTCTGTAAATAAATCTCCCTCCACTTCTATACTTTTTACTATAGGATATCTTTCAACATATATCACCGTATCCCCGTTTTCCGTTTTTATGGTTATATCCTTTATATCTTTTAACTTTTGAAGAGCCCAGAGAATTAAAAAAAGATTTTCTTCTGATAGATTTTCCTTGAAATTGTTATTTCTCAAAGGATAATTAGATTCCAGACGCACTGCAGAAAAAACTGAGAAGGTTAAAACTATTAGGACTACAAAGAATTTCATTACGAAAGTTTATTAAAACCTTTTAACTTTGTCCAATCAATTCTTTAAGCTTTTCCAAATCCTCTACAAATTCAGCTTCTGATCTTGGATTTCTCAAAATATAAGCAGGGTGATAGGTAAAAAAAACTTTTATCTTCTGATCGTAAGGATAAGAAAACAGTTGTCCTCTGAGCCTGGTTATGGAGAGTTTTTTTCCAAGAATCCCTTCCGCCGCTGTGGAACCAAGGCAGCATATAACCTTAGGTTTTATTATCTGTAACTCTTGTCTTAGATAAGGTAAGCAAGTAGCTATTTCCACGGAAGTTGGTTTTCTGTTCGCAGGTGGCCTGCATTTGCAAACGTTTGTTATATACACTTGTTCTCTTTTCATATTCAGTATTTCTTCTAGTTTTCTGTTTAAATACTTGCCCGCTCTACCCACAAAGGGTTTTCCTTGAACATCTTCCTCTTCACCAGGAGCTTCTCCTACAAATGCCACAGGTGAATAAGGATTACCGTCTCCAAAAACTACTTGCCTTCTGCTTCTATAAAGGGAGCACTTTGAGCAGTCTTTAAAAGACTCAAAAAGTTTCTTAAGTAGTCCTGCTTTGTCGGTTTCCTTTTCAATTTTTGTTTTTAAATACACTTCACTTAATCCTATAACTTCTAAAGCTTTTATTGTTTCCCTTCTGCCCATCAACTCTTACCGAAAACCTTTATTCTTTCTTCCTTAAAACCCTCATCACAAAATTCCCAGCTTCTATAAGAGACTACTTTACCTTCGCAAACGGAAACTATTATGTAAGAAAAACCTTCAAAAGCTCTTTCCGCATCAAACTTTGAAGGTCTGTCTGGGTGATCTGGATGAGAGTGATACACGCCTACTACTTCAAGTCCTAAAGATTTTGCCTTCTTCTCCGCCCGCAGGTAGTCTACAGGTGAAATCTCATAACGATCCCTCTTACGTGATTTGTTTACGTTGGGAGTTTCAAAGGCTTCAAAAACCGTGCGATCATTCCCTTCCCACCTTCCCAGTAAAAGACCACAGGTTTCATAGGGATAGTCTCTCTCCGCTTGGTTAAGAATTTTTCTTAGAGCGGATTTTCTGATTCTCATCGTTAAAATTATAGTCATGTATAGTATGACAGGTTTTGGAAAAGGTGAAGAGGAAAGCAGTGCTTGGAAGGTAACCGTTGTCATAAGATCCTTCAACGGAAAGGGATTGGATATAAATTTGAGAATTCCCCCTTTTATGATGCCGGCAGAACAAAAGATCAGAGAACTTATAAAAAGTAACCTGAAAAGAGGAAGCCTTCAAGTATTTATAGAAGCCGAACCCAAAGAGGCTACTTTGCCCGTAGATATTGATAGGCTTGTTAAAAATGCGGAGCTACTTAAAAATCTCACTCGGCAAAAGCTTTCTCTTAATATATCCGATGATAGCCTTTTTGAACTCAGTTGGAAATACTCCGAAAAGGTTTCTCCTGAAATGGATAAGGAACTGGAAGAAACCCTTTTAAATGCTTCTCGGAGAGCTTTGAAGGATCTGTTGGAAAGTAGAAAACGGGAAGGTGAAGCTCTCAAAAGGGATTTGTTCAAAAGAGCGGAGAAAATAGGTAGACTTCTTAAGGAAATTCTAAAAAATAAAGACAGAATTATACACAAATTAAAAGAACGCATAAGAGAAAGAGCTAAGAAGCTAAATCTTCACGAAGAACATCCACTTGTGGTAAATGAAATTTTATTCCTTTTGGAGAAGATGGACGTAGAAGAAGAAATCACAAGATTAGAAACCCATCTGAGAAGGTTCAAGGAACTCCTGTCCGAGGAAGGAGACGTTGGAAAAAAACTTGAATTCATAGCACAAGAAATGCACAGAGAGATAAACACCTTAGGAGGGAAAATACCAGACTTATCAATTTATGCGGTAGATATAAAAACGGAAATTGATAGAATAAAACAACAAGCAGCAAATATAGAATAGATTGCACACAACGGTCCGCTGTAGGATAATTTTCTCCAATGAGCAAATTCATATTCGTTACCGGCGGGGTTTTGTCCTCCTTAGGAAAGGGAGTCACTTCCGCTTCCATAGGAGCTATTCTTGAAGGAATGGGATACAGAATAACGCTCCAGAAGTTAGACCCCTATCTGAATGTGGATCCGGGAACTATGAGTCCCTACCAACACGGAGAGGTTTTCGTTACAGAAGACGGAGCGGAAACAGATTTAGATCTGGGACACTACGAGCGATTTACAGAAGCTGTAATGACAAAAGACAATAACATAACCGCAGGGAAAGTTTACTTCAACGTTATAGCAAGAGAGCGTAAAGGAGATTACTTAGGAGCTACTGTTCAGGTTATTCCCCATATAACAGAAGAAATAAAAGAACTTATTAGGAAAGTAAAAGAAGACAAAGATGTTGTTATAGTAGAAGTAGGCGGAACGGTGGGAGATATAGAAAGTCTTCCTTTTCTTGAAGCGGTTAGACAACTCTCACTTGAACTGGGACGAGGTAATTCCATGTTCATTCATGTAACTTATGTTCCCTATATAAAAACAGCAGGTGAACTTAAAACAAAACCTACACAGCATTCTGTTAAAGAACTAAGAGCTATCGGAATACAGCCAGATGCAATTATATGCAGAGCGGACAGGCCCCTTCCACGGGGTATAAAGGCTAAAATTGCTCTGTTTTCCAACGTAGAAGAATCCTGTGTAATATCCGCACCAGATCTTGATTACATATACGATTTACCAAACAAATTCAAAGAGGAAGGACTTGATAGAATAATAGCGGATAAGTTAAACCTTGAATACAGAAACTCCAACTTAGGCAGATGGAAAAAGATCGTTAACATTTTAAAGAATGCAGATCAAAGTGTAAAAGTCGGAGTTATAGGGAAATACACTGAACTTAGAGATGCCTATAAGAGCATTTCAGAAGCTCTCATTCACGGTGGTATAGCCAATAACTTAAAGGTTGAAATAATCTGGAAAAGCTCCGAAGGTGTGGATATTTCCGAAATAAGAGAACTAGATGCGATCCTTATTCCTGGAGGATTCGGGGAAAGAGGTATAAAGGGAAAAATGGAAGCTCTACGTGTGGGAAGGGAAGAAGAAATTCCTACTTTCGGGATATGTTTAGGAATGCAAATGATGGCGGTAGAATTTGCACGTAATGTTATAGGGTTAAAAGAAGCAAACTCCACAGAGTTTGATCCACACACTCCCTATCCTGTTATAGATCTTATGGAAGATCAAAAAAAAGTAAGTAACTTAGGGGGAACAATGAGATTAGGAGCATATCCCTGTGTTCTTAAAGAAGGCACAAAAGCAAGGAAAATATACGGTAAATCTCTTATTCACGAAAGACATCGCCACAGGTATGAGTTCAACAACAGTTTTAGAGAGGTTTTTGAAAGTAACGGTATAGTCTTTTCCGGTTTGTCTCCAGATGGCAAGCTTGTGGAGATAATGGAACTTGATAACCATCCTTGGTATATAGGTTGCCAGTTTCACCCGGAATTCAAAAGTAAACCTTTTGCTCCACACCCTCTTTTTGCTTCATTTATAAAAGCTGCTGCTCTCAGAAAAGGAATAAGTTAGAAGCTGTTATTCTACTTCTATCTTTTGAGCCTTTTTCTTTTTTCCTTGAACTTTTTTTTCTAAAGTTTCTACTTGATAGTCAAGAAGGGTTTTGAATATCCGCAGAAAAGAAAGCTCCATTAAATACAGATTCTTTTTAACCTCTTCCCTAACATCACGTGGAGGCAAAAGAACTTCAATCAAATTAAATACACTTTTTCTTAATTCTCTGACTTCCTCTTCCAAACTTTCAGTTTTAAGTTCTTCTTTTTTTTCTGCTCCCATCTTCGGATTAATTTTAATACCGTAAATTGGAATTTCAAGCATGAAGATATTACAATCTTGACAAGATAAGAATATTAGAATATATTAATATCATTATGTTTGTTCTCTTATTTCTGATCCTTGTAAGTTCACTACTATCACAAGAGCTTACCCTTCAGAAGGTCCTAAAAGACGCTTTAGAAAACAACTTAGAATTGAAAGCATACGCTCATGAATTAAAAGCATACCGTTACAAATCTATTGCTTCGGAAAAAGCTGTATATCCAGTGCTTACTTTTAAGGAAAACTTTACACGGACAAATATACCCGCTTATGTGCTTTTTGCAAAAATGAATCAAGGTAGAATAACAGCCAAAGATTTTTCTCCTAATACACTGGCAAACCCTTCTGCTGTAAACAACTTTGAAACCTTGATTTCCTTAGAAATCCCTCTTTGGGAAGGCGGTAAAATAAGAGCTTTAAAATCTGTGGCATTTCACAGTGAAAAAGCTTTTACAAAAACTTTTCTTAGAAAAAGAGAAGAGATTGTTTTTAAAGTTTACAAGGCTTATTTGAAAACAGATTTTGCTCAAAAAAACTTAAAATTGGCAAAAATAAATTTAAAAGCTGCGGAAGAACATTACCGTATTGCTAAAGCCCTCTATAAAGCGGGGAAAATACTGCTTTCTGATCTTCTTAAGACGGAAGTTGCTTTAAACAAAGCTCAAGAGAATGTTAAAAAAGCTGAAAGAGAATTTTATCTTGCTACTAAGACTCTAAGTTTTATCGTTGGTAAAAATTACAGTAAGGTAAAACTAAAATCAATTGATTCCTGTCCTTCTATAAAGCTGGAAACTTTAAGAGAAAAAGCTCTTACAAATAGAAAAGATCTGTTAGCCTTGAGAGATCAGATTAAAGTCATAGAAGCCAATTCCAGAGCCACTCTTGCAGAAACATTGCCTGCAGTGGGATTTTTTGCTTCTTATACTTTATACAGCAGAAACTCTCCTTTTAATTCAGAAGGCGATGGATACACTGTCGGTTTAAGTGTATCCCTTAGCTTAAACACTGGTCTTTCAATACTTGAAAAACTCAAAACTTATGCAGAAAGAAAAAAAGCTCTGCTGTTCAAGGAAAAACTTCTTAAAAGGAAAATCCTACTTGAATTGGATAGAGCTTATACAAACTACCTTAACTCTCTTGAAGAGATTAACTCTGCCCGAATAAGAGTAAAAAGTGCACAGGAACTTTTAAGCATTGTTAGAAAAAGATACAGAGAAGGACTGGCACGCACTACAGATCTTACAGAAGCCGAACTTAATTTAGAGCAAGCTCTTTTAGATTACGCTTCCGCTCTTTACAAGTGCAATCTTAGCTATGGGAAGATTCTCTTCAAAGCGGGAGTAATCGCGGAGGTTCTACCATGAGAGTATTTTTAAAATATCTCTTTTTACTGATAATCCCTGTATCTACTGTGCTTCTCTGGCTTTCAGGAGCTTTTCATATTAAAATACCCTCTGAAAAGCTTAAAAAAGAAAGAAAAATTGTAAAAAATCTTAAAACTTTTAAGGTTAAATCTACTGCTGAAACTTACATCGTTTTCACAGGCACTGTAATTCCCTCAGAAAGAACAGAAATTTCCACCAAAGTGGCTGGATTTATAAAAGAATTCCTTGTAAAGGAAGGGGATTTCGTAAAAAAAGGGCAACTCTTGGTAAGATTAGATTTGAGAGAAATAAAAGCTCAGATAGAATCAGTCCAAAGGCGAATCTTACAAGCAAAAAAGAAATACGAAGCTGCACTTGCTCACTATAAAAATGCTGAGAATACATACAAAAGATACAAAAAACTGTTAGAAGAAAAAGCAGTCACTCTTCAAGAATACGAAAATATAGAAGCTAATTACAAAACCGTCTTAGCAGATGTTAAGTCCGCAGAGGAAGAGATAAAAATAGCTCAGAAGCTTTTTGAAGCTGTTTCTGCTTCCTTAGCCTATGCAGAAATAAAATCACCCTTTGACGGTTATGTGGTTGAGAAAAAGGGAAATATCGGTGATATGGCACTTCCCGGAAAGGCTTTGATAATACTGGAAAAACCACCATACAAAGTTGAATTCAGTCTGCCGGAAAGCTATACGGGTAAGATCAAAAAAGGACAAAAAGTTTCCCTTTATATTGAAGTCTTTAACAAGAGAATTTACGCAAATGTGGTAGAAATAGAACCTTCTGTAGATCCTTCAAGTAGAACTTTTAAAGTAAAGGCTCTTATTAAGGATCAAAAAGTAAAGGGTGGTCTCTTTGCAAAAGTTTTTATCCCAAGTTCTGATAAGAGTTTGTTTATACCTTCAAAGGCGGTTTTTAAAAAATGGGATTTCACAGGTGTGTGGGTAGTTAAAGAAAACAACGTTTTAGAACTTAGGTTTGTGCGTTTAGGAAAGAGGTCAGGAAATAAAGTAGAAGTTCTTTCAGGAATCTCCGAGGGTGAAGTGATCGTTATTGAAGGTATTGAAAAAGCTTGTGAGGGTTGTGTGTTTGGAGGATAAAGATGCACGGATTTGCAGGTAAATTAGCCCATAGGTTTATAGATTCCAAGCTGACTCCAATAATTATACTGGTATCTCTGTTCTTAGGTTTATTCGCTGTTATAACCACACCTAAGGAAGAAGAACCTCAAATAGTAGTTCCTATGATAGATATCTACATCTCCTATCCCGGTGCTGATCCGGAAGAAGTGGAGAACCGTGTTGTTTACCCTTTGGAAAAAAAACTTTGGGAGCTTAAAGACATAGAGTATATCTACTCCGCTTCTACAAATGGCTCAGCGATTGTGACTGCGAGATTTTACGTAGGAACAGATCCTGTAAAGGCTCTTGTAGATTTGAATTCAAAAATGATGTCCGCTCTTGATCTTGCTCCGCCCGGTGTTGTTTTACCTCCCCTTATAAAACCTATGTCCATAGACGATGTGCCAGTTATAACCCTTACACTGTGGGGTGAAAATTACAACTGGTATTCTCTCAGGCGAATAGCAACCACTTTGCAGAGTGAAATAAAGAAGATAGAAAACGTAGCAAATACCTACATACTGGGAGGAACACCTAAGGAGGTGCGTGTGGTTTTAGATCCCTACAAGCTTGAAGCTTACGGAATATCTCCACTACAGATTGTCAGAATTTTAAAAACTGCCAACGCTCAAGCGGTAACGGGAAGTGTGAGGAAAACCAATCAGGAGTATTTAATAAGAGTAGGGAATTTTCTTAAATCAAAGGAAGATATAGAAAATCTAGTTATAAAAGTTAAAGAAAATAGAGTGATTTATCTCAGAGATGTTGCCCGTGTAATAGAAGGACCTTCAGAAATAAAGGACTACGTTTTTATGGGTTTCGGACCCTCTGCAGAAGAGAAATCTATAACGGATCTTTTACCAGCGGTTACTCTTGCTATTTCCAAAAGAAAGGGAACAAACGCTGTTGAAGTATCTGAAGAAGTTTTAAATCTGGTAAAACATCTGAAAGGTAAGATAATTCCCAAAGATGTAAACATAACCATTTCTCGCAACTACGGAAAGACAGCAGAAGAAAAAGCGGAAGAACTCCTAAAACACCTTCTCATAGCAACGTTTTCTGTCATACTGCTTATAGCAGTAGCTCTCGGTTTTAGAGAAGCTCTGGTAATAGGTATAGCTGTTCCTGTTACCCTTTCTATCGCTCTTTTTTTAAGTGAACTTTACGGTTTCACTTTAAACAGGGTTACCCTTTTTGCTCTTATCTTTGCCATAGGGATATTGGTGGACGATGCCATAGTAGTGGTGGAGAATATACATCGCTGGTTTGAAATGCAAAAGCTTCCTCCTCGTGATTCCATAGTCAGAGCTACCGATGAAGTAGGTAATCCTACAGTATTAGCTACTTTTACAGTAATAGCTGCTCTTATGCCCATGGCTTTTGTTTCCGGACTTATGGGTCCTTATATGAAGCCTATACCTATAAACGCTTCCGTTGCTATGTTTTTTTCACTGCTTGTAGCGTTCGTAATAACACCGTGGGCTGCTTATAGACTTTTATCCAAAGAAAGAGAACGTAAAGAAATCAACATAAGAAAAACTCTTTTTTGGAAACTCTACTGTTTTCTTATGCAACCCTTACTTTCAAGTAGATTAAAGAGATTTACCTTTTACAGCTTTGTTGTTTTCTTACTTGGTGCTTCTCTGTTTATGTTTTACACAAAAGCAGTAGTAGTAAAGATGCTTCCCTACGACAATAAATCCGAATTGGAAATTGTCCTTGATATGCCAGAAGGAACTACATTAGAGAAAACTCTCAGTGCAGCTAAGGAAATAGGAGAATTCATCTCACGTCAGAGTATAGTCAGAGATTATCAAATATACGTAGGAACTCCTGCTCCTTTTAACTTTAACGGGCTTGTCAGGCATTACTACTTGAGAAAAGCTCCGCATTTTGCGGAAATTCAGGTAAACCTAATAGATAAACACAGCAGGGAAGAACAATCCCATCAATTTGCAAAGAGAATAAGACCTTATGTTCATAGTATTGCAAAAAAAGAAGGAGCTAAATACGTAGCGGTTGTAGAAGTTCCCCCTGGGCCACCCGTTTTATCTCCCGTAGTAGCAGAAATTTACGCTCCAGAAAGGCAAACTCAGAGAAAAGTAGCTCTTAAAGTATTTGAGCTTTTCAAGAAATCTCCTGCCATAACCGATGAAGGTATATACATGGAAACTCCCCAAAGGCTTATTAACTTAAGGATAAGAGAAGATAAAGCTGCACTCAATGGCTTCACTAAGGAAGAAATTGTTCACATGTTAAAAATTTATACGGAAGGATTTCAAGTGGGAATTTTACAAACAACTGACACAGAACACGTTCCTGTAAAAGTTACCTTAGCTGAGAAGTTCAAATCACCAGATGTTCTAAGGAATTTGAAACTTATAAACAAAAAAGGTATAGCGATACCACTTTCGGAAATAACACAAATAGAAGAGGCTCAAGCACCATACACTATATACCATAAGAACCTTCGCAGAGTTATATACGTTATCGGAGACACCACAGGAAAGGAAGAAGCCCCCTTTTACGGTATTCTTAACCTTAGAAATAAGATTTCTGAAATTGAAAACCCTTACGGTCGTGTAGAGGAGCTTTGGCTTTCCATGCCTGTATTAGAAGACAGAGTTTATCTTAAATGGGACGGAGAAATGCACATAACCCTTGAGGTTTTTAGAGACTTAGGATTTGCTTTCGGAGTAGCTCTGTTTGTGATGTATGTGCTTATACTCGGTTGGTTTAAAAGCTTCAGAATTCCCGGAATAATTATGACTCCTATACCTATTACACTGATAGGAATAATTCCCGGTCACTGGATTATGGATAAAATAACAGGAGGTGTCTTCTTTACCGCAACTTCCATGATAGGCTTTATAGCTCTTGCAGGTATTATTGTAAGAAATTCCATTCTACTTGTAGGTTTTGCGGAAGAACGGATAAAAGAGGGGCTACCTCCTCATACAGCAGTTGTTGAAGCAGGTGTAATAAGAACAAGACCAATACTTCTGACAGCGGTAGCTGTAGTCATTGGAGCTTTTGTTATTTTATTTGATCCTATTTTTAACGGATTGGCAATTTCCTTGATATTCGGAACACTGGGAGCAACTGTTCTTACTCTTATTCTTATACCTCTTATGTATTACGCTTCCAAAGTTAAAGATCTACCACCAGAGAGCTGTCCCACTCCTGAGGAAATTAAAAGGGACTTAATGGCGGATTAAGGACAACCGCTACCGTCGGTATTCCCTCTGTAGCCTTCACAGGCGGAAAAACAGTATCCCCATGAATTAAGACGTAGATGTGTTCCGTGAATTTTGAAACTTTCCGAACCGTTACAGTTGTTTACCTTTTCTACTTCAACTCTTACTCCTTTAGAAACTGACAAGGCATTCTTAGCGATATTTGTTCCGTCCGTCAAATCACAACGGGCAGGTCCGTAACCAACAGAAGGACAACTAACACTTTCCGGCACAGATCCGTAGTCTTCTACAAAAGCACCTATTGCTATCGTGGCGTTTCTTACATCTGAAATAACTGTTCCTTTATAAGCTCTATTCATGTATTTATTGAACAAAGGAATGGCTATAACAGCCAGTATCGCAACTATGGCTATGGTTACAAGAAGCTCTACTAACGTAAATCCCCTGATTACTCTTCCTCCAACAGTTTTCTTACTACCGGCATAAGATCCTTTTCACTTCTTACTTTTCCATCGGACGTTATGAAAAACTTTCCACCTCTACTATCTCTCAAATTTGGAGGGATCAATTTAGCTCTTACCAATTCTTCCACACTTTTAGGTTTTCTTCCAAACCTTTTCTTAAAGATTTTCATAGCTCTGTAAATCGTTTTTGCCTTTTTTAAGGTTTCAAGCCTTGCTCTTAGCAATTCTTTCATTTTCTCCTCTTTCATTAACTTAAGCTGCTCTTTGAGCAGAGCTATAGCCACATCAAGCTGCCCTTCTTCATAGTAAAGCTTAGAAGCCAATAAGGGAAGAAGGTTATACTCCTTCGCACCTGGATATTTAGCTGCAAGACGTAGGTATTCTGCACCTTTTAAGTTATCCTTTAAAAAGTAAAAGTAGTTAAAACCTATGTAAAAGGGTATTCTCCAGTCCTTTATATACTTCAATCCTCTTTTAAGAAGATCTACGGTTTCTTGATAAAGTCCTACATTCCACGTAAGAAATGCGTTACCCACGTAGTAAGGATCAAAGTAAGAGGGATTGTAAAAAGTTACCGCATCAAGAGCGGAGTATACCATCAAAGCGTCTTCCCTTTTCAATATACCTTTTTCCTTTTGTAGAGAATATCCTATGAAGGAAAGAGTGTTTATAAAACCCATATCGGCTAAGCCGTAGTGTAGATCCTCAGGAACAAAAAGTAAATACATCTTTTCCGGTAGGAGAAATCTTTCCTCTATTCTTCCTTTTATCCTTCCCGAAAGGAAATGAGAAAGAGTAAGGATTAGTCCCAGAAGAACAGTTGTAAAAACAGCTATAGTAAAACTCCTCAAGGAATCTGCCTCCTTTTGAAAAGAAGTGAAGAAAGAAACACAAGAAATAAAGAGTAAATCACAGCTCGGATAAAATCTAAAATCAAATAAGAAGACTTTAACCTACTCATGTCCATTAACGGATCTGGACCAGGTGAAGAGAAGTTTGGGAAAGTATAAAAAATAAAAGTAACTAAAGAACTCACAAGAGGAGAAATCCTGTCCCCTTCAAGAATCACAAATTTATACAGGTTTTCCACAGCAGATCCTGCTATAAGAACAACTACCGCTGTTAGAAAAATTAGGAAAAAGTTACCCATAAAAGAAGACAGAAAAAGAATTACTGTAGAAAGTAAAAACGCTTTAATCCACAGAAACAGAACAACTGTAAATCCGGCTAAAATCTGTATTTCTTTTCTAAAAGCTGTAGGTGTAAAATAATTTATCAGTTTTGTTCCTATTAAAAATAAAAATCCCATTGTAAACGCAATTAAAAAGGAAAAAACAAGAAAGCTGAAAGCTCTTCCCAATATATATGTTTCCTTAGATATTCCTTTTGAAAGGACAATATACACACCTTTTTTATCTAAATCTTTACTCATAATATCTGTAGTAATAAAAAGAATTGAAACAAAAAGAAAAAAACTTAGAAAACTGTAAGAGAAATCTAAAAAAACCTTAGTAAGATCCTGTAAAGAAAACTCCATCAAAGCACGGGAAAATCCAAGACTTAACAAATAAGCTACTAAGAGTCCGTAAAAACTCCTGCGACGTGCGTTCTCTTTTACTGTTATATAGGCAAAACCCAAAAGTAGTTTCATCAAAGGACCTTCTTAAGATTTAATAGAGAAGCTTTTTCCATAAAAATATCCTCTATATTTTTCAGATTTTCAGAATTCAGTATATCCCTAATTTCACCTTCTATAATTATACAAGCCCTATCACACAGTCTTTCCACATCGGGAAGTATGTGAGTGCTAAAAAAAACCGTTTTTCCCTTTTCTTTAAGCTCAAGAATAAGATCTATTACGAGTTTCCTACCGATAGGATCTAATCCGGACATCGGCTCGTCCAGAAGAAACAAATCAGGATCTCCTATAAGTGCCTGAAGCAAACCGAACCTTTGGAGCATACCCTTTGAGTATTCGGACAACTTTTTGTTCAACGCCCATTTTATTTGAAGCCTATCTGCGTATTCATTGACTTTCTCTCTGAAGGTTTCCTCCTCCAAATTCAAAATCATCTGAATAAATCTAAGAAATTCAAATCCTGTAACGTTTGTGTAAAAATAAGGGTGTTCTGGCAGGAATCCAACTCTTTTGATAATTGAAGTGTCCGTATTTTCTTTACCAAATATAAATACCTTACCTTTATCAGCTTTTATAAAGTTCATTATTACTTTCATAGTGGTGGATTTACCCGCACCGTTAGGACCTACAAATCCGAAAATCTCTCCCTTTTTCACAGAAAAGGTAATCCCCTTAAGGATTTTAGTCTTCCCTATCTTTTTCTCAACTCCTACAAGAGAGATAGCTTCTTCCACTCTTACAATTATACTTTTTCCCTCCCCCTCCGACGGCTTGTTATCAAAGATTCATACGATTTATAAGTCTTTTCCTGTAAATCCACAGGAGAAATCCCATAATTACAAAGTAACCTATTGTCAACATTCCCATTAGTGTTCTTTTCGCTTTTTCCTCAGGAGAAGGTTCACTTACAGATCTCATGTATCCTACTATTTTAGCTACCTTTTGAGGAGCTTCCTTATCAAATTCAGGCATAAACAGCTTAGGCATTGAAGTCCCCGGTAAGATCTTATCGGGTTCAAGAATAAACTGATACAGATATCCCGGTCCTCTTGCTAAGTAATAGGTTGAAAGATCAGGTGGAATCTTACCAAAGGTAGCCTTTAAACTCTCCAACTCTTGAAATGCTACCGCTTCATAAACATCACGAGGGACAAAATAACCTTTTATGTGGAGTTTGCCATCTCGTTTTTCCAGAATAGGCTTACCCTGAGATTTCTCTATTTTACTCCACTCTGGTTTTGCTGCTACGGAAGAGAGGTAGATTCCATCGTATCTAAGGGAATGACAGCTAGTACAATACTGTTTAAATAGCTCCCTGCCCTCAAGAGCAGATCTTGGATCTTTTATTATCTCCTCCGCTTGTGCGGGAAGAGGGTATTCTTCATGAGGAGAAAAAGGATTGTAGATCCAGATTATAAAGAAGAACAGCAAAGTAGCTCCTCCCAACACGAAGGTTTTCACCATTCCCCAAGTGTTCATGATTTACCTCCTCTTGCTCTATACCAGCCCCATTCAAGGAAGGAAATCACAGGCAGGGACAAGAAAAATAGAAAAACTAAGAAGGTGAAAAACATTCCCAGCTGAGCGTTAGTGGGAGTAGGTGCCATAGTTCCCAACACTGTAAGAATCATAGAAGAGAACAAGAAAACAAGAAACATTACGAAAAACAGAGGCCTACGTCTTGCACTTTTGAGCGGAGAAAAGTCAAGCACAGGCAAAAGTAACAGAAGTATTAGAATCAAATTAAAGGCTACAAATCCCCAGAATTTACTGGGTATGGATCTAAAAACTTCGTAAAATCCTAACAAATACCATTCAGGTGCTATATGAGGAGGAGTTTTCAAAGGATCTGCCGGTTCAAAATTATCCGCAGGAAGAAAGTGAGACATATTGAAGAAAACAAAGAAGAAAAAGAGAGCTAAATACCACATAGCTATCGCACCTTCTTTAAGTGTTATATAAGGATGAAATGGTGCGAGTTTTTCGGATTCACTTTTTTTGTCTATTTCATACCCTTCGGGATTAGATATACCAGCTGCCCTTACAAGAAACAGATGAATACTAACAAGACCGAGCAATATCAACGGCAGAAGGAGAACGTGAAGTCCGAAAAATCTGCCTAAGGCGAGATCTTCAAGTTTATATCCTCCTTTCATCCATATTGAAATGGTTTCCCCTATAGCGGTAAATATTCCCTTTAAAATAGGAGCATCTGCCAAGGAAGCTGGTATTTCCGTAGTAACAACCGTTCCCCAATAAGAAAGTTGCCCCCACGGAAGAAGATAACCGGTAAGAGCTGTTGTAAGTAGTGTAAAGTAGATAACCCAGCCTACTATCCATACAAGTTCGCGGGGTTTTTTGTAAGCGTTGTAGTATATTCCCGTAAACATGTGAAGATAAACTATAGCTAAGAAAAAGTTAGCACCTGCAGCGTGAATATGTCTGAAAAGCCAACCAAAGGATATTTCCTTCATTATAGTGTAATTAGCGCTGTCAAAAGCGTGAGCCATAACAGGTTTGTAATACATTATTAAGATCACTCCCGATACTATCTGAATGACAAAAGTTATAAGCGCTAAAACACCGAATACATAAGGAAAGGTAAGATTCTTAGGAACTTTGTAGTCTATCATTTGCTCTCTGTATAAATCCTTTACGTGCGTTCTTTCATCTAACCAGTCCAGAAGTTTTTTTAGCATATTCTCCACCTCCTCAAACAAGCTCCTTAACAAATCCGGGTTCTCCTACTACAAGCTTATTACCTTCTATCTTTTGGGGAGGAACAAATAACGGTCTTGGCGGAGGACCTCCTATGTTATCTCCCCAAGGGGTGTAAAGTCCGCCGTGGCACGGACAGTGCAAATAGGGAGCTTTCACATCACTACTACCCTTAGGCTTCCAGAGGGGAATGCACCCCAGATGGGTACAAACCCCGATGAGGGCGAAGACCGGTTTATCTCTAAGGATTTCCTGATTAAGCTTACCTGCACTGTTCTTAGATTCTTTCTTTACCTTATACGTGTATTTCTGAGTAATGTCAGAGGGTAGTTTGAGAATAAAAAGGGGTTTTCCTTTCCAAGAAGTCACCCTCATACCCAATTCCGGAACAGAATCAATGGCTATTTCAACCTTAGCTTCAGTTACAGAAGCAGCACTGGGCGCTAAGGTTTTAAGAATAGGATAGAGGACCCCGAGCGCACCCACAGCTCCCATTCCACCCAAAGCAACGTGAATAAAATCCCTTCTAGAAGCTTCCATCATACTACCTCCTGTCCCCAGATTTTAACATACCCTATATGTTGTTTATCATATAAATAATTTCTAATAAACTTATGAAATTTTCTTATAACCTTTATGAAAAATTTTTATAGCTTTATAACTTTTCTTAATATATGTTTAAACATTTACTCTTTTTTAAAAAAATTAGCTTCACTTATAAAAGATCAAAGACTTCCTAATATTTTTTATTTAATTTATAATTACAAAACCTTCGGCTATAACTCTCCCTTTAAGAACCTTTCCCTTGCTGGGTATCTTGATCCTTACTATATCTCTGTAGAAACCCCTGTCCAAGGATTTAGCTGTGAATCTAATCTCAAGATTTCCCTTTTTGAGAACAGCCGTAACTTCTTCACCTCTTTTCACGAGCGCTTCCTTTCTGATAAGCTGCCTACGTAATAGGCTACCTGCGGGAATGTCCTTAAGAGCAATATAGTTGATAAACTCTTCTGGATCTTCTTGAAAAGTTGGACACCTTGGCAGGAATTTCTCCTTTATTTCCAAGAGATCAAGAGATATCCTTTCTCCTTTTTCAATACGTGTTAAGGTAACTGTGATTTTACATCTCCATAAAAGACGCAGGGATACAGTAATTCTCCTTACACCTTTCCTTGTTCTCACGTAAATGTGAACGTTTCCTCTTGGGTTGTTTTCTCTGACATTAACAACAACTCTTTCTATTTTCTCATAGTGAAGTGAATTTATAGGAAGGAGAGAAAGATCAACAATCTTCACTTTATTGCCGAATTTATTCTTAAGTTCCTTAAGAGCGTAATTTTTCAAAAAATCCTTATCAATAATTTCTCCAAAAACTAAGGAAATACTAACGGCGCAGATTAGCAGCTTGAGAAAGCATTTCATCAGCAGCTGTTATACTTTTAGTGTTAAATTCATAGGCTCTTTGTGCTATTATAAGATTCACCATTTCTTCTACTATATTAACATTAGAAGATTCAAGGTATCCCTGCAAAAGGGTTCCTATTCCCTGATTACCGGGATTGTCTATAATTGGTTCACCTGAAGCGTCTGTTTGTAAATACAGGTTATTTCCTATTCTTCTTAAACCAGCTGGATTTATAAATTTAGCAAGCTCTATTCTACCGACTTCTTCAACTGAAGTAGAACCTTGTCTCAGTATAGTTACTGTTCCGTCCGCCCCTATACCTATGGTTACAGCATCTGGAGGGATACTTATTTCGGGATCTAAAGGATAGCCGTCACTGTTAACTATTCTACCATCTCTGTCAAGACGAAATTGGCCGTTTCGTGTATAAGCTATGGTTCCGTCAGGAAGAACTATCTTAAAAAAACCATCTCCTTGAATTGCAATATCCAAAGTGTTTCCCGTTTGAGTTATATTTCCTTGGGTAAATATACCGTAAGTATCCGCTATATAAGTTCCCAAACCTATCTGAAATCCAGAAGGGGAGCGGGTTATAGGAGAGGTAGGCGCTCCGGGTTCTCTTACTGTTTGATAAATAAGATCTTGAAAAGTAGCTCTGAGTTTTTTATAACCCACCGTGTTTACGTTAGCCATATTGTGAGAGATAATATCAAGATTAGTTTGCTGTGCTGTCATGCCAGAAGCAGATGTCCAAAGTGCTCTGAACATACTTTAACCCTCCTAAAAGCTTCTATCGGCTCTTTACCGCGGATATTTATAATTTCAAAGATGGAAAATTTAATTTGGCTTTTAAAGAGAATTAGACCTTATTCGTTCTTACTTGTTCTGTCCGTTATTGGATCTTTACTTCAGTCAAGCGGAGCTTCGGCTGTTGCTCTTCTTGTAAAGGGAATAATAGATGATGTTTTTTTATTCAGAAATGAGGAAGAGCTTGTGAAAACTGTTCTGATGTTGCTCGGAAGTGCTATCCTGATGCAGGGAGGTTTCTTCCTTTCCAAATACACGGTAGTCCTTGCCTCTGAAAAAACACTTCAAGATATAAGAACAGAAATATTCCAAAAGCTTATGTTCATACCCTACGGATTCTTCATTAGACAACCGGTAGGAGACATAATAAGCAGAATTGTAAGTGATGTGGAGAGAATAAGACAAATTCTTGTAGATCAAATACCAACGGTTTTACGAGAGCCTTTCGTAGGAATTGCTCTCTTTGGAGTTCTTATATACAGAGATCCTGTTTTGACTTCTTTTCTTTTAATAGCAGTCCCTCTTATGGCTTTTATGGTGAAGTTTTTCGGCGGAAGGAAAGGCAAACACGTAAAAAAAACTCAAGAAAAAACAGGAGATCTAACGCAGGTTTTATCCCAAAGCCTGCACGGGATTGAAAACGTCAAGGTTTTCTCTGCGGAAGACAGGCTTCTTTCTTTCTTTAAAGATTTTAATAGAGGAATTTACAAATCCTCTGCCAAAGCTGAGTTTTACGTAGTAGGGAATACGGCTCTTAACTACATTTTCGGATACACTGTAACTGCAGCTGTTATATTCTACGGAGGATACAGGATACTTGAAGGAGATTTGACACCCGGAGATTTTATCTCCTATCTGACCGCTCTTTTTATGATACAACCACCACTACTTAACACACAAAAAGCGCTTATGAACTTAAAGGGATCTCTACCGGTGATAAACAGATTAAAAGAACTCCTTGAAATGAAAGAAGAAACTTCTGGTGGAATTCGCTTTGATGGGTTTAAGGACTCCATAGAGTTCAGAGAAGTTAAAGTCAAGATAGAAAATAAGGAGATTTTAAAGGGGATTAATTTAACTGTAAAGCGGGGAGAAAAGATAGGAATAGTAGGACATACCGGCTCTGGGAAAAGCACACTTGTAAAGATTATCCCACACCTCGTAGATTACGAGGGATCAGTTATTTTGGATGGTATAGAGCTAAGGGATTTAGACGTGAAAAGTCTGAGAAACAGGATAGGAATGTCCACTCAAGAAACTTTTCTTCTTAACGCTTCCGTAAGAGAGAATATGCTTATAGCAAAGCCAAATGCCAGTGAAGAAGAAATACACGAAGCCTTACACCTTGCGGTGTGCGATTTTGTATATCGGTTAGAAAAAGGCATTGATACCGTGGTAGGAGAAAGAGGACATTCCCTTTCTGGAGGAGAAAGGCAAAGGCTTGCCATAGCCCGATTGTTTTTAAAAAATCCCGATATACTTATTCTGGACGAAGCTACTTCCGCTTTGGATATGGAAACGGAGAAATTAGTTCTAAACAATATATGGAAATTTTTTAAAGGGAAAACTCTTTTTGTAGTAGCCCACAGAATAAGCAATATAACAGAGTGCGATAGAATAATTGTTATGAAAGAAGGTAGAGTAGTGGAAGAAGGTGATTTTAAAAGCTTAAGCGCAAAAGGACAGGAATTTTTCCGACTCTTCAGAAACTCCAACATGCTATAAAAAATACAATGGCAAAACTGTTTGTCTTATCAGCTCCTTCAGGGACTGGTAAAAGCACTATAGCAAGCAAGCTTCTTCAACAAATTGAGGGGATTAAAAAAATAGTAACTGTAACTACAAGAACACCAAGACCCGGTGAATCGGACGGTGTTGATTACTTCTTTATTACCAAAGAGGAATTTGAGAAAAGAATAAAAGAAGAACATTTCCTTGAATACGCAGAAGTTTACGGTAATTACTACGGCACACCCAAGGATCAGGTTGAAAGGAATTTGAAAGAGGGTGTTGATTCTCTTCTTGTTATTGATGTTCAAGGAGCTTTTAGGGTAAAGGAGATTTTCCCTTCCGCTGTAACTGTTTTTCTTCTTCCTCCTTCTTTGGAAGAACTCAAGAGGAGAATGATATCAAGAGGATACAGAGATAGCAACGCACGCCTCAGACTTGAAACCGCTAAGAAAGAAATACCTTGCGCGAGGGAATTTGATTATATTATAATTAATGACTTTGTGGATAAAGCTGTTTATCAGTTAAAGAGTATTATAACAGCTTCACGTTGTGAGAGAGAAAGTGTATTAGAAGTCTTAAAAAATGTTCTCCCATCAGAAGAGATAAGGAGTCTTGTAAAAGGAGGTGAATGCTATGGCAAAAAGACCTAATATAGAAAATGCTCTCAATCAGGTAAGCTCAAGGTATGAACTTGTTCATGCTGCTGTAAAGAGAACACTTCAGCTTTTAAAAGAAGGTGAAGACTTCTTTATAAGAGGAGAAAGGGAACTTATAAAGAAAACTTTTCAGTCTATAGAAGATATCGCTAACGGTAAAGTAAAGGTGATCAAAGCAAAGTAATGGAATCCATTACAGGATACACTTTAAGAGAGCTTAGAGATAAAGTTTCTCAATTAGGAATGGAATCTTACAGGGCAAATCAAATTCTAAGGTGGATTTATAAGAAAAAGGTAACAGACTTTGAACTCATGACAGATCTTCCACGGAACTACAGACTACACCTAAGAGAAATCTTTTCTGTTTGTAGTTTGAAGTTAATCAAAAGTGTAGAAGCTCCTTCCGCTGTTAAATATCTATTCAAGACAAAAGACGATCACCTTATTGAAACAGTTCTTATAAAAGAAAGGGATCATCTTACCCTTTGTGTTTCATCACAGATAGGTTGTGCTGTAGGTTGCAAATTCTGTGCGACCGCCTTAGACGGTTTGAAGAGAAACTTAAAAACGGAAGAGATAGTTGATCAATTTCTCCAAGTCCAGCTTACTCTAAAAGAACACATAAGAAACGTGGTTTTCATGGGAATGGGTGAACCCTTAGCTAATTATGATAACGTAAGAAAAGCAGTTGAGATAATGATATCTCCATGGGGTTTTGATCTTTCAAAAAGGCGTGTAACTCTTTCAACCAGCGGTCTCTTAAAACCTCTTTGTAAAATGAGAAGAGATCCTCTTTTAAAAGAAATAAACTTAGCTGTTTCTATTAACGCACCTTTTCAGGAATTAAGAGAAGAAATTATGCCTTTGTCAGAAAAAAACGATTTAGAAGAACTTATGAAGATCCTGAGGGAATTTCCACTTCCAAAATACAGGAGAATAACTCTTGAATACGTTCTTATAAAGGATTTAAACGATTCTCCCTCTATGGCTAAAGCTCTTGCTGATTTAATAGGAAAATCTGTTAAGAGATTTAAAGTAAATTTGATACCCTATAATCCGGATCCTTTTCTTCCTTATGAACGTCCTTCCCTTGACAGAATAATGGAATTTCAAAGAATACTGTGGAGTAAAGGAATTTCCACTTTTGTTCGTTTCAGCAAAGGCGTTGAAGTATTCGGTGCATGCGGTCAGTTAAGACACAATAGGAATATGTTAAAATCTCATTTCCATGAAAGCTATTCCCAAATGGCTAACGGAGTTAGTATTGATAATTGTTGTAGTTCTCTTTATAAGAGCAACCCTGGTTCAAGCTTTTAACATACCCTCCGCTTCTATGCAACCTACTCTTTTAATAGGTGATTTTATTCTTGTTAACAAGCTTGTTTACAGTCTTTCTGAACCAAGAGTGGGTGATATAGTTGTTTTCAGATACCCTGTAAATCCTTCCCTTGATTATATAAAAAGAATAATAGGCGGTCCGGGAGATCTGGTGGAATTTAGCAGTAAAGAAATAGCGGGAAAGAAGGTTTACAGCGTAAGTGTTAATGGTAATGAATACAGTTTAAAGTATATAAGAGATGTAAAATTCAACAGTAGAACCTACTATGAATTTGAAGAAACCATTTCCCTTAACGGAAAGGAACTCAAACACAGGATTTGGTTTTCTTCACACCCTACAAAAGTTGCTGGACTTACACCTTATGTTAAAGTGAATTGCCTTAGGTATAGATACAACCTCTGTGTTAAATTCATAGTTCCACAGGGGAAGTATTTTGTAATGGGTGACAACAGAGACAACAGTGAAGACAGCAGATTTTGGGGTTTTGTGCCGAGGGAATACGTAGTGGGGAAAGCTTTTGTAGTTTACTTTTCGGGAGAAGTTCCTCCTCTTACACCCGCAGATGTTAACTTCTTCACAGGGTTTAAACAACTGTTTCTGGCTTTGCTGAATCCTCGTTTTGAGAGAATAGGCAAAGTTCTTATACCTTAAAATAGTATCCATGCTTAAAAAAGAAGAGATAGTTGCCAGAAGCGTAAAAATAGAGGTAGTAGGAGAAATCCAAAGATGCAGAACAGCTGAAGATACACGTTTTTACTGCTTGCCGGTGAAAATACATTTTGACAACGGAGAAGTAAGAAAATATCTGCTTAAATCTCACGGTGAACCCAAAGGCTTAGAAAATTTCATTCAGAATAAGAAAGGAATTAAAGATAAATTGGAAAAGAATTTTGTTCTACTTAAAAACGGTGAGATAAAGATACTTTACAAAAGAGATTGAAGATCCTTTTCTATTTGGCTCTTAAGTTCTTCTGCGCTGTGGAACTTCTTTTCTTCTCTTAAAAAACGTAGGAATTCTACCTTCATTTCCTTTCCTTTGAAATTCTCTTTTATACCCGGTATATGAACTTCAAGCAGTCTTCTTTTATCCCCGAAAGTAGGTCTGTAGCCGAAGTTAGCCAAAGCGGAATATTGGTCGTTTACCCTTACAATATAAACACCTTCTTTTAAACATAAATTTTCTGTATTTTCCAAATTGGCGGTAGGAAATCCCAAAACTGATCCCCTACCTTTACCTTTTACAACTTTTCTCTTTATCCAATAGTTTCTTCCCAGAAACTCCCTCACTTCACTGAGTCTTCCTTCTGATAAAAGTCTCCTTATGAGAGTGCTACTTATTATATGTCCGTTTTTTCTGTAAGGTTCTGCTTCCTCTACTTCAAAACCGAGTTTAGTAGCTACTTCCTTAGCGAGTTCTATTTCCCCTTCCCTTTTGTATCCGAATCTCCAATCGTAACCTACAAGCAGGTATCTGCACTTAAGACGTTTGTGTATTATATCTGTCAGAAATTCACGGGCGTTCATTTTGGCAAAAGTCTCATCAAATCTTATAAAACATAGAAAGTCTATACCTTCCCCTTCCAAGAGTTCTCTCTTTTCCTGAGGAGTAGTTAACTCGCATAAGGACAATTCCTTAGCTAAAACTCTTAAAGGATGTGGGTAAAAAGTTACCAAAAGGGTTTTTAATTTTCTTCTTTTAGCCCTTTCCTTAAGTATTGACGTAAGATAACGATGTCCTAAGTGAAAACCGTCAAAATTTCCCACCACTACTGCAGTATCTTCTTTTAATTCTTTAAGAACACTGAACCCCCCTGGATAAATACCACTGGATAATTTCAAGAAGAAAGATTTCATTCCCTTAACCGGGAGGCCACTTCATAGATCTTCCCGCTATAAAGTGAAGGTGGAGATGGAAAACTGTTTGTCCTGCATCTCTTCCCACATTAAAAACAAGTCTGTATCCTCCTTCCATATCTTTACAGGGAGCTACTCCCTTTTTTTCTCCTATTATACGTGCTACGTAGAACATATATCCCACAAGACTTGTATCCTCTTTCTCTAAGCTTTGAATACCCGTTATGTGTTTCTTGGGAACTATAAGTATATGAATTGGAGCTACAGGATTTATATCCTTGAAAGCGTAAACAAAATCGTCTTCGTATTCCTTTTCAGAAGGGATCTCTCCCCTGATAATTTTGCAGAATACACAATCCTTTACCTGCATAATGTTTATTTTAATATATTCTTTGAATTACTTAAGGGGGGAGTAAATGAGAGAATGTCTATTAGACGATTCCTTTGTAGTCTTGGATACGGAAGCCACGGGATTTAATGTAGTTGATGCTGAAATAATAGATCTTGCAGCTGTAAGGGTGGAAGGAGGTGTTATAACAGAAACCTTTTACACACTTGTGGATCCCGGTTTTTTTATACCTGATAGGATAAAAAGGTTGACAGGAATAACAAATGCTATGCTAATAGGTAAACCTAAAATAAATAGAATTCTTCCCGAGTTTCTAAAGTTTATAGGGAATAACATTCTCATAGGGCATAATGTAATTCAGGATATAAAGCTCTTAGACAAATACACCAGAATTTATCAAGGAGAAAGGTTCAAAAAACCCTATATATGCACACTGTATCTTTCCAGAAAACTGCTTCCCTTCTTAGGGAGATATTCTCTTAAAGAAGTGGCAGATTACTTTGGTATAAGATATAAAAGACTTCACAGAGCATTAGAAGATGCTGTTGTCACTGCCCATGTATTTCTAAACCTTTTAGATCTTCTGTGGAGTAGATACGGAATAGGGGATTATATTTCCATAAAAAAGCTCATAAAAACCTAAGTGATTATGAAAGTATTAATTACAGGTGCAACAGGCTTTGTAGGTAGATACGTAGTAAACAGATTCCTTGAAGGAAAAACAGAGGTTCACTTAATTGTCAGGAATCCCGGAAAAGCTAAAAGACTTTTCGGTAACCGTGTCAGTATTCACAAGGTAGATCTAACAGATGAAGAACTTCTATGTTCAAAAATGGAGGAAATCAAGGCTGATGTTCTTGTTCATTTAATAGGCATACTCTTTGAAGAAAGAAAAAAAGGCATTACCTTTGATAAGGTTCATTATCTTTATTCTGCTTATCTTTACAACTGTGCTTTGAAAACGGGAGTAAAAAGAGTCCTTCATATGAGCGCTCTTGGAACACATGACAAAGCTCCTTCCCAGTATCATCGCACAAAAAGGCAAGCGGAAAAGTATTTAATGGAATGTGGATTAGACTATACTATTTTCCGTCCTTCTCTGATTTTAGGTCCAGAACAAAAACTCTTTACAGATATGAAAAAAATCACAAAGATACTACCCATTATAGCCCTACCTGATGGAGGGGGTTACAGATTCCAACCTGTAGATGTTAGAGATGTAGCGGAGTGCTTTTTTATAGCCACTCAAAAGGATACTGCCCACAGGAAAATATACGAACTGTGCGGTTCTGAGAAGGTTTCCTTTAAAAAACTTTTAGAGGACATATTTTCCTTTTGGAAAAAAAGAGTGTTTATGATACCTGTTCCCTTGAAATTTATGTATTGGACAGGCAAGGTATTAGAAAAACTTTTAGATCCGCCGCCTTTTTCCTCCGATCAAATGCTTATGATGTGGAGAGAAAATCTGTGCGGTTTGTCAGAGGACGCAATTCCATACGGCGTTAAAGAATTGCTTGGAAGAGATCCAATACCTTATGAGAAGTCTCTGCGTTGGTCCTTAGAGAGATTCAGAAGTTCAAACAAATCTATGCTGTAAAATAAAGCCTATGCCCTTTTTGTTTGTAGCGGTATTTTTTTATCTTTTCTCTGCAGGTATGTTCGCTATCGGAACTTTTAGGGGTGTATATTTTAAAAACTTACCTTCTGTAATGCTTCTCTCTGGATTTTTCCTTTACGCTGTTTATTTTTTCTACAGATACATATCTACTGGTCACTTTCCCATAGGTGATATATACGGTATGGTATCCCTTATGGGTAATCTTCTGGTTCTCTTGTTCACTTTTATGACACTGTGTTTTAAAAGGAACGTTATGGATTTTGGAATGATTGTAGCTTTTATAGGTTTTCTGACAACATTAATAGGAATTCCCGCAAAAGAAGTAGGGTATAAAAATCCTTTTTACGTTTATCACATACTATCCGCTGCAATTGCTTACGCCTCCCTTATCTTAGGGGGACTTTCTTCTCTTATAAAACTTGTAGTAGAAAAAAAGCTGAAAACTAAACATATAGAGGGGTTTATGATTCCCGTAAATCTCCTAAGAAGGATAGAACGGGGATTCCTCAACATAGGCTTTTTAGCTCTCACCTTTACACTTATATTCGGAAGTCTTTGGGCTAAGAGCTTTCTGGGAAAGCATTGGATAAACGATCCTAAACTTATTCTGACGCTTGTTCTTTGGATATACTACGCAATCCTCACTCATTTAAACCTTGTAAAGGGGCTTAAACCTTCACAGTTGTCTCTTCTTTCCTTCTTAGGGTTTTTAATGGTTGTCATTAGTATAACTCTTATAAGACACAGTGTTTCCTGAAGTTATACAGTTGTATCTATCAGGAAAAGGGGCTGTCCGTATTCTACAGTTTCTCCGTTTTCTACCAATATTTTTTCTACTTTACCTCTTACATCGCTTTCTATCTCGTTCATGACTTTCAAAGCTTCTACTATACACAGAACTTGACCCGGTGAAACTATGTCTCCTACTTCAACAAAAGGAGGTGCATCTGGCGACGGAGATCTGTAAAAAGTTCCCACCAGAGGACTTTTTATAACATGAAATTTTTTTTCCTCTTCTTTTATATCCTCTGAAGGCGGAAGTATCTCCTGATGTCTGATCTCCTGCTGAATTCTTTGTTCCTCTGAAGTAGTATTTGTCATAGGTTGATGGGTTTCTATTTCCACCTTGAAATCTCCACTTTCCACTTTCAACAGACGAATGTTGGAGTTTCTAATAAGATTGATTAATTCTCGGATAAACTCCTTTTCCATCATTTTACCCTTTCCACATAAGTGCCTGTTCTCGTATCCACCTTTACTATATCTCCTTCCGTTATAAAAAAGGGAACTTGAACCACCGCTCCCGTTTCCAGCTTTGCGGGTTTTGTTCCTCCCGCGGCGGTGTCTCCTTTAAAAGTAGGTTCTGTTTCTACTACTTTTAATTCTACATGCTTAGGCAGTTCTATACCTGTCGGTTGTCCTTCGTAAATAAACACAACAACCTGCATACCCTCTTTAAGAAAGCGAGATTCTTCCTTTATCCTTTCCTTTGGAATAGCTATCATCTCATAAGTTTGTGAGTTCATAAAGTAGTAGTTTTCTCCATCACTGTAAGAATAGTCAGCAAAGACTTGTTCAAAATCCGCAAGATCTATAGTATCTGAAGCCTTGTAAGTTATTTCGGTAACGTTGCCCGTAAGCATGTTTTTTGCTTTTATCCGCACAAAAGCCTGCCCTTTACCGGGTTTTACGTGTTCATAATCCAAAACCCGATAGGGTTCTTCTTTATGCTCTATAAACATATCTTTTTGAAGTCTGTTAATATCTATTCTCTCAGCCATGAGAGGATATTTTACCAAAAAAGTGAAGCTTTACCTTCACTTCCGCAAAGCTTTATACTGCTCTCTACTAATCTTGCTATTTCAGAAGTTTTTTTGTGAGAAAGGTCCATTTCCACGTTCAACTTGTTTACACCCAGTTCAAGTGCATCTTTTAAGTATTCCTTGGACACTTTCTTTCCTATTCCTTCAAGAACAAGAGGCATGCAGGTGTTTTTCTTTATTTCCCTAAGAATTTCCAATCTTATTGGATATTTTAAAACTAAAGCGTCCACACCCGTTCTTAGAGCGAAATCTTCCGCTAAAGAGGATTTGTTCAACACCGCCTCTACAGCTATGCCAAAGGGAACACATAAAGAAACCACTTTACGTATAAATTCAATACTTTCTTCATAATTTAAAGAAGGTTCAATACTCAACACAGTGTGTTCACTTCTCAGAGCTGAAAAAACCGAAGAGAAATCCTTTACTCTACTGTAAAAGCCCAGAGGAATTCTACTGGTTTCTTTGATGTAATTCCTTGGGAAGCTCTCAGGTGTGTAAACAACAATCGGAGATTCTAATTCCTGAGCTACGGAAAGCACAGTTTTTAAGGATTTTAAATCAGAAGTGTAAAAGGTTGCTAGTGCAAAACCGAACTCGTGAGCTTTCTCTAAGAGAACTTTCCCAGATACAAAAGACACAATTTTATTTTATTATTTAACTTATGTATTACGCTCTGCTGGCTCTTTTTCTTATGGTGGCAATTCTCCTTATAATTCTTTCACTGCTTCAAAAGGGAAGATCAGATGTAGGAGCTGCCTTCGGTGGTGGTATGGGACAGTCCATATTCGGTGTCGGAGGTGTGGATACCGTTCTTACAAAGGCTACTTACTGGTTAGGGGGAATTTTTCTTCTCCTTGCCCTTCTACTGTCCGTTGTTCCAAAAGAGAAGAAAGGATCTATATTGGAAAAGGAATTAAAAGATGAAAGCAAAACAGCTCCTGTTGAACCTGCCCCCCTCCCTGAGAAGGGAAGCGGAGATAATACTATCCCACCTGTTAAAGGTAAAAACGAACCAGCTCCCGCTCCTTCTGGAAAGTGAAATTCCACCTCTTGTAAGAGCTAAATTCCATAAGCTTATGGATAAAAGACTTAAAGAGAACATTCCCGTTCCCTATTTATTAGGTGTATGGGATTTTTTTGGTAGAGAGTTCAAAGTCAGGGAAGGAGTTTTTATTCCTAGACCGGAAACGGAAATACTTGTGGAGAAAGTTCTTCCGTTAATACCTGAAAATGCGGAGGGACTTGAAATAGGGTGCGGTAGTGGTTGTATTTCAATCACCTTACTGTTAGAAAAACCTTCTATAAGGATTACAGCTGTAGATATAAATCCAGCTTCCTTAGAACTTAGCCTTGAAAATGCAAAACGCTACAGCGTAGAAAGTAGACTAACTCTTCTTAAGGGAGATATGTTTGAACCTGTGAAGGGAAAGAAGTTTGACTTCATAGTGTCAAATCCTCCTTATATACCCGCTTCTAAATGGAAATACCTTCCCCCTGAAGTAAAATACGAAGGATATACGTCTCTAATAGCGGGTAAAAAAGGATACGAGTTCCACGAAAGACTTTCACGAAAGGTTAAAGATTACTTGAAAAAAGGAGGAATTTTAGCCCTTGAGATAGGTCACGATCAAGGGGCAATAGTCAAAAGGTTCCTTGAAGAGAGGAATTTTAAAGTTATGATATATAAAGATTATGCAGGACAAGACAGAGTAGTTTTAGCATGGAACTGATAGGTTTCGCTATAGGAGTTTTATTTTTTATAGCCTTAGAGGGATTCTTTGCGGGTTCAGAAATAGCTTTACTTAGTGCAGATAAAGGGACACTGAAAGCTGTTTTAAGGAAGAGAAAATACAAATACATTGCACATTTTCTTGAAAATCCGGAAGAGTATATAACCCTTACGATGTTAGGATACACTGTCAGCATAGTTTTTGCTGCAACACTTTACACACTTATGCTCATATCCTTGACAAAGTATTTCCCTCAGATTTCAGGTTATGAAGTTCTCTTAGCTGAAACCTTGGTTATTTTTACAATAACCCTTGGTGAAATAATTCCCAAGAGTCTTTTTCAGCATTACGCCAATAGGATTATTATACCAAGTCTTTTTATCTTAGATAAAATAAGATTTCCTTTAAAACCTTTTCTTATTCTTTCCAAAATTATAAGTAGATTTATATCGGAAAGATTTGCTCGTGGGAAAATAAGTGTAAGAAGGGAGGATATAATAGAACTGCTACGTGATAAAAAAACCTTCGCGGAATACGAAGGACTTATTGTTTCCAATATACTCTCCTTTAAAGATAGAAGAGTAGGTGAAATAGTAAAACCTCTTTACGAAATAGTCATGATTTCCGAAAACGCAAGTGTAGCTCAAGCTGTAGAGAAAGCTAAGGAAAGTGGCTACTCTCGTATTCCCGTTTACAGAATAAGAGTAGATGACATTGTAGGTTATGTAAGTGCTTACGATCTCTTAAGCGCTCAACCAGAAGAGCCCGTAAAAAAATATATAAGGAGAATTCCTGTCTTTTCCGAATACATGCCCCTACCCGAGGTAATCAAAGAGTTCAGGGAGAGAAGGGAACATATAGCGGTGGTAGTTGATGAAAGAGGAGTAATAATAGGTATAGTAACTCTTGAGGATATTCTAAGAGAAATCGTAGGGAACATATACTCCGAAAAAGGAGAGGAAGAACTGATAAAGGAGATAAGCAAAGACAAGTGGATAGTGGACGGTAAATTGGAATTGAACGAACTTATAAGGATAACGGGTATAAAAGTTGCAGAAGGCAATTACAACACTGTAGGAGGATTGCTGTCCTTCTTAGCGGGAAGGATACCGCATGAGGGAGAAATCTTTGATCTAAACGGTTATAGGTTCAAGGTAGTTTCTGTTAGCGAAAGAAGGGTAAGAAAGATTCTTGTGGAAAAGATAAAGGGAAACAAAAGGTGAAAAAAAGGTTTTACAAGTATAAAAACATTAAGGACATACCCCAAGAACTTAAACCTCGTGAAAAGCTATCCAAAATGGGAGCACAAGCTCTCTCCGATGAAGAACTTTTAGCTGTAATATTGGGGACTGGAACAAAAGATTTTGATGTTTTATCCCTTTCCAGCAAGCTCACAGAAATAGGTTGGAAAAAACTGGAAGAAATGTCCCTTTCCGAACTTACAGCAGTTAAAGGAGTAGGCAAAGTAAAGGCTTTACAGATAAAAGCCCTTATAGAGCTATCCCGTCGTATAAGAGAACCCTTTGCTCACATATCTGTTCTGACTCCAGAAAGCGCTTACGAATTTTTGAAAGATAAATTCAATTCAAAAAGGGAGAGCCTAATAGCTCTGTATTTAGATCTTTCCCACAGGGTAATGGAAATGGAAACAATAGCAATAGGATCTCTTAATAGAGTGTTCGCAGAACCCAAAGAAATTTTAAGAACTGCTCTTGTTATTTCCGCTTACGGTATACTCGTGGCACACAATCACCCCCAGGGCAATGCTGAACCTTCCCAAGAAGACATAGCCTTTACCCAGAGATTGAAAAAAGCTTGCAGTATAATGGGTTTTGAGCTTGTAGATCATATAATCTTAAGTAAAGATTCCTACACCTCTCTTAGGGAAAGAAATCTTATATGACATTTATGTCATATAATTAATTTTATGGTATTCATTCCCGCTTTATTGCTGATTTTTTCACTCTCCTACGGGACAGAGATATACGTAGCAGTTGCTTCAAGTATGAGACCTCTTTTTGAAGAGTTAACGCATGCTTTTGAGAAGAAATACGGAAGGATCAAGGTAAAGCTTTCCTTTGGCTCATCGGGAAATCTGTATAGACAACTCTCAGGAGGAGCACCTTATGACATCTTTATTTCAGCTGATCCGCTTTATGTAAAAAAACTAATGGAAGAAGGTAAAGGTTTCCTTTACAGGGAGTTCGCGGTAGGAAAACTTATTCTCTTTTCTCTTCATAAAAACCCCAGTATAAAATCTCTTGAAAACAGCAAAAGGATAGCTATAGCAAGCCCTCGTTATGCTCCTTACGGAAAAGCTGCTGTTATTTTTCTTAAGAGAACAGATCTTTATAAAAAGTTGAGAGATAGACTCGTTTACGGCTCTAATGTAGCTCAGGCTTTCCAGTTTGCCGTTATGGGTGGTGCGGAGATTGCCATAGTTTCTCTCTCCTTGGCGTTGTCGTATGGAAAAGGCAAGTATTTTATAATTCCTTCGGATCTTTACCCGCCTGTAAAACACGTGCTGATGATAAGTGTTAAAGGTAGTAAAAAGAAAGAAGTTTTAAAATTTTTTCACTTTCTAAGAGAACCGGAAGTCAAAAGTCTTATAAAAAGACACGGGTTTGAGGCTCTATAATGAAAGAAGCTCTTATAATAAGCTTAAAATTAGCATCTCTTACTACGTTAATTCTTTTATTTTTTTCACTTATAATCGGTTATATTTTGGCTTTCTATAGTTTCAAAGGGAAGTCTATTGTAGAAGCCATTATATTTATGCCAATTCTTCTTCCTCCTACTGTGTTAGGTTTTTATCTTATATATCTTTTCAATCCTGAATCACCGCTGGGTAAATTGTTTAACTACTTTTGCCATAAATCTCTACTTTTTTCTTTTGAAGCTATTTTACTTGCTTCTGTTATATACTCTTTACCTTTTGGAGTTTTTCCCATAAGAGACGCTTTCCAAGCAGTTGATCACAGATACGTTGAGATATCCTATATTTTCGGCTATTCAAAGCTTGAATCCTTTGTAAAGGTTATACTTCCACTAAGTTGGGGAGGAATCCTCACCTCTTGCGCTCTTGTTTTTGCCCATACAATGGGAGAATTCGGTGTAATTTTAATGGTAGGAGGGAATATACCCGGAGAAACTAAGACTTTGTCCATATATATATACGACGAGGTTCAAGCGCTTAATTACTCAGAGGCTAACAGAGCTTCCCTTTTGCTATTCGCTGTATCCTTAGTAGCTCTTAGTGTGGTATCCTTGCTTAGAAGATGGAAGGAAGAAACTTTATAAAGCTTTCATTTAGGAAAAGATACCGCAGTTTTACAGTAGAAGGTGATTTTACTTTTGAAGAAGGGTTTAACGTCATCTTAGGTCCTTCAGGTAGTGGGAAAACAACGGTTCTTAGAATCATCGGAGGACTTTTAAAACCGGAAGAGGGGTTTCTTTTTTGGAAGGATAGAGTCCTTATGGATACCTCTGAAGGGATTTTTATACCACCTCAACAAAGGGGTTTTGGTTTTGTTTTTCAAGAAAACAACTTGCTTCCTCACTTGAGTGTAAAGGAAAACATAGAATTTGCTGTTAAAAAGGCAAAAGATCCTAAGTATCCTGTAGAACTTGTGAGAAATTTAGGATTAGAGGCTTTTGAGAGCAGAAAACCTCATCAGCTTTCCACTGGGGAGAGGCAAAGGGTAGCTATTATTAGAGCTTTGGCGTTTGATCCTCCTGTCCTTTTAATGGACGAACCGTTTTCCTCTTTAGATTTCAAAATAAAATTGGAAATTATAGAATTTATAAAGGATAAAATGACTCAAAAGCTTACAATTGTAGTAACCCATGATCCTTTTGAAGCCCTTCTTTTGGCAGATAAAGTTTTCCTAATGGAAAAGGGAAAGAAAATAGAAGAGGGAAGCAGGGAACTTATTGAAGAATACTTCTCGGAGTTGAAAGAACACGTTTATACTTCTTCCCGCAGAATTTCGTAAAGACGTCGCGCTGCTTCTTGCTCAGCTTCCTTTTTGGTTTTGCCCTTGCCCAGTGCGGATAATCCCTTTATAGATCCTTCCACAGTGAATATTTTGGCATGCTCTGGACCTTCAACCTCTACTACTCTATAAGTAGGCCTTTCCTTCCATCTTTTCTGGGTTACTTCTTGGAGCATTGTTTTATAGTCTTTTCTTATTTTACGATTTCTAACGGTTTCTAAAATTCTTTTTTTGAATAATTTGTTAAAGATCTCTTTAACCCGACCACAGTCCCTACCGCTGTCTATGTAAACAGCTGCCCATAGAGCTTCAAAAACATCACCTACTATGGACACATTTTTTCTCCCCCTGCTTATTAGTATGTAATCTACTATGTCCAAATCCTTCGCCAGTTCATTAAAAAACTCTTCGCTTATAAGATACGCTTTAAGAGCTGCAAGTGTTCCTTCTCTTTTATCTGGAAACTCTTCTACTAAAATATCTACTATAAAGAAGTTAAGCAGTGCATCTCCCAGAAACTCCAAGGTTTCATAATGAGACGTTCCCTTTTCCCGTGCATAAGATATGTGAGTAAAGGCTTGCTTGAGTAAATCCTTATTCCTAAAAGTGTAGTTTATCTTCTCCTCAATCTCCTCATACATCTTCTACTTTCTTGAAAACTAAGCAAGCGTTCGTTCCTCCGAAACCAAAGGAATTTGAAAGAGCCACCTTTACATCAGCGGAAACTGCTTTTTGAGGAACGTAATCTAAATCGCATTGAGGATCCGGATTCTCAAGGTTGACGGTAGGTGGAATTATACCTGTTTCTATTGTCTTTACAGAAGCAATCGCCTCAACAGCACCTGCTGCTCCCAACAAATGTCCTATCATAGATTTGTTGGAACTTATTTTCAACTTATAAGCGTGTTCACCGAACAGTTGTTTTATAGCTTGTGTTTCTATGACATCGTTAAGAGGTGTAGAAGTTCCATGAGCGTTTATGTAATCCACCTCTTCGGGATTTATTCCAGCGTCTTCAAGAGCAAGTTTCATACAGTAGTAAGCTCCTTCACCACATTCGTGGGGAGCTGTTATATGAAAAGCATCATCTGTAGCTCCGTATCCCACTATTTCCGCGTATATTTTTGCACCCCTTGCTTTTGCTCTTTCGTATTCTTCTAAAATCAAAACACCCGCACCTTCCCCTACTACAAAACCATCACGATCTTTATCAAAGGGACGTGAAGCTTTTTGAGGTTCATCATTTCTTGTAGAGAGCGCTCTCATTACAGCAAAGCCAGCTACTCCCAATGGAGTGATGGAGGCTTCAGCTCCACCTGCTATTACCGCGTCTGCATCACCCATTTGTATGAGTCTGAAAGCATCTCCTATAGCGTGATTTCCAGTAGCACAAGCGGAAACCACACAGTAATTCGGACCTTTAAAACCGTGCCTTATAGCTATGTATCCTGCACCCATGTTGGATATACCGTAAGGTATAAAGAAGGGGGAAACCCTTCTAGCTCCTTTGCTGGTTATAACAGTGTGTTCTCTTTCTATATCCCTTAATCCTCCTATACCTGTTCCTATAATTACACCTATCCTAAAAGGATCGTATCCCGCTTCCTTTATCCCGCTGTCTTCTATGGCTTCTTCTGCTGCTCCGACAGCAAACTGAATGAACAAAGACAAACGGGAAGCGTCTTTTTTATCCATAAAGTCCAAGGGATCAAAATCTTTTACCTCTCCCGCTATTTTCACATTAAGTCCAAATTCATCTGGATCAAAGCTCTTTATGTGATCAATTCCACTTACGCCTTTTGTAAGGCTGTTCCAGAACTTGGAGACTCCTGTTCCGATGGGTGTTACAACACCCAGACCAGTAACGACAACTCGCCTCCTCATTTATCTACCTTTTCTTTGAGGTAACTGATAACATCTCCTACTGTTTGAATTTTTTCTGCATCTTCATCGGGAATTTCAATCCCGAACTCCTCTTCAAATGCCATTATAAGTTCTACTACGTCCAAAGAGTCCGCTCCCAGATCCTCAACAAATTTAGCCTCTGGGACTATTTTTTCCGTTTCAACTCCAAGTTGATCCGCTATGATCTCTCTGATTCTCTCTTCAAGTGCCATGCCTTCACCTCCAGCTGAATTTATCTCAAAAGAGACCCCCGTTAACGTGAATAACCTCTCCCGTTATATAGTTTGAAAGATCAGAAGCTAAAAACAAAACCACTCCCGCCACGTCTTCAGGTTTACCAAACCGTCCCATGGGTATCTGACTTAAAAATCCTTGTTTTATATCTTCCGAAAGGTTTTCTGTCATATCGGTTTCTATGAAGCCGGGAGCTACAGCGTTCACCGTTATATTCCTCGTTGCCAACTCTTTTGCTAAGGTTTTAGTAAAACCTATTAATCCCGCTTTCGCAGTAGAGTAGTTAGCCTGTCCGAGATTGCCTATAAAAGCTACTACTGAAGATATGTTTATAATTCTTCCCCACTTTTTTCTAAGCATACCCTTTACCAGAAGTTGGGTAATTAAAAACGTTCCTGTGAGATTTACTTTTAAAATTTCTTCCCAATCTTCGTATTTCATACGGATAAAAAGCGCATCTCTGTTAGAACCTGCGTTGTTTACAAGTATATCAACAGCTCCCAATTCTTCCGTTATACGGGATACAGCTCTTTCTATTGACTCCTTAAAGCTTAAGTCTAATTCAACAGCAAAGGTATCCGCACCGGTTTTAGCTTTAATATCCTTTGCCACTTCCTTAGCTCTATCTTCTGTCCTGCCGGTTATTACAACAGTAGCACCAGCCTCCGCCAGCTTAAAGGCTATTGCTTTACCTATACCACGAGTTGAACCTGTTACTAATGCTGTTTTTCCTGAGAGGTGTATCATAGTTGCCTACAAATTATAGCAGATTTGATAGCAAATTGCTATATTAGTGAAGATGGGGAGGTTTTTGCTTTTTTGGCTAAGTCTCCTTGTATTTCTGTTTGCCTGTTCCGATAAACCCAAGGATATTAAAACTTATGAAAGAGAAAATCCTTTTCCCGAAACGTATAAGCGGGGAAAAACAAAAGGAAGCCTTTTTGCAGAGGGAACTTGGGCGGATTTATACGGAGAAAACAGAGCTTCCCAGCCGGGGGACGTTATATTTATCCGAGTAGTTGAAAGTATCAACGCTGTTGAAAGTGTTTCCAGTCAAATAGGAAGATCCACTTCTTTTTCAAGTGCTATAAGTTCCTTTTTCGGAGTTCCAGCCAGCACACTCCGAAACTTAGGAGCTGGAGCTGAAGGGGAGTTTGATACAAAAGGAGGAAGCAAAATTCAGCAAAGAGGAGTTCTTACCACCAGATTGGCAGGTAGAGTGGTAAAAGTTTATCCAAATAGGACGATGTTAATAGAAGCTAAAAAGTATATCATGGTAAACGGTGTTAAAAGGGAGTTTGTTCTTATGGGAATAATAAGACCTGAAGACATAGATAGTAACAACACTGTTCCAAGCGATAGAATCGCCAACATGGAGATATTTTTTGACGGCAAAGGCTACATAGCGGAAGGAGGAAAACCGGGATGGCTGGCAAGAATATTTGCCGTTATCTTTCCCTTTTAGTTTTGCTTATCGTTAACATATCCAGTGCGGAGAGGATAAAGGATATAGCTCAGATAGAGGGCAACAGAATAAACTACTTACAAGGATACGGTCTTGTAGTAGGGTTAAAGGGAACAGGAGATGGTAAAGCTACCCAGTTTACTGTAAAGAGTCTTGCCAATATGCTTCAGAAATTGGGTATAGTTGTAGATCCTAACAGATTAACTGTAAGGAATGTAGCAGCAGTTATGGTAACTGCAAAAGTACCTCCTTACGCAAAGGCTGGTATGAGGTTTGATGTGAGTGTCTCTTCCATAGGAGACGCTAAAAGTTTAGAAGGAGGAACTCTGATTTTAACACCTCTCAGAGGACCAGATGGACAGATTTACGCTCTAGCACAAGGACAGGTTATAGTAGGAGGATATGAAGCACGTGGAAGAGGAGCAACTCAAGTTAAAAACGTTCCCACCGCAGGTAGAATTCCTAACGGTGCTGTTTTGGAAAGAGATCTACCTTTTCGTATGGATTCTTCGGAAGTTAACATAATACTTGATTATCCAGACTTTACCACCGCAAAACGGATTCAGGATATAATAAACCAACGTTTCGGTGAAGGCACAGCTTTTGCTCTTGATAGTGCTACTGTGAGAGTCAAGATTCCCGAGAAAATGAATCCGGTGGATTTCCTGGCAGAAGTAGAAAACCTTGAAGTTTCCGTCTCACAAACTGCAAGAGTTGTTATAGACGGAAGAACGGGAACAATAGTCCTTGGAGGAAATGTAAGAATAGGTCCCGTCGCTGTTGCAGTAGGAAGTTTAGTGGTTAAAGTAAAAGAAAAACCTCAAGTAGTTCAACCCAAACCTTTTGGAAAAGGAGAAACTAAGGAAGTTCCAAGAACAGAAATTGAAGTTATTGAAGAAGAACGAAGAGTAGTTCCACTAAAAGGAACTACTGTTAAAGATTTAGTTGATTCTCTTAACAGTATAGGAGCTACTCCCAGAGAAATAATTTCAGTGCTCCAAGCTATAAAATCCGCAGGAGCACTTAGGGCAAAGTTGGAGGTTTTATGATAGGAATTTCCCTTGGCAACGTATCTTATAACAGTATAGAAAAAGATATAAAAATAAAAAAAATAGCTTCAGATTTTGAAGCGATACTTCTCAAAGAAATTCTAAAAGTTGCTTTTAAACCTTTAACGGAAAAAAAGAGCTTTTATCAAAGAATGTATTACGATATGTTCCTTGACAGTATCAGTAAAAAGTTAGCTTCAGCAGGTGGAGTAGGGATAGCTAGATTTATAATAGAAAACTTGAATGATAGGGATAGATATAGTTCAGAACAGCAGAATAGAAGCGGCTTTGGAGAGATTCGGCGACCGCTTTCTCAAAAGAGTATTTACAGAAAAGGAGCTTGAATACTGCCTATCACAAGAAGCAAAAATTCCCTGCTTATCCGCCCGCTGGGCGTGTAAAGAAGCTGTTCTTAAGGCTTTTTATAAGGAATTCGGAATCCTTTTAAGATTCAGAGAAATAGAAGTTATCGGAAACAGAGGAAAACCCGCAAAAGTAATAATAAAAAGAGAAGATATAAATGACATACTCAAAGGCAGACATATAGAAGTATCCTTGTCTCATGAAAAGGATTACTCCACCGCAGTGGCTTTGATAAGATGAGCTATACAGAAAGACTTGAGAATTTTATAATTAAGCTAAAGGGAGAAGATTTCTTCCTATCTCCTAGGGAAAGAATTTTCCTTGAACTTCTTGCGGAAATGGGTATTCCTGAAGATATTGTAAAAGAAGGTATAGAAAAATACTACACAGCGCTCAATCCCCGCAAGCGATCCGTTAAACCTGTTTTCCTGAGTTTTAAAGAGATAATGACTTCCTACGAAAGGTATATAAGATTAAACGCCCAAATACAAAAAATAGACTGGCGAGCACGCTTTTACAGAAAGTTAGAGCTTGTTAAAGAACTGATCAGTATAAAAGTAAACCCCCCTTCTTCAGAAGAAGAGGCTTGGAAAACCCTCAAATCCGTAGAGGAGAAAATCTTACGTCTGTTTTGGAACAAGCTAACCGAAGAGGAAAAAAAAGAAATAATAAATAAATACAAAGAGTTCAAAAAGAACAGAGAGATTTTTAGGGAATTTATAAAAAGTGAAATCAGAAAAAAATTCAAAATACCAAATCTTTCCCTTTACGTTGATTGAACCGCTGTATCCACAGCTTTCATAAGTGCTTTAGCTTTGTTGAGGGTCTCTTCCCATTCCTTCTCCGGAATAGAATCCGCTACTATTCCAGCTCCCGCTTGAACAAACACTTCTCTATCCCTGAATACAGCTGTTCTTATAGCAATTGCCATATCCATGTTTCCCTGAAAAGATAAATATCCAACAGATCCCGCGTAGATTCCTCTTCTTTCTTTTTCCAGTTCACTTATTATCTGCATAGCACGAACCTTTGGCGCTCCCGAAACTGTTCCTGCAGGGAAAGTAGCCTTTAAAACTTCTAAAGCACTTAAGTTTTCTTTAAGGATACCTGATACATCACTTACCATGTGTATAACGTGGGAGTATTTCTCTATTCTCATAAAATCCTCAACTCTTACGGTTCCCGGCTTCGCAACTCTTCCTATATCATTTCTGGCAAGATCAACAAGCATAAGATGTTCCGCTCTCTCCTTTTTATCAGAGAGGAGATCCTCTTCTAATCTTTTATCCTCCTCTTGATCTCTTCCTCTACGCCTTGTTCCCGCTATAGGTCTTGTTTCTATCCTACCACCTTCAACTCTAACGAGAACTTCAGGAGATGAACCGATAACTTTGAGTTCTCCAAAATCAAGGTAAAACATATAGGGAGAAGGATTTAAGTATCTTAGAATTCTGTATATATCTTGCGTATCACCTTTAAAATCTCTGTAAAAACGCTGAGACAGAACTACCTGAATAATATCTCCTTTACGTATATATTCCTTAGCTTTTTTAACCGCTTCTAAAAACTCAATTTTACTAAAATTTGAACGCCATTGAGATATTTCAGGCTCTTTTTCCTTTACACTTATATGTAGAGCTACTTTTTCTTTCAATCTATCCACTGTTTCTCCTATTTTCCTTTCAGCTTCTGCGTATTCCCTTTCTACCCCCCTTTGGGTAAGTATCGGATAGACAATCTTTATCTTTCCGGTCAAGTTATCACAAATAATAACCATATCCGTTAAAACAAAATAAAGATCGTAAGTTCCTACGGGATCTTCCGTAGAACTTGTAACGGGTTCGTAGAAACTTATTATGTCGTAAGCTACGTAACCTACAAGCCCTCCCCAAAACCTCGGCAGTCGCGAATCTTCAAAAGGTTTGTATTTTTTTATAATTTCCTTTAAAACTCTAAGTGGATCTTTACTTTCAAAAAAGTGAACTTTCCCTCTATCGTAAATTTCTCCATACTTACCCTTTGTTCTTAAGTAAAAAGAAGATCCCAGAATAACAAAGGAGTATCTTCCCCACTTTTCACTACCCTCTGCACTCTCTAAAAGAAAGTTAAAATCACCCTTTTCCTTAACCTTAAGAAAAACAGAAAGAGGAGTTTCTACGTCCGCTAACAGTTCCGCGTATATCGGAATAACATTGAAGTGATCAGCAAGAGACTTTATCTTTTTCTTACTCAAACTAAGATCCATGAATTGTATAATAGCAAAGCTCACATGTATAAGCCTAAGATTATAGCTCATCGTGGATACAGTCTTCTTTACAGAGAAAACACCCTGCCTGCTTTTGAAGCAGCTTTCCGAGCTGGTGCTGATTTTGTAGAGCTTGATCTGGTTTTAACCGCAGACGGCAGAGTATTTGTAAATCACGATCTTACTGTAGGAAGGTATTTAATTCGCACTGTAAAACTAAAAGAGATTAAAAACCTTATCCCCGGCTCCGTTTCCTTGGAGGAAGTTCTACTTTGGGCAGAAAGGAGAAGGATAGGGCTTTATCTTGATGTTAAAGATAGAGACATGATCAACCCCCTTACAGAGATACTCAAAGATTTTGTCAAAGGGAAAATAGACGTAATAGTTTCTTCTGATGACTTTACATTTTTAAAAAAGTTTAAAGAAAAAAATGAACATATCCTAACAGCTCTGCTTTTCAGAAATATTCTTCCCTCCGAAGAAATGATCCGCCTTGCAAATAAATACAAAGCGGATATAATCCACCCTTGCTGGGAGAGAAAGCACCCGTATCCTCATGTTCTTATAGACAGAGAAAATATAACTACTATGAACTCCGCAGGATACAAAGTTGTCTGTTGGCACGAAGAAAGAAGAGAAGAACTTGTAAGACTTCTGAAAATAGGTTTTTGGGGCATAACCACCGATGATCCTTTTCTTCTTAGAAACCTTATAAATCAATCTCTTAAGCGGTAAAATCAATTAAAGGGAGGCTTTGTAAGATGCCTATTCTGAAAATACTCAAAAGAACCGCCTTAGGCGGTGATTATACAGGAAGAAGAAAGAATATAAAAATAGGCATTCCTAAGGTTTTAAACATTTGGTCAACCCATAGATTTTGGATAGGCTTTTTCAAAGCACTTGGAGTGCCGGATAGAAATATAATCTTCAGTTCTAACACCTCGGAAGAACAGTTCAGGGAATTCGGTAAAGGAAGAATAGGAATGGACTCTTGTTATCCTGTAAAGTCAATGGCAGGACATATAGGAGAGCTAATCTTCACAAAAAAAGTAGATATTCTCTTAGTACCTCAGATCTATTCTCTTCCTTCCTTTCTCAAAGGACACGTTCTTGACTGCCTTAGTTGCACAAGAGTAATGATGGGACCAGAAAATATAAAAGCGGGATTCATAAAGGAACAAGATGAATTTCTAAAACACGGTGTGATTTATGTTTCTCCCTTTGTCAGTTTTGCAGAACCACACCTTCTCCCCAAACAACTTCACAAGAGCTTAGGCTCTTTATTGGGACTGAGTTATGAAGAGACAAAGGAAGCTGTCAAAATAGGAATGGAAGAATTGAATTCTTTTGACAGAGAAATGCGCATTCAAGCTCGGAAAATTCTTGAAGAGTGTATAGAGAAAAATTCTCCCTGTTTGCTTATTCTAGGCAGACCCTATCACATGGATCCGGGAATAGGACACGAGATAGATGTGGAATTTCAAAGATGTGGGTATCCTATTCTTTGGAGTCAATACCTTCCTACGGATTCCGATATTATGAATTGGCTATTTTCTCAGGAGATTTCAGAAGGTATTATAAAAAGTCCCTTTGATATATCTGATGTATGGATCTCTTCCTACAGTGCCAATACAAATGAAATAGTATGGGCGGCTAAATTTGCAGCACGTTTTCCTTGGATAACTGCGGTAATAAGGCTTTCAAGCTACGAGTGTGGAATGGATCAGCCTACTTATACACCTGTTCAGAGAATAGTGGAATACTCAGGAACTTTATACTTTAAGTTCGGAGATCTTGATGAAACAAAACCCACCGGCAGTGTTCGTATAAGAGTAGAAACTATAGATTACTACGTTAAAAAATACTTCCAACAAATTGTAAAAAGAAAACTTGAAAGGTTACCCATGTCGCTGATGCCTGAATCTTTTAAAAGTCTTTATAAAAGGAAATTCTACGAGATACCTTTTGCAAGTAGTCCCTAGTTTCCCTATAAGGAAGTCTTCTCAAGAGAGTTCTGTAAACTTCATCTGGAGACATTCTGTTTATTATCCTAACAGCTTGTTTTAAGTCCCTCTTTCTTGTAAAGGCTCTTGCAACGTTTCCGGGTCCGGTATTGTAAGCAGCTATGGTGCAGTAGAGTCTGCTTTCCGGATCTTTTATATCCTTAAAATACTTGTAGTAAAGTAAATACAAATAAGCTGTTCCTATTTTTATGTTGTTTTTAGCGTTGTAAAGATAAGAAGGAGAAAGTAAAACGGGTTTTCCAAAAAGAAACTTAGTTGCATCTCTACCTGCTGTATGGGGAACTATCTGCATGAGTCCGTAAGCGGGAATATGGGATCGGGCAAACGGGTTAAAGTGACTCTCTGTGTGAATTATGGCAAATACAAGAGGGTGAGATATCTTTCTTTTTCTGGATTCTTCTATTACGTAAGGTTTGTAGCGTTTAGCCTTTGCTAAAATTCTCTTGGAAGGAAATTCTATTTTAAAGGTGTTTACAACAGTGCTGGAGTTTTTTTTATAAAATTTCCCTTTTTTTAAAAGCCTTTCTACTCCTTTTTCAAGTTCACTTTTACTTACCTTTTCCTTGCCAAATACTATAGGTAGAAGAACAGGCGTATCTTCTAAGGGTGCTGTTTTTACATGCTTTAGTTTTCCTTTTATTTTTTTCTCTACAGCGGACATAACCCTGTCTTTGAGAAAGGCTTCTCTTTTTGTTTCCGTTATAAAATCTTTGAGCTGTTCCTTTATAAATTCCTTTACATTTTTAACTTCACCTTTTACTTCTATCCTCAGTTCTCCTTTTTCAAAATCAAAAACTCTTTTCACCTTGTAATCTGAAGAATACTCAACCCATTTTTTTCTATCGCTTCCTTCAAAAACTCCCCAATGTCTTATCACTTCTTCCTTGAATTTTTTAAATTCTTTTTGAACTATGCGTTTATATTCTTCAAATTCTCTGTTTACTTCTTCAATATATCTTCTGAATTCCTCTTTTTCTTGTAAAAATCCCTCTTGTTCTCTTTGAAGAAACTCTTCAAAGCTTTCTTGAGAAAAAGAAAAGCTAAAAGCTATTAAAAATATCAACAATTTCCTCATTTTTCTTCACACATTAGCACATAAAAAGTTCCTTTTTCTCTATCGTGATAAGCTTCCTTCAACACAGCCCTTATGGTTTGCCCCTCCGTTGTCTGGACGCTGTAAACGGAAAGATAGGCTTCAGATCCTGCTGTTGTTCCTTTCATAAAATACTCAACTTGGGTATTTACAGTTACTCCCTTTTGACGAGCTATTTCATCAACAGCCCTTGCTATTGCGGTTGCTCTTTGGTATGCAAACCCCTTCATGTGAATACCTGCAATTCCAACACCACAAATTTCACCTCTTTTAGGTTTAAAGTGAATTACCCACTCAGGCAAATCTGATTTCTTAGCACAGGATATTATAAGCAGAAGGAGAGGCAAGAGCCTTCCCCCTGCACCTAAGGCAATCATTGAGCACCTTTAAACTCTTTCTCTATTTCTTTCTCCAACTCTTCATGTGCTTTCTTTGCTTGATAGAGCTGCCACAGAGCTTGCTCATTACGTAAGCTGGTTTCCACTTGTGTTTTTATAAAATCCTTTACCATTTGAGGATCTACTCCCAAGAGAACAAATAACTCTCCACAAGGTGATCTCCACATAGCCACCTGTCTTGATCCCCTTATTGTTTGATAAGCTACTTGCTTTGAAACCTGCACTGAAACTCTATCAACTGTTTCCGCGTCTCCCACACCGGTAACTTGCATGAAGTTTTTCACCATATTTTTCACACGCACTTCTATCATTCTTGCAAGTTCGTCCCTTGCATTTGAAAGAGCTTCTGTTCTTGCAAACTGAAATCCAGCTTTTCCTATTCTTGCAGAACCTACAGCAGCTATCTTAGATCCCTCTACCTGTGGATTTAAAACCCAATCGGGCGCTCCTTTAAGACAAGGATCTTCTTCAAATCCAGTAGCTTCCTGTTTTTTTCCACAGGAAGTTACAAAAATTAAGCCTGCCAACCCTACTAAGGGAATAGCAACTACCTTTTTCATTTTGCCACCCTCCTTTTTACCTAATTATTTTAGCTAATGATTTCCTAATTAAAGTGAAAATTTCACATCAGAACTTTGAAACCTGCTTCCTCTGAAATCTTGCGAAATACTTCCGCGGAAGGCTTTATCCTGTAATCAGGAGGAGGCTGTAGGAGGGCTTTGAAATTATCACCGTAAAGATGAAATACTATCTGTATTCCTTCACTGCTTTTAAATTGATCTAGAAGTTGTTTTAGTTTTTCAACTCTACCGTTAAATGTATCTTCCCTTTTAATAACTATGGTTATACTGTTACCGTTATTCTGAATAAACTCCTCTGGTATGTAAATATCACGCGCAATCAAGCGGAAATTTTCAACCTCTATGTCTTCCTCCAATGTGCCTTTACATATTACAACTCTATCTTCCTTTATCTTTCGTTTACAATCTTTGTATAAATCTGGAAAGATTATAACTTCAACCACACCTGTTTTGTCTATCAAGTTAAAAATAACCATGTATTCTCCACTTTTAGTTTTTCTTTCTTTTAGAGAAGAAATTACACCTGCAAGGGTTACTTCTGTGCCAGTTTTTAAATCTTCAAGTTTTTCCACTGGTGTATACTTATTCCTTAGTATATTCTCGTATTTATCCAGAGGATGTCCTGATATGTAAAATCCTATAACCTCTTTTTCAAGATGCAGTATTTCGTTTCTGTCCGGTTTTTTCTCTTTTTCTGTGCCGAATAAGGAATTTTGACTTAAAGAAGACAAACTTTTTCCCCCGTTATCAACGAGTTTAAGAAGATTTTCCCTGTTCTCACCTACGAAATCAAAAGCTCCGGCTTTTATAAGAGCTTCTAAGACCTTCTTATTTACTTTTCTTCCGTCTACTCTCCTTACAAAATCTCTAAAATCTTTAAAAGGTTTTTTCCCCCGCGAGCTTACTATGGATTGCGCTGTGTCTTCACCCACTCCTTTTATCCTTCCCAAACCGAATCTTATACTTTTATCTCCTTCTATTTTAAATTCCACATTGCTTTTATTTATATGAGGTGGAAGAATTTTAAATCCCATAAGTCCAGCATCTTTTATAAGATTAATAAATTTATTATCGTTTTTTTCCATTGTAAGCTTTACCGCAAAAAATTCTTGTGGGAAATGCACTTTCATATAAGCTGTCCAGTAAGAAATATAACCGTAAGCAACGGAATGGGATTTGTTAAAAGAATAAGAGGCAAATTTTTCTATATCTTCCCATAATTTACGAATTTTACTTTCGGAAAAGCCTCTTTCCACTGCTCCTTTAATAAACTTTTCTTTCATCTCTTCCATTAAATCTTTTTTCTTCTTTCCTATGGCTTTCCTAAGAGTGTCTGCCTCGCCGGGGGTAAATCCTGCAAGCACTTGGGACATTTTCATTACTTGTTCTTGATAAACAATTATTCCATAGGTTTCCTTTAAAATTTCCTCAAGTTCTGGAAAAGGGTAATCTATATCTTCTCTACCGTGTTTTCTGTTTATGTATTTGTCCACCAGCCCACTTTTAAGTGGTCCCGGTCTGTAAAGAGCCAATACCGCTACGATATCTTCAAAATTATCGGGTTTAAGTCTTCTGAGGAGATCTTTCATTCCTCTACTCTCTAACTGAAAGACTCCTGTAGTATTTCCTTCCTGAAGCAGGGTAAAAACAGCTGGATCGTTCATAGGAAGGTTTAAAAGGTCTATTTCTAAGTTCCTTCTTTCTTTTATTAGATTCTTCATGTATTTGAGTTCTGTAAGGGTTTTCAATCCTAAGAAGTCCATTTTCAATAAGCCGAGATCTTCTAGTCTTACCATGTCGTATTGAGTAGCAACAGCTCCATCTCTATCGTAATAAAGGGGGACTAAGTTACTGAGAGGTTCGGGAGCTATAACAACACCCGCCGCGTGAAGGGAAGTATGTCGTGTCAGCCCTTCCAACTTAAGAGCTATTTTTACAAGCTTATCTATTTGAGGATTATCCCTGCAGAGCTTGCGGAATTTTAATACGTTATCTTCTATGTCACTTCTATGGCTCCCGTAACGCTCTTTTAAAACCTCTAAGGGAGTTGAATACATCTCCTCTAAGGAAAGCCATGTTCCTTGAACATCTCCTTGAGGAATTAGTTTCGCAAGTTGATCTGCTGTAGAGTAAGAAACTCCTAAAGCACGAGCAACGTCTCTGAGAGTTTGACGTGCTTTCATTACATTGTAGGTTATTATCTGAGCTACGTTCTCTTCACCGTAACGGTTCTTGACGTAGTCTATTACCTTATCTCTTCCTTCTTGGCAGAAGTCAACATCTATATCAGGCATAGAAATCCTTTCAGGATTTAGGAATCTTTCAAAAAGCAACCCGTGCTTTATAGGATCCACATCGGTTATTCCTATAGCGTAAGCAATCAAAGAACCTGCAGCGGATCCTCTACCAGGACCTACAGGCACACCGTTGTTCTTAGCCCAGTTTATAAAGTCCTGAACTATAAGGAAATAACCAGCGAATCCCATTTTGTTCACGATTTCCAGCTCATACTCAAGTCTGTTCCAGTATTCGGGAGAGTTCTTTGCTTGTCCTTTCTTTATTCTCTGCTCTAATCCCCTGAAGGCTAAATCCCTAAGGTGTTTTTCCAATGTAGAATCGTGAGGAACTTTGTAATAAGGTAGTAAGAGATTTTTGTTCTCAAATACTTTAAAACTATCAGCTACTTTCTCCGCAATTTCAAGAGTATTGTAAAGAGCTTCCTTCCACCCTTCAAACTTTCCCTTGAACTTACTTACCATTTCTTCAGGACTTGTAAAATGCAGTCCGTTGTTATTGCAATAAAAAGAGCCTGTTTCTATTTCATGAACAGTTTTCTTCATTTGAATAGCCATTAGAACTGTATGAGCTTCTCTATCTTCCGGATTTAAATAGTGAGAGTCGTTAGTCGCTACGAGTTTAATACCATAACGGTGTGCTAAAGAGATGAGATTTTTATTAGCAATTTCTTGTTCTTCTATGTCGTTACACTGGATTTCTAGGTAAAGATCTTCTCCAAAAATGTCTTTAAATTTCTTTATCCAGTGTGCTGCTTTTTCCGTTTCGTTAAGAGAAGCGTAATAAGTGGGAACTCCTTTGAGGCAAGCGGTCAACGCAATAAGCCCTTGGGAGTATTTTTGTAAAAGCTCGTAATCTATACGGGGTTTATAGTAAAAACCTTCCCTGTAAGAAAGAGTAGAAAGTTTCATGAGATTTTTAATGCCTTCATCATCTTTTGCTATAAGTATGATGTGATGATTGTGCTTATCAGTTATATTGTCCTCACTTCCTTTTGCTTTTCTATCAAACCGAGATCCCGTTGTGAAATAGGCTTCTATTCCTATGATAGGTTTTATCCCTGCTTCTTTCATAACTCTGTAAAATTGAAGTGAACCAAAGAGATTACCGTGATCGGATATTCCTACCGCTTTGTATCCGTAAGCTTTTGCTTTCCTTACCAAGTCTTCTATTTTTATAGCACCGTCTAAGAGTGAATACTGCGTATGAAGATGGAGGTGAACAAAATCTGCCATAGATTAGGATATTAAAAATACTTTGCAAAGCTGTTGTTTTTAAATTAATAAGCATTTTAGAGAACTTAGGAAGTTTATCCTAAGTGTATAGTATGCCTTAAGTTTTTTCCTCTGCTTTTTTCATAATTTTAACTATAACTTCCTTAACTCGGTTTTTTTCCACTTCTCCCACCATAAACTTAAAACCTTCGTATTCAAACTCGTCTCCCTTTTCCGGAACTCTTTTCAAATTCGCCATAACAAAACCACTTACAGTATCGTAATCGTATTCTTCGGGTAGTTCAAAGCCAAGAGTTTGAGCCACTTCCTCTATATCAGCGGAACCGTCTACTTTATACACATCATAGGAGATTTTTTCTATATCTCTTTCCTCTTCCCATTCTTCGGGAACTTCTCCAACAAGCCAACGCAGAATATCATACATAGTGATAAGTCCAGATACAGCTCCGTGTTCGTCCACTACTATGGCAATTTGAGTGCGTGCTTTCCTTAGCTCTTGCAGAAGACTACTTATACTCATCACCTCTGGTACTAAAAGAGCTTCCCTTCTGAATTCAGAGATTTCCCTTTCCTTGTTTTTATGAATAGGAAGAAGATCTTTAACATTTACTACACCGGTTATATCGTCTAGTTTTTCCCTGTAAATAGGTATACGGCTATGTCCTCTTTTTCTGATTTCTCCTATAACTTCTTTTACCTTACTGTTTTCGGGAAGTGCGAAAATATCTGGTCTGGGTGTCATTATTTCCCTTACAAGAACTTTATCCATCTGAAAAACCTTTTCAACAGTCTTCCTTTCTTCTTCGGAAAATTCACCCGAGGCTATTCCCACTTCAAGAATTCCGAGCAATTTTTCTTCCGAAAGCTCAAAGGTTTCTTCTTTCGGTTCTATACCGAACTTTTTCAGAAGCGTTTGCAGAGGAAGTAGGAATACACACCTTAAAGGGGAGATAAGAGTATGGAATATATAAAAAAAGGGAGTATAAACAAGGGAAAGTCGGTCTGCCAAAGGAAGAACTGCGTTTTTCGGTAAAGTTTCACCGAATATAAATATAAGAGCTGATATAAGAAGAGCTGATATAAGCGCTCCTTCTGTGCCGTATAAATCTGTAAAGAGTTTTGTTCCGTAAGAGGATATAAGAACATTTACTATCTCGTTGCCTATGAGTATAGATATCAACACCTCCTTGGGTCTGGAAAGCAAACCCATTAAAATTCTGTAAACCCTGCTCTTGGAATACTTAAGAAGGAAGGGTTTACTCACACTGAAAAAAACCACTTCTGAAGAGGCGAAAAAACCAGAAGCTAAAAGTAGAAAGAAGATGATGAGTATGTCAGTATAGATTGCAGCTAACGATCCTTCCATTTACACTTACCCTCCTGATATTTACAAAGCACTCGTCTTTTCTCTGGGGGCATCTTGGATAAAAAGGACAACCTTTCAAAGGAATTTCGTATTCAGCTTCCGTGTAGTCTCTGTATTCCCTCATTTTTGGATGCTTAACGGGAACGTTACTCAAAAGAAAACGTGTATAAGGATTAAGAGGTTCAGAAAGAACTTCTTCCTTACTCCCAACTTCCATAAGTATGCCTCCGTAGATTACTGCTACCCTATCCGCTATTTTCTCCACTGTTCTTATATCATGGGTTATAAATATAAAGGCTATCCCTTCTCTTCTTAGGGAAAGGAAAAGATTAAGTATTTCCTTTTGAACAGAAACATCTAAGGAAGCGGTGGGTTCATCTGCTACAATGAGCATCGGTTTTAAAACTATTGCCCTGGCTATAGCAACTCTTTGTCTTTGTCCACCTGATAGGTTTTCAGGTTTTCTCTCCAGTAAAGAGTGATCCAGTTGAACTTTTTCCATGGCTTCGTTCACAATCTTTTCCCGATCACTGACTTTGTGAACCACAAGAGGCTCCTCTACTATGGATTTCACACTCATTCTAGGATTAAGAGAAGCCCTCGGATCTTGGAATATAACTGATACCTTCTTCGTATAATCCTTTCCCACACTGAATATATCCCTATTTTCAAACAGAACCCTCCCGTAAGTGGGCCTTTCAAGTCTAAGCACTATTTTACCCAAAGTGGATTTTCCTGAACCGGATTCCCCTACAATTCCGAGAATTTCTCCTTTTACTACATTCAGCGATACGCTCTTCAAAGCGTAAAGGAGATCCTTTTTGAAGATACCTTTTCTTACTTTGTATATCTTGGTCAACTCCTCAATCCTCAGAAGGGTCTTCATATAGTTTTAGAAAATTTAAGATCTTTTTTTGTTTTAAGATAGGCGTCAAAAACCATAGCTACGTTTCTTATAAGCATTCTACCCGGCGGGAGTATGTTTATTCTACGATTTGACACTTTTATAAGTCCATCTGCTTCTAATTCCTTCAGATTCTCCAACTCTGAGCTAAAGTAATCGGTGAAACTTATATTGAACATACGCTCTATCTTTTCAAAGTTTACTCCCAAATTACACATTACATCCATTATCACCTCCCTTCTTATAAAATCGTCTCTGTTAAGTATATAACCTCTGTAAACAGGTAACCTGTTCTCATCTATAGCCAAGTTGTATTCTCTAAGAGTTTTGTAATTTTGAAAATAAGAATCGTAAAGCATGCCTATTGAAGTAGCACCTACACCTATAAGTTCCACCCCTTTACGGGTTGTATAACCTTGAAAGTTTCTCCACAGTTCACCTTTTCGCTGAGCTATGGCAAGTTCATCTTGCGGTTTTGCAAAGTGATCCATACCTATATAGACGTATCCCGCTTCTTGAAATTTATTCACCACCATTTCTAAAATACTGAGCTTTTCCTCCGCTGAGGGTAAGGTGTGCGGATCTATGCGTTTCTGAATAGGCTTTACCCAAGGGACGTAAGCAAAGCTGTAAACAGCTATTCTATCCGGATTGAGTTCTATGACTTTCTCTACAGTTCTCTCAAAACTACTACGGCTTTGATAGGGTAAGCCGTATATCAGATCTATGTTTATACTTTGAAAACCAAGACTTCTGAGTTTTTCCATAGTTTCTACCATAAGAGAATAAGGTTGGATTCTGTTTATAGCCTTTTGAACTTTTTCATCTAAATCTTGTAATCCCATACTTATACGGTTAAACCCTACTCTTTTAATAGTTTCAAGTTGATGGTCCGTTGCAAAACGTGGATCTATTTCTATACTTATCTCCGCGTCCTCTGAGAAATCAAACCTTTTCTTTATCTCCTCCATAAATTCTTCTATTTCTTCCGAATCCAAATAGTTAGGTGTTCCGCCTCCCCAGTGAAGCTGAACAACCTTTCTTTCTCTGTCTAACAACTCAGTAAGGAAATTCATTTCTTTGTAAACTCTCTCTAAGTAGGGTTTTTCTATTCCCTTGCGATGGGATATGATGATGTTACAACCACAGTAATAGCAACCACTTTCACAAAAAGGTATATGAAAATAAAGAGAAAGAGGAGTTTTCCTAGAATTACTCTCAATTAGTTTTCTCCTGTAATCTTCTTCTCCTACCTTTTCCGTAAACTCCGTAGCAGGCGGATAGCTGGTATATCTCGGTCCCGGTCTATCGTATTTTCTTATAAGCTCCTTATCAAAAACTGTTTTCATAATCAAATTAAATATACTCCTTTTAAACTCCTCCTAAAATGAGATGATACAGGAATATAAGAGGCGGGTATATTATTTTGCCAAGGACTCCAGAAAACAAAAGCAGTGCTATGATAAAAAAGCCGTAAATTTCGTATTTCTGAAAAAGTTCCCAGTATTTGAAAGAAAGGAAACTCATAAGAGCCTTACTACCGTCAAGAGGTGGAATCGGTATTATATTGAAAAGAGCGAGTATTAGATTAATAAGCACAGACTTTGCGCTGAATATCATAAGGGGGATAAGCACACTTTTGGATATAAAGGGATCTACATTACCCACCATCTCGTATAGTATTCTGTAAGTAATACCGAAAAAAATTGCAAGACAGAGGTTTGTAACCACTCCCGCTATTGAAGTAAGAAAAGTGCCTTTTCTCAAATCCCTGAAATTCAAAGGATTTATAGGAACAGGTTTTGCCCAACCGAATATTATAGGAGAGCCGAGAATTATAAACATACCCGGTAAAAGGATTGTTCCAAAGGGATCCACATGAGGAATAGGGTTAAGAGTTAGTCTTCCCGCCATTTTTGCCGTCGGATCTCCCATTTTATAAGCAACCCAACCATGAGCTACTTCGTGAAGTATAACCGCTATCATAAGAGCAGGTATGGAAAGAATAGCTTCACTCAAGTTCATAACAGAGGATTATAAAATAATAGGAATGAATGTTAACGGTAAAGATATTTCTGAAAGAGTTAAAGAACTTGTAGAACCTATAGTAAAAAGTCTTGGCTACAAACTTTTTGATGTGGAATTTAAATCTGAAAGAGGTTGGGTTTTAAGAATAATAATTGATAAGGAAGGAGGCGTTACCATAGGAGACTGCGAAGAAGTCAGTAGGAAAATAAGCGCTCTTCTTGATGTGGAAGATCTTATTCCTTTCTCCTATACTCTTGAGATATCATCACCGGGACTTACACGTGAACTTAACAAACCGGAACATTATGAGTTTTTTAAAGGGAGGCTTGCAAAACTTATACTAAAAGAACCTATAGAAGGTAAAAGAGAAGTGACAGGATATATAGAAGAGGTAAGAGAAGGTATAATAACTATCAGGAATAAAGAAAAGGAGGAGGTCTTCCATATACCCTTTTCAGTTATTGCAAGGGGAAGGTTGGAGCCGGAAAAATGGTAAAAAATATAAAAAAACTTATAGAACATGTAGCTAAGGAAAAAGATCTTCCGGAAAGAGTTGTGGAGTATGCGTTGAAAAACGCTATAGCCATTGCGGTTAAAAAAGCAAAACGTATAAAAGATACACTGGATATAGAGTTTTCGGAAGAAGGTATAAGGGTTTACATTGTCAGAAAAAAGGGAAGAGATAAAATCCGTTTCCCTCTGGAGATTTCTCCTGAGGATATAAACAGAATTGCAGCTTACGCTGCGAAAGAAGAATTCCTCAACGAACTTGAAAGAGCGGAAAGGGAAAGAGGTTTTCTGGAATATAAAGAACTTGAAGGGGAAATAGTAACAGGAATAGTAAGGAAAATTTACGATACAGGTGATATCCTTGTAGATCTCGGAAAAGTAGAAGCGGTTCTTCCCCGCAGAGAACAGATATCTGTGGAAAAATACAGTATCGGAGAAAAAGTTAAGGCTCTACTTTTAGAGGTTAAAAAAGTTCACGGTGAACCGCGACTTATCCTTTCGCGAACACACCCTTTATTCTTGAAAAGACTTCTTGAAACGGAAATACCGGAAGTGGGAGAAAAGGATATAGACATAAAAGCTGTTGCAAGAATACCGGGTGAAAGAGCAAAAGTAGCAGTTTACGCTAAGGATCTTAAAATGGATCCTGTAGGTATAGTGGTGGGTCTCAGAGGTTCCAGAATACAACCTATTTCAGAAGAACTCTGTGGAGAGAAAATAGACGTTATAAAGTGGACGGAAGAAGAAGAGGAATTTATAAAAAGAGCTTTATCTCCTGCAAAACCTACTGCGGTAAGACTTATTCCGGAAGAAGACAGAGCGGAGGTAGCAGTTCCACAAGATCAACTCTCCCTTGCTATAGGGAAAAAAGGAACAAATGTCAAGTTAGCACATCGTTTAACAGGCTGGCATATTGATGTTATGTCGGAGGAAGACTTTGAAAGACTTACAGAGCTTAGAGAATCAGAATAAGGTGAAAGAAAAAAAACTAAAACTGAACATAGAAAAACTCGTTTACGGCGGATACGGGATAGCAAGGCAAGGAAGGAAAGTGTTTATGGTAAGGTATGCTGCACCTCGGGAAATAGTTGAAGCAGATCTATTGGAGGAGAAAAAAGATTACAGCTACGCTCAGGTAAAGAGAGTTATTCTACCTTCCCCTGTAAGAAGAGAAGCTATATGTCCTTATTTTGGAATATGCGGAGGATGTCAATTACAGCACATAGATTATCCCTCACAGATAAAAATTAAAAAAGAAATTCTCATAGAAAGTCTCAAAAGACTGGGTGGCGTGGAGAACCTTCCTGATATAGAATCCATTTCCTCAGAGTATGAATTAAGATACAGAATAAGAGTTCAGTTTAAGGTTCACAGTGGAAAACTTGGTTTCTTTAAAACAGGTGAAAGGGAAGTTGTAGATATAGAAGAGTGTGTTATATCTCATAACCGTATAAATGAACTTATAAAACCCCTTAAAGAGTGTAGCCGTTATATAAAAGAACTTAAGGAAATTCATGTTACCTACTCACCTACAGAGGATAAGTTTCTTGTCAAATTCGTCGCTCCCGTAGAGATAGAAAGAGAACTGCTAAAAGCTCTTAAAGAAGATTTTCTTCCTCCTGAAGTTGTTGGTATAGGCTCCTATTCAAAACTCAGAACGGTTCTAAACCGACGTTACTGGATAGGACAAGAACACTTATACATGAAGGTGGATAAATGGCTTTACAGAGTTAGCGGAGATTCTTTCTTCCAAGTTAACTTTACACTTTGGGAAAGTTTCATAAAAGCTGTGGTTTCACCACTGAGCTTTAGAAAAGCCCTTGATCTTCACTGCGGTGTTGGATTTTTCACTATCCCCCTTTCGGAAAGGGGAAATTTTATAGAAGGTTCTGATACCAACAGCTATGCCATAAACGATGCTCAGTATAATACTAAAATCAACAACAGAGATAATGTTATCTTTGTAAAAGCTGATGCTCTGAGGCATCTAAAAAGTCGTGCGGGTGAGGTTTTGGATCTTGTGGTTATGGATCCTCCCCGCAGTGGACTTGAGGAGGGAGAAATAGAAGTTCTTGTAAAAAACAAGCCAGACAGGATTGTGTATATATCCTGCAACCCTACAACCCTTGCAAGAGATCTTAAAATTCTCTTAAAAAACGGTTATGTTTTGGAAAAACTAAAGCTTATTGATATGTTTCCCCAAACCTATCATATAGAAAGTATAAGTTTTTTAAGGTTAAAATAGGAATCATGTATTCTCTGAGAATGGCGGAATCTGTTACAGAAGGGCACCCTGATAAAATTGCAGATCAAATAGCGGACGCTTTACTTGATGAGTTTTTAAAAAAAGATCCCTACAGTAAAGTTTCTCTTGAAATAATGGTAACTACAGGACTTGTAATCGTAGGAGGAGAGCTTTCTACGGAAGGGTATGTAGACATACCCAAGGTAGTAAGAGGAGTTGTTAAAGATATAGGTTACACTAAACCCGAACTCGGTTTTGATGCAGATACTTGTGCCGTTATAACTTCAATTGACGAACAAAGTCCAGAAATAAATTTGGGAGTATCAAGAGAAGGCGCAGGGGATACAGCAATTGTTGTAGGTTATGCGGTAAAAGAAACAGAAACCCTAATGCCTTGGCCCATAACTTTGGCTCACAGAATAACTAAAAAACTTTCCGATCTTCGCAAAACGGGAAAATACCCCTTTCTAAGACCTGACGGTAAGGTTCTTGTTACCATGGTTTACGAGAACAGCAAACCTGAGGCGGTAAAGGATATAGTGGTTTATCTTCACCACGATCCAGAAGTATCAGCTGAAGATTTACGAGAACTCGTAGTTGAAGAAGTAATCCACAGAGAAGTTCCTTCTCACTTTATGAAAAATATAACCACTGTAAAAGTTAATCCCTCCGGTAGGTTTGTTATAGGAGGTCCTGTTGCCGACACAGGACTAACAGGAAGAAAGATAGTATCCGATGCTTACGGGGATATAGGATTTTCTGGAGGAAGTGCTTTCTCAGGTAAAGATCCCACCAAAACTGATAGATCAGGTTCTTATTTGGCAAGAATGATAGCTAAGCACGTGGTTGCCGCAGATCTCGCTGAGAAATGTGTTGTGCAGATAGGTTACGCTTTCGGTTTAGCAGAGCCTGTTGCTTTTGATATAGAAACTTTCGGAACAGAAAAGATTCCCAAACAAAAAATAGAAGAAGCTTTGCAAGAAATATTTCCACTAAAACCTGCGGATATTATAGATTTTCTTGATTTAAGGAAACCTCTTTATAGAAAAACCGCCGTTTACGGTCACTTTGGTAGAGATATCTTTCCATGGGAAAGACTAACATATTTAGAAGAGCTTAAGGAATTCCTTTAAGTTTACTGATATAAATTCATTTGTATTAGTGTAAATGCTTACTTTTCCTTTATCTTCAATTACTACAACCCTATTATATCCTTCGGAGAAAGCGTATTCTAAGGAGTGCTTAAGGGATCTTTTTACTATATCTCTACCCACCTTATAACCCTTGCTTCTTAAATAAGAGGCTACTTTAAAGCCGTATTTCTTACCTTCTGTAGTATCCAGTATAAAAAAGTCTTTCTTGCACAACTCAGGCTTAGTAACGCTGAGGACTCTATCAAGATAGACTGTTCCCCCCGTGGCGGCGAAGCTTTCTCCGTATACTTCCGAGAGGCGATCGTATCTACCACCTCCCGCTATGGGAAATCCCGTATCAGGAGTAAAAATTTCAAAGACAATTCCAGTGTAATAGGGAAATTCTCTCACCTCAGCCAGATCATAGCTGAAGTTAACATCAGCTTGATCTAAAAGTTTACCCAGCATTTCCAGAAGTTCTCTTTCTTCCTCAAAACCTATATCCGCTAAGACGTTTAGAATTTCATAACCCCCCTGCAATAGGGGAAGTTCCGCTCGTTTGTCTTTACCGAATATACCTCTGAGCAAAGAAAGATTCTTTTCCTTAAAAGCTTTCCTTACTATTTCCCTTTTTGAGTTGTTCACGCTGAGTAAAACTTTTTCTACAACCCCTATGTGACCCACACTTACTTTAAGATTTGAAAACCCTAAGGATTTTAAATAGGTGTATATAGCTGATATGACTTCCGCATCTCCTTCCACTTGAGGAACACCTATTAACTCAATTCCTGTTTGGAATCTCTCTAAAACATCTCCTACTGAGAACACTGTGCCAAAGTAATAAATTCTAAGGGGAAATTGGCACGTTCTTAAAAAACTTACACTTTTTACTACCTGCACCGTAAAGTCTTCTCTTAAACATATCAACTCGCCTGTAAAAGGATCTTTAAAAGTTATAGAATCCTTAATTCTATCCCCCAATGTCTTCTTCTGGGATTCGTAAAATTCAAAGTAAGGTAGTTTCAGGTAGTTATAACCCCAACTTTCAAAAACACGAATAGCCTTCAACACAGCTTCCTTTAGAAGATTAGATTCTTCAAGATTAAGAATTCTCTCAAAGGGAAGAACAGAAATCTTTCTCAAGTTATTTCCTCTCTTTGGATAGAAACAATAACCTTCGCAGGTCTTATAATTTTATCGTGAAGTTTGTAACCCTTTTGGATAACTTTTACAACTGTATTCGGCATACAGTTTTGATCACTGATTGTCTCCACTGCCTCTGCAGTGTAAGGATCAAACTCCTTTCCCTCTACATCAAGCTCTATAACGTTGTGTTTCTCTAAAATCCTTTTGAATTCGTTGTAGATCATCTCTACTCCCTTCAGAAGGGAATCAAAATCCTTTGTATTTCTGGAAACAGAAAGCGCCCTTTCAAAGTCATCAAGCACAGAGAGAACATCAAGCACAAAGGTTTCATGACCGTATTTTCTCTGCTCTTCCAAATCCCTACGGTATCTTTCCTTCATATACTCTAATTCCCTTTGAAGCTCGGCAGCCCTTATATTGGAATTCTTTGCTATCCTTTCAAGTTTCTGCACTTTTTCTTCAAGTTCATTGACTCTTTTTCTAAGAGACTCTACTTCTTCTTCCTCTTGCTCAAGTTCCCTTTTTATCTCCTTAAGCTCTTCTTTTTCCTCCATCTTGCAACCTCCTTCTTCGGAAATACAATAGTAAATATTAAATTTAAACACCAATGAGAGAACTGATAGAAGATCACATTTTTAAACTGACATCGGATAAAGCTTTGTGGAGTATAGCGGAAAAGGTTTTGGAAGACAAACGGCTTTCTCCTGAAGAAGCTCTTCACCTTTTTCGCAGTAGAGAGCTTTCGCTTATAGGTATTTTAGCAGAATTTAGGAACAGACTAAAAAACGGTGAAAAAGCTTACTTCATTGTCAACGTCCAGATAAACCCTACCAATATATGTATTTACAGATGTCCCTTTTGCGCTTTCGGAGTGAGCAAAGGAGATCCAACAGCTTACGAAATGGATCTTGAACAGATACTAAACAAGATTGAAAAGGTTTACAGAGTAGGTGGACGAGAAGTTCACATGGTGGGTGGAGTTCCTCCTCACTGGACTTATGAAAAATACATAAGTACTGTAAGAAGGATAAAAGAAAGCTTTCCCGATATATACATAAAAGCTTGGACCGCAGTGGAAATACACCGCTTAACATTTATTTCTAAAAAAACATACAGAGAAGTTCTCACCGATTTAAAGGAAGCAGGAGTTTCTGTTCTTCCCGGAGGTGGGGCGGAGATATTTTCTGAAAGAGTAAGAAAAATAATAGCTCCCCACAAAGCAAAGGCAGAAGAGTATCTTGAGATACACAGAACAGCACATATGTTGGGAATTCCCACAAATGCTACAATGCTATACGGACACGTAGAAACCTATGAAGAAAGAGTTGATCATCTTTTAAAGCTAAGAACTCTACAAGATGAAACAGGTGGATTTCAAGTCTTTATTCCCTTACCTTATTGGCCTAACGGAACACGCTTAGGAGGAAAAAGAACATCTTCCGTAGATGATCTCAAAACAATAGCAATATCCCGTCTCTTCTTAGATAACTTTGAACACATAAAAGCCTATTGGGTAGCTTTGGGAGAAAGAACTGCGGAAATAGCTCTTAACTTCGGAGCTGATGATTTAGATGGAACTTTGGAGGAAGAGAAGATTATACACTCTGCTGGTGCGGAATCCGCTTATGGACACAGTGTAAACAAACTTATAAAACTGATTAAGAACGCTGGTAAGATACCAGTAGAGAGAAACACTCTCTACGAGAGTTTAAGAACCGTAGAATAAGTGTCTTTATTAAAACTTCCAATTAGCACCTACGGAGATGGAATCTTGAGTGTTACTCGCTTCCACATAGCTTCCATTACAGTTGCCCTGCATACAGGCTTTGACGGATTTTTTGAAGGCTCTTACATAAGAAACGTCTATACCAAAGGTATTACTGAAATTGTATCCTACACCGAAGGTTACGTGTTGTTCTGAAATAGCTGGAAAACCAACAAGGTTAAACCACGCTATACTATAATCAGAAAACGTAGCTCTAAAGTTAGGTATAGTATTTGAATTTACAGCACTTTTCTCACCACCGCTTATGGGAGATCTACCGTAGTTGTAACCTGCTCGCAGAGCAAGCTCTTTTATAGGCTTATATTCAGCACCCAAAGCAAATACAAGCTGGTTATCCCATTTGAAATCCCCATAGCCATCAGCATTTTTCCAATTTATCCATCTAAGATCAAAACCGACTTTGAAATTATCCAACGGGAGAGCACCTATACCAAGAGCAGCTTCCTGAGGCTGGGTAAGTTTAAGATCTTCAAACTGACCATCACCATTGGAATCAAAAACCCTTTTATACGTCATGGAAACGGGAGACTGATACGTTATACCTGCGTAGAGAAAATTACCAAAGTTAAAAGAAGCACCCAGTTGTATGCCTATACCTAATGTTTGATACTGTCCACCACCAGCATTCCAACATCTATTTATACCCGGCACACGGTCACCGTCAGCGTCGTTTGTATAAGAACACATTGTAGCTCCCATGTAATTTTAAAAAATAATTTACCACCCATTATGTTAACATTCCGTGTTTTTGCGTGACATAGCGTGAAATTCCGTGTCAGAGGAAATGGTTGAAAATCAAAGACTATAAGAAGCTTAGAATATTCTAATGTTTGGGTGGTAAATTTTTTTGAACAAGAGTGGTAAATTTTTTCAAAAATTCTTCTTAGAGGATCGGGCGATCCTCAAGGTCTATCTGGGAGAGAAAACTTCTCAGCATTTCTTTAACTTCTTCACCTCCCTCTTTCAGGGCATTAATGATGGTTTCCTTTAGGCTGTCGGGTAGTTAACTGTTAACCACTTTTCTAACAATACTTGACAATTTGTGCTTATGGTGTTAGTTTATCCTCCGTGAGAGCTTACAAGATAGGACAGGCTTCAAAGATGCTCGGTGTCCACCCCAACACTCTAA
>JALSHV010000017.1 GCA_026981975.1 Aquificaceae bacterium | reverse complement strand
ACCACTGCGGAGGTGATGGAGGATAGGGGATCAAAGTAAAAGCCAACGGACAGATCGTATCCTTCCAGTGGAAGAAATTTGTAGAGTTTTATGTGATAGGGTTTTTCAAGAGAAGTAAAAACTGTAAAGAGTGAAAACACAAAAGAAAGAGCACCTCCGATAGTTGTTACAATACCGCTTGCAAGATCTCCTATTTTCCTACCGAGAAAGGCTGTTATCAAAAAGGCAAAAAGAGGTGCAAGTATAACGAATAACCCTTCCATTTTTCAATCCCTCAGATGAACTATCTCCGAGGATCCTTCATAACCTTTTAATCTGAATATAGAAACCACTAACCCTAACCCTACCGCCACTTCGGCTGCAGCTACAGTAAGCACAAAAAGGGATAAAATCTGACCGTCCACTCTTCCCAATACTTTATCAACAGTAACAAGAGCTAAATTTACACCGTTTAACATTATTTCAGTGCTAACAAGTATAGTTATTAGATTTTTTCTGATTACAATCCCTAAAAAACCCATTAAAAACATCAGAATACTGAGCAATAAGTAGGCTTTTTCTAAACTCACTCTTCTTTCCTCCCTAAGAGTATAGCTCCTATCATGGCGACTAAAAGTATAACTGAAGCTACTTCAAAGGGAAAGAGATAAGAAGTAAAAAGAGTTTTACCTACCTCTCTTACATTATCTTCAATTTTTCCTACTGATTGAGCAAATTCACCTTTAACTACCATATATCCCATTAGCAGAAAAACTATAAGGACAACAGGGAAACCTATGGAAAGTTCTTTAAAGTAGACACCTTCAAATTTCTTTATTTTCTCCCACGGAATTGTAGTTATAACAAGAACGTAAAAGACAACAATAGCAACAGCGTAAATTATTATCTGTAATCCCGCTATTAACTCCGCTCCCAGACTGAGAAAAAGAGCTGCGGTTGCTAAGACACTTGAAAGAAAAAAGAGTATAGAGTGGACAGGATTTTTAACCAGAATGGCACCGCCTACGGAGCATATCAACCAAATAGCCAATGTTCCGAATACTATCCAGTCCACTCTATTTTCCCCCAGAGTTTTTCTCTATGGTGATCGTCTATCCAAATTCTGTCGGGTTCTTTATCTCTTCTTTTCTTGAAATCTACCCCGTGGTTTTCCAGTCTATCAATTTTTAAAACAGCTTCCCTTCTTGAATATCCCGCAAGCTCGTAAAGATCTGTCATTGTAAGGCAACCCACTGGACAGGCATCTACACACAATCCACAGAAAAGACAGTTGAGAAGATTCATTTCAAAACGAACCACTCTTTTTGTTCCGTCTGGTTCTTGAACAGCTTTTATTCTAAATAGGGTGGGCATAGGACATGCTGTCTGACACATGTAACAAGCTACACATCTACTTTTGCCTTTTTCGTAACTCATATAGCCTTCTATAGCCTTAAGGGAATTCGGCTCTGAACCGTCCCATACAAAGTGTCCGTGAGCACCTCTGAATCTCTTGGGCGGAGTCAGCTTTTCAGAGGGGTATTCTGTGGTTATAGGTTTTCTGAGAAGATTTCTAAGAGTTACCGACAGTCCTTTCAGAAAGTCAAAGAAGAAAATGGTTTCTATTAGGTTAAGAAAATCTTTTCTATTCACTCTTTTTACACCCATCTTAACCTCCGGTTATGTAAACCGCTACAGCGGTTGCTATGATATTCAAAAGGGCAAGGGGAAGCATTATCTTCCAGGCAACTTCTGTAACATCTCTTGCTTGAAACCGCGGAAGAGTCCAGTGAAGCCATATAACGAAGAAAACCAAACCGAAAGTTTTTACTAAGAACCAGAAGTAAGGGGAAAAAGGACCCAGTATCTGCGGACCAGACCAGCCTCCGAAAAACAGAACAACAGCTATGGCGGAAAGAGCAACCACGTTCAAATACCATTCTGCAAGGGGAAGAGCGCCGAATTTCATTCCTCCGTATTCAACACTGTATCCTGTCACTAATTCCGCTTCTGCTTCTTGAATATCAAAGGGAACTCTTCCTGATTCCGCCAGCATACAGAACAGGTAAAGAACAAATGCAATGGGTTGATAGAATATGAACCATATACCCTTTTCCAATTGAGCTTCCACGATCCCAACTGTGCTCATTGTTCCAGCTAAAAGAATCACTCCTAACACCGCAAAGCCTAAAACTACTTCGTAGGCTATTATTACGGACGCTTTCCTAAGAGAACCTATAAAGGCGTATTTTGAATTGGAAGCCCAACCGGAGAATATTGTTCCATAAACTGCAAGAGAACCCATTGCAAAAACTATAAGAATAGCTATGTTTACATCAGCTACTATGGGTTTTATGGAATAACCGAAAATTTCAAATTCGGGACCAAAGGGTATTACAGAAAACAGGAGAAGAGCGGGAGCTACCGCCATCATTATGGCAAGGTAATAAACCGGCATATCTGCGCCGCGTGGAACTATAGACTCTTTTGTCATGAGTTTAAGACCGTCTGCTAAAGGTTGAAGAAGTCCGAAAGGACCTACCACTGTGGGACCCAAACGCGCTTGAATATGACCTGCTAATTTCCTTTCAAACCAGGTAAGATAAGCACCCAATCCTAAGGCGACTCCTAAGACCACCGCTATCTTTATAAGAGCCACTATCAGTGATACCAAGAATTCACCCATTTTCCTCCCCTCTTAACGATCAGTTTCTCCTACTACGGGATCAAGACTTCCCAAAAGAGCAATAGCATCTGCTATTGTGCCACCTTCTATAAGTTTTGGGAAAATTGACAAATTGTAAAAAGCGCCCGATCTTATCCTTAGCCTGTAAGGCTTGCTTTCCCCCGTTGATAGAATGTAAAAACCCAGTTCACCTCTTGGATTTTCTGCAGAAGAAAATACCTCCGTAGGAGGTGCTTTCTCACCGTGAACTACTATTCTGAAAGTTTGAACCATATCCTCAAGAGCGTTAAACACATCTGTTCTCGGAGGCATAACACACGGGTGATCCTTATTTATATAAGGTGCGGACTTGGGAATTTTTTCCAGTTTCTTTATACACTGTTCTATTATTCTTACACTTTGAGCCATTTCCTCCATTCTGACTAAGTATCTGTCATATACATCTCCCACCTCTCCTACTGGAATATCAAAGTCAACTTCATCATAAGCTGCGTAAGGTTCAAGCTTTCTGATATCGTATGGTATGCCTGATCCCCTTGCGACAGGTCCGGACAATCCGTAACTGTGAACTTCCTCCCGAGTAATTACCCCCACTCCCTTTGTTCGCCTTAACCATATACGATTTCTTGTAAGTAGAGTGTGATATTCTTTGAGTCTCTTTGGAAAATCCTTTACAAAGGCTTTCACTACATCAAGAGTGCCTTCTGCGAGATCGTAATGAACTCCTCCTATTCTAAGAAAAGCGGTTGTCAGTCTGTAACCTGCGTTTCCTTCTATGATATCCATTATCTTTTCTCTTTCTCTGAAGCAGTAAAGAAACACCGTTAAAGCACCGAGATCTAAAGCTCCTGTTCCAAGCCAAAGAAGATGAGAATTTATACGTTGAAGTTCTGCAAACATTGTTCTTATGTAGCGTGCTTTCTCGGGAACTTCTATCTTAAGGAGTTTTTCAACAGCGGTAACGTAGGAAAGCTCATTACATATTGAGGATATATAGTCCATTCTATTTGTGTAAGGCAAAAACTGAAAGTAGTAGAGATTCTCCGCAATCTTTTCCATGCCTCTGTGAAGTTGTCCTAAGATTATTTCCGCTTGAACAACCGATTCCCCTTCTAAATCAAACAAAAACCATATAGTTCCATGAGTTCCCGGATGCAGAGGACCCCAGTTTAGAACTAACTGAGCTTTCTTTTTCAAACGTGCCTTTTCTGTTCTCTCAAGATCTTCTAATGTGGCTACCTTTGTATGTAAAAGCTCAAAATCGTGAGAAGGGGGATCTTCCCTTCCGTGCATGACTTCTGTAAGAGAAGGAAGTTCTTCCTCTGGAAATCCTTGTAAGGGAAAATCCTTTCTCAGGGGAAAATGTTCGTATCCTTCCCATAAGAACATTCTCTTAAGATTTTCATGACCTATGAATTCTACTCCGAACATATCGTAGATTTCCCTTTCAGCCCACTTAGCTCCCCTCCATATATCGGAGGCAGTCGGGATCTTCCCTTCTTCCGTCCAGCTTTTTACTATGACTCTTTCGTTCTCCGCGGGATTATAGATAATGTAAAGAATTTGAAATCTACGGGGATCTGAAGGAAAGTCAATGCACGTCATATCTACAAAATGAACAAAACCTTCTCTATCTTTAAGGTGTGTAAGCAACTCTTTAAGTTTTGAAGAAGTAACTTCTATACTGACAGCATAATCTGCTTCTTTGAATTTTACATCGTCCCCGAATACACCCTTTACCCTTTCTAAAGTCGCCTTGTTAATCCAGGGCATCCACCTCTCCTTAAGTTACGATTCCCTGCGAAATATCAGTTTCCTCCCTGATATTTTTTCGGAACTCTTCAAACTCCTTATCGTATTTTGTTATACCTTTCTCTTTTATTTTTCTTTGGAGTTGAAGAATTCCGTAAATCAACCCCTGTGGGGTTGGTGGACACCCCGGAACATATACATCTACAGGTATTATTCTATCCACTCCTTGAAGAGTAGAATAAGTAGGGAAAGGTCCCCCCGCACTTGCGCAGCCACCCATTGCTATACACCATTTGGGATCCGGCATTTGATCCCAAATCAGTTTAAGCATAGGTGCTACTTTGTTTACTACTGTTCCAGCTACTATAAGAACATCTGATTGTCTGGGAGAAGCACGAAATATTACACCCAATCTATCCAAATCAAAACGTGAAGCGGCTGTGTGCATCATCTCTATAGCACAACAGGCAAGCCCTATGGTAACGGGCCAGAGAGCGTTTCTCCTTCCCCATCGGAGGAGTTCATCTACCGTGGTTGTTACAAAACCGTTGGAGTTTAAAACAGCCATGGCTCACCTCCCTTTAGGTCTGCCATCTGAGCGCTCCCTTAGCCCATGCGTAAATGAAACCGAGAGCAAGAATAAGTATAAATAGAACCGCTTCTATGAGTCCGTAGAGCCCTATATCTCTAAAAACGACAGCCCAAGGAAACAGATAGGCAACTTCTATGTCAAAAAGTATAAGAAGCAATCCCAGTAGATAGTATCCCTGTTTAAACGTCCCTCTTGCTTCCGGATCGTAAACGGGAACACCACATTCGTAAGGATAGTCTTCCATAGGATCTATCTTTCTTGTTCCCATAAACTCGTTCATAAAAGCAAAGACAAGACCTACAATTACCGCTATAAGTGCAAAGACAAAAATAGCCCCGTATCCTTCCACCGCTACCCCCGTAGAAAGCACTCAAAAATATAACAACCTTACCCTTGAAATGTCAAGAGAAAACTTCAATCCAAGAATTCCAAAAATATATCCCTCAGTATTTTTCTCTTTCTGTTTAGTTCTTCTACGAAGTCTTCTCCTTCCATTCCTAAGGATTTTGCCAACCTCGGAATATCGGAATTTTGAATTACAGAACTACCTCTTTCCTTTATAAGTCGTAGATGGGTTTCAACCATTCTTAAAAACATAAAGGCTTCATAAGCGGGTTTTAAAATTTTGTAATGAACTATAAGCTTTTTAAACCCCTCTATCATGGAACTTTCTCTTATTTTTTCTTTTATAAGAAGATATTGAACAAGAAATTCTCCGTCAACTATTCCTCCTTTCCCAAATTTGATGTCTATAATGTCTTTTCCTTTCCTTGCTTGATCTTGTAGCTTCATTCTCATTTCATAAACTTCTTTTCTTTCTTTTTCTCCCCATGGCTTTTCAAAAAGAAAGTAGTGGAGTTCTTTTTCCATTTCTTCTCGGAGTTCCGTGTTACCTGTTATAAATCTGGCTCTTGTCCATGCAAGCCTTTCCCAAGTTCTTCCTTCACGCTTAAAGTAGCTTTTGTAAAATTCCAGAGAAGGAATAAGTTCTCCTTTAGATCCCATGGGTCTGAGCCTGAAATCCACGTCATAAAGATAGCCTTCCGCTGTATGCAAGGTTAAAAAACGCACAAGTCTGTGAACTTTACTGAAAAGTTTTTCTTTTTTTAAATTTTCAGAAGAGCAAAATATTAAATCTAGATCAGAACCGAAGGTAAGTTCCTTGCTTCCTAACTTACCTAAGGAATACAGAACTGCTTTTTCTTTATCAAGATCTGTTCTCTTCCATAGTTTTTCTAAAAGAAAATCCGCTAAAAGACTTAGGGAGTTAAAGAGAGAAATAAGGTTAGTAAAATTCCTATCCCCCATCATGTAAACTAACCCTATGCGTATTTCCCACACCTTTTTAAATCTCCTGAAAAGATTTTCAGGTGAAAGCTTAAGGGTTTCCTCGTATTTAATAAATTCCTCTTCCAACTTTTCTCTGTTGGAATACTCTCTGTAAAGGGTAAGGACATCTTCTACAAGATCCGGATTTCTACCTACTAAAGAAGAAAGAGTGGAGGAAAGAGAAAATACTCTGAAAAGCCCTTCCAGAAAATCCTCTTTCGGATCGCTCAAGATTACCTTTCTTCCTGTGGGATTTGAGAAGAATTTATCAAAATTCTTCAAGGTTTCATCGGGATCTGAAGAGCGTGAGGCTATTTCTATGAGACGTGGTATAAGTTTGAGAAGTTTTTCCCTTTCCCTGTCGGAGAGTTTAAAACCTTCTTTACCGTAAATGTAACTTTCTAAAAGGGCAAATGATCTGCGGGAATCTTTAAAGCCTTTTTGTTTAAGAATAAAACAGCCATAATTACTGTCATCTGTTATAAGAGCTATTTGAATTGGTTGCAATTCCTCCTTTTTCTGCTCAGGTATTAGCTCTTCAAAAATTGATTTAACCCCTTTTCTGTAAAAGTTAAACTCTGCAAAAAACTCTTCTGTAGAAGAGTAGCCAAGAAATTTGGCTAAGTAAGGAATCTCACTCTCCGTAAGTATATGGCTTTGAAGACAATTCCGGAGTTGAATACGGTGTTCTAAGGCTCTCATAAAAGCGTAAGCTTTTTCAAGAAAGGTAGCTTCTTCATCGGAGAAAATTCCCTTTTGATTAAGCTTCCATATAGCTCTAAAGGTGTTCCTCTCTCTCAAAAAGGGATTTTTGCTCCCCAGCAGTATTATAAGAGATTGCACTGTAAATTCTATTTCTCTTATACCTCCTTCTCCTGACTTTACATTGTAGCCCTTGAAGAGTTTTTTTTCTGCTTCCGCGGATATTCTTTTTTTCATCAGTTTAATTTCTTCAACAAGTCTGTAATCCGCTGAAGCGTAAACGAAGGGGTTTACCACTTCTTTTACAAAACGCCTACCGAGTTCTTGATCTCCAGCCACGGGTCTTGCTCTGAGAAGAGCAAACCGTTCCCATATTCTTCCGTAGGATTCATAGTAAAGCTCCGCACTCCTGAGAGACATACTCAAAGGTCCCGTTTTCCCGAAGGGTCTTAAATCTAAATCTACTTCAAAGGGTTTCCCTTCTATTGTCTGGGAACTCAGTAAATTTATTAGCCTTTTAAAAACTTTTGAAAAGAATTCGTTTAGAGAAACTTTACCAGCATAACCTTTATCAGCGGAGTGTAAAAATATAAGATCTATATCTGAGTAATAGTTAAGCTCTTCACTTCCCAACTTTCCTAAGCCTATCACAACAGCTGTTGCTTTTTCCCCCGCTTCTGTAAGGGGATATCCGTATTTTTCTGTAATTTCCTCAAAAGCTCTTCTGTATGCTATTTCAACAAGAGCATCTGCAAGGGAAGAATACTCCCTTAGTAAATCTTCGGGTTTTGCACATTTAAGCAGTTCTTTTGCAAATATTCTGAGAAGCTCCCTATGTCTGTAGTAAGCGAGTTTTTCCGAGAAGTTGTTGTTTATTACGGTATTTTCCAATTCTGAAAGGAAATCTTGTTTTTCTTTTGAAACATACCAAAGACCCGGAATAGCTTCTTCAAAAACTTCAGGATGTCTGAAAAGGAACTTTCTCAAGCATTCTGATTGTTCTAATATTTGAAGGAGCAAAATAAACCTTCGCTGATTGAGATAGGAAAGGAGTCTATGGGGATTGGAATGGTTTTTTAGTAGAGTGTTAAAGTGTTCTTTTACTTCCCTTAAACTAAAAACCTTTTCCTCTGCTGAGATCCACCAACTGGAAGGTATTTCCATGACAGATCTGAATTTACTTTAAACTGCTAAGAGTTTCAAAGACAAACTCCCTATCGTTTAAACGAATCACTACATAATCGGGCATGCCTTCGTAATCTCTCCACTCTTTTTTATCCTTTACAGCGGAAACTTCAAAGTTTTCAAAATTACCTATTCTTTGAAGTTTGTCCTCTTCTATTTCCTCTAAAGCACCGTAGGGATAAGGATACTCATAGTAAAAGAGGCTTCCATTGTTGAAAACGTAAGCGCACTTGACTATTCCTTGGTATATACTACCTCCTGTAGTTATCATATAAATATTTCCACGGTATAGTTTTATTTTTTTAGCTCCTAATATCTTCCTCTGCAAGTCCCAAAACAGTAAGATTTCCGATTTAAGTTCTTCAGCACGCTTTGATATGTTTAAACTGGAATCCATTCCTCTTGCCCATGTAAGTAATAGAACAGAAAAAGTTAAACCTAAAAGAGAAAGCACTATAAGAACTTCTACAAGGGTAAAACCTTTATTCTTTTCTTTCATACTTTATGAAAAAAACGTCTTTGTATATGTAAATAACTTCTCTTATACGAGGGAAATCAGGCAGTTTTTTTCTTTCAACTACTAAATTTCTGTGATCTCTTTCTTTCAGCTTTTTATCTAACAGAAGGAATTTTTGTATAAGTGCAGAAGTGCTTTCATAACGCTTTGCGGAATTACTCAGCATTTCTAATAGGACAGTAAAGGCAACGGCTATGATAGTAAGTGCAATTAAGACTTCCAGTAGAGTAAAGCCTCTCATATTTTCCAAATGTCAATGTCGTCTTCTGTTCCTTCTTCCCCATCGGGACCTTTTGATCTCAATTCATAAGGATTATTGACACCAGGTGATATGTAAATGAATTCCCTATCCCAACCGTCTTTTGGTATTTTATCAAGATATTTTCTCCAGCGTGGAGGAACAGGTGGAGAAGATGGCTTTTCTACCAGAGCTTCAAGTCCTTGTTCCGTAGTAGGATACATTCCGTTATCCAATTTGTATTGTTCAAGAGCATCTTTTATAGCTTTCATTTGTATTTTTGTAGTTTCTATTTTAGCCTCATCAACTCTTCCTGTTATTCTGGGAACTATTATTGCTGCAATAAGTCCAAGAATTATGAGAACCACTAAAACTTCTATAAGAGTAAAACCTTCGTTTCTTTTATACTTCTCCTCTAGTTTTGCCTCGGCACGTTTTAGATATCTATTGTATATTCCTCTTGCTATCAGAACTACAATTACTAAGAAAGGAATGCCTACCATAAAGGCAAGGATAAGAATCTTCAAAAACCAAAGAAGCCAGTTCCAAATGGAAGGATCTTGAGCCATAACCTTTCCTCCTATCTGCAATTATACTACTATGTTTATAAGCTTATTTTTTACGTATATTACTCTCTTCGGTTTTTTCTCCTTTAAAAGGCTTTTTACCCTTTCAAGTTGTAAAGCCTTTTCTTTTGCAGTTTCTTCAGAAGCGTCGTAGGGGATTTTAATCCTTCCTCTCAGTTTACCGTTTACCTGCACAGGGATTTCTAACTCTTCTACCTTTAAGGCTTCCGGATCTACCTCTGGAAAACCGCTTTCCGCCAATAAAGTTTTATGACCAATTCTATACCAAAGTTCTTCCGCTATATGAGGAGCAAAAGGGAACAACATCTTCAGTAAAATATCCAAGGATTCTTTGAAAACTTTTTTTTCTTCTGGATTGGAAGGAATAAAGGCAGAAAGTTCGTTAAAGAGCTTCATAATATCCGCAACAGCTGTATTAAAGCCGAAATCCTGTTCTACGCTTTCTATGTAATTTTTTAAAATACTGTGAGTTTTTCGTCTGAACTCTTTTGCTTTTACTTTGACTTTTCTAAGCTCTCTTTGTGTATAGTGAATTTCCTTAAATTTTTCTTCTTGAGCTGTTACAAAATTCCAAAGCCTGTTCAGGAATCTATGGACACCTTGAATTCCCTCTTCCGACCATTCAAAATCTTGTTGAGGTGGTGCTGCAAACAGAATATATAGCCTTACTGTATCCGCTCCGTATTTTTCAACAGCAGTTTCAGGATCTACTACGTTACCTTTTGATTTTGACATTTTAGCTTTTTCTCCTATTTCCGCTTCAAGTATGTTTAAAATTCTTCCGTCTTTTATACTCAATTTCTCCAGAAGGAGAGAAACGTTATCTCCTACTGACAACTTGTTTTCTCTGAGAAAATCTCTTATTTTCATGTTTTTTTCTCCAAAACGGGCCCGGGAGGACTCGAACCTCCGACCTGGGGATTAGAAATCCCGACATTGAAAATTATCATCTCATAAAACCATTGAGATGCAATTGACCTGAATCTAAATAATTATTTTCTGACATTTTTCTGACACGAGCAGTTCCAGTGTTTCTTCAACAATGCGGTTTACATAAGCTCTATACGATTCACTGAGCAAAAAAGGTTCTATCATCTTTACCGCTTCTTCCCTTTTGAGTTTCCCGCTCGCAAAACCCATAGCTATATTGTACAAAATATCGTCAGGTATCTTAGAAGTATCATAACCATTTATTTCCAAAAACTCAAGAAGGGCAAGAACTCCTACTCTTTTATTGCCATCCACAAAAGGGTGGTTCTTTATTATAGCCTCGCAAAGAACAACAGCTTTTAGCAAAACCCCCTCATATAAATCTACTCCTCCGAAAGAAGCTCTGGGTTTGTCAACTGCACTTTCCAAAAGGGATATATCCCTTAAACCTATCTTTCCGCCGAGTTCCTTAAAAATTCTCGTATACAAAGCAAGGATATCATTCACAGACAGGTATCTCACTTCAGTCTCCTAAGCAGTGATACTCTCTGACTAACAAGTTTTTTTGCATACCTGAGCTGACTATCGCTGATGTAGTGGTGTTCTTTGAGTAGCTTCTCAAGCTGGTCGGGTGTTTTGGCTATCTCAAAAATAGTTTTCAAATCCATCCTCGGCGCTTTTACCTTCATACTTCTAATATACATCAGATTTCCATATCCGCCCATACATCCGGCACGTCAACTACATACCTTGAAGGAGTGTCTTTAGCTTTGTCCAACCACACCGGATAGTTAAAGGTTACCCCGTATTCTTTGTGAACACCGAAAAGATACTGAGAAGGCCTGCTTATAAAACCCTTGGTAAAACTAAACTCGTCCACGCCTTTGAGCGAACCGTTCATGATTATGAAACCGTAATTATCGGGGATAAGACCTGTAGTGTGGAAATGCCCTATAACCTTGTAGTTAACAGGTTGAACCGCCCCGGTCAAGTCACCGTTGTTATGAACATACACATTTATAGCTTGCTTAGAAGCGTAATCTCTTCTGAGTCCGTAGAAGGGTATCTGCATCCATGACCTTGTCTCGTCTCCGTGAGAAAACACGAACCTCCAGCCATTTACGTCCGCGAACCTGAAAATACTCGCATCAACATAGAACCTTATATGCTTGTAGTTCCTGAGAGCGAAAGCACATATCTGATAGGCTACGTAGTCAAGGTTATTGACAGTGTGAGTTTTGAAGGCTCTCTTTTTTGATAACCTGCCGTGGTTTCCCACTGTTGTAATAACAACAACCTCCCTGAACAGGGTAGATACTTCAGCAATGAACTGAGCCATCAGGTATCCCGCAAGAGCGGTTTGCTCAACAGCAAGCAGAATTGCTGTGTCCTTGAGCTCCTCATGTATAACCCCGCTCACCATATCCCCGCCGAGCCATATAACAGCCTTGTTTATGCTGGTGTAATGTCTCTGGAGTTCTACAAGTTCCACTATCTTGGTTGCAAAAAGCTCAAGCCTTGAGGCTGCTACGTTCTCATTAAAAACATTGACATTGGAGACCTGTTCAGGTCTTACCACTTCCCCTATATGCCAGTCCGAGCAGAGAATAACAGCAACCTCTTCTCCGACTGACCTTACCCTGCGTATAGGTGGCTTTATCCTGTCAGGGACGGGGAACTCTCTTACAGCTTTTTCTAAAACATTCAGGAAGAACTCATGAGTTAAGCGTTCTTTCTCTTCCCTCTTCTTTATGGAACTCAGCTGCCTGCTTATGGTCTCCTCTTTCTTCTCGTTTTCCCTCTCTACAACATACTGAGCTATCGCAATATAAGAGCGAGCTTGAGCTTCGGAGATCCCAAATCTCTCCGCTACCTTATATCTGCTTGGTTTTTCACCTCTCTTTATTAGCTTAATTATTTCCTCAACTACGTTAGGGTCAAGCATTTTTCCTTAGGGCGATCCCTATCAAAGTGAGTATTGAGCTTATAAGGGCTGTTGTCGCTATCTTAAGCATGTCCCACGTTTTTGAAGATTGATTCTTCTCCATGCTAACAATCCTCCCCTCAAGATTTTCTATCTTCTTGTGAATAGTTTTTACTTCCTTAAATAACCCATCCTGCTTTGTTTGAAGCTCTATCTGTTTTTTGGATACTTCCACAAGCTCCTGCAAAGCTTCCTTTATCTCTTCTAAGTCCTCCACAAGCTTACCAAAAGAAACCTTCAATTCTATAACCCGCTCCTTGTGGTTGTTCAGCTGTTCCTCTATCCTGTCAAGCCTTGAATGTATCGTGTCCCTTGCCACTACTTAAACTCCTCCAGAATTCCTTCCAGTTCCCTTGCGTAGTTATCCAGCATGTAGATGTTCTTAAGGAGCTTCTTGGCTTCCTCTTTTGTGAGGCAATAATATCTTCCTACTCTCTCAAACTTAACCTCGGTAAGCTTTGGTCTTTTAGGTAAAGGCGGAAGTTCAGGCTTAATATATACAGGCTTTTCTACTACTACAGGTTTTTCAATGTAAACGGGCTTTTCCGCTACTTTCTCAGCACATCCCCAAATTCCCCAAATAAGCGGACTAAAGACGGTCAATATCCCTAAGCTTTTCCTCAAGCCTGTTCCTCCTCTCAAGGAGTTTCTGGCAGGCTCTCAGCTTTTTACGGAATTCTTCCCTCTCTATCCTGAGCTTTTCAGAACAGCCTTCCTGTAGAAACTTTATTGTTCTGTTGCATTCCTCAGACAGGCTTTCAAGCTTTGCAAGAGCGTCTTGATACCTATCTTTCATAAGCTCCGCATACTGACTTAAGTGCTCCGCTTCCCTTTTGTAGTGGTATGCGGACAAAGAAAGACCCACAATAATAGAGAGAACCGTTAACAAGCCTATTAGCCTGAGATTACTTAGCAATATCACGAGCTGCCTCCCTGAGCTTGTTTGCTCCGTATAAAGTTCCTATTAAAAGAGCAAGGTTAGTAGGAATATCAATAAGCTTTTTCGTTTCCCACGTCAGATATGTCGCCCACACAAGATAGAAAAAGACAAGGACAGTGCCTATTACCCTTCCGAATGAAAGCTTGCCTTCCTTCTCCCTGAATATTTCACCAACCTTCATTGACCTCTCTCCAGACCTTTTTATTCAGATATTCCAGAAGCTTATCTTCCTCCTCTGGAACGTCAAAGGGGTAGTCTCCATTCTTCATTGCCAATGCCAGCTCCTTAGCTCTTCTTCCTACCTGCTCTGCCCATAGAGAGTTCAACATCTCCTCTGAAGCTTGCCCGTAATTGCCCTCTTTTAAAGCTCTGAGGAAGTTTTTGAATTTCAGGAGCTTGGGAACTCCGAGGTTGAAAGCCATATTTACGACAACTTCCTGCCTTACATCATCCAGCTCACGCCACCAGGGCAGGACTCTATCCAGTTCTTCTTCAACAATCCTGATGTCATTCTCCAGAAGGTATAGAGCCTCATCCTCGGTTATGCCCCTGTCGTCAAGGTTTCTCCCGACTCCTATGGTGAGTTTGCCTACCTTGTCTCTATAGGGTTTGAGTTTCAGTCCTTCGTGCCTGATGAGAATATGTTTTAGCCTTGCTCTGTTCATGAGCATCCCTCCAGAGCTTGTAAAGATGCATGTAATCCAAATGGCTCTTTGTTCCGAATGACTCTGCTAAGACATCCTTTTCCCAGAGATATTCGTTGTTCCTGAACTTTGTAGGAAGAACGAACCTTGAAGCGACAAACTTTGCCTCTTTGATGTTTCTTCTCTTCAACAAATATTTGATATGTATGTATTCAACTCTCCATTCTTCCGGGAGAAATCTGCGAGCTTTATTCCCTGTGTAGTCTCTGAGCCAAGTCTCTGCGAATTCCTTCCTGTTCTGGTCCCATCCGAAATGCTTTGAGTAAATGGCGACTATATCAGGGTTGTAAAACCTGTGCTTTTCATATGTCTTTCTGAGCACTCTCTTAAAAAGCCTGTTTTCTGGATCAATGTTTAAAACTGCAGAGGCCAGGACCGCTCTGGAATGAGAGGCATACCACGATACCCAGAAAAGCTTTCCTCTCTGTATAGAGGATTCCGGAAACAGGTCTATCCATGGAAAGGACAATAACCTGAAAATGCTGTAGAGAACTTCCCACTTCTTCTCTCCCGATATACGCTTTAGCACGGTCAGAACCGCAAGAAGAACGACAAAATCATGTCCAACAAACCACCATCTGAATAGAAACCCTCTATCCGCTTCCTCCCCAAGACCCATGTGTTGGCAGTAAGGTTTTTCAAAAAATGCTCTACGGCAAGCATATACGAACTTAACAATGTCGGTTTCGTCTATCAGCCCCTCCCTCAGATAGGAAGTAAAGGCATAAAGCCACCCCGCTGTCATGTCTCCCGACCATGTTCCCACACGGTCAAAAGCTTTGCGTGTAAAGTATCCATCTTTTGTTATGTAAGACATGAGAAGCTTCTTATTTTCTTCGGAGGGATGAACAGCAAGATACATACCGAGGAATTTTGCCTGATCAAGGGAGGCATAGCGAACATATTCGTAAGGGTTGAAGCTCTTTACATATTCCCTATACTTTTCATGCGGGTCTCCGTTGTCCTCCAACAAATTCTGGTTAAAACTGAACGCCGGTTTCCACATAAACGCCACAAGAAGAGAAAACAAAAGACGAAGAGGTATAGCGAAGTAAAAAAGTAATATCTCTTTCATAAGCCAGAGCCAGAACGCTACCTTTCGCATAACACCCCACTGCTCTTTCTTCATGGCAAGGGTGCTACCTGAATAGCATTCTGAAATGCTTGCTCCTCAAGGGCTTTCAGGTCAAGCTGAAGGAGTGTATCTATCTTCTGCTTTCCCTGTATAGTAGCTATGATGTTGTCAATTTCTGTGTAATAAGCTTTATACCAATTTTGAATTGCAACAGCTTCTGCATTATCCGGGTCGTTTGTGTCCATAGCACTCTCTAAAACGTCTCCATAATCAAGCCAGTCTCTTTTCATGAGTTCTTCTTTGACCCTCTTGTTTCCGAGCCAGAGGATTGTATCTATGTAGGCTTGCTTCAACCCTGTGAGGTCTTTGGGTAGAACAGGGTTAAAGGTTTCCTGAAAGGCTGTGGGATTTCCTTCTTGGTCAAACTGGGTGGGCTGGAGGACTTTCCCTTCAATGTTTTCGTAGATATTATCTCCTACCTTGATTATCGCAATCATCTCACTTCACCTCCTTAGAGTATCAGGTTAGATATGACATTCCGAGGGACGCCGTTGACGTCTTTGATGATGCCTCCGAGAACATCGTTCCACGTAAGAGCATTACCCGCCCCGTCTGTTATGGAAACTTGGGATGTCTTAAGTCCAAAAATTCCGTCCCCTGCCGTTAAAAGACCGTTTCCTAATTTGACTATATTTACACTCCATAGATGAAGAACAAGAGCTTCAGAAGAGTGTAAATTTCCATGATTCATAAACACAGGACTTGAATTAACACCTGCAAGTTCTATGTTCGTTGTAGTGTTATATCCGCTTACATAAACATATCCAACGCAAGAGCGGTTCTTCTTGATGAACTGAAAAAATGAAGAAGTCCCGTAGGTTGTTGTTGTAGAGAATCCTT
>JALSHV010000016.1 GCA_026981975.1 Aquificaceae bacterium | reverse complement strand
CCCCAGATAATAGACTTTGAACCTTTAAATTTTTTCATAATTCAAGGAAAAACAGGAGCTGGTAAGACAAGTATAGTAGATGCAATAACCTACGCTCTTTACGGTAAAGTCCCACGCTATGGTTCTTCAAAAGCTCACAGGGCGGTTCTGTCTAAGGGAGCTTCTAAACTCAAAGTAGCTTTGGATTTTTCCGTAGAAGGTAGAAGATACCGTATAGAACGCTTTTTTAGAACAAAGCCAGAAGAAAGTAGTGTAAGAGTCTATGAAGAAAACAAAAGATTAAACCTTACAGGAGCTGCTGTTGAGGAATGGGTAGAGAAGATAACAGGGTTGAATTACAGAACATTTATCCGTGTTATATTACTTCCACAAGGGGAGTTTTCCCGTTTTCTAAAACCCTCTTCTCCAAAAGAAAGAAGGGAGATTTTAATGGAACTTATGAATCTTGAGATTTTTGAAAAACTCCGTCAAATCGCTTCGGAACAATTTAAAAGTTTAGAAGGAGAGCTTACAGCTTTGAAAAGATCTTATGATGAGATAAAGGAAATCAATGAAGAAAAGAAAATTGAATTAAAAAAGGAAATAGAAGAACTTAAAAGGAAATTGATAAGCTTAGGAAAACAAAAGAAATCTCTTGAGAGTTTATTGCACAAAGCCCAAGAAAGAGATAAAAAAGAAGAAGAAAAGATAAAGTTTTTAAATAGGCTTAAAGATCTAGAAAGTCAACAAGAGGAAATACAAAAATTGGAAGAAAAAATAAAACTTTCAAGAGATATAGCTCCTTACATTCCTTATCTACATCACCTTGAAGAAATTGAAGATGAGTTAAAACTTCATTTGACTGATATAGAAAAAACATCTAAAAATATAAATGAAGTTAAAAATAAACTAAAGGAAATAGAAAATGAACTCCTTAGAGTAGAAAAGGAAATATCAGAAATACCGTATATAAAAGAAAATATAAAAAGTAAACTTTCGGAACTTGAAAAACTGAAACTTGCAGAAAAGGAATTTATTTCCATGGAAATCTTAAAGGAAAAAGTAAGAACTAAAAGAGAAAATCTAAAAAAAGCTGTTTATGAGTTAGAAAATATCAAGCAACGAATTTTAAAAGGAGAAACTTTGATAAAGGAAACAGAAGAGGAAATAATAAGTATAGACTATGATGAAGAAGAATACGTAGATACTATAAGATTAGTAGAGAGGAGAAAGAATCTTGTAGAAAAAAAAGAGAGAATTAAACATATTGAAAGAGAATCTAATCTTTTAAAAAAAGAAAAAGAAAAGTTTTTAAAAGAACTTAAAACTTTACAAGAGAAAGAGAAATTAATAAAAGAGCAAAGCTTTAGATTTTACGTAAGGAGCATAAGAGATCAACTCAAAGAAGGTAATCCCTGTCCCGTTTGCGGGAATCCTTACAAACAAATAGAAGATGAGGAAGAGGAAGAACTTATCAGCGTATCTGAAGAGGAAAGAGAAAAAATATCAAAGGAAATAATCAACTGTGAGAGAAAGATATCACATATTAACGCTCAAATAAGCACCTTAGAAGAGGAAAAAAGAAGAATAAAGTGTTTTTTGGAAACAGAAGAGATACCGGAAGATATTGAAAATAAGCTTAGAATATTGGAAGAAAAAAGAAGGAAGAAAAAAAATTTAGAGGAAAGATTAAAGAAATACAAGGAGGGTTATGAAAAGCTTCTTAAGAAAAGAGAAAATATTCTTCAACAAAAACTCAAGCTTGAAGCGGAAATTAAATCCCTTGAAGAAACTCTTTTCCAAAAAGAAGAGTATATCAGAACCTTAACAGATGAAGTTAAAAATATTAATGATTTAAAACAAAAATACACTTGCATTGAATCGGAAGTTAGAGAGCTTGAAAAATACATTTCCTTATTAGAAGAAAAAAAAGAAAAATTAAAAACAGGAAAAGAGAAGTTAAAAACTGAACTGACAGCTCTTGAGGTAGGGTATGAGGAACTGAAGAAGCGTCTTAATCTATTAGAAAAAAACAGAAAAAATACTTTAAAAAAGTTAGATCCTATTTTCAATATAGTAGATGATCTTAGCACAATCAAGGAACTTTTCCTTGAAAAAGAAGAGCTTGTGTATTTGGAGGATAAAGTTAACTCATTTCGCAGAGAGCTTGAAACAGTAAAGGAAAGATTAAGGGAGATGGAAAAAGAGGTTCATACTTACAGTAATGTTCCACCTACCGTAGAGTTGACCAGACAACTCGGCGAGTTGGAAAGTTTCATAGAATCACTCCAGAAACAGTTGGGAGAAAAAGAAGCAGAACTTAAATACGTAGAAAACGTTATAAACAGAAGGGAGGAAATCGTATCTCGTATAAAAGAGCTGGAATCTACTCTTTCTATCTACGGCAAGATAAAAGAGGATTTAAAAAGCGACCGTCTTCAAGATTTTGTTTCATCTCTTATGTTAAAGCGTATTACAGATAGAGCGAGCTACTATCTAAGCAGTATAGTAGAAAACTACGAACTTGTTCTTAACTCTGCGGGAGATTTAGTTATAGTGGATAGAGTTCAGGGAACTGAAAGAGACGTGAAAAGTTTGAGCGGAGGGGAAACGTTTCTTGCCAGTTTATCGTTGGCATTGGGTATAAGTGATGTTTTATCCGCTAAATTAGAAAGTCTCTTCATAGATGAAGGCTTCGGTTCCTTAGACGAAGAAACCAGAGAAAGGGTAAGTGATATACTGGAACTTGTAAGGCAGAGAATAAACAGAATGATAGGTATCATTTCTCATCTCCCCGATTTGGCGGAGAGATTCCATCAGCGGATAGTGGTTAGCAAGCACGGTAACTTTTCAACTGTAAAGGTTTTTTACTAAACTGAGGTTAAAATAGAAGTATATGGGAAAGCTTGCTTACATTTTTCCCGGACAGGGATCTCAATACGTAGGAATGGCTTACGATTTTTACAAAGAATTTTACCAAGCAGCGGAAGTTTTTCACACAGCGGAACACGCCTTAAGAATGTCATTAACGGATTTTCTTGAAACCATCTTTAAAGATCCCAACGGCAAACTTAACAGCACAGTTTACACACAACCAGCATTGCTGACCGCTTCTTACGCCATATACAGAGTCATGGAAGAAGAGGGATTACCTAAACCAGATTACGTGGCGGGACACTCTCTTGGAGAATACACCGCTTTGTTAGTAGCAGGTTGTATTGATTTATCCTCTGCTGTAAGGCTTACATACAGTAGGGCTGAGTATATGCAGTCTGCGGTTCCTGAAGGAAAAGGAGCTATGTTGGCGATTCTTAAAATAACCCCCGCACAGGTAGAGGAAATCTGCAAAGAAGCACAGGACTTAGGAGTTGTAGAACCTGCTAATTACAACTCTCCTTATCAAGTTGTTATATCGGGAGAGAGGAAAGCAGTAGAAAAAGCTGGACTACTTGCAAAAAGCAGAGGTGCCAAGGTGATACCTCTTAAAGTTTCTGTTCCTTCTCACTGTTCTTTAATGAAACCTGCAGCTGAGGCTCTTGGGATTAAACTTTCTCAAACGCCCATCAAGCATGCTCTTATTCCTGTAGTTCAAAATCGCACAGCCCAAGAACACACAAGAGCTGCTGAAATCAGAGAGAATTTGAAAGAGCAGTTGTTTTTACCTGTAAAGTGGTATCAGAGTGTTAAGTATATGGTAAGTAAAGGAGTTGATACTTTTGTAGAGATCGGACCTCGCAATGTTCTTTCTAAATTAGTTCTTCAAACGGTAAAGGAAGTCAAGGTTGCCAATGTAGAAAAGCCTGAGGATCTTGAAAAAGTAAGGAATCTTATACAAAACTGATTAAGTTTACAATATGAAAGCAATAGGACCTTATCATTATAAAGTCTGGATCATAGGGGAAGTCCTTGATAGGTATGAGAACTGTAAAAACGGTGTCTTGAAACCTTCTACTAAGTTGCTTCTGTATCCTTGTAAGGAAAAAGGAAAGCTTTTCAGAGGAGCTTACTTTGAGGGTGCTGTTATATACGCTGTTGATATAGAGAATCTTATAAACAGGCTTGAACCCCCCTTGAGGGATATAATTGTTAACAGGTATTTTGAAGGAGATATTAAAACCTTTATGGAAGATTTCAACATTAAAAGTAAAAAGGAAGCCAGAAGGCTTATTGTTAGAGCGGTTAACAAATTTTTTAACGAACTTGAAAAATACAAAAGAGCTAATAAAAGAACTGCTTAAGCGCTATTCTTTTCCCTTTCTGCGCCATATAAAGTAAAGAGTAAACAAAGATCTTAAATTTGTAACTAAAGCTAATACGATGAATAACAGTTCAACCCAACCTAAAAGACACATTAAAGCTGTAAAGAAGATTCTCTCATCTCTTTTACCAGGTAGATAGTTCAGTTCTTTCACAACTTCGTAGGCATCTTCTCTGTAAGCTCCTTTATAACGTTCGGTTGTATAACTTACCATTAGAGAACCAAAAATAGCTAGTAAAACCCAAACTAACATAGCACCTAAGGGTTCTAAATGAAGGGCAAGAACAGATAAGAATAAAAAGTCTACGTATCTATCAAGAACGGAATCAAGCCAGCCACCGAATTTGGAAGTTCTCATGCTGGCTCTTGCTATTTCCCCGTCTATTCCGTCAAGTGTGGAGCTTAGCTGATACAAAATTCCACCCAGAGCGGGACTGTAAAGAGCTACTATTGCGGAAAGCACCCCTATAAGAAATACAATAAAAGTAGCTTGGTTGGGAGTTATTCTATTTATAAGTCTTTCAGATACCCAAAGAGATATTCTTCTGTTCAGTGTTCTTGATATGAAACCGTCTCCTACACTCTTAATGGATAGCTTAAGTAGATTTTTCTCCGCTTTTTTTATATCCTCAACAGTATCTATATCAGTCCAGAACTTACCTACAACGGGATAACAGTCTATCTGTGCCTGTTTGACTATTTCACTAAGGGTCAAAGGTTCTTTTTCCTTTATCAGCTTTTCTGCAACAGAGAAAATGTGTTTGTTTAACAAAAAGAAACCAGTATCATAACAGTTAAACCTCTTTATACCCTTTCCTATATCTTCAACTTTTCCATTCTTACAAAAAACCTTTGTAGCTTCTTCTTCATCTGTGTAAAGAGGCTTATAATCAACCACAATCCCTTTTCCGTTAAGAGCTTCTCTTATAAACTCCTCGGAGTAAATATGGTCTCCCATTGTGAGAATAAATGTTTCCTCCTTTACAAAGTCTTTTGCCAGCAGTAAAGAATAGCCGTTTTCACGTTCGGGATTTGTATTGAGAACAATTTTGTATTTAACTCCGAGCTTCCTAATGAAGGATTCTATTTTCTCTTTATTATCAGGATTTACTACCAAAATAAAGTTTTTAACTCCCGTTTTTTTTAGTAGTATAACGGTCCTGTAAAGAATCTCTCTACCAGCTACTTTTATTAAAGGCTTGGGGATTTCCTTTCCTAATCTTTTTCCATATCCCGCACACAGAATAACAGCTGTTTCCATGGAAGCTGAAAACCCGGAAGTTCATTATATTATAACATTTGTTATGAAAATTGCTGTTTTAACAGGAGCGGGAATTTCCGCTGAAAGTGGTATCCCTACCTTTAGAGGAAAGGACGGTTTATGGAATAAATACGATCCAATGGATCTGGCAACTCCAGAAGCCTTCCAGAGAAATCCTAAGCTTGTATGGCAATGGTATGATTGGCGGAGAAAATTAATAGCTGATGCAAAACCGAATAAGGCTCACTTTATACTGGCAGATCTGGAAAGGAAATACAAAGATTTGTGGATTATAACCCAAAACATAGACGGTCTCCACCAAAGAGCTGGATCTTTGAAAGTTATTGAGTTGCACGGAAATATATGGACAGTAAAATGTCTTGAGTGCGGTGTGCGATACAGAGAGGAGAAAACACCTCTTAAAGAGATACCGCCGAGATGTAGAAATTGCGGGGGACTTGTAAGACCCGCTGTTGTTTGGTTTGGAGAACCGCTTCCAAAAGAAGCTCTTGAGAAATCTTACAGTTGCACTGTTTCCGCAGAAGTTTTTATTGTTGTAGGAACTTCTGCTCAAGTGTATCCTGCAGCGGAGCTACCCTTCGTGGCAAAATCCCGCGGAGCAAAGATCATAGAAATAAATCCCGAAGAGACTCCTATTACACCTTACACAGATATATCAATAAGGGATAGAGCTTCTGTTGGTATGGAAAAACTTATAAAGATCTTAGATTAATATATTTTTAGATGGGATTAACTACGGAGATAAAACTTGGAATTTTTGTAATGATTACTTCCTTTGCTTTTGGTTTTCTTGTAATTACTTTTGGGGAAATTCCTCTTTTTAAACCCAAAACAAAAAGCTATACTGTCTATTTCAACGATGTAGGGGGGTTATCAGTAGGAGCTGAGGTTCGTGTAGCAGGCATAAGAGCGGGTAAAGTGACTGAAATAAATCTTGAAAAAAACAGAGTAAAGGTGAAATTTTCAGTTGAAGAGAGATTTAAACTCTACAAGGACGCTTCCGCCCAAATAGGAACTCTGGGATTAATGGGAGATAGATATTTAGCGATAAAACCAGGTAATCCAGAGTTAGGAGAGCTTAAAGAAGGAGAATCTATAATATCTTCAGAGGAAGCAGCTGACACTGACAAACTTATAAGAGAACTCACAAAAACAGCGGAAAGTTTCAGAGAAGTTGCTCAAAATCTCAGTATGCTTCTTGAGGAGAATAGGCGGAACTTAAAAAAGGCACTGAGCAACTTGAGGGAACTTACACTTGTCCTTGGAGAAATAGCAAAGGAGAACAGAGAAAGCCTAAGATCACTTATTACTCAGATGGTATACCTAACGGAAAATCTAAACAGAACTCTTCCCTCTGCAATAGCTTCTATGGAAAGACTTACCGATGAACTTGGAGATATAGTTGCTGAAAACCGTAGTGATCTAAGAAGTTTAATCTCTAATATGAGAGATCTCTCTGAGGATTTAAAAAAGGAACTGCCTCTTATGGTTGCGAACTTGAACAAACTCTCTTCTCAGTTAGAAGAAATCGTTTCGGAAAACAGACAGGATTTAAGAAAAACTCTTTCAAACCTTTCAGATATTACGGAAAAACTGCGCAGGAGTTCACAAAGGTTAGACAACATTCTCTCTACCATAGAAAGCGGAAAGGGAACGGTGGGTAAACTGATAACGGACGATGAACTGTATGAGAGTGTTACTAAGGGAGCAAAGCTTTTCGGTGAAGCTGGAGAAGTTATAACGAAAACACGTATATACGTAGGCTTTGGAGGAGAGGGATACTCTCAAGGAGATGCAAAGGGTTATATGTCTCTCAGGATTCAACCTGAGAAGACAACTTATTATCTTTTAGAACTTGTAGGGGATTCCAGAGGTAGAGTGTATACAGAGCAGATCATAGGAGGTGATGAAATCGTTAAAAAAGAATTCAAGCCTGAGCTTACTCTTCAAATAGCTAAGAACTTCTTTATAGGAGAAAACTCTTACCTGACGATAAGAGCAGGATTGAAGGAATCTACTGGCGGTGTGGGTTTTGATCTTATTCCTCACAAAAGGGTAAGGATATACTCGGATCTTTGGGATACTGGCAGGAAGGACAGGCCCAGGGAGAGAGATCTCAATCCCAATCTACAGATAGGAATTCAACTGCGCTTAGTAGGACCTCTATACACCAGATTCGGTGGGGACGATATGCTTAACGACAAACTTAGGGGAGCTTTCTTAGGAGCGGGATTAAACTTTTCCGAGGATTATCTAAAATATCTGCTGGGAGGTTTAGGAGGACTACCGTTACCCTGATTTTTATTTTAATTTTAATTATGTGATGTTTAAAAAACAGATTAAGGATCTCTTAACAGTTAATCTGAATCTTCAAAAAGGAGAATCCTTATTGCTCTTTACTGATACAGAAAAAAAGGAACTTGTAGAACTTATGGAAGATTTTGTAAGCGTAGCAAGTGAACTTACAGATCAAATAAAGTATACGATTTACAAATCCACAAAGATGCACGGTAAAGAACCGCCGGAAGAACTATGGCGTTTAACATTTGGAAACAGTGCAGTAAATTCTCTTATAGAAGAAGGACTTTTTGAAAGAATTTTAGAAAAAGATATCTTTCCTTCAGAACGGGTAATTCATATTCTTAAGGAGAAAAGTGAAGATGTTCCATCGGCTGTGGTGGCTTTTTCTTATTTTTCCACTACCCATACTTTTTTTAGAAAATCACTTACAGAAGTATTCGGTGCCAGATACGCTTCTATGCCTCTTTTTGATCCTTCTATGTTTTTAACTTCAATGGCGGTTAACTGGGAGGATATTTCAAAACTGAGTAAAGATATAGCGGATATTCTTACCGAAGCTGAATGGGTTTATATTCACTCAGATCAAGGAACAGAACTTGAGTTTTCTGTAAAGGGAAGAAAGGGATTCGCAGATACGGGTCTGTTTCACAATCCCGGAGATTACGGTAACTTACCGGCGGGTGAAGCTTTTATAGCTCCTTTGGAAACAGAGGCTTACGGTAAGTTAGTGATTCTGTATGCGCCAGATAGAAAGCTTGAAAGACCTTTAACCTTTAAATTTATAGAAGGAGGAGTGGAAAGCATAGAAGGATTTGAAGATTACAGATACTTTATAGAGGAAGTTTTTAAAAGTATGCCTTTTGCAAGATTTATAGCGGAATTCGGTGTGGGAACCAATCCCAAGGCTTCCAGGGCGGATAATGTTCTTGAAGCGGAGAAGATTTTGGGAACTGTCCACGTAGCCTTGGGAGATAATCATACCTTCGGCGGGACTAATAAGGTAGGATTCCACACCGATTACGTTGTTTTTGAACCCACAGTTCGCCTAGGAGGAAGAGGATGGGAAAAAGAACTGCTTCAAAGAGGAAAACTCCGGAAGATATAAAGCTTGATTTTATAAGAAAAATACATCTCTTTGAGACCCTAAGTTCTGAAGAATTACGGGAAGTCGCTACTTACATGACTTTAAAGGAGTATGAAAAAGGAGACTATCTTTTTTTTGAGGAAGATGCAGAACCGGGTATCTTTATACTTGTAAAGGGATTGGTTAAACTAATAAAAGAAACACAGGACGGAAAGACTATCATAGTAAGGCTTGTATTCCCCGGAGATGTTTTCGGTTGGATAGAATGGGGAAATGCTCCTAAGGCTACTTACTATACAGCGATGGCTGTTCTTGACAGCTGGGTTGTGTATATATCAAACAGAGATTTTATAAACCTTGCAATAAAGTATCCTGCTGTTGCTATAAAGATGACCTGTGATGCTACGGCAAATCTGCTGAACACTTATGAGATCCTTAAGAGTATAGCCTCTGGCAGAGTTGAGGAGAGAATTGCAAAAATATTGTTAGAGCTCGCGGATCGGGTAGGGATAAAAAAGAACGATAGAATAGTTATAAGACTCCCTTTAACACGACAGGATATAGCGGAGATGACTGGAACCACCGTAGAAACCGCTATAAGGATAATGAGTAGATGGAAAAAACAAGGTTTCATAAACACGGAGAGAGGTTACATAGAAATAATAAAACGGCGGGAGCTGGAAAGGCTTTTGATATAGAATATTAAAAATGCTTAGGAAAAGATCTTTTGTATGTTTATTTATTTTAATCTCTTTAGCCTATGGAATGTCAGAATCCGCAGGTATTCCGCAAGAGCTTGGGAATGTGAGGATTCGCGTTAAGGATTTACAGAACGTTGTTCATACCCTTAGAGGATTGAGTTGTGGGAAGAATGGTATTCTAAGTTTTAAAAAAGGAACTCTTAATTACAATATTCCTATTTCTTCCATTAAGAAGATATCCCTCATTTCCAAATCTGAAGAAAGAGTTAAATTGAAAGTAACCTTTAATGGTAAAGCTGAGGAGTTTGAAATGTCTGCTAATACACGTTGTTTCTCCAGATCCGAAATAGGAACTGTGAGTTTTTATATAAAAGAAATTAAGGAAATAGAACTCCTTCAGGGAGAGACAAAATGAGCAGATTTCTCATACCTATAATAGCAAGTTCCTTTTTCTTTGCAGGATTGCTCATAGGAGCTTCCAAGAGTATTTCCAAGGAAGATGAGTATTCCTATCTAAAACTCTTTACAGATGTTTTAAAAATAGTCAAAGATTACTACGTAGAAGAACCCCATGTGAAAGATTTAATTTACGGTGCTTTAAACGGAATGCTTACTTCCTTAGATCCTTTTTCAGCCTTTTTCCCTCCTGAAAAGTATAAGGAGTTCATGGAAGAAACTGAAGGAGAATTCGGAGGTATAGGGATAGAAATAAGCATGGAAAAAGGAAGGCCAATAGTTGTGTCTCCTATAGAAGGAACACCCGCTTACAAGGCGGGGTTAAGAGCAGGAGATATAATAGTAGCAGTTGACGGAGAAGATACTTTTGGTAAAACCCTTCTTGAAATAGTAAAAAAGATAAGAGGAAAACCCGGAACAAAAGTTACACTTATGATAATGCGAAAAGGAGCGGATAAACCTATAAAGGTAGAAATTACCAGAGCCATTATACGTATAGAGAGTGTAAAATACACGAAGTATGAGAACTTAGGCTATATAAAGATAATTCAATTTCAACACTACACCGCACGAGATTTGAAAAAAGCTATTAAAGAACTTATAAACTCAGGGGTGGAAGGTTTAATATTGGATTTAAGAAACAACCCCGGTGGATTACTTTCCGAAGCTGTAAGAGTTTCCGATCTGTTTTTGCCTGAAGGAAAGTTAATAGTTTACACAAAGGGAAGAAGAGATGAAGAGAAATACTACGCCAAGGAAGATCCTCTTATACCCTCTCGTATTCCGCTGGTGGTTTTAATTAACAAAGGATCTGCCAGTGCTTCAGAAATAGTAACGGGCGCTCTTCAAGATCACGGAAGGGCTGTAATAGTAGGAGAGAAAAGCTTCGGTAAAGCTTCAGTTCAGAATGTAATCCCTCTTGAGGACAACTCCGCCCTTAAGCTAACAGTAGCATATTACTATACTCCCAAGGGTAGGCTTATACACGAAAAGGGAATAACTCCCGATGTAAAAGTAGAAATGGATTCCAAAACATGGGAAAAGTTGGCAGAAACCGTCAGGAAAATGAGAATAGAAGGGAACGGTGAAAAGGTGATATTACTGCCTGAAATAGACATTCAACTGCGTAAGGCTATAGAAGTCCTAAGGGCAAAACTCGGTTACAAAAATGCTGCATGAAAACCCTTGCTGTTGAAACGTCGTGTGACGAAACCGCTTTGGCTTTTTTTGATTCTAAAAAGGGTATTTTGGGGAATATTCTCCTTTCCCAAGCTGAAAAACACGCTCCTTTCGGTGGTGTTGTTCCAGAACTCTCAGCAAGAGAACACACTAGAAACCTTATTCCACTATTGGACAGATTAATAAAAGATAGCGGTGTATCTCCTGAAGAAGTGAATTTCGTTTCTTTTACCCTAACACCGGGATTGATTTTGTCCTTAGTGGTGGGAGTATCCTTTGCAAAAGCAATAGCTTACACCTTGAAAAAACCCTTAGTCCCTGTCCATCATCTTGAAGCTCATATATACTCCGCTTTTATGCAAGAAGAGCCTGAATATCCCTTTTTAGCCTTAATAATTTCAGGAGGACATACAGATCTTTTCTTGGTGGAGAGTTTCAGTCGTTATGTTTTTCTAGGTGGGACTTTGGACGATGCGGTAGGAGAGTGTTACGATAAGGTAGCTCGTATGATTGGCTTGGATTATCCGGGAGGTCCCGCAATAGACAGATTGGCTCAAAAAGGCAGGAATCTCTACAGCTTGCCCAGACCCATGGTAGACAGTAAGGATCTTAACTTTTCCTTTAGCGGATTGAAGACAGCAGTTATGCATTTACTTGAGAAAAATCCGGAAGCAAAACCTCAAGACATAGCAGCTTCTTTTCAGTCGGCGGTGGTTGAAACTCTATTGCTCAAAAGCTTAAAAGCGGTAGAGTTGACAGGTGTTAAAAGATTTGTCGTAGCTGGAGGAGTTTCAGCTAACAGTCATCTACGGAAAGTTTTTAGGAAGGAATTTTTAAAAAGAGGTATAAAACTCTGTATTCCTCCTTCTCATCTTTCAACTGATAACGCCCTTATGGTAGCTCGTGCTGGTATGGAAAGGTTCCTTAAGGGAATAACCGCTCCCTTAGATGTTAATCCATTACCTAATCAACCACTTCAGGAGTTCGGAAAGTTATGGTCTTAGCATATCAAGAGCTTTCTTAAATATTTTTTTATCCCCTTTATACTGTAAGACTTTTTCTGCTTCTTTTAAAGAAAAGAACCGAGTCTCTTTTACTTCCCACGATGGCTTAGGTGTCCCTGATACGTATTTCATAAGGTAAAATTTAACTTTTTTAAAAATTTTCTCTCCTTTAAAGTAATAGAAGTAGGAAATCTCTCCGAGATAAGCAATGATGTCCCCTTTTACACCTGTTTCTTCAAATACTTCCCGCATGGCTGTCTCTTCAGGAGATTCACCCTTCTCAACAAGACCTTTGGGAAAAGTCCATACATTAGAAGGATTTTTTATTAGTAAAACTTCTTTATTATCCTTTAGTAAAACTCCTCCTGCGGAAAACTCTCTTTTCATTTGTTGACTATACTTACCAGCTCTTCAGCTCCTTTAAGGGTGTTCTCTGTTGTAGCACCCATTAAACGTGCTACTTCCTTGAGCTTTTCCTCTTTTGTTAAAGTATCAACACGAACGTAGGGAATATTTCCTATATACTCTATAAAAGTTCGCAAATTCTTATCTCCTGCAGCGCATAGAGGTGCTGAATGAGTTACCACTATGATCTGCATTTTCTCCGATAACTTCTTGAGAAGTTTTGCCAGTTTTAGGGAAGCTTCTCCGCTTATTCCCGCTTCTACTTCGTCAAAAACGTAAGTTTTAGTAGGCGGAAGTATAAGGGAGATGGCAAGGTATAACCGCGTAAGTTCACCACCAGAGGCTACTCTATCCAAAGGTTGAAGATTTTCCCCGTGTGAGGAAAATAGAAAAACAACCTTATCACAACCGTATTTACCTGCTTCTGCTTTTTTAAAAGCTATATCTAATACAGCTCTCTCAAGGTTTAGATCCTTTAAGATTTCCATAACTTTTTTGCAAAGTAGTGGAGCGGATTTCTTTCTCTTTTCACTTAACTTTGTACATACCTTCTGATATTCCTTTTCTAAGATGGCTATTTCTTCCTTAAGTTGATTTACTTTGTTTATTATCTCTGAACAGGAAATAAGCTCTCTTTTTAATACTTCAGTTTCTTTTAAAATTTCTCTATAAGGTTTACCATACTTTCTCTCCAGTTGTTGTATTTGAAACAATTTTTCATTGATTGTATCAATTTCTTCTTCTGACAACTCAAAGTCTTTTTCTTTGAGAATATAATAAATTTCTTTTATTGAGTCTCTTATGTTTATAAGTTTTTCGTCCAATAATATTAAAGACTGATCTATATGCTCTAAATTCCTGAGATGTTTAAGAGCCATTCCTATTTTTTCAAAGGCTGAACCTTCTTTTTCGTAGAGAACATCTAAAATTAAGCGAAGATTTCTAAGAAAAGTTTCCGATTTTTTTAATATCTCTGCTTTCATTTTTATTTTTTCTTCTTCCTCTAAGGAAATTCCTACATCTTCAATTTCTTTTATTCTGTATTCTATAAACTCCTTTCTTTTTAAAGCATCATCTCTTAATTCAAGAAGCTTTATTAGTTCTTCTTGTTTTTCTTGGATTTTAATGTAAAGCCTTGATACTTTTTTCCTTAGGGTTACAAGATTTGCAAAAAAATCTATTAAATCTCTTTGAAAGTCTGATCTCTTTATTTTGATAAATTCATTTTGTCCTTGAAGGGAAATCTTATCTTGAAGTATCTCCCTAACACTTCCCGCAGTTGTGCTTCTGCCGTTTATAAAGTATCGGCTTCTGCCGTTTCTTACTTCCCTTCGTAGGAATAAGGATTCTCCTGACTTTTCTAACTCTATTTCTACAGTATCTCCTTCCTCGTATTTTCCCTGCTTTCCCATAACAAAACTAAGTGCGGAAAGTGTCATGGACTTTCCTGTTCCTGTTTCTCCTGAAATAACGTTAAGCCCTTCTGAGAATTCAATTTCTATACCTCTGATTAGTTTGAATTTTTCAACTGAAAGTCTACGAATCATAGGTAATAGTATCGGTTAATATACGGGCAGGTTCAAGGTATATCTATAATTAAAATTACCAAGGCGGGGTGGCGGAGCGGACGAACGCGGGGGATTCGAAATCCCTTGCAGGGTTGTTCAAGCCCTGCCGTGGGTTCAAATCCCACCCCCGCCGATGTGTTTGTAATTTTAAAAAAAAATTTACACCCCTGCTCTTATAAGTTGTTGATAAATCTGGGTTTTAAAAGTGGTAAATTCACTTTCCATTTTAGGGTTTTCTCGTGTTTCAAAAAATTTACCACTTTCGGTTCACAAAAGTGAAAAATCAAATCAGAAGTAGTCTTCCTCATGAAGCATGGGTCTTTTCCTCTTTACCAGCTCCTTGATAGGTTCCTTTATCTCCTTGGTTATCTTCTCAAAACTCCTCCCTATCACGTAACCTCCGAGTCCAAGCTGGATGATGTCGTAGAGTTTTGCCTTCATCTCGGGAGTGAGGTTAGGAGCGGTAAACCCGAGCCAGTCCGCAACAAGTAGGGCTGTAAAGGTGAGCATCGTTATAGGTCTCCAGCTCCTAGTTATCCAGCTCTCGGACTTTGTCTCTGCTGTTATTATCTGTGCCTGAGCCTGAAGGAGCTGACTTCTGAGACTGAGAAGCTCTTTCTCTATCTGGGTCTTGAGCTCTAAGGCTTTGTCCTTGTCCTCAACAAATTGATCCACTATGTCCGCTATCTTGCCTATAGCTCCTGCTATTATCCCCGTAAGCATCACTCACACCTCCAGAAATTCCATCAGGTCAAAGACACGATTGATCCAGCCCCTTTTGTAGATGTTGAACCTCTCACAGCTGAGCCTTGCGTAATAGACGATTCTTCTTTTGAGGTATTCTCTTGTGAGCTTATTCTCGTTCCTTTGCCTGATAGCTGAGATGGTGACCTTACCTATTATGCCGTCGGGGAGAACTTTTAAGGTTCTCTGGAGTCCTTTCACCGCTCTTTTTCTCCCAATGTTGACAGCTGTGTCAAAGAGGGCTGTGGCTACTTTCGGCGGAAGGTGGTCGCATTTTAGGGGCTTCCAGAAGTTGATAAGGTAGAAGTCCTTCACAAGCTCTTTAGTCTTCTCCATGTTGTCTTCTTTGAGGAGCTTCCACCCCTCCCAGTTCGGATAAGCTCCCTGATATATCCCTGCAAAGGTATAGTAAGGCTCTGTCGGGTTTCTGTGTAAGGTGTAGCCTCCTTCCCACTTCAGGACAAACTCAAGAGCTTTTTCAAAACTCATGGCAAGGGTGCTACCTGAATAGCATTCTGAAATGCTTGCTCCTCAAGGGCTTTCAGGTCAAGGGCAAGGAGTGTATCTATCTTCTGTTTTCCATTAATAATAGCTATCACATTATCTATCTCGGTGTAGTAAGCCTTATACCATGCTTGGATTGCCTTAGCTTCCGCATTGTCAGGGTCGTTTGTGTCCAATGCGGACTCCAGAACATCTCCGTAATCAAGCCAGTCTCTTTTGGCGAGTTCTTCCTTTACTCTCTTGTTTCCGAGCCAGAGGGTTGTGTCTATGAAGGCTTGCTTTAATCCTGTGAGGTCTTGAGGTAGGACGGGATTGAGAACTTCTTGAAAGGCTGTAGGGTTTCCTTCTTGGTCAAACTGAGTCGGCTCAAGGACTTTCTCCTCAATGTTTTCGTAGATATTATCTCCTACCTTGATTATCGCAATCATCTCACTTCACCTCCTTAGAGTATCAGGTTGGATATGACATTCCGAGGGACGCCGTTGACGTCCTTGATGATACCTCCGAGGACATTGTTCCATGTGAGGGCATTTCCTAATCCGTCTTTTATGGAAACTTGACCTGTCTTAAGTCCAAAAATTCCATCTCCTGCTGTTAAAAGACCGTTTCCTGACTTTACCACGTCTACATTCCAGAGGTGAAGAACAAGAGCTTCAGAAGAGTGTAAATTTCCATGATCCATAAACACAGGACTTGAATTAACGCCTGCAAGTTCTATGTTCGTTGTAGTGTTATATCCGCTTACATAAACATATCCAACGCAAGAGCGGTTCTTCTTGATGAACTGAAAAAATGAAGAAGTCCCGTAGGTTGTTGTTGTAGAGAATCCTT
>JALSHV010000015.1 GCA_026981975.1 Aquificaceae bacterium | reverse complement strand
AAACTCCTCTACGTACTCGGGAATCAGTCTGTATTCCTTGGCTTTTTCAGCTATGTCCTTTATTTTTGTATAGTCTATAAATCTTGTTGCAAGGGACTCGCCCAGAACTTCTTTTACGTTTTTGAGATAATTCTCGTCCGGCTTAATATCCATCTCCTCAAGGACTTGGTCAAGGGTCTTAACCTTTGTTATGGCATCAATGATGAGCTGATAAAGATTCTTCCCTTTAAAAACATCACCTATGACATCAAATACCCTGTCACTTCCGAGCTTGTCCCTAATTTCCTCAAGTTTTTCAAACATCTTGGAGAGAACTTTTCCTTCTACAGTATCTTCTGTCACCAGATTGAAGATATAAACATCTTTCTGCTGTCCATACCTGTGTATCCTTCCCATTCTCTGCTCAAGCCTGTTGGGATTCCAAGGAATGTCGTAATTAATCATTATGTGGCAAAATTGAAGGTTTATTCCCTCCCCCGCCGCTTCTGTTGCAACCATTATCTGGGTCTCATCTCTAAATTCTTTTTCTGCTCTAATTCTTTCGTCCAAGCTCATACCGCCGTGTATAGAGTTAACGCTGTACCCCCAGCTTTTAATCTTCTCCACGAGGTATTCAAGGGTATCCTTTGATTCGGTGAATATCAGAATCTTAGGGTTCCCCTTCATTTCCTCTATCTTTTTAAAGCCTTCCTCAATAGCTTTTTTAAGCTCGCGGAGTTTTACCTCTCTTTCCTTCCTAATTATTCCGTAAGCTTTATCTATCAATTTTTCTAAGGTTTTTATCTCATACATCAGTTCTTCCGGATTTTTTGCAAGGCTTACCGTCTCCCACTCTTCTTCTTTTTTCCACCTTTCATCTTCCTCAAGGTCTTCTGCAGTTTCAAGGTCAGGCAGGGAAACCTTTATCGGTTTTTCTTCCTTTGAGAGGAGTTTTTCAAGTCTTTTCTTCCTTCTTTCTAAGGATCTCGCCAGTGCGTATGTGCTTGACGCCATTCTTCTTTGAAGTATCATCAAGGCAAAGGCTATGTTTTTGTGTTTTTGATCGGACATGGCTTTGTTATACTGCTCTCTTACATACCTTGTAAGCTCTATGTAAAGGTCCTGTTCTTCTTCCGAAAGATTGAACCTTACGGTTTTCGGATACCTGTTTGTAAATATTGGTCTTCCCTCAAAGTCTCTCAGGTCTTCTTTGAGCCTTCTGATAAACAGGGGATTGTCCTTGTTTCTTAGAGATTCCTCTATCATTTCTGGCTTTGCAAAAAAACCCGGAACAAGAAGGTCAAGAAAGAGTCTGAAGTTCTCAGGGTCTCCTCTGTGAGGTGTGGCTGTCAAAAAGAGTAGATGGTCGGAGTTTCTTGAAAGGACCTCTCCCAATTTATACCTCTGTGTTCTCTGAACACTATCACCGTATCTGTAGGCGGACATTTTATGAGCTTCGTCAACGATTACCAGATCCCAGTGAGTGCTGTTGAGGATAGGAAGAATATCCTCCTGTTTGAGGAAATCAATGGAAGCTATAACCTGATCGTTTCTTTCTAAGGGATTCTCTCCATAATGTGACGCTATAGAACTTCTGTTGAACTCAACGAATACCTCTTTAAACCTTTCCTTCATTTCCCTCTTCCACTGATCTTTTAAATGCCCGGGAACCACTATAAGAATCCTCCTTACAAGTCCCCTTAGCTTTAGCTCCTTTATAACGAGTCCAGCCATTATGGTTTTTCCCGCCCCCGGATCGTCCGCTATCAGGAACCTGATTTTTGGTTGTTTGAGAATATACCCATAAACAGCTTCTATCTGAAAGGGAAGAGGGTGAATTTTGGAAACACTAACCGCTAAAAGAGGATCAAAAAGGGAGGCGTTTTTGAACCTGAGAGCCTCCAGGTAGTAGAATAGGTGCTTAGATGGGTAGGAAAAGTCCGTTGTTTCATCAATTATCTTAAGAGCTTTAATTTGGTCTTTATCAAGTATGTCATCAACATACTCCTTAGAATAAAGGGTTGATCCTATTATGTGAAGATGTTGTTCGTCAATATACTCCGCTTTTGTAATCTTAACCGGCTCCTTCCAGAAAGGACCTTTGACTATTTTGCCTTCCATAATCTTTCAAAACTAATCTTTTACTTGAGAATCTTCTTTACAAAAGTAATAGCAAATAAAAACACCATAATTCCTACAATGGATCCGCTTGGCGGTAGGTTATAATACAGGGAGATAAAAATTCCTACTAAAACTGAAAAAAAGGATACAGCCATACTGATAAAAAGGCAACTACGGAAGCTTTTACCCGTTATCAATCCTATAAGAGCTGGAATAACTAACATGGAAGATGAAAGTATTATTCCTACGGCTTTTATTGATACTACCACTGTGAGAGAAGCTACAGATATAAGTAAATGATTTATAAGATTGATATGAGCTCCTCTTAATTTTGCGATTTCTTCGTTGAAAGTTAAAAGGATTAAGTTTCTATAAAAAAACACAACAAACAAAGCTACAAAGCTGGCAACTGCTAAAGAAATAATTAGTTCTTTTTCTGTAACCATAAGTATATTTCCAAAAAGATAACCGAAGACGTTTTCACTGAGTTTTTTTGAAATTCCCAGTAGAATAACCGCCAAGGCAACTCCTGCTGAAAAGAAAAGGGCAATAACCGCATCTGCAGGCACTTTTCTTTTGGAAGATATTAGCTGTATTAAATTTCCTACTGTAACAGTAAACAAAGCAGTTAATAGAAAAGGTTCAACATCAATTATCATACTCAAAGCTATTCCTCCAAAAGCAGCATGGGAAAGACCTGCTCCTAAAAATGCCATACGCCTTAAAATTAAAAAAACACCTACAACAGCGGAAGATGCTCCGATTAAAAGTCCTGTTAGAATTCCTCTTTGAACAAAATCGTAATTAAGAAATTCCACTTTTTACCTCTCTAATACCGAACATATTCTCTATTACTCCTATCGCATCTCTTGAATTGCCTTGGTATTGTAGTGATCTGTTAAGACATAAAACTCTATCCACCGTGTTGAGTATGAATCCTATATCATGAGAAATCATAATTACAGATTTTCCTTCTTTTACTGTGAAATTTTTTAAAGTATGAATTATATGATTACGAAAATGAACATCTAAACCTGCAGTCGGTTCGTCAAGGAGAAGTAAATCTGGATCGGTGGATAAAGCAAGCCCTAAGAGGACTATCTGCTGTTGTCCTCCGGAAAGTTTAAGAAACTGTTTCTCAAGGAGGGAATCTAAGTGAAATAGAGCAATTATCTCTTCCTTCCGAGTGCCTTTTGTAAGGTTAAGAAGCTCACCCACAGTAGCAGGAAAAAAGTAATCGGAATTCAATTTCTGAGGCACATATCCTATCCTTTTCCAATCTTTAAAATTTCTTATATCTGTTCCGAAGAGTTTTATTAAACCACTCAAAGGCTTTAACAATCCTAAAATTAATTTAAAAAGAGTGGTTTTTCCAGCTCCGTTAGGACCTATAAGTCCCACAAATTCTCCTTTTTTAATATTTAAACTTACATTGTCTAAAACAAGAAAACTGTCATCGTAGGAAAAGTAAAGATTTTTTATCTCCACTACATACATTGGAGTATTTCCTTGAACTTTTTCAAGTTTTCAAGCATAACAGAGAAGTAATCCGATGATTGAATTGTAGGTATTATTTTTATGTTAATTTCATATACCTTTAAATTGTATTTCTTGCTTAGAACCTCCGCAACTTTGTATTTCTCTCCTAAGGGAACTATTAGATGAGAAATTCCTCTTTTTTTTATTTCCTTTACAAATAAGAGAATACTGTGGGGAGATATATCACTGTGGATATCTTTAAAAGACAGAGATATTTCCCTCAGTTTGTAATCTTTGGCTATATAACTTAAGGATCGGTGAACGGTGGCTAAGATTCTGAACTTGCAGTTTTTTAATCCCTCTGAATATTCTCTGTCTAAGCTTTTCAGTATATTCACAACTCTCTTCAATCTCTCCCTGTAAATTTCTTTCCTTTCAGGATCTTCTCTTTCAAAGGTGTCCGCTACGATCTTTGCTATGCGGATCATTTCCTTCGGAGATAACCATATATGGGGATCGTTGAGTTTTGGATTCTTTACAAGTCTTACAGCCCGCTCACCAGCTATTTTCTCTATTTTCTCTTCCCAATAGCCTAACGGTATGCCACTGATGAAAACAATATCAGCTTTGTGGAGTTTTAGAAGATCCTTTGCTGTAAGTTCGTATACATGATAATCCGCCTTAGGAGGAACTACAACCTCTACCGTAAACTCTTTGCCAGCTATTTCCCTTACAAGATCGTAGAAGGGAAAGATGCTAACAGCTACTTTACCGCCAAAAGATGGGGAGATACATATAAGTAAATACAGGATAAAGATCACTTTTTATCCTCTTCTTCTTTCAACAGTTTTTTTATAACAAGCTTTATCATTTTAAGCATAGAAGAGGGATCTGTAGCCGTTATAAGGTTTTTATCTACTTCTACCTCTTCTCCTGTATAGAAAGCACCGGCGTTTTTAATATCGTCCTTTATAGCGTAAAAACCTGTGACTTTTCTGCCCTGCACTATACCTGCGGAGATTAAAACCCACGGACCGTGACAAACAGCACACACTATTTTCCCTTCATCGTAATGTCTTTTAACAAGATTGAGAACTTCCGGATACCTTCTAAGTCTGTCTGGTGCGTATCCTCCTGGAATGAAGATACAGTCAAAACTCTCGTGAAGAATCTCCTTAAGAGCAAAATCAGGGTAGAAAGTCATTCCCTTTTTCCCTCTGTATTCCCTTTTAAGAGGAGCTGCTGAAATTACTTCAAAACCCTCTTCTTTAAACCTCATATACGGATAAAGGAACTCAGAATCCTCCACAAGTTCCTCAAGAAGGATCAAAATCCTCTTCATGGGTTTAAATTTTACTTCATGAGGGAAACCTTTATACTTCTTTTCCTTATAGTTTCTTACAATTTCTTACTATGGTATATAACAGAATACGAAATTTCTCCTGTTCCCCTCTTTCCGCAAGATATCCATCATATAATTCTCGTTCTTTCTTATAATTCCGTTCTTTATATAAGTTGGTTATTCGGGGAACGTCATAGGACGGTCCAGTGGATAGGTTATCTGTTCTTTTTTCAGATAATAGCTTTGAGCTTTTACTTCAGAAGCTTAGAGATAGTGGTAAGAGATCTCCCGCCTGTTATATTTACCTTTGCTCTTCTTGCCCTTTTGGAATCCCCTACAGAAAAAGAAATAAAAGGAATAGAAAAGGAAAGAGAAGAATTGCTTAGCGAGATAGACAGAGTCAGAGAAGAAAGGGAATACATAGAAACCCAACTGCGCCTTTTAAAGGAGGAAATTAAAAATCTTGAAGAGGAAAAAAAAGAGGAAGGAAATAGTGAAGGAAAAGAAAAACTTGAAGAAAAGCTGAAAGAATTACAAGATAAACTCAAAGAATATAAAGAAAAAGAAAACAGATTACTGGAAACCAACAGAAGACTATTCCAGTTATTGGATATACTCCGCAGTGAATCGGAAATAAACGGTGGAAAGAAAGAGCTTTCCAGTTTAAGAAAAGAAAGAAAGAAACTTATAAAAGAATTAATCCAACTTCAGGAGTTAGTGGATCTTTACACTGATGAAAGTGAAAAGCTCAAAGAAGAAAAGGAAAAACTACTACAGGAAAGAAAAAGACTACAAGAAAGAGTGGAATCCCTTGAAGAGGAAATAAAAAGGCTTCGTCATAAAGAGGAAAAAGTGGAAGAGATATACATGGATTTTTTCCTCGCCTTAGGAGTTTCTATTTCTCAAAGAGCTCTTGGAGAGTTTATTAGATTAACACCAGAAAGAAAAAAATCCCTGTTACGTGAAATACTCAGATTCTCTCTTAGTAAAGAAAAAAATAAGGCTGAACCTTTAAAATCCGTTAAAGGTATTTATAAATTGAGATTTCAAGGAGGACGTGTTTACATAAGGAGAAATAAAAACCTGTGGGATATAGTGGGAGTATTGGATTCTGAAGATGATAAAGAAAAAGAACGTTATATAAGAAATATTTTAAGTAAAATAGTTTAGTAGATACTAATTCAGGAGGATACTATGACAGATTTAAAGCGTAGTCTTGAGACCTTAATCTCCTTTGAAATGGGAGAATTTTACGTTACTTCTCTGTATTTAAAGCTTTCTTCTCAGCATAGACAAAACAATATGTATTTAAAAATTTTTAAAAATCTTGTAAGAAAAAAGAAAAAAGAAATTCAGAACAGAATCTTTGCGGAAAACACAAAAAAATCCATAGAGAAAGATATTGAAAAAATAGAATCTTTTCTTTCCGATCCTAACAATCTTAAAGATTGTGGAGCTATAAGTATTTTTTCTTGCTCAGCTAAAAATCTCTTTGAAGTTATAAAACTGCCCTATGTTTACAGAAACAGGCTCATGATAGCTCCTGATCCACTTGTAAGGGAAATCGTAGCCATAGACGAGGAATTCGGTAAAATTGCTGTGCTTTTGGTGGACAGAAAACACGTGAGATATTTCTTAATGGATATAGTAAATATTTATGAAAAGATAGATTTCTTAGAACCTCTGGCAACACGATCTCACAGATTTCACAGCGGTGGAGCTGCTCTTAAGGGTGCTGAAGGTATGTTTCAACTTAAACTGCCTTCCAGAAGAGCAGCACCTAATATGATTCAGCATTCCTTGGGAGAGTGGAGATTCCACATGAGAATTAAGGAAGAATGGCACAGGATTCTTAAAATAGCCGCTGACGCTCTTTTTGAAGACTGGAAGTTAAGCAAATTTGACAAACTAATAGTGGGTGGATTGCAGGAAAGGGGCTTAAGGGAAATAGAAAACCATCTTCACCCTTATTTAAGGGAAAGATTGATAGGTTTTATAGACGTAAATCCCTCGGAAGCAAAACTTTCTCAAATAAAGGAGAAAGCTGTTGATCTTTTACTGAGAAAGGACAGGGAAGAGGAAAAATATCTTATAGAGGAACTTGAAGAGCTTCAGGGTAAAGGACTTGCTGTGAACGGAACTTCCGCAGTTTTAGACATGGTAGCTATTGGTAATATAAGACTTCTTCTTGTGCCAGAAGATTTTGAGAAACCCGGTTATCTATGTCCGCAGACCCATTTAGTCTTCCTTAAACCACGGTGTCCTTTAGTAGATGAGGAACCTATCCCCATTGAGGATATTGTTGATGAGGTTATAGAAGAAGCTTTGGAACAAAGAGCTAAAGTTGAAGTGATAGTTGACAGTCATCTTCAGAAAAAGATAGACGGGCTTGCTGCATTTTTGAGATTTAGCCTATGAACGAAGAAAGAATAATGATCTTCATAGACGGTTCTAATATATTTCACGGCATACGTTATTTGAATATAAGGATAGATTACAGCAGACTTGTGGAGTTTTTAAGGGAAAGCCGTCGGCTTGTAAGAGCCTACTTTTACACTGCCATTCCTCAGGATAAAGACGTTAAAAAAGGCACTCCTGAGTGGGAAAGTCTGTTACGTCAAAGGAGATTCTTAGATGAACTGTCTCTATCTGGTATAAAGGTAAGGTTAGCACGTCTCAGAAAATTACCTTCCGGTGAATTTCTTGAAAAGGAAGTGGATATAATGCTTGCGACGGATATGTTATCTTTAGCATTTCAAGACGCTTATGATACTGCTATTTTGGTAAGCGGTGATAGTGATTTCATATATACCGTTGAGGAAGTTCAAAGAATAGGAAAAAGGGTAGAGAACGCTACCTTTAAAAGAACAAGCTCTTACAATTTAAGGAAAGTATGTGATCGTTTTGTCCTTTTAGATAACTTCTTAGACAGATTTACCTACGAAGAAAAGCCAGTTCCCTATGAAGAAACGGGATTCTGGGCAAAAATAAAAAGTCTTTGGAAGAGATGAGAATCATAGTAGCTACTACCAATAAAAAGAAGTTCAAAGAAATGCAAAGAATTCTTGAAAGAGAAGGAATAAAAGCTGTTTTTCCTGAAGAAAGAATAGAAGTGGAAGAAAGAGGTAATTCTTTTCTTGAAAACGCTTGTATAAAAGCAGAAGCCTATTACGAATACTTTAACACACCGGTAATAGCAGATGACTCGGGTCTTGTGGTTGACGCCCTTGATGGTTATCCCGGTATTTACTCAAGCAGGTTTTACAGTTTAGAATTTGGAGGAAAAGAAAAGTTGATCGGATCTCCCGATGTGGTAAATGTAAAAAAGCTTCTCAAGTTGTTGAAAGGACAGAAGAACCGAAAGGCGCGCTTTGTAGCTGTTGTGTTTTTCAGAGGGAAAGAAGCGGGTGTATTTGCAAGTGCAGAATGTGAAGGTATAATTTTAGAAGAACCAAGAGGTGATAAGGGATTCGGTTACGATCCTGTATTTCAACCCTTAGGATTTGATAAATCTATGGCTGAACTTGAACCTTGGGAAAAGGATTCTATTTCTCACAGAGGAAAAGCTCTCAAAAAGCTTTCTTTACTTCTTAAAAGCTGTGGCAAATTGCTGTGAATTTTAAAAGTAGGATAAAAACTCTAAATGCCCTTAAAAGCACGCTTCACGTATGGGAAGTTCTTGCTATCAACAGATACAAAAAATACAGTGCAGTAGTAAGCTCTCGCATGTCTTACTTTCTCAGACTTCAGGAAATTTTAGAACATCTTTACTCCCTATCGGTGATCCATGGAGAAGATCTCTTAGAGTTAAGAACAGAAGAAAAAATAGATACTTTACTGCTCACTACGGATAGAGGTTACGTAGGGGATTTAATTCTCAGGATTATAAAAACTTACAACGAGTTTGTAAATTCTAAGAAAGGTAAGGAAGTCCACCTCTTCGTAGCCGGTAGTAGGGGAATAAGAAAAGACCTTCCCATTGAAAAAAGCTTTGAAAGGATTTTTGGTAAAGATTTAGATTGGGATCAGATAAAAGAAGTGACTTCCTTTCTTGTAAAACGTTTTAGGAAAGGAGAAAGCGACGCTTGCTATGTAATATTTCACAGGCCCGAAGTTCTTCCTGCTAAAGGAGTGGAGTTGAAGGAAAAGAAGAAAGAAAAAACGGAAATTACAGAAAGTCCATTTTTCTACACTGACTTTAGTAAAGCTTTTACAAAAGGATCTCATGCTGTTGTAGAAAGAGGAAGTTACAGACCCTTAGTAATCCGTTTTTTACCTCCTGATATAAGAAAGCGTTATTCTCCTAAGCTAATACTCAATATAGAAGCTGATGAAAGGGAATTGATAAAGACTCTTCTTAATCTTTACGTGCAATTTTTCATGAGAGAGATATTTATAGAACACTTTACATCTATAAACTTTGCCCGTTACAGAACCATAAGGCGTATTTTGGAAAATATAGATAAGAAAATAGACACCTATCGCAAACTTCATAACAAGCTCAGACAGGAAAAAATAAACAGTGAAATAGAAGATATAGTTCTCTCACATACCGCTCAAGAGGATATCAGACTTAGAGATTTTGTGGAGAGAGGTTTTACTCTCAGTGTGGATTACTTTCTGGCTAACAGCGACTTGAAGAAATTAAAAATTTATTTAGAAAATCAGGGATTTCCTATAAGGAGTATAGAAAGGATAAATTTAACAGCAGGCTTTAGACTTACAAGTGTGGACAAAATGCTTGATCTTTCCGTGGAGGGAAAATTAAAAGCTTTGGACAATTATGTAAGGAAGTTTAACTGTGTTTTGTTAAAATTATCTCCCGCTATGGATATAAAACCCGACGTGCTTGAGAAATGGGATAAGGAATACTTCTGGCATCCTTTTACTCAAATGAAAGTTTACAGAGAAGAAGATAACATAATCTTTGAAAAAGGACATGGTGTTTATCTGTGGGATATTTACGGAAATAAGTATATAGACGCTATATCTTCTCTGTGGTGCAATGTTCACGGTCATAATCACCCTAAGCTTAACAAAGCCTTAGAGGAACAGTTAAAAAAGGTAGCTCATACTACCACCCTTGGGAGTTCTAATGTTCCTGCTATACTGCTGGCGAAAAAACTGGTGGATATTTCTCCTGCTGGTCTGACAAAAGTGTTTTATTCCGAGGACGGAGCGGAAGCGGTAGAAATAGCCCTTAAGATGGCTTACCACTACTGGAAAAACAAAGGGGAAAAAAGAAAAGTATTTATAACTTTTTCAGAAGCTTATCACGGAGATACCTTAGGAGCGGTTGCAGTAGGAGGAATAAAACTTTTTCACGGAACTTATGAAGATCTTATTTTCAAAACTCTGAAACTCCCTTCTCCTTATCTGTTCTGTAAGTCTTCTACTGAAAATGAATTGCTTTCTCTTTTGGAAAACCTCTTAAAGGAAAGAGAAGATGTTATTGCCGTAGTTCTTGAAAGCGGTATTCAAGCAGCGGCTGGTATGCTACCTTATCCAAAAGGCTTTATGAAAAAGGTAAGGGATATTACTTCAAAATATGGAGTTTTAATGATAGTTGACGAAGTAGCTACAGGCTTTGGGAGAACCGGAACAATGTTCTACTGCGAACAGGAAGGAATAACACCTGATTTCATGTGCTTAGGAAAGGGCCTTACAGGGGGTTATTTGCCTTTAGCAGCTACTCTTACCACAGAGGAAATTTTTGAAGCGTTTCTCGGTGAGTTCGGAGAGGCAAAACACTTCTATCATGGACACACTTATACAGGGAATAACCTCGCTTGTGCGGTTGCTCTTGCTAATCTTGAAGTTTTTGAAGAAGAGAAAACCTTAGATAGCCTTAAACCCAAGATAGAACTTTTAACAGAAAGACTGAGGGAATTTCAAAGTCTTAAACACGTTGGAGATGTTCGCCAATTGGGTTTTATGGCAGGTATAGAAATAGTGAAGGATAAAGAAAAGGGAGAACCTTTTCCCTACGGTCAAAGAACAGGTTTTAAAATAGCGCGTTTGTGTAGGGACAAGGGAGTATTTCTTAGACCTTTGGGTGATGTAATGGTATTAATGATGCCTTTAGTTATAAAGGAAGATGAAATAAACTTTGTCCTTGATACTCTCTACTGGGCTATAGCTAATTTCACCTCTGTTTAATCAGACAGCTACTTTTTTCCTTTTAAACATAATGTAAGCTATAACTTCCGCTACAGCTCTGTAAAGTTCTGGAGGTATTTCTTCACCGATGTCTGCAGACTGATACACAGCTCTTGCCAATTCCGACTTTCTAATAATCGGTATATCATAAGACTGTGCTAAGGATACTATTCTTTCTGCAATACTTCCTTTTCCTTTTGCTATCACAACAGGAGCTTTGTCTTTTTCCGCATTGTATCTTAACGCTACAGCTATATGTGTTGGGTTTGTAATTACTACACTTGCTTTGGGAACTTCCGCCATCATTCTACCTTTTGCCATTTCTCTCATACGGGATCTTATCTTTGCTCTTACCTCTGGGTGTCCTTCCAGCTGTTTGAACTCTTCTTTAACTTCCTGCCTTGACATTCTTATTTTGCGTTCATACTCCCACTTCTTGTAAGCAAAATCAAGAAGGGCTATAAAGAAAGCTATAACACCCAAAATTAAAACTACCTTTATAAGAAGCTTCAACATGAAATTTATACCTTCCGCTAAGGGCATTTGAGCTGAATCAAGGATAAGTTCTACACTGCCTTTAAGAACAAGTAAAGCTATACCAAAAAGAAGAAAAGCCTTAAGGGAATTTTTAATCAATTCAAACAGAGTAGAAAGGGAAATCATCTTTTTGAATCCTTCAACGGGATTAATCCTTTCCCATTTAAACCTCAGCGGTTTTAAGGTAAATACAAAGCCGAATTGGGCTATATGCGCTCCTATAACTACAAGAACAGTTACCACAAAAAATGGCAACAGTATACTTCCTATCTTAGGAAAAGATTCGCGCAAGGCGTTTATGGCTGATGTTCCGAAAGCCGAAGAATCCGTAGTGCTGATTGTTATCATAAACTGAACTATTTCTTTGAATATAAAAGCTCCACTGAAGAATATTATCAGTGAAGAGATTAAAACAGTAAGGGAAGAAGCTATTTCAATACTCTTAGCTACATTTCCTTCTTGTTTTAATTTCCTCCGTCTATAAGGTGTAGCCTTTTCCGTTTTATTCTCTTGAGCCATTGAAAGTTAAAATAAGTCTTCGCAAGTGGAATAGTCAAGATAACTTAGGTGCCGAATTCCCATGAAGAAAGGTATTTTTCTTGTTCTGGTGTTAAACTGTCAATCTTTATACCCATAGCGGACAATTTTAGATGTGCTACTTCTCTGTCTATTTCATCAGGAACTTTGTAAACTTCCTTTTTCAAGGAATTTCCTTTTTTTCTTATATACTCCGCGCAAAGTGCTTGATTGGCAAAGGACATATCCATTACAGAAGCTGGGTGACCTTCCGCTGATGCTAAATTTACCAATCTTCCCTGAGCCAGAATGTAAAGTCTTCTCCCGTCATACAGAGTGTATTCTTCCACTTCCTTTCTTATTTCTCTTTTGTTTACACTTATTTTCTTGAGCGCTTCCAAATCTATTTCAACGTTGAAGTGTCCTGCGTTGGATATAACAGCTCCGTCCTTCATAACTTCAAAGTGTTCCCTTCTTATCACAGAGGTATTTCCTGTGACGGTAACAAAGAAATCACCTATCTTAGCGGCTTCTATCATAGGCATGACTAAGAACCCGTCCATACGAGCTTCTAAGGCTTTTATAGGATCTACTTCTGTTACTATTACATTTGCTCCCATTCCGCGCGCTCTGAGAGCTACTCCTTTTCCACACCAACCGTAACCTGCCACAACAAAGTAGGAACCTGCTATTAAACGGTTAGTAGCTCTCAGAATTCCGTCAATTGTGGATTGACCAGTGCCGTATCTATTATCAAACAAGTGTTTTGTATAAGCGTCGTTTACCGCTATTATAGGAAATCTCAAAACTTTTTCCTTAGCCATTGCTCTAAGTCTTATAACACCGGTTGTGGTTTCTTCCATTCCTCCTAAGATCTTTTCTGCTGATAAAGGATACTCCTTATGAAGGGTTGATATCAAATCCGCACCATCGTCTATAACTATATGAAGTTCCCTCTTTATAACCTCTTTAAGATGGTTGTAGTAAGTTTCTCTGTCTTCTCCTCTGATAGCGAATACGGGAATACCGTAATACTCCACAAGAGCTGCCGCCACATCGTCCTGTGTGGAAAGAGGATTAGAAGCTGTTAGAAAAACTTCAGCACCGCCTTCTTTCAGTGTAAGAACCAAATTAGCTGTTTCCGTAGTTACGTGAAGGCAAGCACCTATTCTTACACCGCTGAGCGGTTTTTCCTTTGAAAATCTGCTTTTTATACTTCTGAGAACAGGCATGTCTATTTCAGCCCACTCTATACGTTTCTTCCCTATCTCTGCTAAGGATAAATCTTTAACGTGGTATTCCATTTAAATTATCCCCCCTTAGGATTTTAAGTGGCGGAGCCGACGGGATTTGAACCCGCGACCTCCGGCTTGACAGGCCGGCGTTCTGACCGGGCTGAACTACGGCTCCTACCGCATTATAAATATTATCTTACAGCTGGGTTAAATATGCAACTGATCATTCTTCCAACACCCTTCTTAAAAGATCTTTCTTTTTCATTCTCAAAGCTTCTACTCCCAGATAAAACATTCCGAAAGTTCTCAGTATCCTGTCATCTGTAAGCATTCCTCCTTTGTTCCCTTCAAGTCTACTGAGAATTTGTTTAGCTTCCTTGTTTACCTTTTCGTTGTCTTCAATGTATCTGTATGTTTTCAAAATATCCTTTATGCGTTCCTCAAGAGTTCCGACAAGTGAGCCTTTGAGATACTGTAAAAAATTTTCAACAGATTCCCCCAAGTCCGGAGGTTTTAAGCCTTCTTCAGAGAGAAGTCTTTTTAACAGGTTTGCTCTAATATGTCCTATGCCCTTTATACCTCCTAAAGGAGCGTAGTCTTGTGTAAGTCCGTATTTTATTGCATGAGCTATTTTCAAGATTTTCCTGTTAGTCCAATCTATATCGCCGAGCTTTCTTATCTCAAGAAGAGTCCTTATAAGATGCAAAGTATCCGTTCCAAGATAAGAAAATTCACCCGGAGGATTTTGAATGTTCCTGTATTTAAAAGTAAGACCTTCTATGTAGAAAAGAAATTGATGAGTGTTGTCTTCCAAGCATTCTCGTCCGCAGGGAAGTAGTTTATTCCTTACGTAGACATCGTCTTCTTTAAAACTTCTTCCTTCTTTTACAAATTCGTAGAGACTATCAAAGCGCTTTACAAATATAAGAGGTCTTACTACAACGATATCTTCAAGTCCTATAAGTTTCCTTCGCAGAAACTCCTCGTAGTTTACAGGTGAAATACCTGATCTTATACAGAACAAAGCTTTGTCACTGAGCCTGTTACCCTCTATATATCCTCTCTCAACGAGATATTCGTATATTCTATCAACAGTGATATCTTCCGACAGCTCTCTCAGGGAAAAAGTTTTTCTTAAAAATCTTTTGAAATTCTTTCCTTCGTATAAAAAACCTATGAGAATGAACAAACTGAGAATTTTTTCTACTTCTTTAAAAGAGGCTCCGCTGGTTATGCTTTCCTTTAAAAAAGGTTTGAATTCCCCCTCAAGACTTTCCTTTATTTCTCTTTCCAGAGTTTGCACCTTAGCTCCGTAGGGAAGTATGTAAGAGTATCCTTTTTCCTTTATACCGAGCCTGCCTGCTCTACCTTCCATTTGAAGTATATCCAGCTGTGAGGGGAATATTTTCCACCGATAAGTTTGTCTCTCATAAAAAGCTTTAACACTTATAATGACGGTATCGGCGGGAAGGTTTACTCCGTAAGCGAGAGTATGAGTAGCTATAAGAACAGGAAGTTCTCCTTTTCTGAAAGCTTTTTCTATCTCTTCTCTCTCTTCCTTAGGTATATCCGCGTTGTGAAAGGCTATCTCCTTTTCTTCTCTTTCTTCTCTTTCAAAGGGAGTTGTTTCGTTCATAATTCCTATTTTTTCTCTATTTGCGAGTTCCAGAATTCTCCAGCCTATATTCTTTTTATGAACAAAGAGAATAACTTGATCTCCCGGTTTTTTAAGTTCAAAAAGAGCAGAGAGTAGTCTAGAAGCCATCTTTTCTTCCCGATCTTTGGTTTTTACCATTTCCTTAAATTCTGTTAAAGGAATAATCTTTCTCTCAAGGGGTGTGGGTCTCCACAGAGATTCTATATAAAGCTCTGCTCCTATCCACTTGGCGAGTTCTATACTACCCGGTAAAGTAGCAGACAGTCCGAGAATGTCCGTAGCGCTTTCCAACAGATATGTGACTAATTCCTCCAAAATCCAACCTCTGCTTCCTATAAGGTGATGTATTTCATCAATAACAACACAGCAGGCTTCGGTAGCCCATTTAATTTTGTTTCTCAAAGCCAATGTAAAGTTTTCATAAGTTGAAACTATTATTTCTGAGCGTGGATTTTTGTAAGTTTCTATGATATCTCCCGTCCTTATATCTATTTTTTTCCCGAAGAGTTTTCTGAGTTCAAGAGCTTTTTCATACACAAGGGCTTTTGTGGGAGCGGTGTAGATTTTTATCCCTTTCCTTTTCATAAAGAGAAAAGCTATGAGACTTTTACCCGCTGAAGTAGGGGCTGTTATAAGAGCGTTACCTTGCTTGTATTTCATAAAGAAGAGGCTTTGTAAGGGATTTAAAAGGCTGTAAGGAATGTTCTTATCCACCTTTTCTCCTTCTATCAGACTTTCTCTGATAGGTGTTCCCGAAGGGTTTTTGTAAATCAGGAATCCACCTGGAGGATTCAGCCTAAAAGAAGAAGCTTCTGTTACTATGTAATGTTCCATGGTTAAATAGATAAAATACTATGGTAAAGACCAGATTTGCTCCTAGTCCTACAGGCTTGCTTCATCTTGGGAATGCAAGGACAGCTATATTCAGCTATTTATTTGCAAGACACCATAAAGGTAAATTTGTTCTCAGAATAGAGGATACAGATAGAGAGCGTTCCCGTAAAGAATACGAAAAGGCTTTAATAGAAGATCTGGAATGGCTAAGGCTTGAATGGGACGAATTTTACAGACAATCCGAGCGCTTCCCTCTTTACAGGGAATTTGCTGAAAGACTCCTTTCTGAGGGATACGCCTACGCCTGTTTCTGCACCCCTGAAGAATTGGAAAGGGAAAGGAAAGAAGCACAAGCAAAGGGAATAGCTTACAGGTATTCGGGGAAATGTCGTTATTTAACAAAGGTGCAAATTGAAAAACTAAAAACAGAAGGTAGGACTTTCACACTCCGTTTTAAAGTTCCTGAAGGGCAAAGTGTTGTTTTTGAAGATCTTGTAAAGGGTTATATATCCATAAATCCAGAAGATTTCGGTGATTTTGTAATAATCAGGAGTGACGGAACACCAACCTACAACTTCGTTGTTGTTGTAGATGATGCTCTTATGGGTATAACACATGTGATCAGAGGAGAAGATCATATTCCCAACACTCCTAAGCAAATCCTGATATACAAAGCATTAAATTTTCCTGTGCCTAAGTTTGCTCACCTGCCGGTTATTTTAGGCAGAGATAGGAGTAAACTTTCCAAAAGACACGGCGGAGTTTCAGTCAGATATTACAGAGAGAGAGGATTTCTTCCTGAGGCACTTTTTAACTACCTTTGCCTTCTCGGTTGGTCTCCTCCCAATACAGAAAGAGAAATTTTCTCAAAGGAGGAACTTATAGAAATTTTTGATCTCAAAGATGTAAACTCAGCACCGGCTGTTTTTGATGTGGATAAACTCCGATGGATAAACGGAGTTTACATAAGAGAAATCTTATCTGTAGACAAACTCGTCAATTACGCCTATCCCTTTTTGAAATCTGCAGGCTATAAAGTTGAAGAGAATTATCTGAAACTTGTATTAGAACGAACAAGGGATTCTTATGATACGTTGGAAGATATGGTAAAAAGACTAAAACCTTTCTTTGAGGAAGAAGTGGAAATATCTCAAGAAATGCTTTCAAAACTCAAGCAGATGAGATCTAAGGAAATAATTGAATTGTTTTTAAAAAAACTTTCAGTTTTCAAACCCGATTCTCCTGAAACGGTAAAAGATCTAGCCCGTAAAGTCACGAAGGAATTAGGTGTTAAACCAAAGGAAGTGTGGCATACACTCCGCATAGCTCTTACAGGAAGGCTAGAAGGAATAGGAGTGGATATTCTCCTATCAACCCTTCCCAGAGAAAGAGTTGAAAACAGACTCAAATATATTCTCAGTCTCTTGGGTTGATCACTTAACTAATTCTCCCAATTTGAATATTGGCATATAAAGAGCTATGAGAATCCCCCCTACTATACTGCCCAATACAACTATAAGCATAGGTTCTATAAGGGTTATAAGTCCTTCAACTGTTCTATCCACTTCGTCTTCATAAAATCTTGCAATTGTATCTAACATTTCATCAAGTCTTCCTGTCTCTTCTCCTACCTTTACCATGGCTACGATGAGCTTGGGAAACCGCTCAGTTTTTTCCATAGAAGACCACATTGCCTGTCCTTCTGTAACCTCTTTTTGAACGTTGGTTACCGCCTCTTGAATTATAAGGTTACCTGTAACCTTTCCAGCAACTTCCAACGCTTTTTCTATAGAAACACCACTAGCAAACAAAGTAGCCATTGTCCTACCGAACTTCGCCATAGCGCTTTTTACTATAAGATCTCCAAATTTTGGCAGTTTAAGCATTACTCTGTGGATACTCTTCCTAAAGTTGTAACTCTTTGTATAAAATAATCTAAAGATAAAAATGAAAAGGACAACGAATCCTATGATATACAAAATATTTTCTCTCAGAGCATTGGAAAGATTTATAAGAACCTGTGTCGGTAAGGGCAAAGAAGCACCGAAACCTTCGTAGATTTCCGCAAAGGTGGGAACTAAAAAATAAAGGATTCCCGTAACTATAACAGTAGCTATTACCAATACGAACACTGGATAAAAAGAAGCACTTTTTATTTTGCTTTTGATCATAGCTAACTTCTCGTAATAGTCAGAAGCTCTCAGAAGCGCTCTGTCTAACTCCCCCGTTTCTTCTCCTACAGCTACAAGATTTATAACCAATTCGGGAAATACATCTCTTCTCTTGCCTAAGGATTCCGAAAGGGACATTCCTTCACTTACGTCCTTTGCTACTTCGGCAACTGCTGTGGAAAGTTTTTTATTGGGCATTTGTCCTGCCACTATTTCAAGAGCGTCTATTATCCCTACACCAGCGTTAACCATAGCTCCCAATTGCCTGCAGAAAAGGGCTATGTCTCTGTCTCCTACCCTTCCTAAGAGCAGTTTTCTTTTCTTTTTCTTCTCTTCTTGCGGTGTTTCTGTTGGAGCGCCCTCTACAACTTCATCAGCGTTTATGAAGTGATAGCCTTTCTCCCTTACTTTTTCAAGTAAATCGTTAAAACTCGGAGCTTCAAATACGTCTTCTATAATATCTCCTGTTTCTGTATAAGCCTTTACCCTATACTTAGGCATAAGGAGTTACCTCTTTAGCCCCAACATTCTTTCTAATTCTTTTATATCGGGTGAAGTTCTCATCGCTTCATCTAAGGTGACAAGCCCGGCTTTGTAAAGTCTGTAAAGGCTCTGGTTCATTGTTTGCATACCACTTTCCAGTTGACCACTTTGCATGAGAGAATAGATCTGTTGAAGTTTATTTTCCCTGATAAGATTTCTTATTCCCGCATTCGGTATAAGCAGTTCATAAGCTAAGACTCTTCCACCTCCTACACGGGGAAGAAGTCTTTGGGAAATTATTCCCTGAAGTGTGAAAGAAAGCTGAACCCTTATCTGATCTTGTTGTTCCGCTGGAAATATATCTACTATTCTCGTAATTGTGGATATTGCGGTGTTGGTATGAAGTGTTCCAAAAACAAGATGACCCGTTTCCGCTGCTCTGAGAGCTGTTTCTACTGTTTCCCTATCCCTCATTTCACCTACAAGAATAACATCAGGATCTTCTCTAAGGGCAGCCCTGAGAGCATCTGCAAAGGAATAAACATCTTGTTCCACTTCTCTTTGATTTACAATACTCTGCTTGTGATGGAATATATACTCTATAGGATCTTCAATTGTAATTATGTGATTGGGAAAGTTTTCGTTTATATAGTTGATCATTGCCGCAAGTGTGGTGGATTTCCCCGAACCCGTGGGTCCCGTAACCAGTATCAGTCCCATTTTCCTGTGGCAAAGATCAAGAACTTTCTCGCTTAACCCCAGCTCTTTAACAGGCCTTATTCTATAAGGAAGCCTTCTAAAGGCACAAGCAACGGAGCCTCTCTGGTAAAAGACATTGGCTCTGAATCTCCCTATGTCTTTGACTCCAAAGGAAAAATCCACTTGTCCTTTCTCCTCCAAGACTTTTCTATGCCTTTCTGACATTACAGAGTAAGCAAGGCGTTGTGTCATATCCGGAGTGAGGACGGGGAAGTCATTGAGAAAGGAGATTTTCCCGTCAACTCTAACAGCAGGTCTAGCACCTGAAGTTATATGAATATCACTGGCGTCCATGTGAACAGCTCTTTGAATAATATCAATTAACTTTACATCTTTGGTCCTTGTTTCTACTTCCAACGCTGAACCCTCCTTTGATTTTTTGAAATTATACAAAAGAGTGTGCTTGTCAAAACCAATACTTTCCTTAAAATATATGACATGAATGTCATAAAAAGGAGGGTGGTATGATTCCTCCGATCTATATAGGGTATGAATGGTTTGGAGTAGAAAGAATTCTCACTTCTTACAAAACTCCTCCGAATTGCGGTGCTATCTCTATATTCGTAGGAGTTCCCCGTAGAGCGGAAGAAGACGGAGATGTAATCCGTCTAGAATACGAAGCTTATCCAGAAATGGCTTTGAAGGAGATGGTAAAGATAAGGGAAGAAACCCTTGAAAGATTCGGTGTTAAAGAGGTGTTTATACATCACAGACTCGGTTCTGTTCCTGTTGGTGAACCATCTTTCTTAGTGATAGTTTACGGATCTCACAGGAAAGAAACCTTCAAAGCCTGTCGTTACGCTGTTGACGAAACCAAGAAGAGAGCACCCATTTGGAAAAAGGAAGTTTTCTCTTGTGGTGAGGGTAAGTGGGTCTTAGGAGCTTGATATGCTCTGTGACAAACTCGGAAGAGAACTTAGAGATTTAAGAATATCTGTTACAGATAGATGTAACTTCAGATGTTTTTTCTGTATGCCTCCTGACAGGGAAATAACCTTCCTAAAAAGGGAAGATCTGCTCACTTATGAAGAGATAAGAGAAGTAGTAGATATGCTAACTAAACTCGGTGTTAAAAAGATCCGTTTAACAGGAGGAGAACCTCTTGTGCGCACCCATATAGAGAATCTCATAAAAATGATAAGCTCTATGAAACAAATAAAAGATATTGCACTTACCACAAACGGCTATCTGCTTTCAAAAAAAATAGGAGATTTAAAATCTGCAGGTCTTATGAGAATTACAATAAGCTTACCAACTCTGAGGGAAGATAAGTTTGCTTCAATAGTAGGGAAGAACCTTTCTCTAAGGGAAGTTTTAGAGGGAATAAAAAGTGCTAAGGAAGTTGGGTTTAAAAGCGTAAAAATAAACACCACAGTCGTCAGAAATGTGAATGACGATGAAATTCTTGATTTAGCTGAATTTTGTAGGAAACACGATTTAATCTTAAGGTTTATAGAGTATATGGACGTGGGAACACTCAACAGTTGGCAAAGAGAAAAGGTTGTGAGCGCTGAAGAGATACTTGAAAAACTCAGACAAAAATACAAACTTGAAGAGATAGAAAGGGAACACAAAAGTGAAACCGCTCTTAAATTCCGTTACACAGATACAGGACAGGAAATAGGAATTATAGCATCTGTTACAAAACCCTTTTGTAGGAACTGCAATAGACTAAGACTCTCCGCCGAAGGTAAGTTGTATCCCTGTCTTTTTTCAAATAAAGGTCTGGATATAAAATCTCTTATAAGAAATTCCGTAGGCAGAGATTATATTCTTCAAATTGTAAAGTCCTTCTGGGAAGAGAGAGAGGATAGATACTCGGAAATTAGAGAAATTATCAGTTCAAAAAACACTCACCGTGTGGAAATGTTCAGAGTAGGCGGATAGCACTGTTATTATTAATTTGTTATGCTTTGGAGTCTCCTGCGGTTCTACGTTTTTTTCCCCGCTTTGGTGGGATTAGGGGCTGGGTTTTTTGTTCTCGCTTTTATTTTTTTACTTGATGTTCTCAGCTATCTTTTATTGGAAAACCTCTTGGGTTTGGAAATACCTAAACCTGCTGGTTTAGGAGAAAACAGTGGTGGTTTTGGGAGTATATCTTCACACGCTTATTTTCTCCCTCTAATTTTAGGTTTAGGCGCTCTTATATCGGAAATTCCTATTCAACTCTTTGCAAAGGAAGCTCACGGCATGAGCGGAGATGCCGTGGTTCAAGCGTATCATAAAAAAAGAAAACTCTCCTTGAAAACCTCACTTGTTAAACTGTTTTCTGCTGCTGTGGTGATAGGTTCCGGAGGTCCCGCAGGCAGACTTTCTCCCTCTGCTCTTATGGGTGCTGGTGTAGCTGACTCTGTAGCAAAAGTGTTCCGTCTCTCTCCCTCGGAGAGAAGAATTCTTATAGCGGTAGGATTCGGAGCAGGACTTTCTGCTGTTTTAAAAGCACCTTTAGCGGGAGCTATAATGAGCAGTGAGGTTTTCTTCAAAAGAGATTTTGAAGCTCAAGCTCTTCTACCGAGTTTTATTGCCTCTGTAGTTTCTTATAGTATATTCGGCAGTGTTTACGGATTTGAACCTCTATTTAGCGTTTCTGTTGAACCCTTTTCTGAAAGAGGTGCTGGGGACATACTTCTCTTTGCAGGATTAGCTCTTCTTTGTGCTTTAGCGGTAAAAATCTTTATATTTTTCTTTTCCTTTTTAAGGAAGTTATTTGAAGGAGGTTTTAAATCACCTTACTTCAGAGTTCTGATCGGTGGAGTATTAGCAGGATTTGTTTGTTTTTTATTTCCCAGTGCGGTGAGCGGAGGTTTAGGCTGGCTTCAAATAGTTTTAGACGGTGAGTATAACAGCATCTATACACTTTTAAGTGGTCTGATGGGTATGTTCTTAGGAACTTCTTTTCTTTTGGGATCCGGTGCTTCTGGGGGTATATTTGGTCCCTCGTTGGTAATTGGCGGATTTCTCGGAGCTATATACGGTGTCTGTATTGGAAATCTTCTTGAGATACCCGTTGATATTCCCTCTTTTGCAATTATAGGAATGGTTTCCTTTTTGGCAGGAATTGTAAATGCTCCTCTTGCTAATATAATTCTGGTATCAGAAATCACGGGAGGTTATGAACTCCTTGTTCCTTCTATGATAAGTGTTTTTATAACCTATTTGCTTACTTCCAAAGATACAGTTTTTCCCAGTCAACTGGATACCAGATTTGATTCTCCCGCTTACAGAAGTGATCTGGGCATGTTTATTCTAGAAAGGTTAAGGGTAGGGGACTTTATGAACAGAGCTGTGGTAGTGTATCCTGAAGACAGTGTAAAAAAAGCTCATCATCTTATGGAAAAACAGCTTGTAGGTGGAATACCTGTAGTTGAAGGTGATTATCTTGTAGGTATAGTTACCAGAAGTGATATACTTAAGATACCTACTGAGGAAAGGGAAAGGAAAAGAATAAAGGATATAATGACAACTGAAGTTGAAACCGTCACTCCAGAGGATACGCTTTCCGAAGCCCTTAAGATAATGGTGGGAAAAGGTATAGGAAGGCTTCCGGTTGTAGAGAAAAGGGGAAGCAGAAAACTGGTAGGTATAATAGCCAGAGCGGATATAGGTAAAGCTATAAGGGAGAATTTACCCTAGTCTAACGTATATGTATCCTCCTTCTACTTTTGCTCCCTTAGGTTCAAGGTTTCTCAACTTCCTTGGAAGGAGAATATGACTTTTAAAATTTCCGACCCTGACTACGATCTCTTCTTCCCCTTTAAGGAGTGAAACTTTTTCTTTGCTTAAAAAGGGAGCTTTTATCTTTATTAAATAACCTTGCCCTTCTTGCAGAATTTCATAAGCTTTCTCTTTAAAGAAAACACTGTAGGGATTTCTATCTTTGTAAACCAAATCTGACAGTATTTTGAGCTTTTCCTTACCGCAAACCTCTTCTTCCAGTAGAGGAACTTTAAAAAGGGGAACAGGATAGAAGTAGTTCTCTATTTCCTCAATATAGCGTTTTTGGACATTAATCCAGCTTTTGAGAAAATCACAATCCCCCGTGTTTGAAGGAATTACTTTATTAACAATAATAGCGTCTACATTCACACCGAAAAGCGTAAAATACATAAAAGCTCTTTGACTTTCCTTAAGGACCATCTTTTCCGGATTGGAAACTAATCTTACAGAGGTAATTTCTGGATTTATCAGAATTTCGTCCACCCCCTTAAGACGGGAGTAAAAATTCTCAAGAGCCTTGAAGTAGTTCTCATCTGGCAGAGGCACATCTGTTAGTCTTCCTACTACTGGACGCGCAACTTTCATCACCAGCCTTTCTGTTTTGAAGATTTTCTTCATATACCATCTTAGAACTGAAGGCATTGAGACAAATCTAAGGGATTCCCCCGTAGGAGGTAAATCTAAAATCAGTGCATCAAATTCCTTTTCCTTATAGTATTTGTTTACATAAAGCAGGCTTGTCACTTCCTCCATTCCGGGTAAAATGGCAAGTTCTTCTGCTAAAACCTCGTCTAATCCGGTTGTGTTAAAAAGAAGCTCCAAAAAACGGTAAACGTCTCCCCAATATCTGTCTATTTCTTCTTGGATATCTATCTCTTGAATGTATAAATTTTCATTTATTTTAATAGGCAATCCTTTAGCGGAGAACCTTTCCTCTTCTGAAAGATCAAAGGCATCTGCTAAGGAATGAGCGGGATCTAGGGAAACAACAATAGTTTTATAACCCAGTTCTGAAAGTTTATAACCCGTAGCCGCTGAAAGAGTTGTCTTACCCACTCCCCCTTTGCCGGAAAAGAGTATAATCCTCATTTAGGTTATAAAATAACAAATAGATGGGGAATTTATCCGTTGAACTCTTCGGAATCAACTTCAAAAATCCTGTTTGGGTAGCCAGTGGGACTTTCGGCTACGGTCTTGAAGCTGTTGAAATTTACAATGTATCACGCTTAGGAGCTATAGTAACAAAAGGCATATCTCTAAAACCTCGGCAGGGCAATGAGCCACCGCGTATTGTAGAAACTCCGTGCGGTATGCTTAACTCCATAGGTTTACAAAATCCGGGAGTGGAGGAATTCTTAAGGAGAATATATCCTTTAATGATCTCTCTGAATACTAATTTTATAGCCAACGTATTCGGTGAAACGGAAGAAGAATACGTAGAAGTTTGTCTCGCTCTTGAAGAAGCGGAAAGAATAGTAGCCTACGAACTTAACGTATCTTGTCCTAATGTTAAAAAGGGAGGGATAGTTTTCGGTCACGATCTAATAGCTCTTAGTAGTCTTGTGGAGAAAGTTAAAAGTAAGGTTAAAAAACCGATTCTTGTCAAACTCTCCCCGAACGTTACGGATATTACCGAATTTGCCAAGGTATGTGTGGAAAGCGGTGCAGATGCTATTGTTCTTATTAATACTCTTGTAGGAATGAGAATAGATTTAAAAAGGGAAAAACCAGCCCTTGCCAGCGGAACAGGAGGTCTTTCAGGACCTGCCATACTTCCCATAGCGATCAGAATGATTTGGCAAGTTTATGAGAGATTTAAAGATTCAATACCCATTATAGGTGTTGGAGGAATAACAACTGCCTACGATGCTCTTGAACATATATACGCAGGTGCAAGTGCAGTTCAAATAGGAACAGCTAACTTCTACGATCCATTGGCTCCTTTAAAAGTCATAGAAGGATTAGAAGAATTTTTGAAGGAACGTAATATAAAAGATTTTAGAACTTTAATTGGTAAGGCACATCGTTAATCAGCGTGCAACTTCCCATTCTGTTATAAGCTGTTTCCCTCTGATAAAGTGCGCTCTTAGTCTAAGGTAGAGAATATTCTTCAATTTTTTAAACCCTTCACCGCCAACAAGTGTAGGAACATTTTCCCCTCCTACAATGACGGGTAAATGTATCAATCTTATTTCATCTACAACTCTGCGTTTTATGAACTCCCAATTTATGGAAGCTCCACCCTCTACCATAAGAGTTTTTATACCTCTGTTGTAAAGTTCAGGCAGGAGAAGATCAAAGTCCACTAGCTCATCGCCCGCTGTAAGGATTTGAACTCCCTTCTCTTTCAGATTTTTTATCCTATCCGGATCCGCTTTCTCCGTTACAGCAACTATAGTAGGTGCTTCTTCTGTATTCAGAACATTTGCATCAAGAGGAATATTGGCTGTTGAACAGGGAATTATTCTAATAGGATTTTTCCCTTTTACATATCTGACAGTTAGGCTCGGATTGTCTGTCCTGACAGTTTCACACCCCACCATAATACCGTCCACCTTTGCTCTTATTTCGTGTAAATACCTGTAAGCTTCCTGATCCATAAGACTCATAAGTTCTTTACTGGAAGCCCCTCTGTAAAGGGTTAGTTTCCCGTCTATACTCACCTCTGAAACTATGATTACGTAAGGTCTTTTCATTCTTCATACTCCTTTCCGTAGTGTCTGTATAAATAGACGATTCTCAGCAAAAGAGAAGAAAGGGAGAGAAAAGCTATCAACTTTATCCCGAAGTTCAATCCAAGCGGAAAGTCTGCCCGCTCCAACAGTGCGAAAATTATAAGTGTTATATGGGTTTCAGGTCTTCCGAAGAATCCTATACCTTCAAGAGGATCTTCAATCTTTCCCTTTATACGACGTGAAAACCCTATTTCTGCGTAAGTTACAGGCTTTATAAAGGAGTGAAGCATAGAAACAGTTACAGCTGTAACCGCAACAAAAGGTGAAGCGTAAGCGAACCCTACAGCTCCCAATACGAAGCCGTCAACCCACTTATCGGCTATCCAATCAAAAACAGCGCCGAATTTGGAAGTTCTGTCAGTTTCCCTTGCCACCACACCGTCCACTAAGTCAAACAGTCCAGAGAGTATAAAAAAGCCTACAGCGGTTAAAACTCTTTCTTCGTAAAAGAAGTAAGCGGAAATCGTTCCAAGGAACAGAGATACAAGTGTTATAAGATTAGGGTGAATACCAGTTCTGGCTATGGCAAGACCTATAGGAATATAAAGTTTTTTCAGATTATCCCTTTTACTTGTAAGGTTCATTTCAACTCCTTATCGGTTATCCAAGGCATCATTTTTCTGAGCTGTTCTCCAACTTTTTCTATAAGATGTTCTCTATCTCTCTCCAAAAGAGCGTGATATACAGGTCTGCCAGCTTTGTTTTCCAGAACCCATTCTTTTGCGAATTCACCTCTTTGAATTTCTTCAAGAATATCCTTCATTAAAGGTTTTACAAGGGAATAAATTCTGTCTCCTCTTGTAACATCACCGTATTTTGCAGTATCAGATATAGAGTAACGCATACCCGCTATTCCGTATTGATATATTAAATCCACTATCAGTTTAAGTTCGTGAAGACATTCAAAGTAAGCAACTTCAGGTTGGTAGCCGGCTTCCACCAAAGTTTCAAATCCCGCTTTTATGAGAGCGGTTACACCTCCGCACAGAACTGTTTGTTCTCCGAAAAGATCTGTTTCCGTCTCTTCTTTAAAGGTTGTCTCTATTACTCCCGCTCTTGTAGCTCCTATACCCCGCGCGTAGGCAAGGGCTTTCTCAAGACATTTACCCGAAGGATCTTGATAAACAGCAACTAATGCGGGAACTCCTTTTCCTTCTTCATACATCCATCTTACTAAATGTCCGGGTCCCTTTGGAGCTACCATAAATACATCTATTTCCGAAGGGGGTATTATCTGTCTAAAGTGAATGTTAAATCCATGGGCAAAGGCGAGAGTTTTTGAGGAATCTAAAAAAGGCTCAATATCCTTTCTGTAAAGCTCCGGCTGAACTGTGTCGGGGACAAGAAATACGATTATATCCGCTACCTGCACTGCTTCGGAAGGAGTTAAAACCTCAAAACCTTCCGCTTTAGCTCTATCCCTTGATTTACTTTTCTTAGAGAGTCCTATAATTACTTCTATACCGCTGTCTCTCAAATTCAGTGCATGAGCATGTCCTTGGCTTCCGTAGCCAAGGATTGCTACCTTTTTATTCTTTAAAGGTTGAAGCGGTGCATCTTCGTCGTAATACACCTTAGCCATTTTTTACCTCCAAACCTTTATGTGAGATTATCTTACAGCAATTTATAGCTTGCAAGTAGATGTTAAGATAATACTTTGTTATGGCAAAAAGAGTGGTTCTGGCTTACTCTGGCGGACTTGATACTTCCGTTATAGTTCGTTGGTTAACAGAAAGAGGTTATGAAGTTATAACCTACACCGCAGATGTGGGACAGGGAGAGGAACTTGAAGAAATTCCTAAAAAAGCAAGGCAGTCCGGAGCGGTAGAAGCTATTGTAGAGGATCTTAAAGAAGAGTTCGCAAGGGACTATTGCCTGCCTGTGCTAAGAGCTTTGGCACTTTATGAAGGTAAATATCCTTTAAGTGCTTCCCTTTCAAGGCCACTAATATCAAAAAAACTCGTGTATTACGCTGAGAAATTTAAAGCCGATTACGTAGCACACGGTTCTACAGGAAAAGGTAATGATCAAGTGAGATTTGAATTATCTGTTTGGGCTTTGAACCCAGCTATTGAAGTTCTCGCACCTGTGAGAAGCTGGGAGTTTAAAGCAAGGGAGGAGCAAATAGAGTATGCAAAGAAACATGGAATACCCGTTAAAGTTGAAAAGGAAAAACCCTATTCCATAGACAGGAATCTTTGGGGTATTTCAGTTGAATGCGGTCCTCTTGAAGATCCATGGACAGAACCTCCAAAAGATGCGTATCAGATAACTTTTTCGGCTGAAGAAGCTCCCGATGAACCCGATATTCTAACCGTGGGATTTGAGAAAGGAATTCCCGTTTCTTTAAACGGACGAAAATACAACCTACTTAGTCAACTTATAATGGAATTGAACACACTTGCAGGTAAGCACGGCGTAGGGCGTATAGATATAGTGGAAAACAGGTTAGTGGGTATAAAGAGCAGAGAAGTATACGAAGCCCCGGCAGCTACTGTTTTATACGAAGCCTATAGAGATCTTCTTTCCTTAGTGACGGATCGTTTTACTTTTCACTACTTTATTAACCATATACCTCATGAGTATGCAAAATTAGTCTATGAAGGATTGTGGTTTTCACCTTTAAGGGAAGCTCTTGATGCTTTCACCGCTACCTTAGCAGAATCCGTAACGGGTGAAGTTAGGTTAAAACTCTTTAAAGGTTCCGTCTCTGTAATAGGCAGGAGATCAGATAAATCCCTTTACTTGGAGGATCTTGCAACGTATTCAGAAAAGGACACTTTTGACCACAAGGCGGGTGAACTGTTTACAAAAGTGTGGGGACTACCTTTGAAGATAAAAGGACTTTTGAAGAAAAAGAAACAAGAATTCAGGACTTAATGAACTAATTAACTTCTTAAAAACTTGACAAATTCATGATAATTTCTAAAAATATTTTTCCAAGGAGGTGGGGTTATGAAGTATTTACTTACATTCCTCTTATTCCTGATCTCAATATCTCCTTCCAGCGCAGGAGATCCGGAAAAGGGGAAAAAGCTTTTTTACGGAGAAATAAGCTTCAGCAATGGAGGATTACAGTGCATGGCGTGCCACAGGGTTGACGGATCGGGCGGAACCTTAGGTCCTGACTTGACGAAGGTTTTCACGCGCTACGGCGGAGCTGATGGACTTAAAGCTGTTCTCCAAGGATCAACAGCCTTTCCTACAATGACTCCTGTATACAGAGATGCAAACCTTACAGAAGAGGAAATATCCCATCTTACTGCCTTTTTTGAAAAGGCAGCACAGGAAGGCAGGGAAACAGGCAGATTTCCCGTGGGATATTTCTTTTTTGCCTTCGGAGGCTTTTTGGGACTTGTTTTTATAAGTCAAGTTGTATGGGGTGGAAGACTCAAATCTGTAAGGAGAAAACTCGTAGAGTCTTCCCGCTATTAATGTAAGAAGGAGGTGGGTTTATGAGTTGGATTAAAGACATAATTGATCCAAAAGCAAGAGAATGGGAAGAATTTTACAGAAACAGGTGGCAACATGACAGGGTTGTCAGAAGCACTCACGGTGTTAACTGCACGGGGGGTTGCAGTTGGGGGGTTCACGTAAAGGACGGTCTTATTACTTGGGAACTCCAGATGCTTGACTATCCCATATTTAACAAAGACATTCCGCCTTATGAACCAAGAGGTTGTCAAAGAGGTATTTCCGCTTCTTGGTATGTTTACAGTCCTATAAGAGTGAAGTATCCGTATGTTAGAGGTAAGCTTTTGGATTTTTGGAGAAAAGCCAAACAGGAACAAGGAGATCCTGTAAAAGCATGGGCAAGTATTGTTGAAGATCCGGAAAAAAGGAAAGCTTATCAGTGGGCAAGAGGCAAAGGAGGTTTTAGGAGATCTTCTTGGGATGAGGTTCTTGAAATTATAGCTTCTGCCATGATTTACACCATTAAAAAGTATGGACCCGATAGAATTTTCGGATTTTCACCCATTCCCGCCATGTCCATGTTCAGTTTTGCGGGAGGTTCAAGGTTTTTCTCCTTACTGGGCGGTGCGATGTTGAGCTTCTACGACTGGTATTGTGATTTACCTCCTTCTCACCCAGAAATATGGGGAGAACAAACAGATGTGTGTGAAAGTGCCAATTGGTATGAAAGTGCCTTTATAGCAATCTCTGGATCTAATTTGAATATGACAAGAACCCCTGATGTTCATTACGTAGCTGAAGCTAAGAATAACGGCACAAAGTTGGTTGTTTTCTCTCCGGATTTCAGTCAAGTTTCCAAATACGCTGACTGGTGGATTCCTATAAAACCCGGTGAGGACGGTGCCTTTTGGATGGCTGTAAATCACGTAGTTCTGAAGGAATACCATTATGAGAGACAAACACCCTATTTCATAGAGTATGTCAAAAAATACACGGATTCTCCTTTTTTAATAGTTTTGGATCAGAAAAACGGTGAAATAAAACCGGGCAGATACCTAAGAGCTAACAGGATAGAAAAGTATAAAGACGTTGAGAACGGTGACTGGAAGCTGTTGGTGTGGGACTCCTCCACTGACTCACCTAAGATGCCTAACGGAACCTTAGGTTTCAGGTGGGGAAAAGAAAAAGGTAAATGGAATTTACAGATGAAAGACGGTTTAGACGGATCTGATATAGATCCGGTTCTTACCTTCATAGATAACGCAGATGAAGTTCTTGAAGTGAGCTTCTATGACTTTGCGGGTGGAAGAACTCTAAGGAGAGGAGTTCCTGTTAAATACGTAGAGACTACAGACGGGCAGAAATTAGCGGTGGCTACTGTTTACGATCTTCTCATGGCTCAATTTGGAGTTGACAGAGGTCTTCCCGGTGAGTATCCCAGAAGTTACGATGAAGATCTCCCCTTTACTCCCGCTTGGCAGGAGAAAAGAAGTGGTATTTCTAAGGATACCTGTATCCAATTTGCTCGTGAGTGGGCTACAACCGCAGAGAAAACTCAAGGAAGATGTATGATAATTGTGGGTCCCGGATTGAATCACTGGTATCACAACAACCTTCTTTACAGATCTCAAATAGTAACCCTCATGCTTACGGGTTGTGTAGGAACTCAAGGAGGAGGACACAATCACTATGTAGGTCAGGAAAAATTAGCACCTATGATCCCGTGGGCTACTATAGCTTTTGCTCTTGATTGGGTAAAACCACCACGACAGCAGAATGGCCCTTCATGGCACTACGTTCACTCCTGTCAGTGGAGATACGATGACGAATTTACAAAATACCACACCACTCCTCAGGACAGCGAACTCAACAAAGGTCATGCAATAGATATACAGGCAAAGGCAGTAAGACTAGGCTGGCTACCTTGGTATCCCCAGTTTAACAAAAGCTCTATAGAGTTGGCAAAGGAAGCCCAGCAAAACGGTGCGAAGACTAATGAAGAAATTATTCAGTATGTAGTAAGACAGTTAAAAGAAAAGAACATAAGATTTACCGTAGAAGATCCAGATGCTCCTGAGAATTGGCCCCGTATATGGGTTATATGGAGGGGAAATGCAATAGGAACCAGTGCAAAAGGTCATGAATTTTTCTTGAAACACTATCTCGGAACACATTCAGCAGCAATAGCGGAAGAAGTAGCTAAGGGAAAAGTTAAGGAAGTCGTATGGAGAGATCCTGCACCGGAAGGAAAGATGGATCTGGTGGTAGATATCAACTTCAGAATGGATACTTCAGCTCTTTACTCCGATATAGTCCTTCCCACTGCCTTTTGGTATGAGAAGAACGACTTGAATTCCACAGATCTTCACTCTTACATACATCCTTTGGGAGCTGCTGTTCCACCTTCTTGGGAAGCAAAACCCGATTGGGATATTTTCAAGTCCTTGGCAAAGAAAATCAGTGAACTTGCTAAAACTCACCTACCGGAACCTGTTAAAGACATAGTAGCAGCACCCTTGGCTCATGACACACCAGATGAACTGGCACAACCCACTATAAAAGATTGGGCTAAGGGAGAATGTGAGCCTATTCCCGGTAAAACGATGCCTAAGTTGGTGGTTGTTGAAAGGGATTACGTAAATCTTTACAACAAGTTTATTTCCTTTGGTCCCGTTAAAGAACTGGCGGGACACGGTATTAAGTATTCAATAGAAGATGTATGGGAAGAGTTAGCCCAGAAAAATCCTGTTGAATGGAACGGTCAAAAGTATCCCTCTCTTAGAGACGCTGTAGATGCGGCAAACTTACTGCTTGCAACCGCTCCGGAGACTTGCGGTGAGATGGCTTACAGAGCATTTAAGGCTGAAGAGGAAAAAGTAGGACTTAAGCTTACAGATTTAGCGGAAGAGAGTAGAGATGTTCGCTATACCTTTGATGACTTAGTTTCCCAACCTAGAAGACTTCTTACCTCTCCTGTATGGTCTGGAGATATGACAAACGGTAAGCCTTATTCTCCTTATGTTCTTAACGTAACAAAACTTATTCCTTGGAGAACTCTTACAGGAAGACAACACTTTTATCTGGATCACGAAGGTTATATAGCTTTTGGAGAAAATCTACCCACTTACAAGCCTAACCCGACACCCGAACAATACGGTGATATAAAGAAAACAAGTATAAAAGGAAAGACAAAACTGGTTAGGTATTTAACCCCTCATGGAAAGTGGCATATACACAGCACGTATATGGACAATCACCGTATGTTGACACTTTCCAGAGGAATGGAACCTATATGGCTAAGTGAAGAAGATGCCAAGGAACTCGGGATAAATGACAATGATTGGGTAGAGTTAGTAAACGACAACGGAGTATACGTTGCTCGTGCGGTAGTTAGTGCAAGAATACCAAAAGGGGTTTGCATTGTCTATCACGCTGTGGAGAGAACAGTAGGTATTCCCTTGTCCAAAACCAATATAGAAAGAGGAGTTACCGGAAAGAGAGGAGGAATGAACAACAGTGTAACAAGAACCAAATTAAAACCTGTTCTTATGTTCGGTGGATACGCACAGTTTACTTATGCTATGAACTACTGGGGTCCCACAGGAGTTAACAGGGACACCTATGTTTACATAAGGAAATATGAAGGACCTGTAATTTGGTAGGAGGTGGGTTATGGACGTAAGGGCGCAAATAGCTGCTGTTTTTCATTTGGACAAATGTATAGGTTGTCACACCTGTAGTATAGCTTGTAAGAACATTTGGACTGACAGGAAAGGATTGGAATACGCTTGGTGGAACAACGTTGAAACAAAACCGGGAACAGGGTATCCCACACTTTGGGAAGATCAGGAAAAGTATAAAGGAGGTTGGGAACTTGCTAACGGGGAACTGAGATTAAAGCTTGGCGGTAGAGTAAGCAGACTAATAAATCTCTTTTACAATCCGTATTTACCTACAATAGACGACTATTACGAACCTTGGACATACAGGTATGAGGATCTGTTCAATTCTCCTGAAATGGACGTTCAACCTGTAGCCCGTCCCATATCCATGATCACTGGAGAACCTATTGAAATAGAAGCAGGTCCCAACTGGGACGATGATCTGAGTGGAACACCCGTGTATGCTCGTAATGATCCGAATTTAAAAAATCTTTCCGAAGAAGAAAGACAAAAACTCTTTGAATTTGAGAGAGTGGTTTTCTTCTATGTGCCGAGAATATGCAATCACTGTTTAAATCCGGGTTGTGTAGCTGCTTGTCCTGCAGGAGCTATATACAAGAGAGCGGAAGACGGAATAGTTCTGATAAGTCAAGAAAAGTGCAGAGCTTGGAGAATGTGTATATCGGGTTGTCCCTATAAAAAGGTTTACTTCAACTGGAATACGGGTAAATCCGAAAAATGCATTCTCTGCTATCCAAGGGTTGAAACAGGAATGGCTCCCGCTTGCTTCCATTCGTGTGTAGGAAGAATAAGATATCTGGGAGTTATTCTTTACGATGCTGACAGGATAGAGGAATCCGCTAAGAAATCTGATAGAGATCTTGTAGATGCTCAAAGAGATATAATTCTCAATCCCTTTGATGAAGAAGTTATAAAAGCAGCTAAGGCAAACGGTATTCATGAATCTGTCATAGAATACGCTCAAAAATCTCCAGTTTACAAATTCGTTAAGGAATGGAAAATAGCTTTTCCCTTACACCCTGAGTATAGAACCATGCCAATGGTTTTCTATGTTCCTCCTTTACTGCCGATTATGGCTTTTAGGAAAGGAGAAATATACGAACTTGCAAAAGATTTCTTCAGCACTCCAGAAAGTGTGAGAATACCTGTAAGATACCTATCAAATCTCTTCACTGCGGGTAATGAAGATCATATAAACTACGCTCTTAAGAAAATGCTTGCTTTAAGGCTTTACAAAAGAGCGCAAAACGCCAAAGATGTTCCAGAAGAGGAAGTGAAGAAAATGATGCAGCAGATGGAACTCACACCAGAAGTTGCGGAGGAAATGTATAGACTAATGTCTCTACCTACCTTCCATGAGAGATTTGTTATACCTCCTTCCCACAGAGAGCTTTCCGTGGAAAGATCTGCGGACGTTTACGACACAAAGGCAAGTGTCGGATTTGGTTTCAGGAAACCACCGCAGAGAGGAATGTGATGGATAAAGTAAATGAGCTGTTACAGTTTTTGGCAAGGCTATTACAATTTCCAACACAGAAAACGGAAGAATACGCCTACAGAAGTTTGGATATACTAAAACAATTTGATAGATCTCTTGTTCCCGTAATGGAAGACTTCATAGCTTTTATAAATAAGGAAGGCTTAGAACGCCTTCAAGATATTTACACTTATACCTTTGATTTGCAACCTCCCGCTCCTCCTTACGTGGGACACCATATATTCGGTGAGGATTACAGAAGGAGTTACTTCATGGTAGGTTTAAAAGAAGCTTACAAGACATACGGCTACTCTTACAACGAAAATGAGCTTCCAGATCATATATCCGTTGTTCTTGAGTTTATCCCGTTGTATGAGAATGAAGAAGAAAAAGGAGATTTGATAAACCTTTGTCTTATCCCTGCTGTTGAGAAAATGAGGGAAAATCTTAAAGAAGACAACCCATACAGTAAAGTTCTGGAAATTATACACAGGATTCTTTCCTCCCATTATCTTTGGTATGAAAATTGCAACTATTATAATAAAGGAGGTATAGGATCATGTTAGATCTTTTCCTTTTTGTAGGATTTCCTTATATAGCTATAGCTCTTGCAATAGCGGTAGGCATTTACAGATACTTTAGCGATAGATTTTCATACTCCAGCTTGTCCACCCAATTCTTGGAAAACAACAAACTTTTCTGGGGTTCTATTTCTTGGCATTACGGAATACTGCTTATACTTTTGGCGCACCTGACAGCTTTTCTCCTGCCGGATCTTCATCTTGCTGTTGTTGGAGGTCCTTTAAGGGCTGTTGTTCTTGAGGTAACAGGCTGGGCACTTGCTATGTATTCACTTTTTGGGCTTGTGTTACTGGCTATCAGAAGACTTTCTGACACAAGGGTGGCTGTCACTTCTAATCTTGCCGATTGGCTCCTGCTGCTGTCTTTAATTGTTCAAGTAGCTCTTGGACTTTACGTTGCGGTATTCTACAGCTGGGGTGGTTTATGGTTCACTCAAACAGCCTCTTCTTGGTTATGGTCCCTCTTTACTTTGAGACCTGATATAAGTTATGTGCAAACAATGCCTTGGGCTGTTAAGCTTCATTTCTTTATGGCATTTGTGATAATTTTACTCTTTCCTTTTACAAGACTTGTTCACGTCTTTACTGTTCCTATTACCTATCTGTGGAGACCTTATCAAGTAGTTATATGGGTGAGGAAATCTGTTAGGGGGGTATAGATATGGGCTCAGTAACGGTAGGAGGTAAGCGGACCAACAAGATTGAGCAGCTCATCTTAGCTGCGGTTTCCTTTTTCTGGTGTTTTCTTATGTGGTTTTCAACGGCAGCTTTCAGCGCCGCTATTATTGAACACTACAATCTCTCAAGAGCTGAGTTTGCAGTGCTGGCAAGCTCGGCTATATGGCTCGCACCCATAGGAAGGGTTATAGCAGGGTTTTTGGCAGATAAGATAGGTGCCCACAGAACATTTCCTCTGATTCTTACCTATACGGGAATAGCCTGTATAGCATCTTCATTTGTTGAAGACTACAACACTTTCTTCTGGCTCAGAGTCATAGTGGCTTCCGCTGGTATATCCTTCGTAGTAGGAATTCAGCACGTGGCTCAGTGGTTTGAGGAACACGAAATAGGAACTGCAGAAGGACTCTACGCAGGAACAGGAAACGTGGGTGCGGGTGTTGGAGCTATGATGCTTCCCCGTATATACGGAACAGACTATAAAACAGCCTTTATCCACCTCGGAATAGTTGCCTTTATCTTGGCGGGTCTTTATATCCTCAGAGGAGTTCCAGCCAGATCTGAAGAAATAGCAGCAAGAGCTAAGAAACACGCGTCTCTTAAGAGAATGTTTTACATCTTTACCAGATGGGGAGCTATAGCTCTGATGCTCCAATACGCCATGAGCTTCGGTTATGAAATAGCCCTAAACGCATGGCTACCCGGTTATTACAAACTGGGATTTGAGGAAGAACTCAGAGCACTTGGATATACTACAACCGCAGCTATGGGTGTAGCTGCAGGAACCTTTGCAGCAGTGCAGTCCTTTAACGCTTCACTTTGGAGACCTTTTTCGGGATTTATATCCGACATGTTCCAAAAACACAGGTGGATGCCATGGCCCTTTCTAAACAAAACAGAACCGTGGGCTCCAAGACTTCACTGGGTATTCACTTCAATGGTTTTGATCACCATTCTTTCCGTAGCACTCACAATAGCAGGTAGGACTCACCAACTGATTCCCTCTGTTTTGATACTTGCTGTGCTCGGATTCTGTATCAGCACCGGAACAGGATCTTGTTTTGGACTTGTTCCTATTCTCTTTAAGAAGTATCCCGGAATAGCCACAGGTTTTATCGGAGGAATATCCACTTCCGGAGGTATCATTTATCCTCTGGTTTTCGGTTCTGTGGAGAACATTCACGACGGATACGCAGCGGTTGCTATATTCATGTTTATACCATTTATGCTTTGGTTTATCTTTGCTTTCGGAAGATTCAGGAAACGTGTTACCGGCGATGAAGGTCTCGGAAGCAAGGAATCTTGGGGTCTTGTAGAAGAGGAAAAAGACGAACTTCCCGTAGATCGCGAAGCCGAAGCTATAGCGGATATAGAGGAAATGCGCAAAAAGGAAAGATGGCTTGTATGGGGTATGTTTGTCTTAGGACTGGAAGCGGCGATAGCAGTGTTTCAAACAATATTTGCACTATTTATGGCTCTCACCGGTAGGGGAGGAATAGGAGGACATTAATCCTACAAGGCGGCTTTCAAAGCCGCCTCCTTTCTGTTTTTTATCTTCTACTCCAGCCAAAAATAATCCAGAGAATTACTGAAGTGTATAAGGCGATTCCGAAAATCAGAAGAACTTTACCGTAAAGGTGTTGATCTTCAAGAGTGTAAGTAGAGCAAAGGATAACTTTTTTCCATCTGTAAACCATAGCGGTTGCTGTTAGCATAGAACTAAAGAGTATACCGTAGACACCCTTGGCTACTGTTGGCAAACCCTTTAGACTGCGTAATAGAATAAACCCACCCGCGAACATGGAAAGATGATTAAGTTGATCAATCCACCAGTGTATTTCGCTTAAGTCAATGCTTCTGGGTATAGACCAGAAGAGGAAAATAAAGGAAAAGATTATCAATCCAGAAGCTCGCTCTGGATTGTCTTTAAAAGGGAAAATTTCCGTTTTATGAGCCATAAGCATTCCCGAAGCTATGAGAAAAAAATTTTGAAAAAAAGCCTTTCCAACCATACGGGAATCTAAAAAATCATCTACGGGAGGAAGGGATATTAAAAGGCTAAAAAACACAAGGACAAGTATCAACTTCCCGACACCTCGGTAGTGGCGGTTACAGGAATTACTTCCACAACTTTTTTATTTCTTATCCTGAAAATTTCAAGGGTATGGTTTATTAGACCGTCTTTTCTCCTATAGACCCATACACCCATTTTCAAGAATTTTGGCTTCCAATTTTTCTCTAAGGGTTTACAAAAAAGCCAGTGGTTAAAACCTCCTAACAGATGCCATCTCTCTTTCAGTTTTGGGATAGTATCCCTTTCAGGATCCACACTTACGCTTATAAATATATCTCCGCCGTTTGAATTTTTTATAAGATAAAACATCTTTGTGAGACTAATAGGACAGCCGTAGTAACAGCTAAGGTATATAAAGTTTACATAAATGTCCCGTTTTTCAAAGTTATGAAGAGATACTACCTTACCGTTATGGCATATAAGCTTTATAGATGGAACCGGATACGGGGGTGTTCCCGCTTTTTTCAGAGTATAGGAAAAAACTGTAAAGGCACTAAAACCTAAGGTAAACCACCAAAGAAAGGAAAAAGACAGTAGCAAAAGGGGCAGAGGCAGAAACCATTTAAGATTCATGCTTTAGAGGGTGTCCTCTGTCCCATTCCCGCGAAAGTAGAGAAAGTCATTATCAGAAAACCGAAAATAACGTAGGCTATAAATATAACAGCCACTTTTGGTAAAGCTTGTGCTATGTTCATCAGAGACTCTATCGGGAAAGCGCTGTATTCCGCATATCTCCTGGGAACACTCAACGCACCTGCTACATAAAACATGGAAACAAAACCAATACCTCCTATAACGTAGGAAGCAAGTCCGAACTTAGCAAAGGCTTCTTGAGCAGAGCCCGCAGCGTAGTAGAGGAATGCCCAGAGAATAGGATAGTAACCTAACAAAAAGTAAGTGTGGAAGTGAGCAGGAACCCAAAGAGTGTTGTGAAACTGGTTGTTAACTACAATGGTTGAATCTATAACCGCCGCATAACCGCCCACAATCCAACCAGTTACACCTATGAAGAAAGCAAGGGGAACAAAGGACCACTTTATACCGGATCTGTAAACTTGAGCTATGAATCCCATAACGGTAACTACTGTAGAAGGAACTGTTGCCAAGTAAGAGAAAGTCTGACCTGTTATATGGAAAGGAAGGGGCTGAACAAAGTCCATATAAAGGTGGTGGAAAACCGCCAGCAATACTATGAAGAAGGTAGCGTTCCAAGCAAGGGTTACGTATTTATTACTCTTCCAAGGTCTTCCCGTGTATTCAGGCATTAGTTCGTAAAAGACAGCTATTCCCATATACATAGTTATATTTACAAGAGTATGTCCCCATATAAAGATCATGTTCTTTATAAGCAGTGGATCTAACTGGAGTTCTGGATTAATCCATTTTAAAAAGTAAAGCATAAGTAAAGCTGCACCTACTAATGTAGTTAGTATTCCCGGCAGAACAACACCCGCCATGGTAATTATGACTATGGGAGGAACATACTCTCCTCTGCCTGAAAGAAACTGCCAGCCGAGTGAATTTTTAAGACCATAACGGGATACCAATGCTCTGAACAGTTCCAGCTGGACTATCAGAATAGCAACTCCAAGGAATATAAGAGAAATAACCGCCACTCCTGCAGTCCAACTTGCCCATACACCGTTAGAAAGGAAAGGTAAGGGATACAGAACATACCAACCAGGTCCGAATTTACCGAGTAGAGTAGCCACTATAAGTCCCACAACCGTTATAAGGTAGGAGACAAACAAAATAGTCCCTACCTTGGGATTTATGTTTACGTATCTGGCATTAAGATAAAGGAGAGCTGCAAGTCCACCTACCGCCGCTGTTCCCGCCATTCCCAAGCCGTGAAGTGTCATAAGAGCGTAGAATAAATCCGGCGGTAAATTTATGATCTCTCCTTGGCTAGCTCTCATAAAGAATCCGAGAAACAGGAGAACTACAAAAACAAGAGGTAAAACCACTATGTAAGGAACCATATTTATCCTGTTAGCTCCGCTCATCTTACTCCCCCTGAACTACTCTGATTTTAGCAAACATGTTGTGGTGAGCATACCCGCAGTATTCCATGCAGAACACTTCATAAATTCCGGGTTCTTTAAAGGTGTAAATAAGTTTATTGGTGTAATTGGGCATAGCTTGAACTTGGGAAAGAAGAGTTCCTTCCGAGTTGTAGATTCCAAATCCGTGGTTTACATCTCCTGCAGTCACTTGAAATTCTACCGTTTTACCTGCGGGTATTATGAGTTCTCCAGCTTCATACGTAGCTCCCTTCACTGGTTGTATTTCCCAATACCACATCCAACCCTTGATCTTTACCACCACATCAGCTTTTTCCTTCTTAAAATAGGGTGCTTTTGGAATAGTAAAGCCCAGGGTTCCCAGCAGAATCGCCACCAAAACGTAAAAGTAAATCTTTCTAACAGAGTATATTTTTTTTGTAACCTTCTCCGCTTCTTCTTGTTCTGAACTTTGGAAAAATATGAAGAGAGCAATCAGTAATATTGCCGCCGCACCTATTACAAACAATACTGCTCCATACACGGAAGCCATGTCGGTCCCTCCTTATCAGAGCTGAAGTCACAAAGTCTCATTTTACGATAAAGAACTCAGAAAGTCAAACTACCCTTCTAAATCTACAACTTTTCCGGGATTAAACAGGTTTTTAGGATCAAAAAGGCTCTTTATACCCTTTAAAATCTCGTATCCTGTATCTCCGAATTGCTTTTTAAGAAACTTTTTCTTAGTTATACCTACACCGTGTTCTCCTGTTATAGATCCCTTAAAAGAAAGAGTGATATCAAAAATTTCATCAACAGCTTTTTCCGCTCTTTTTTCCTCTTCCGTGTTGGATTTATCGTAAAGAAGGTTAACGTGAAGATTTCCGTCTCCTATATGTCCGAAAATAACCACTTGAAGTTTGTATTTTTTCGCTACCCCTTTAAAAAGCGGTAAAACTTCTGCAAGGTATGTTCGTGGAACAACAATATCTTCGTTAATCTTACCTGATTTCAAATTCCCCAAAGCAGGTCCCAAGGTTCTGCGAGCTGTCCAAAGTCTCTGAGCTGTTTTTTCATCGGGAGCAACTTCAAAACCGATTTTTAATTTCTTCAATAAAGAAGATATTTCCGTTATTTGATCCTTTACAGCATTTGGAGAACCGTCAACTTCTATAAGAAGTAAAGCTTCAACCTTAGGAAGTCCTAAAGGTTTATACCTTTCAACAGCTTCTATCGCGGAGCTGTCCATAAATTCAAGAGCTGAGGGAAGCACTCCACTCTTCATTATCTCTGTTACAACTTTGCCTACAGTTTTCAAATCTTCAAAAAGTGCAAGAATTGTTGCTCTTTCAGCAGGTTTTGGAATCAACCTTAAAACGGCAGAAGTGAAAAGCCCTAAGGTTCCTTCGGAACCTACAAGAAACTTAGTCAGATCGTAACCAGCCACATCTTTTATTACAGGATTTCCCGTTTTAAGAACTTTGCCTTCCTTAATAACAGCTGTAATACCTAAGACGTATTCCCTTGTAACACCGTATTTTAAACATCTGGGACCCCCTGCATTTTCAGCTATATTACCGCCTACGGTTGAATACTTGTAAGAAGAAGGATCAGGTGGATAAAAGAATCCTAACTTTTCCACCTTTTTCTGTAGTTCATAGGTTACCACTCCCGGTTCTGCGATTACGGTAGCGTTATCTATATCTATTTCAATGTTTGTCATTTTTTCAAAGGAAACCACTATTCCTTTATCTTTAAGGGGAACAGCTCCTCCCGTCAGTCCAGAACCCGCTCCACGCGGAAACATTGGAATCCCCTCTTCATAACACACTTCTACTAACTTGATTACATCTTCAGCTTTTTCGGGAAAGACAACTGCTAAGGGAACTTTTCCCTTTATCGGTATTGGAGTGGCATCGTAGGAGTAAAGTTTTCTCTCAATCAGTGAGGAGCGAACTTTTTTCCTACCAAGAACAGTTTCCAGTCTCTTAACGGAATCTTTTTTCAGAATGTTAATCATTAGAAAAAATATAGTTGAGTTCTACGCCACTAGACTATGTCAATCGCCATAAAAGGTAAAATAGTAATTCATGAAAAAGTGGATATTCCTAATAGGGATTTTACTTATAATTGCATTTGTTATGTTTTCTACCCTGATTTCCAGAATCCCCGTAGGGGACAGGATAGCTGTAGTAAAGATCAACGGAGTGATAGTCAATCCTGTTCCTCTGCTGAAAAAACTGGAACGCTTACGTAGAGATAAAAGTGTAAAAGCTCTTGTTTTAAGGATTGATAGTCCGGGTGGTTCCGTCGGAGCTTCTCAGGAAATTTACAGAGCCTTAGAAAGATTTAAAGCAGAAGGAAAACCTGTTGTTGTGTCCATGGGAAATGTAGCGGCTTCCGGCGGGTATTACGTAGCTGTTCCTGCCGATTACATATACGCCAATCCGGGAACTATCACGGGAAGCATAGGAGTTATAATTCAACATGTAACTTACAGAGAACTGCTGGACAAAATAGGTATAAAAGCGACCGCTATAAAGACTGGAAAGTTTAAAGATACTCTAAGTCCTCTTAGGGAATTAACCTCTGAGGAAAGGGAATACTTAAAAGAGACTATAACAGATGCTTATGAACAGTTCCTTACTGCAATTTTGAAATACAGAAAGAATAAAATAACGGAGGAAAAACTCAGAGAAATAGCAGATGGTAGAGTTTTAACGGGAAGAAAAGCTGTTGAGGTAGGGCTTGTAGACGGGATAGGAGGGCTTCAGGACGCTATAGACAAAGCCCGTGAATTGGCAGGTGTTCCTAAGGCAAGGGAGTTTTTTGTGCCTGAAGAGAGAACCCTGCTTCAAAAGATCTTAGGAGGGGATATAGAAGAGCTTAAGCTGTTACACGCTCACACACCGCTTTTTTACATTATGGACTTTTAACTAATTTTCAAAAAACAAAATTCTCTTTACTTTAAGAGAAACCTTATCCCCTTCTCTTATGTTACTCTTGCCGTGAAGTTTCAAGGTTACTCTCTCTGTGCCTGTGTTGATATGAAGGAACGTTTCGTCTCCTGAGAATTCAATCATTTCTACTAACAAATTTCCTCCTTGCAGAACTTCTACATCTTCCGATCGGAATCCTAAGAATATGAATTCTTTTACTGTCTTTACCGGTATTCTTTCACCAAACAGTTCTACGTAGAACTTATCTTTTTCTCTTTTTACTTTTCTCTTCAGTATATTCATAGGAGGATTTCCTATAAAAGAACCTACGAAGGAGTTTATCGGGTTTTTATACACCTCTAAGGGTTTGCCTGTTTGAATTATTTCCCCTTCCTTCATAACAGACAGCCTATCCGCCAATGTCATCGCTTCAAGCTGATCGTGGGTAACATGAAGAACAGTTATACCTAGCTCTCTCTGGAGCTTCTTTAATTCAGTTCTCATTGTTTGCCTTAACTGTGCATCTAAGTTTGAAAGGGGTTCATCAAGAAGTAGGATTTTAGGTTTTTTCACTAAAGCACGGGCTATAGCTACTCTTTGTTTTTCTCCCCCACTGAGTTCTTTGGGTTTTGCCCGCAAAAGATGCCTTATACCCAGCAGTTCGGAAATACTCAATACTTCCTTTTCAGTATCTTTTTTCTTTTTTCCTTTTATACGCAAAGGGAAAGCTATGTTATCGTAAACATTCATATGAGGATAGAGAGCGTAACTTTGAAAAACCATTGCTATTTCCCTTTCCACAGGTGGAACAGAAAACTCTTTACTGGAAACTAATTTATCTCCTATTAGAATTTCTCCTTCCGTAGGCGTTTCCAATCCAGCTATAAGATTCAACAGAGTGCTTTTACCGCAACCGCTTGGTCCTAAGATTACGAAAAACTCACCTTCTTCTACGTTTAAATTGATTCCCTTTAAAGCTTGCACTTTCCCTCTGAATAGGGATCTATAAGTTTTTGAAACGTTCCTCAGGATTAATCTCATACTGTAGTTACCTTCAGCTGATATAATTTAAAGGAAACTTCCTAACAAAGGGGGTATAAGATGGACTTCTTAGGAAGAGAGGACTCACCTTTTACAGCTCAGGAATGGGAAGAAATAGACAAAGCTGTAATAAAGGCTGCAAGAGAAACCTTAGTTTGCAGACGCTTTATACCCTTGGTAGGTCCTATCGGACCGGGTCATCAAATGGTATCTTACGATGTAATATACGGAATGGAACCCGGCGTTTGTGAAATAAAGCCTGGACAGGAATACGAAAGCTGTGAACCAGTCAGAACCGGAGTCCGCAAACACATTCCTATACCTACAATTTACAAAGATTTTGTGATTTCATGGCGTGACTTGGAGTATTACAGACAGTTTAACATTCCCATAGACACTTCTAATGCGGTTGCAGCTGCAATTGCCACCGCTGTAGCAGAGGATACACTGATCCTCCTCGGTAATAAGAACTTAGGACTTGAGGGACTCCTTACCGCGGAAGGTGTGAATTCCATGTCTATGAGTGACTGGAGTAGTGTGGGAAATGCTTTCAGTGATGTAGTAGAAGGCATATCTAAATTAGTGGAGCAGGGATTTTACGGTAACTACTACCTTGTGGTAAATCCTAAGCTTTACTTCCTTTTGAACAGAATGCATGACAATACAGGTTTGTTGGAGATAGAACAGATCAAGAAAGTGGTAAACGATGTCCTCCAAACACCTATAATGCCGGATAATAAAGCTCTTTTAGTTTCCGCTGGACCTCAGAATTTTGATTTAGTAGTTGCTCAGGATTTTTCCGTTGCTTACGTGGAATCCGCCAATATGAATCACGTCCTTAGAGTGCTGGAAATGATAGCTCTCAGAATAAAAAGACCCGGTTCCATTCTTATCATAGGAAAGGGTAAGTGAAAAACTGAATGTGGATCTTAGGACAACACGATGAGGGCTACAGGAAATCAAGATCCTCTGTTCTTAACCTTATAGGAAATACTCCTCTCCTGCGTATAGAAAAGGTCTTACCATCTGATATTTCATCGGATATAGAAATATACGCAAAACTTGAAAGTTTTAACCCCGGTGGTTCTGTAAAGGATAGGCCTGCACTCTCTATGTTTCTAAAGGCACAGGAAGAAGGAAAAATTAAAGAAGGAAAAACAGTTATAGATGCCACTTCTGGCAATACAGGTATAGCTCTTGCAATGGTAGGTGCTGCTCTGGGTGTGCCTGTGGAACTTGCTATGCCTGCTAATGTGAGTGAAGAAAGAAAGAGAATAATAAAAGCTTACGGTGCAAAAATATACCTTACAGATCCTTTGGAAGGAACAGATGGAGCTATCCTATTTGTCAAGGACTTGGTAGCTAAGAATCCTGAGAAATACGTATACTTGGATCAATACAACAATCCTGCCAATTGGGAAGCTCATTACTACTCTACTGGGGTAGAAATATGGGAACAGACAGGTGGTAGGGTAACCCACTTTGTAGCGGGAATAGGAACAGGCGGAACTGTGATGGGAACTGGTAGAAGATTAAAAACTTATAACCAGAATATAAGTGTAATAGGAGTGCAACCTGCTTATCCCTTTCATGGTATAGAAGGCTTGAAACATATAGAAAGTTCCATAAAACCCGGTATATTTGAAGAAACCTTCTTAGATAGAATCTTTTTTATAGAAACAGAAGATGCTTACGAATGGGCAAGGAAACTGGCTAAGGAAGAGGGAATCTTTGTGGGACAGTCTTCAGGTGCGGCACTTAAAGCCTGTATTCAATTGGCTAAAGAGCTTTCTGAGAAGGGAGAAAGAGCTGTAATTGTAACAGTTTTTCCAGACGGAGGAGACAGATACCTTACTACCGCTCTTTTTGATTGAGGGAAGTTGAAGTGAAGATTCTAAAAGGCAAAGAAATGGCTCAATTAGATAAGGTAACCGTAGAAAAAATAGGTATCCCTTCCTTAGTTTTAATGGAAAACGCTGCAAGAGGGTTGCTGGAAGTTGTAAAAGAAAAGTTTTCCGTTCTTCGTAGGGTGCTTGTTGTTGCGGGAAAAGGTAATAACGGTGGTGACGGAATAGCTCTTGCCAGAATGCTTTACCTACAGGGTTTACAAGTAGATCTCTTCCTTCCCTTAGGAAACCCGAAAGGAGATGCTTTGAGACAACTTGAAATTTTGAAAAATTTAGGACTTAACCCTCTCAGGGACAATCCTTCTTGGGAAGACTACGACCTTATAGTGGATTCTCTCTTCGGCACGGGCTTTGAACCTCCTGTAAAGGGTAAAGCGGTGCAGATAATAAAAGAAATAAACTCAACGGATATACCTGTTCTCTCCGTGGATATTCCATCAGGACTTTCAGCTGATTCGGGCAGGGTTTTTGAACCCTGTATAAAAGCTTCGGTAACAGTTACTTTTCAGTTTCTAAAGGTATGTCACGTGCTTTTCCCTTCCGCTAAGTTCTGTGGGGAAGTGGTAGTAAAAGACATATCAATTCCCTCTTATTTAGCGGATTCTATTAAAAGAGAAACTATAGAAGAAGTAGATGTTCCGCGCAGAGAACCCGATACTTACAAAACAAAGGAAGGTCATGTTCTTATAGTAGGAGGAAGCACAGGAAAGACAGGAGCTGTTATAATGGCAGCTCTTGCTGCAAGCAGAACAGGAAGTGGACTCGTTAGTGTGGGAATTCCTCAAGATCTGAACACAGTATTTGAAAGCAGGCTTGTGGAGGAGATGAGTATTCCTCTTAAAGGCAGAGGCAGACTTTCTTACTTTGCGGTAGAGGAAATTCTTTCCCTTCAGGAAAAATTTTCCGCATTAGCGGTGGGAATGGGAATGGACAGATATGAAGAAGGACAAGATATAATAAGAGAACTTATTCTTAACTGGAATAAACCTCTTCTTATAGATGCAGATGGTATAAATAACTTAGCTGACTTGAAAGATCTTTCCCTTTTGAAAAAAAGACAAGGAATCACGGTTTTGACACCTCATGTAGGAGAATTTTCTCGCCTAAGCGGGCTATCTCATGAATATGTAACTTCAGAACAACTTGATGTAGCTTCTGAATTTTCCACCGAATACAATTGCTACTTGGTTTTAAAATCCGCAAGAACTGCTGTAGCAACTCCCGAAGGTAAAGTTTACCTCTCCACAAGAGGAACACCAGCTATGGCAAAGGGAGGAACAGGAGATGTTCTTTCCGGTATACTGATCGCTCTGTTAGGCAAAGGTCTTGATCCTGAAAAAGCTTTAAAGTTAGGCGTTGTGCTTCACGGCATAGCAGGGGAGATTGCGGAAAAAGAAACTCACATGGAAAGTTTAAAAGCCTTGGATATTGTAGAATGTATTCCACACGCTTACAAAAAAATTCAATCTGTTCTTGAAAATCCGCGGTAGAATCCGATACTATTTACTGATATGATAGACAAAGTTAATTTAAACAGGCTTATAGGACAGGCTTTGCAAACGGAGAAAAAAGTAAAGAAAAAGGAAACAGTTTCCGAGGTGAAGAAAGCAGAAAGCTTAGTAGAAATTTCCGAAACAGCAAGGAAAGCTTTGGAAGCGGACTATGAAGATTTAAGCCAAAAGGTTCGTAAGATAAAAGAGGAGATAGTTAAGGGAACTTATGAAGTAAAGCCTGAAAAGATAGTGGAAGGTTTTAAAAAGTTTTTCTCTTAAATTGACTCAAGAAGCAGTTTTGTATAAGGGTGAACGGGATTATCAAAAATTTTGAAAATATCCCCTTTTTCTACTATCCTACCTTCCTTTAAAACTATCACTTTATCTCCCACTTCTGCCACTACACCGAAATCGTGAGTTACCAAAATTATTGATTTTCCCTCTTCTTTTAATCTTCTAAACAATCCTAAAATTCTCTTCTGAACCGAAACATCTAAGGCAGTTGTAGGTTCGTCAGCAAGTAAGAGAGACGGTTCGCACACTACGGAAACAGCTATACATACTCTTTGCTTTAGACCTCCTGAAAGTTGGTGAGGATACATTGCGAATTTCTCCTCCGCACGCGGTATACCGGCTTTTCTCATAGCTTCTATTGCCTTTTCTTTAGCCGATCTTTGATCAGAGAAATGGCTTGTATAGGTTTCTTCAATCTGAGAACCTACGGTGAACAAAGGATCAAGATAGGAAGAAGGCTCTTGAAATATCATTCCTATTTCCTTACCCCTGATCTCCCGACGCTTGGATTCACCTATACTTAAAAGATCAATACCTTTAAAAAAGATGTTTCCTTCTACCTTCGTATAAGGAGGAAGTAGTCCCATTACAGCGTATAGAATTGAAGACTTCCCCGAACCTGATTCTCCCACTATGCAGAGGATTTCCCCTTCTTCAATATCAAAGGTGATATTATGAAGAGTTTTTTCAGCTCCATACCATAGACTAAGATTTTTAACGGAAAGCAAAGGCATAATCAATAAACTTATAGTTTATCAAGAATTGATTTTAACCGAGTGTAGGTGACAGATAAATCCTGAGAAATAACCTTAGTATTTGCAAGAACCGGTAGGAAATTGGTATCTCCGTTCCAACGGGGGACAATGTGAATATGCACATGGGTTTCAAGTCCTGCACCAGCGGATCTACCCAAGTTACAGCCGATATTAAAACCATGGGGAGAAAAAGCTTCTCTTAAAATACGTAGTGAAAGTTTTATTTGATGATGCATTTCAAGAACAGTTTCTTCATCAAGATCTTCGTAACTGCCAGTGTGCTTGAAAGGAACAACCATCAAGTGACCAGTGTTGTAAGGATATTTGTTCAAGATTATGAAGCTGTTATCTCCTTTGTAAAGAACTAAAAACTCTTGCCAGCGCTCTTTGGGTTGAAAGGCAGCGTCACATAAGAAGCAGTCTTTTATCTTACCTACACTCTCTACGTATTTACTCCTCCACGGTGCCCACAGTATTCTCATAAGCTTTAATGATAACTCAAAAAGATATAATTTAAATGCCATGAGCCTAAAAACACATGAAATAAGAGAACTGTTTCTCAGCTTCTTTGAGAAAAAGGGGCATACACGTGTAAAAAGTGCTTCTCTCATACCCGAAAACGATCCAACTCTTCTATTTGTAAATGCGGGTATGGTTCCCTTTAAAAATGTCTTCTTGGGCTTAGAAAGAAGATCTTATAAGAGAGCTGTTTCCTGTCAAAAGTGTCTCAGAGTTTCAGGAAAACATAACGATCTTGAGCAAGTGGGCTACACTTCACGTCATCATACATTTTTTGAAATGCTCGGGAACTTCTCCTTTGGAGATTATTTCAAGGAAAAAGCTATAGAATACGCTTGGGAATTCGTTACTGAAATTTTGAAACTCCCTAAGGATCGCATATACGTTTCAGTTTTTACAGAAGACGATGAAGCTTTCAAAATTTGGAATGAAAAAATTGGTATTCCTTCTCAAAAAATATGGAGATTAGGGAAAGAAGACAATTTCTGGCAGATGGGAGATACAGGACCCTGCGGACCTTCATCGGAGATTTACATAGACAGAGGAGAAAACTACAAAGGAGAGGAGAGATTTCTTGAAATATGGAATCTTGTATTTATGCAATTCAACAGAAGCGAGAAAGGAGAAATAACTCCCTTACCAAGTCCGAACATAGATACAGGTATGGGATTGGAGAGAATAGCAAGTGTCCTTCAAGGGACAGAAACCAACTACGAAATAGACATTATCTTTCCACTTATAAAGTTCGGAGAAGAACTTTCCTCTGTAAGGTATGGTATGCGTAAGGAAACCGACGTAGCACTTAGAGTAATAGCGGATCATTTAAGAGCTTTAACTTTCTCCATAGCGGACGGAGTTATTCCTTCCAATGAAGGTAGAGGATATGTTATAAGAAGAATTCTCAGAAGAGCACTCCGTTTTGGCTACAAACTGGGTATAGACAAACCCTTCCTTCACAAGGGTGTGGATTTGGTTGTAGAGATAATGAAAGAACCTTATCCGGAGCTTGAAGTGGGAAGAGAATCTGTAAAGGGAATGATCAAAAGCGAAGAGGAGAGATTCATAGCTACTCTGAGGAGGGGGCTTAATGAAGTAGAAGATATGATTCTGAGAGCTAAGGAAGAAGGAAGAAATTACCTCAGCGGTAAAGAAGTATTTAAAGCTTACGATACCTTCGGTTTTCCTTTGGATCTGATAGAAGAAATAGCACGGGAGAAAGGAATATACGTAGATTTGGAAGGTTTCAGAAAAGAGATGAAAGTTCAAAGAGAAAGAGCTAGAAAACATTTTAAAGTTGAATCCAAGGGGTTGAATCCTATTTATCAAAATCTTAAGGAGAAGGGGATTTCCTCTTCCTTCATCGGATACAGCAATTATGACGTAGAAACAGAACTTACAGTGATAATTAAAGAAAATAAAGAGCAGGAATCACTTTCCGAAGGAGAAATCGGTGAGCTTATCTTAAAAAGAACACCCTTTTATCCTGAAGGAGGAGGACAAATAGGTGATACAGGAATAGTAGAAACAGACAGAGCGCTTTTCAGAGTGGAAAATACAGAAAAACCTGTAGAGGGAATTATAGTCCACAAGGGTAAGGTTTTGAAGGGTTTTCTAAAGCAAGGTGATAGAGTTATTGCAAGAATAGACAGAGAGAGGAGAGAAGACATAATGAGAAATCATACCGCTACTCATCTACTCCACGCTGCATTAAGAAGTGTTGTGGGTGAGCACGTCCGTCAAGCGGGTTCTCTTGTGAGTGATTCTTACTTGAGATTTGACTATACTCATTTCACAGCTCTAACACCGAGAGAAATAAAAGAAATAGAGCATCTTGTCAACAAAAAAATAAGGGAAAACCTTAAAGTTGAAATAAAAGAGACTGATTACAAAACAGCGATAGAAAGCGGTGCAATTGCCATTTTTGAAGAGAAATACGGAGAGAGAGTAAGGGTTGTTTGTATTGATGAATTTTCACGGGAGCTGTGCGGAGGAACGCATGTCAAGCGAACAGGTGATATAGGTTATTTCAAAATTACCGGAGAGACATCGGTAGGGGCTGGTATAAGAAGAATTACAGCTCAAACAGGTAGATGGGCTGTTGAAACAGCCTTGGAAGAACACTTACTTTTAGAAGACATAGCAGATCTTTTGAAAGTTAAAGAATCGGAGCTAAAGGATAGAATTTCTTCTCTGAAGGAAGAGATAAGGGAAAAAGAAAGGGAAATAGTGCGTCTGCGCCAGAAGTTACTGAACTATGAGTTAGAAAGAAACATCAAAAGAGAAACTGCAGGAGATTATACTTTCCTATGGGGTAAAGTGAAAGACATATCCGCTGAAGAACTTCGCAATTTGGCGGATACCCTTAGACAGAAAGAAGAAAACAGTGTTGTTCTTCTGGCTTCGGAAAAAGAAGGTAAGCTTTCAATAGTAGTTGCTGTTTCTAAGGGGATAACACACAAGATAAAAGCCAAGGATATTATCAGAGAGATCGGCAAAGCTGTAAGAGGAGGAGGAGGAGGAAGGGAAGACTTAGCTCAAGGTGGAGGGAGTTATCCCGCAGGTTTTTCACAGGCGGTAAATAGCATAAGGGAAATTCTGAAGACTGGTGTATAATCTCAATAGCGCCCAAAGCCGCCAGCCGGGTTCGGGCGCTTTTCAAGGCGGGGTATAAATAGCCCGGCACCGGATACGTGTCCGGTGGTTTAAAAAGAGAATGAGAAATACAATGTTAATCTTACTAATCATAAGTGCTATGGTTGTAGCTTCTTGTGAAGCTAAGAAGAAAGATGCTGCCAAGACAGGTGAAGAAAAGATACCTGAAAAATACCGTAAAGCGGAAGCTTTTAAAATAGCCGATAAAAAAGGTTGTCTAGCATGTCATGATGTGGAGAAAAGAAGGGTGGGTCCTTCCTTTGTTGACATAGCCAAAAGATACTCTCAAAAGGGAGGAGCATTAGAGGAACTCACGGTGAGCATAATAAAAGGAAGTATGGGAAAATGGGGAAGTATTCCCATGACACCTCAACCTGTAACAGAGGAAGAAGCCCGTAAGATTTCAGAGTGGATACTTAAGCTTAAATGATCTTTCTCTTAACTCTTTGCGATATGTTACACATTATTTCGTAAGGTATAGTTCCAGCACAACGAGCTAAATCTCCGAAACTCTGTTCTGGTCCTACTACTGTAATCCAATCTCCTACGCATACTGGAGAATTTTTTAAATCAACTATGGTCATATCCATAGTTATATTCCCTACTATAGGTAGTTTTTCTCCTTCAAAGAACAGATATCCTCTGTTAGAAAGGCTCTTTATCAGTCCGTCTCCGTAACCAAAAGCTACTATACCTATTCGCATTTTGCAAGGTGCTGTATAGGTTCTGCCATAAGAAATAGGGTGCTTAGGTGGTATTTCCTTAACGGAAATGACTCTTGCTTTTAACTCTAAAACAGGTTTGATATTGATCGGATAATTTCTAAGGGGTTTTTCTCCGTAAAGTGCAAGCCCTATACGTGTATGAGTGGTGTAAGGAACTTTGTAAATTATTCCCGCTGAACTCTCTATGTGAATTTTAAAACTTCCTTTGTATTTTTTCACTATGTTTTCAAATTTTTTAATCTGATAAAGAGAAAACTCTCTATCCGCAGGAGTTGAAAGATGGCTCATTATTCCCGTTATACGATGATCTCTTATCAAAATATCTTCTGTAAAACCTAATCTTCCCATTCCTGTGTCGTATTTAACGTGGAATTTTACGTTTTTCCCCTTTAGCAGCTCAAGATGTTCTCTATCAGAAACCACAGGAGTGAGCTTATAGCTTTTTATAGCTTCAACTTCCTCCCGGAGAATCCCTCCTAAGATAATGATTTCCTTTTTAATTCCCATTTCCCTGAGAGAAACTCCTTCTTCTGCTGAAGCAACTGCGAAAGCTTCAACTTGCGGTAAACCCTGTAAAAGGGGAGCTATATACTCAACACCTATACCGTAGGCATCTGACTTTACCACCGCTATTATTTTCTTTTGAGAATATCTACACAGTTCGGTTACATTCTGCACTAAAGCACTGCTGTTAATTGTTAAAATGGATCTCACAGCGGAAATAGAAAGATCTGGATTTTTAATCACAATATACAATTTTAGTATGAGGGAAATAGGAATAGTAGGCTTGGGAAGAATGGGGGCTGGAATAGGAAGGCGTTTAAAAGCTAAAGGCTGGCGTGTAGCTGGCTACGATGTGAGTGAGGATATCCGCCGTAAGCTTAGAGAAGGAGGGATTGAAGTTTTTGACGAAATAGCGGATCTGTGTAAATGGTTTAAAGGGAAACGACTTATATGGATAATGGTTCCCGCTAATGTAGTTGATGACGCTTTGGAATCTCTTAAACCCTTTTTAAGATCGGGGGATATCCTTATAGAAGGTGGAAATTCATACTTCAGAGATTCTATAAGGAGGTATGAAGAATTAAAAAGTAGAGGAGTTGACTTCCTTGATGTGGGAGTAAGCGGAGGTGTGTGGGGTGAAAAAGAAGGATACTGTCTTATGATAGGGGGGGAAAGGAAAGTATTCTTGGAAGTGGAAAACCTCTTCAAAGATTTAGCTTACGGAGAAGACGGCTACGGTTATGTGGGAAAGCCGGGAAGTGGACACTTTGTAAAGATGGTTCACAACGGAATAGAATACGGCATGATGCAAGCTATAGCGGAAGGATTTGAACTCATGAAAGAAAGTGATTTTGATCTTGATCTTGAAGAAGTAGCAAGAATATACACAAGGGGTAGCGTTATACGGTCTTGGCTTATGGATTTAACTTACAAAGCCTTTAAAGACTTTAAGGGTCTTGAAGGTATAGAACCCTACGTAGAAGATTCCGGTGAAGGTAGATGGACTGTATTAGAAGGTGTAAGAACGGGAGTTCCTTTATGGGTTATAGCAGATGCTCTATGGGGCAGATTCAGATCACGTCAAAGCAACTCTTTCCGGGATAAACTCCTTGCAGCTCTTCGTTTTGAATTCGGAGGTCATACTGTAAAGAGGAAGGAAAAATGAAAAAAGAGTTGGCTTTTTTTATATTCGGCGGAACAGGAGATCTTGCAAGGCGTAAACTCTACCCGATTTTAGAAAATCTCTACAAAAAGGGGAAAATAAAAAACTTGAGATTAGTCTGTGCATTAGGCAGAGATGCCGATAAGCTGGAAGGTTATACAAGTCGGTTTTCTTCGGATTTTGGTAAACTCTTTAAGTTTATAAACTTTGATGTAACCGATAAAAAAAACTACGAACTTCTGAAAAAAGAAATAGAAAACTTACCAAACACGGAGCTTATATTCTATCTGGCACTGCCTCCTTCTCTTTTTGAACCAACCATTATCCACACGGGTTCTTTATTGAGAAAGTTCTCCAATCCTAGAAAAATAGTCATAGAAAAACCCTTCGGTTTTGATCTGCACTCTGCTAAGAGTTTGAACTTTCAACTTAAAAGATACTTTACAGAGAGAGAAATTTACAGAATAGACCACTTCCTTGGAAAAGTTCCTATTCAGAATATACTTTCTATCAGATTCTCCAACTATATATTTGAAGGAATATGGAACAAGAACTTCATAGATAATATCCAAATTTCCGCAACGGAAACCTTAGGACTTGAAGGCAGAGCCAGCTACTACGACAGAATAGGTGCTTTGAGGGATATGATACAGAATCATTTACTGCAAATTTTAGCCTTTTTAGCAATGGAACCACCGGCTGTTATGTCCGCTGAGAGAATAAGAGATGAAAAAGTAAAGGTATTAGCTTCTATCAGACGTTTTAAGGAAGAAGAGGTGGATACTTACGCAGTAAGGGGGCAGTATAGCGGATACACCCATGAATTAGGAAGGGATTCCAATACAGAAACTTACGCTGCTGTTAAACTTTATATAGAAAACTTCCGGTGGGAAGGAGTTCCCTTTTATCTAAGGACGGGAAAGAAACTAAAAGAAAAGAAAACGGAAGCGGTTGTGGTTTTCAAAGAAATACCGGGGAACTTCGGAAAAATACTCGGTTGTATGCCGGATCAAAATAAGCTTATCTTTGAAATAGCTCCCAGCACTAAGGTTGTTTTCAGATTCCAAATGATGCCTCCTACAGGCTTTTTAGCCTGCACCATAGAAAGTTCAATGGAAATAGATCTATCTAAGCATTTTGGTCAAGAACCCCCTGAAGCTTATGAAACTCTTTTAGAAGATATAATAGACGGAGATCAAACCCTTTTTATAAGGGAAGACGAATCGGAGCTGGCTTGGGAAATAGTGCAATCTATAATAAACAGATGGAAAGCAGAGGAAGATATACCTCTTTATAAACCCTACACTTGGGGTCCGAGGGAAGCGGAGGACTTTATAAGGAGGGACGGAAGAAAATGGGTTCTTGTTTGAACAAATACAGGATAGTCTCCGTTAAGGATAGTTTCGCTCTTTTTGAAAAACTCCATCGTTTTATAATGGACGTAGCCTGTCGGGAAATAGGAAATAAAGGGTTTTTTACAGCTGGACTTGCGGGAGGTAGTAGCCCCAAAGGACTCTACGAAATTATGAAAGATCACTTTCCCTATTGGGAGAAGAGTTATTTCCTACCCTCTGATGAGAGATACGTTCCTTCCGAGGATCCAAGAAGTAATTACCGTATGATTAGAAATTCCTTAGGGGAAAAAGCCCGTATTTACAGGATCAAAACGGAACTACCACCAGAACAAGCTTGTAGTGAATTCAACAGGGAACTTTCTAAAATAGGAAGACTTGACTTTATCCTTCTGGGTATAGGGGAAGACGGTCATACCGCCTCTTTGTTTCCCAAATCTGAATGTAGAACATGTGGAGATAACGCGTGCATATCGGAGTCTCCCGATGGGCTTTTAAGAATTAGTATGACTCTTAACTTTATAAACCGCTCCGCGGTAATAGCTTTCTTGGCTTTCGGGGATAAGAAGAGAAAAATCCTTGAAACTCTCATTACTGGTGGAGATATACCTGCTGGACAGGTAAACAACGGTAAAGAGATATATCTTTTTACAGACCTTCTTCTATAAGCTCGTTTTCTATTTCAAAGTAAACGTAATACGCGTTTACAGGATTAACGTCAAAGAACACAGGTATCTGGGTGTAAGAGGGATCCTTCTCTATCAATGCATCGTTTATATTTTCCCTTACATAGTCTATATCTTTTCCTTCTTCTATCATATTCCTTATGGCTTCTCTGAGATCCGTTATGTATTTGTAAGTGCGGTTTACCGTTTTTCTTATGTTTTCTTCTCCCATTACAGGTTCTCCGTGTCCTGGTAGAAGTAAGCGGGGTTTAAGCTCAAGAATTTTCTCCAAACAAGAAAGCCAACTTTTGGAATTGCCTGATCCGAGAAAGGGAATTCTACCGTCAAAAACAAGATCTCCGCTGAAAAGAATTTGCTTCTGCGGAAGCCAAACAATAATATCACCCGGTGTATGTCCACGACACAAGTGTTTTACCTCAAAGATCTTTTTACCTAAATTCAGATTAAGTTCATCTTTAAAAGTTATCTGTGGACCTATCATTTCAGTTCCATCAAGATGTTCCCGCAGAATCTTTTGACGCGCTTTGAAGAAATTCCAGCTTGAGGGTTCGGAGATGTAATCGTATGACCATTCATGAGCTATAATTGTAGCTCCTACTTCCTTAAAAGCGGACACTCCGTAAAAGTGATCTGTATGATAATGGGTTACAATTACGAATTTAATAGGTTTATCCGTAACAGTGCGTATGGTTTCTATAAGCTCTTTTCCCAATTTATAAGTGCTGAGGGTATCAACCACAACCACTCCTTCCTCTGTGGTGATAAAGTAAGCGTTGGATATAAAACCTCTGTTTTTATAACTTATCTGTTCGTAAACTCCGAAAACACCGTAAACATCAGAAGCTATTTTTTCAAGAGTATTCCTTACATGTTTTGGATACTCAACTGCTGTGCTGATAAACACAAAGCTTAAAAGAAAGTATAAGATCAACATCATTTACCCTCCACTTCCCTTATAGCAGTTTTAATATCACTGTCCGCTCTCCTGAAAACTTTACGCGCCTCTGGAGATAGTTTTTCACCGAAAAGTTTGAGAAGGGTTTCTACGTTTACAAAACCGACAACCACTGAACCGTCCTCTTTTTCGTAAAGATAAACTCTACAGGGAGACATAACTCCCAGTTGAGGAAATTCTCTGAAGATTTTTTCCGCATAGGATAAATTACACACTAAGAAATAAGAAAAACGCGGTTTTTCTGTGGAAATATCAACAACTCCTAAAACGTTCATATTCAAACCTTCAAGAGCTGATCTGAAAAGTATTTTGACATCTTCAAAATCGACTCCTTGTATAGTTTTTTCGTATCTAAGAGGGTGTTTTTTTTCTTCCTGAGCCAAAGTAAAAGAACATAAAATAGCAATTACTATCAGTATGGTTTTCATTTCTGAGCTACCCTTTCTATAACCGCTCTGAGTTTTCCGTAAGTGTTCATTATCTCCTGAGCATGGGCATCGGGAAGTTCCTCGGCGAAATCTCTAAGTATGAGATAATCTCTCATAGCGGTTATGTGTATTTTTCCCCCTTGTTCGTAAACAGCTATACTACACGGTATTAAAACACTCATAAAGGGAATACTCAAAAGAATCTGTTTTTTTAGCGGAATATCACAGGCTAAAATTGTGGTATATGAAGGAAAATCCTTAACCCCTCTTGCTTTTAATACTCTGGACATAGGCAAGACTTTAATTACTTTAAGTCCTGCTTTATTGAGTTCTCTTACAAGGGTTTTAACCACCTGAGTATGATTTTTGCTTTTTACTTCAACTGTATGAAAAAGAAGTCTTTCTGGGGTAAGGAGATAGTTCTTAACGTAAAATACAAAAGCGAAAACCGCCAGGACACCTCCCATCATTATGAGAATAACCTTCATAAAAATTCAGCCCCCGTAACACTCCTCATAAGTTTTGTAAGTAGCATCAAGCACTTTCACGTTGGGTTTTGTCCTTACTCTCACACTTTTTCTTTTCTTAAGATACTCAATAAGGATATCATAAACAGGAACAGGTTTGTAATCTGGAAGTATAGCCTCCTCAGGAGGCGGCGGACCCCCGTAAACGGCTATAAGATACTCCTTGTTTTCTTGAAGAGGTTTACCGCCTATTAAAACCTTTCTTATCCTGTTATACTGAGGTCCGTTAATTTCTATTTCGTATTCTACATTCCATAGTCTTGACATGTCTCCCCCTTGTTGGTAGAAGGGATCTGGATTGAACACGTTGTCCGCTACATCTTCCCATACAGTTAGGAGATCCTTGCCTTTTCTTTTTAGAACGTAAACTTCTGGATAAGTTATAGCTGTGTAGTCGTAAACGTGATTTCTTGTAATTTTCTGTCCCGGCAGGACAGTTGTTCCCCATCTGTAACCCGGGGAAGTAACAACGTCAAGGTCCCCACCGTAGTAATCGTTTATAGCTTCTCCAACAAGCCAATCCCACGTGCTAAAGAAAGTATCCCTCTTATAAAGCATAACTTCAGCAGTAGCGAGTTCATCATCAAGTCTGTATTTTTTAGCAACTTCTCTTCTATAACGCTCTACTATCTTACGAGCACCTTTATCAGGAGGAATAAGATTGGAAGCTACGGGATAAAGCTTAAATCTGTAATCCTTTATTCCCCCTTTATCAACGTGTAAATCTATCCTACCTACAAACTTACCGTGAGAGCCTGCGATTAAAACCAGTGTTTTACCTACCTTTACAGCTCGCGGTGTAACATCGTGAGTGTGTCCAGAGATTATCACATCTATTCCCTTTACAACTTCCGCTATTTTAAGATCTAAAGGCAGACCGTTATGGGTGAGGAATACAACCGCATCTACCTTGTGTTTTTCCCTAAGTTCATTAACAAATTCCTGAAGTTGATCTTCCCTTATTCCAAAGCTCCAACCTTCAACAAACTGTCTGGGATTTGCAAGGGGTGTAAAGGGGAAAGAACTGCCTATAATACCCAGTTTCGCTCCACCTACTTCTTTTATGGTGTAAGGTTTGAAAACTAAATCACCCCACAGCTCATCTACTACGTTATGGGTTATGAATTCACAGCCTCCTTTTTCCAGTTCTTTTATTCTCTGGAGAAAGATCTCCTTTCCGAAAGTATAATCCCAGTGAGCTACAAACAGATCGTAACCAGTGTATACCATCCAATCCACAACGGATTTACCTTCTGTAAAAGTTCCTATAGCGGTAGTTGTCCATGTGTCTCCTCCGTCCATTACAAGCACCTTGTCCCTTCCTCTTTCTTCTATAACCGTCTTTACAATGGTTGTTATATACTCCGCGCCACCCATTTTTCCAAACTTAAGCGCCAGTTTTGGAAAATCTACACAACTTGTAAAATAAGCTTCAAGACTTCCCGGTTTTATACGGTAGTATCTGAGGAAATCTTTACCCGTAATATAGCCGGGTTTCCCTTTAAGCTTCTTAGGTGCTACAAGGTTTATAGGTTCTGCAAAATACAAGGGTTCAAGATGAGCGTGTATGTCGGTTGTAAAGATTAAAGTAACGTTACCTAAGGGTTTAAATCTCATTATGTCTTCGTAGTCCATTTTGGCTAAGGCTGTAACGGGATTTGCGGTTAAATACGCTCCAGTAACAATTGCCAATTCTAAGAAGTCCCTGCGGGTCAAGTGCATAAGAATACCTCCTATTTGTTGAGGGGTGATTCGGGATCATGCATATAGGCAACTATATCTGCTATTTCTTCAGGGGTGAGAACACCGTGGTATCCAAGTCTGGGCATAACGGAGCAGGGAACAATAGCCCAAGAGTTGTATATCCTTATGTAGGTATCCTTAGGATCTATTCCTCTCTTTGCATACCCTCTTAAAGAGGGTCCTATATTACCGCAGGCTAAGATTCTGGGATCACCGCAGTGACAAGCGTAACAGTTACCTCTTCTACTTCTTCCTCCTTTATCTGGATCTCCAAAAAGCTTTTCTCCTCTTTTAATATCTTTTCCAATAACACCTCCCTCAGGAAATTTTACAGTAGCCATCATTTCCTTACGAAAAGTTTCAACGTCTATTCCCTTTGGAACTATCTGATCTGGATTAGAACAGGCTTTTTGCCATTTATCTTGATTGGCAAGAGCTATTTTAAATCTTTCTGCTAAGTTTTTCTTTTTCTCTTTCTTTACCTGTATTTTCTTTTCCTCTTCTTTTTTTTCTGAAACTGCAGCTTTTTGAGCTGTAGGCTGACAGGCTATTAAAATAAATGCAGTAAAAGAAGCTCCGTAAATAACCGTTTTTTTCATGACAAGACCTCCCTTATCTGAGTAAACCGGGAACTTCTATAACTCCGCCATTTGCGGCGTGTTTCATGTAAAGTTCTAAAGCTATTACCCAATCTGAATAAGGAGGGGGTTTCTTCACCCAATCGCTCTTTTCATTCCACTTTTTCTCAAAGAGAAAATAAGCTCTGAAGCAACTTCTCACTCTATCTTCCATTGTCCACATTCTATCGTTACCGAATCTATACGCAGGCCAATGAGTGTATACTTTTGCTTTTACAGGATCGGGAAGTCCCTGAAGTCTAATTCTCTTACCTGCCAAGACAGAATGACATATACCACAGGAAAAATCTCTTGCTCCCACTCTCATAAACCATAACTTCTCACCTTTTTTATACATTTCCTCTTCTTGAGGATCGTCTATCTGAACGTTTATTTCCATTCCGTTACTGAGTGAAGCTACAAAGGTTGCCAGAGGAACTCTGTATTTTCCACTCCATTTATCAAATTCTTTGCGGAATTTCTTATCCTTGGGGTCAAATCCCATATACTGTGTCATACAGCTGAGAATTCGCAAATCAAGGTCCGCAACTTTTCCAATGTCGGTATAATATCTGGGCATTCTGGCATAAGCACCTTCAAGATTTTTACTACCGTCTTCTCCGTGGCAAGAAGCGCACGTTTTACCGTTTGGTCCTTTCATTGTATTAAACAATTCCCTTCCTTCGTCAACGTAGGCATGCCCCGGGTGCATACCCAGTTCTAAAAGTTCTTGTAGATGACTCGGAGTTTGCTCCTGAGCGGTAACTGCGGCTACGAGAAATGATCCACCCGCAATGATACCCACAAGGTATTTTTTTTCTTTCATATCTCCCCTCCTTTAGGAGACTTTTACAGGCACACTTTTTTCCCACTTGCCTCCTTTGTTGTCCTCGTATTTGATTGTAAGCTTACCCGATTCTGTGGCTTTCATCATTACAGCAAAATACGGATTTTTACTTATTGCGGGTCCAGTATGTAGGGTTGTAACTTTCTTATCGTTAAAGAAAAACTCTACTTTTGTTATATAGTGAGCGGGTATGGTTTTACCATGCCTGTCTTTACGGCGCCCTGTCTCCATAGGGTGGGTTATTACCATTTGGACTTTAAAAACATCACCTTTTTTAATTTTCTTAGGAACTCTTACAATAGCTCTTCCTATTCTTGCCATTGTATGCCTCCCTTCAGTTTATTAACCGCAACCGCCGACGGTGACTTTGATTTCCTTGGAAGTTGCCAGCAGTGTGCCGTCTTTCATTTTAATAATCGCTCTTACAACAGAAGTCTTAGCCAGCTTAATACGAGTGGCAAAGAAAACTTCTCCATTCATAGGTGAAAGCTCTACAGTTGTAACCCAAGGATTAAAGTTAGCATCGGCAAAAATATACAAAGCTTCCACTTCTTCTACGGGAACATCAGCACTGATCTGAACAGGAACATTAGCACCTGATTCTGCAATTGTGGGAGCTTTTATACGAACCTTATCGCTTTGTGTAAGATCGGAAAGGGTAGCTCCAAGATGTTCTTTAAGAGCTTCTTCTAAGGTCATATCCCTTGAAAAAGAGCTTCCTATTAGAGCAGGAGCCATAAGTAAAGCTAAAGCTCCTGCGGAAGCAGTTTTCAACAGATCCCTTCTTGAAATCATAACAGACACCTCCTTGAAAAAATTTCCCTGAAAAAAGCCTTAGAATTTATATCGGCTATGAAATTTGTTTCTTCAAAAACAGTTGTAAAAACCATTAACATAGCTGTATTTAAATTTAATTAAATTGAATAAAAACCCGCCTAATACCTGCTTATAAATTAATAACGGTGTCTAATTTAAAATCATTCATATATATTAAAATTAAAATTTTAAAAACTTCTACCCAATTTGTTGTATACTTCGCTTAAGGCTATCCTGTAATAGATCGGTCTTCCATGAGGACACACGTGGGGATTTTCAAGAGATTCCCACTCTTTAATCATCTCCCTAATTGCGTCCGGGGAAAGTTCTACACCAGATTTTAAAGAAATCTTGCAAGCTTTATCTGCTGACATCTTTCCCTTTTCGTAGTTTATCCTTTCGGAGAGAAGATGTTGATCAAAGAAATAGATGTAATCTCCGTATTGAACTACCAAGATAGTCTCACTTATTTGCCCCAACACTTTTAAGGTAAATCTGTAGGCTTTGGGAACAGTCAACAGATAGTTTGTAACGAAGGGGTCTTTTTTTCCCTTTAAAGTTTCTCTTAGGAGAGATAAAAGTTTTCTCTCGTTTATAAATTTGACTTCTCTTTTTTTAGGGTGAATATTGAAGTCCACTGCAAAGGGTGGAACTTCTATGAACAAAGCGACAGCTGTTTTGAAACCTACTACTTTTCTTAGAAACTCTTTAAGATTTCTGTTTTTTACGGGTCTTGAGTTAACGAAGATGTATACGCGTCCTTGAGGTATATTCCTGCGTATGTAAATCTTTATCCATACGGTGTTATCTTTTCTTTCGTAAACTTCAAAGTTTTCTCCGAGAATTTGCTTTATCCTTTCTTCTTTTTCCGAGGCGGGGAAGAATAGGATCTCTTTACCATTTGAGATTAGTTTAAACTCCACAGCACTGCTTACAAGAGCGTATTCTTTAATAAGATCTCTTATTTTGTTTCTTTCCGTATCTTCTCTGCGAAGAAATTTTCTCCTTACGGGAAGATTGAAAAAAAGATCCCTTACTTCCACCTCTGTTCCCACCGGCATACCTGTTTTTTCCTTCTGCTTCAGCAAACCTGCTTCTACTTCTACTTGCCAACCTTCTTTTTGTTGAAAGTAACGGGATTTTATTTTCATTCTGCTCACACTGGCAATTGAATGAAGTGCTTCTCCTCTAAAACCGTAGGTGGTGAGTTTAAGAAGATCTTCTTCACTTCTTATCTTGCTGGTTGCTCCTTCAAGGAAAACTTTATCTATATCCTCTGGGTGAATTCCTTCCCCGTTATCCCGAACAACTATAAGTCTTTTACCTCCTTTTGATATTTCAATCTCAATTCTTGTAGCTTTAGCGTCTAAGGAATTCTCCACAAGTTCTTTTACAATATCCGAAGGAGAAGATATCACTTCTCCCGCAGCTATTCTACTCCTTACCTGTGGTGGAAGTATTTCAACAAACATAACTTTTAAGGAAATATACCACTGATGGGTAATCCTTCCCTTTCATCTAAACCTATTATTAGATTCATATTTTGAACCGCTTGGAGGGAAGCTCCCTTACCGAGATTATCTATAGCCGAGAAAATAACAGCTGTAGATGTTCTTCTATCATAGTAAGGGTATATAAAACAGTAATTTGTTCCTAATACCCAGCGGGTTTGGGGAGGTGTTTGGATAACCCTTACAAAGGGTTCTTCCTTATAGGTTTGAAAGAAAAGCTCCATTAGGTCTATTTCCCTTAGTTTTACATAAACAGTAACCAACATACCTCTTGAAACTGGTATCACAGTAGGGGTAAACCTTATTTTTATTCTTTTAGATAAGATATTCTCTAATATGCTTTCTATTTCAGGCACATGCCTGTGAGCTTCCACTGCGTAAGGGAATAAGTTCTCTGCTATCTCTGGAAAGTGGAAATGTCTGCTGGTTTTTCTTCCTGCTCCGGAGACGCCTGATAGAGCGTGTATTATTATACTTTCCGTATCAAGGTGTTCTTTTAAAAGAGGATAAATTGCCAAAAGAGATGCCGTCGGATAACAACCGGGATTTGCAACTAAAGATGTGTTTTTAATTTTCCTTCGGAAAAGTTCAGGAAGTCCGTAAACCGCCTTTTCTAAAAGATTGGGAAAACCGTGATTAAATCCGTAGAAGTAAGGATATACGGAAGGATCTTTTATTCTATAAGCACCGGAAAGATCTATAACCTTCTTACCTTTATCCAGAAGCTGGGGAACGAGATTAAGGGAGATTTCGTGAGGAAGGCATAAGAAGGCGATGTCAAAATCCTCTTCGGGTTCACTGGTAAGTTTGAAATTGGCAAGGCAGCTGTTTTCAAAAAGAGGAAGCTCCTGACCTAAGCGTTTGCCAGCTGAGGATTTGGATATGAGATTTGTTATCTTTACATACGGGTGATTTATTAAAACTCTGAGTAGCTCTATACCTGTATATCCTGTTACTCCGTAAAGAGTTACTCTTAACGTTTGCTCCACCTGTATTTTGCTCTTGCTCCCATTTGAGCGTATTTTTTTCTTTCCTTTTCGCGAGCATCTCTTGTCAGGAGATTAGCTTTTTTAAGAGTTGCTCTTAAGTCTGGATTATAAGAGACAAGCGCTTTGGCTACTCCATACATTATAGCTTCAGCTTGACCGGAAATTCCGCCTCCTTTAACTGTTGCGTATATGCCGAATTTTCCTTCTGTTCCCGTGAGTTTAAAGGGAAGCATTATTTTGCGGAAGAGTGTTTCCCTTTGAACGTAATCCCTAAGGTAATACTCTTTTCCACTTTCATCACTTCTTACTATAAACCTTTCAGGCTGATCCTTTATAAGCCAAACTCTTGCTACCGCTTCTTTTCTCTTACCGGTGCCGTAATGGGAATTTTCTTTTGTTATTTTAAAATCCTTTAATTTGAGCATCTTCAGCCTCCGTTAGAGATCAATAGGTTCTGGTTTTTGAGCCTGATGGGGGTGATTACTACCTTTGTATATTTTGAGTTTTTTAAGCATTCTATGTCCCAATCTGTTCTTAGGTAGCATTCTTTTAACAGCTAGTCTTATTACTTCTTCGGGTTTGTTTTCCAGCATCCATTTAAGAGATCTCTCTTTTAATCCGCCGGGATAGTTGGAATGGCGGTAGTATATCTTCTGCTCTAACTTCTTACCTGTTACTCTTATCTTATCGGCATTGATAACTATGACAAAATCTCCACAATCTACATCTGGCTGGTAGTAGGGTTTGTGTTTGCCTCTTATTATTTTGGCTATTTCACTGGCTAATCTTCCTAAAACTTTCCCCTCAGCGTTAACAATAAACCACTTTCTTTCAACTTCTTCAGGTTTAACTCTGAAAGTTTTCATTCAAATCAGTTTATCATTTCTTAGATAGAAACTCAAGGGGATTAAGCACAGATCCGTCCTTAGCTCTTATTTCAAAATGAAGAGCGCATTCTGAGGAACCGGGTTTCATACCTACTTTAGCAATGATTTCTCCTCTTGATACTCTTTCTCCCCTTTCTACTAAGTTTTGCATATTAAAGGCGTATATAGAAAGATATCCTTTGTGTTCTATTATGATCATGTTTCCGTAGGGTGTTAAATCATTTCCGCTGTATATGACTCTTCCGTTGTCAACGGATCTTATTTTGCTACCACAAGGAGCGTATATATTCAATCCTTTTGTTTCCTTTTTGTATTTACCATTTACAGGAAGAAAAGCTAATTTTAAACGCGGTTTGTTTACATACCTTCTTTCAAATACCTTTTTGGGAACAGGTATTTTGAGGATTTGACCTATTCTTATTAAATCGCTCTTAAGACCGTTGGCTCTTTTGATCCTTTTCCAGCTAACACCGAACTTTTTCCCTATCTTTTGAAGGCTATCACCTCTCCTTACTCTGTATTTTATATAGACTACGTCTTTTTTTCTATAACTCCTGCGGATTTTCCGAGATGATCTCTTTGGTATCTTTAAAACTTGTCCAACTCTTATAACATTACTACGTAATTTGTTGTATTTTTTTATTCTTTTCCAACTAACTCCGAACTTCTTACCTATTTTTTGAAGACTGTCACCGGGGCGAACGCGGTAGAGAATGTAAGAATCTTTTTTCCTCTTAGCTATTCGTTTTTTGTGGGGAATACAGATACGTTCTCCTATTCTAAGGTATTTTTTCTTCCTTAATTTCGGGTTAACCTTAAGAATATCCCTAATATAGAGGTTATAACGATCCGCTATTGTCCACAAACTCTCACCTTTTTTTACTTTATGATAGAGTCGGCACTTACCCGCATAAGACTCTGTGCTTATAATAAGGCTAATACTCAATACGAAAATCATAAAGAGGTTCATCACTTTCCTCCCTCAAAAGTTCTATCTTATCTACTCTTGAAAGTTTCGGACCTTTCCAAAGATCTTTAATAAAGCTAAACAGGATCTCTTCATCTCCTTCAACAAGCACTTCAACTCTGCCGTCTTTTAGATTTTTAACCCAGCCTCTTAATCCGTAACTCTCTGCAAGCCTACGGGTAAAAGCTCTAAATCCGACTCCTTGAACTATACCGGAAATAAACAGGTGTAAACGCATGCTTTTATGATACAACGGAATTGCTTTACTCTCAATGATTACAACTTCAGAATCTTGTATTTGAATCTGTCAGGCTCAAGCCAGTTCAGAGGTTCTCCTTCAACTTCCGCATAGGGATATCCGAAGAAGTTAAGGGGTATTTGTTTCTGAGGCGGTTCAAGGATAAAATCCCTTGCCCAGTTGTAAGCTATCCAATGCGGATCCCAGTTCCCGAAGAGATACCTTTTTACAAACTCCAGGCGAGGGTGACCGTGAGGGAGCTTCTCCTTAAGCCTTATCTTTGTAACATCTGCGGGATCTACGGGTATCCATTCCCCTGCCCAAAACTCCGCTCTGCAGTGTTGAGCTTTTGTTAAATCCTTTGTCCCCTTCTTTATGGAAAGACTTTCAGATAACATCGCTGGCATGACTCTCAGCCCAAAAACTTCCCTGGCGGGAATCCCAGCAGTTCTGCACAGAGCTACAAATATGGAACTTTGATCCGCACACTTACCACCGATCTTTCCTCCTCTTTCAAGAATTTCAAGCATACTGTTTACATCTCCGGGACCACAGCCTTTTACTTTTGGATCTCTGTAAGTATTCTCCACTACCCATTCGTAGATAGACCAAGCTTTATATAAAATTCCTTCTTTTCCCTTAGTTATTTTTTCTGCTATATCCTCAACTTTACCCGAAGTGGGTATATGCTCGCTCGGTTCTAAGTAGATTTTTACTTCCTTGGGTATATTCACTTTTCTTTCTACAAGGGATACCCTTCTGGAATGGAAAGAGATCTTAAATCGCACTATTATTTTCTTTTCTGGTTCTCCCTTAGAAAATTCCGCATAAAGGGCTTTTGCTCCAAAACGTTTATCCTTGTAGATACCCGCCTTTTTATGGTTTCCTTCAAAGCGAAGACTTTCAAGTTTTTGATAAGAAGTATCAACCGGTATAGGAAGCCAGAGTCTAACATTTTCTTTGTAGGGAAGATAAACTTTGTAAAGAAGAGTTACACTTTTTCTAAACTCTAATCCGAACGCTAAGCCTCCTAGGGCTGTAATGCTTCCCACTGATAAAACTTTTATAAAATCACGGCGGTTCATATTCAGCCTCCTATTATCTTTATAATTACCCTTTTAGGTCTTTGCCCGTCAAATTCTGCGTAAAAGATTTCCTGCCAAGGTCCTAAATCCAACTTTCCTTCCGTAACGGGAAGGATTACCTGAAGGTGAACTAACAGATTTTTAAGATGAGCATCGGCGTTGTCCTCACCGGTTAGATGGTGTTTATAATTGTCCCTGAAAGGTGCTAACTTCTCTAACCATTCCCATATATCTTTGTGTAGTCCCTCTTCGTCATCTTGAACTATAACAGCTGATGTAAGATGCATCGCTGAAACCAAGCACAAACCTTCCCTTATTCCCGATTCCTTTACAGCTTTTTCCACTTCCTCGGTAATTCTTATAAGATCTCTTCTTTTATCTGTTTTGAAAGTTAGGTATTTTGTATAGGATTTCAACGTTGTTTTAACTCCCTTAGTTTTTTCTCAATATCCTTTAGCTTGTTCTCAAGATCTGTTATTTCCTTTAAAGCTGAAGAACAGTAGAAGTATTCTCCCTTAGATAAGTAGCGCGCTCTTTTCTTAAGCTCTTTTATTCTTCTTTTTACAGATCTGAAATCTCTTGTGTAAAACCATCTTACAACTGCGCGAGCGGTTTCAACAATATCCTTATTATTGGCTCTTAGTTCTCTTTTCAATCTTCTCCTTTCTTTTTGGCTTGTATGGAAAGAAAGAAGTTCTATTTTTTTACCGTTTTTGCTTTTTGTAAGTATATCTTCCATTACTTTCCTGAAGGAACCCTGTAATTTAAGCTTTTCGTCTCCTATCCTTATCCAAAGCTCCATTAGGAAGCCTCCTTAAAGTAATATTATTATATAGCATGTCTATCAAGGTTACTTACAGGGGAAGGGAAGTAGTCATTGAAGAAGATAAGATAAAGGTTAAAGATTTACTAAGGAAAATGGGATTGTCTCCACTTTCCGCTATTGTAGTAAGGGAAGATGAAATTCTATCGGAAGAAGATCTTGTGAAAAGTGGCGAGAGAATAAGGATAGTTAATGCGATTTCTGGAGGAGTTTAAAGCCTTAGACTGGCTTCTTCTCATACCTCTTATAAGTATTCAAGTTTTTGGAATTTGCGGGGTTTACAGTGCTTCAATAAGTGAGGGTTTGCCCTTTCTTTTCAAGAAACATCTCCTTTATCTGGGGTTGAGTTGGTTTATTATCTTTTTAATATCACGTGAAAGATTTAGAAATGCTCTTGATCTTTCTCTATACGTTTACCTACTGAACTTATTTCTGTTGGTATTGGTATTGGTAACAGGTAAAGAGATATACGGTGCTAAAAGGTGGCTTAGTTTAGGATTTATAAATGTTCAACCTTCAGAATTCATGAAGGTATCTCTTATACTCTTAGCTTCTTACCTTATTCCTTATATAAAGGGTGTTAAGGATAGAAAGGCTTTCTTACTCCTTTTATCTCTATCAATTCCAGCTGTTGTAACTTTAAAACAACCTGATCTCGGAACAACAGCCACCTATTTTGTTCCTATTGTCTTTATGCTCTTTATAAGAGGGGTAAATTTTAGGTATTTTCTTGTTTTTTCCATACTAATTGTCCTTTCTTCTCCTCTTTTATGGAATTTTCTTAAAAACTATCAAAAAAAGAGAATTTTGGCGGTTATTGATCCTTACAGCGATTATTCAGGAAGTGGCTACCAACTTATACAGTCCATAATAGCCATAGGATCGGGAGGATTATCCGGAAAGGGGCTTGCAAAGGGAACTCAATCCCAGCTTATGTTTTTACCTGAAAGTCATACGGATTTTGTATTTTCAGTTATAGGAGAAGAAATGGGATTCATAGGAAGCTTTCTTTTGGTATTTTCAATATTTATCTTTCTTACGAGAATTTTATTTTATTTGAAATTTACTCTAATACCTTCGGAAACTCTATTTGTAGTCGGTGTTTTTTCTCTCCTTTTATTTCAATACACAGTTAACATGCTAATGGCTTTAGGTCTTTTTCCTGTAGTAGGTATTCCCCTTCCCTTTGTCAGTTTTGGGGGTAGTTCTATGCTCTCTCTCAGCATACTGATAGGACTTGTTCTTAGTATTTACAGAGAGTATAAGCACAAATTCCCCCGTTTGGGTGGTGAACCTAACTATGAATAAATGTGTAAAAGCTCTCTACATACACATTCCCTTTTGCAGATACAAATGTCCTTACTGCGATTTTACTTCCTTTATCGGTGGGGAAGAAATACTTGAGGAGTATATAAGTTTAGTTTTGAAAGAAGCGAACCTCTACAAGGATACTCCGAAGAAGATATCAACTCTTTACTTGGGTGGCGGAACTCCTTCCCTCCTTGAACCTTTTCAAATAGAGAAGCTTTTGGATAATTTAAACGCACTTGGATATTTCTCTTCTTTGGAGGAGATTACCGTTGAGTGTAATCCTGAAGATTACAGCTATAAGGAATACAAACAGCTTCTTGATATAGGAGTAAACAGGATAAGTATAGGAATTCAGAGTTTTTTACAGAAAGGACTTAACGTATTGGGTAGAAGACACAATTCTCTAATGGCTATTAGATCAGTTCAGAAAGCCAAGGAAGCAGGTTTCAAAAATATAAACGTGGATCTAATCTACGCTTATCCTAACCAAACTCCGGAAGATATAAAGATGGAACTTGAGTATATAAGTCTTCTCAAGCCTTCCCATGTATCTGCTTATATGTTAACCCCCTATAAATACACTCCGCTGTGGAAGAAAATAAAAGAAAGGAAATTAACTATGCTTTCCGAAGAAGAAGTATATACTATCTACAAAACCCTGTATAGGGGATTAAAGAGACTTGGTTACAACCGTTACGAGATTTCCAATTGGGCTTTTAAAGGATACGAGTGCAAGCACAATCTTACATACTGGAAAATGGAAAACTTTATCGGATTGGGAGTTTCAGCCTGTGGTTTTATAGATAACAAAAGATATAGGAATTTCAGAAGCTTAGAGAAATATACGCAGTATCTTGAGAAAGGGAAAAAGCCTGTTGAAGAAATAGTTGCCTTGAGTCCCGCTGAGTTAAGAAAGGAACGTATAATACTACGATTACGCTTGAAGGAAGGGCTTCCCTTGCGAGAAAAGTATATTATTCCTTCTTTTTTAGAAGCTTTTTTTGAAGAAGGAAATAAAGGAATAGGGATAAAGGAAGAGTATATGATCCTGTCCAATGAAATTATAGCCGAAGTCCTGCTATTTGCTGATTCTGTCACTGATCGTTAGCTTAAAATTAAATTTATGATCAAATTCGGAACCGACGGCTGGAGAGCTGTTATAGGTGATCAGTTTACCTACGAAAATGTAAGAAGGGTTGCAAAAGCCCATGCACAAGTTCTTAAAGAGAAGAATCTCAGGAGGGTAATTGTAGGATACGATTGGAGATTCTCTTCTGAGCTTTTTGCTCGTCAAGTATGCGGTGTTTTTAAAGCAGAAGGACTTGAAGTGTTTTTATCTAATTCAGCCTGCACTACTCCGATGGTTTCCTTTGCTGTAAAATACTTAGGCTTTGAGGCAGGTGTCATGATAACTGCCTCTCACAATCCGCCTTACTATAACGGATATAAAATAAAAGAGAGTTTTGGCGGTTCCGCTACACCCGCTTTTGTTAAAGAGGTGGAAAGTAGAATTCCTTTAGATCCTCCTCATGTGGAAGATATTACAGTAGAACTTAAGGATATTAAAAATCCTTATATTGAAGAAGTAAGGAATTGGATAGACACTGAGATACTGAAGGAAGAATCACTGCTTTTAGTTCACGATGCAATGCACGGCACTTCTTCTGGACTTTTCAATGCGGTTTTAAACAATACACGAGTAAGCGTTTTAGGAATAAGATCTCATAGAGATCCTCTCTTTGGGAATCACGCACCAGAGCCGGTAGATAGGTATCTCAACCCTCTTAAGGAAAAAGTGCGGGCAGTTTCTGCTCACATTGGAATTGCCAATGACGGAGACGGTGATAGAATAGCTCTTGTAGATGAAAGGGGAAATTTTATAAACACTCAACTCATTTACGCCCTTTTACTTCTACATCTTGTAAAACACAGAGGCTTTAGAAGGGGTTGTGTGGTGAAGACTGTTTCCACAACATACTTAGCGGATAGGATATGTAGGGAAGAAGGGATACGGATAAAGGAAGTGCCGGTAGGCTTTAAAAATATAAATGAAATAATTCTAAAAGAAGAGGTAATTTTTGGGGGAGAAGAGAGTGGAGGATACGGAATTCCTATCTATCTACCCGAAAGGGACGGTTTGCTTTCCGGATTACTTTTACTTGAACTCATAGCGCTCAAAGAAAAGAGACTTTCCGAAATTGTAAACGAATTACAAGAGACTTATGGTAAATCTTTCTACAGGCGTATAGATCTGCCTGCTGATCTAAGAATAAAAGACAAATTAAAGAGAATAATCCAAGATCCACCAGAAAGCTTGGCAGAAAGAAGTGTTGAAAAAGTTTCTACAATGGACGGTCTTAAGCTTACCTTTGATGATGAGAGCTGGGTTCTCTTCCGCCCTTCTGGAACAGAACCTCTTATAAGAGTATATGCGGAAGCACCTTCTAAAGAAGAGCTGGTTAAGCTTCTTGAATCCGCAACATCTCTGTTACGGGTATAATCTAATAATCGTAATACACTGTGGAGGTTAAAAATTGGCGAGAGTAGTAGTTTCTTCCTTATCCTTTGATCCTGTTTATGAACAATCTGCTGAAATAGTGGAAAGAAAAGGAATAGGTCACCCTGATACTATATGTGACTCCATAGCGGAAGAACTCTCTGTAGAACTGTCACGTCTTTACCTTCAGGAGTTCGGTGCTGTGATGCATCACAACGTAGATAAAGCTCTTCTTGTGGGAGGAATAGCGAATCCCTACTTCGGAGGCGGAGAAGTTATATCTCCCATAGAAATATACCTAGTAGGCAGAGCCTTAAATGAAAAGGAAGGTAAACCTCTCCCTGTTGATGAAATAGCAATTGAAGTCGCAAGACGTTGGATAAGAGAAAATATACGTAATCTTGATCCCGACAGACATATTATTGTCCAACCAAGGATTAAACCCGGTAGTAAGGATCTTGTGGATCTGTTTATGAGGTTTAAACAGGGGGAGGAAATCCCCCTTGCTAATGATACATCTTTTGGAGTGGGTTTTGCTCCCCTTGACGATCTTGAAAGAATTGTTCTTGAAACTGAAAGGTTTTTGAATTCTCCTGAAACTAAGGAAAGATTTCCGGAAATAGGAGAAGACGTGAAAGTTATGGGTGTTAGAACCGATAGTAAGGTGAGAATTACCGTAGCATGTGCTTTTGTGAGCGCATACGTGCCTTCTTTGAAATACTACATTGAGAGAAAGAAAATCATCACAGAGGAAATTGAAAATCTTGCTCTTTCGCTGACCGATAAGAAAGTGGAGGTGTTCTTAAACACCGCAGATGATATTGAGAAGGGTTCTGTTTACATAACGGTAACCGGCACATCTGCGGAGCAGGGAGATGACGGACAGGTAGGTAGAGGGAACAGAGTAAACGGACTTATAACACCTTACAGACCTATGAGTTTAGAAGCTGCTGCGGGGAAAAACCCGGTATCTCATATAGGAAAGATATACAATGTAACAGCAAACCTCATAGCTGAAAGAGTTGTAAAGGAAGTAGAAGAAGTGAAGGAAGCGTATTGTTATATAGTTTCTCAAATAGGGAAACCTATAAACGAACCGCAGGTTTGTGATGTAAAAATCAGAACATCAAGGGAAATAAGCGGAATAGCAGAAGTCGTTAGGAAAATAGCACAAGAGGAATTGCAAGAAATGCCATACACGTGGAAAAGGTTTATAAGAAAAGAATTCTCCGTAGCATAACATCAAAAATCTACTATAAAAGAGGTAGAGAATGTAGTATCTGTTCTTTTCACTTCGGGAGAAGGGGGTCTGTTTTGATAGAAAATCTTATAACTCACTCCTAAGGATATTATACCTACGACTTTTACTTCTACAGCTGTTTCTGAGTTGATAAAGTATGTCTTTCTATCTGACACATCAACTGTGTAGTTAATACTCTCTTTGAATCTGAGATTTTCAAGTATATTCCACTGATACAGAGTTTCCGCTTTGAAAGTTCCGTAGTTGTCAATTCCGTTCATCTCAAACTTGTTATAGTAGTAAAGGATAGAAATAAGCAGTTTAAGTTCGTGTTTTTTTCCTTTTAAAAGATCGTAACCTATACCAGGTCCTCCGTTCCATCTGTATTGGTATCCCGAAAATCTATCCCTCTCATATCCTGCTGTTAAGAAGGAGAAAAATCTCTCCGTAAAAAGGCGTTCCCATCTTCCGCTTAGATTTAATCTATTTGCAGTTTCTTTTTCTTTTTGAGAAGCATACAAAGCGGAATTTTTTAAGAAAAACCGGTTAACTTTACCTTCTCTCTTTATCTCTGCTTTCTCCGAAAACGTTTGGGTTTCTACATTCCCGGAAGTTCTTACATAGGACAGCTCCACGTGAACTGCCCAATTTTTTTCAATTTCCTCCGCAAGTAGGATAAAAGGAGTTACTAAAAGTATAGGAAGATACTTTGTCATTCTTTCAGTCTTTTCATATCTCTGTAAGCATTCCTAAACCCCGATATTATACCTATAAAGAAAAAAAGAAGCAGTCCCCAAGGTGCGGTTTTAAATCCGAACCAGTTTTCCATAGCGTAATCAACACCGTATCCTACAAGTAAACCTGCTATTATTCCTCCCAAGAGATTAAGTCCTACCATCATAGCGGATATGTCCTTAGATCTCATTTTGCTATCTCCTCATACCAAGAAAATACTGCGTATGCGATGTATAAAAGTAAAAAAACAGCCGCTTCTTGCCTTGAAACTGTATATTTTCTTCCTAAGTAGTTTGACAAGAAAAGCACACTTGTGGCTATTGTAAGAAGTATTATGTCTTTAAATATGAGATCGGGAACGGGTATGGGATTTATAAGAGAACTTGCACCTAAAACCAAGGATATATTAAAGATATTAGAACCTGCTACATTTCCTAAGGCGATATCTGGATTTCCGCGGTAAGCTGCCATTGCGGAGGTAAGCAACTCAGGAAGAGATGTCCCAACCGCTATGAGAAACAATCCAACTATCGTTTGGCTTACCCCTAAGGAAAGTGCAAAGTTTACACCTCCATCTACCGCCCATTCCGATCCTAAGATCAGACCCACGAAACCACCACTTATATATAAGATGCTTTTGGAAACGCTTAACTTTAAGTCATCATCTCCTATTTCCTCCCTTTCAAGAAAAGCGGCGAGAAAGTATAAGTATCCCACGAAAGTAGTCATAAGGACAAGCCCTTCTGATCTTGAAACATACGCTACTTGGCTCTTGTCAAGGACTTTGTCTCCTATCATTGCAAAGAGTATAACTATACTAAGGAAGTTCAAGGGTATTTCTTTTTTGACAAAAGTTCTGTGTATTGTAAGAGGTTTTATAAGACCCGCTATACCGAGAATGAGAAGTATATTGGCTATATTTGATCCTATAACATTTCCTAAGGTTATCTCTGAAGCACCTTCAATACTTGCCTGAATGTTCACTGTAAGCTCGGGTAAGGAAGTTCCAAAAGCAACAAGGGTTAGACCTATGATAAATTCGGGAATACCAACTCTTCTTGCAAGGCTGGACGCTCCATTTATAAGTATGTCTGCTCCTTTAACTAAAATAGCTATACCTACGGAGAGTTTCAGAATACTCAGAATTAAAGCAGTATCCATTGATGTTGTATTTTATAATTTATGTAACAATGAAGGTAATAATAAACGGTAAAACTTTTATAATTCCAAAGGGTATTCGTTTTGGAGAATTTAGTCATGAAATAGAAAAAGCTGGTATTGAATTCGGCTGCACTGACGGACAGTGCGGAGTATGCATAGCTCGTGTCGTAAAGGGGCTAGAGTGCTTAAAAGAACCTTCAGAAGTAGAAGAGGAAACCTTGTGGAGAACAGGAGCTGTTGATGAGGAAGAAAGATTAACCTGCCAATTGATAGTAGAACGTGAAGACTGTGAGGAAATAGTCATAGAATCAGAGGATTGAATGTGTATAAGATTCTGTTTTATCAGAAAAAAGTTCTGGAAAAAGGACTTGTAAAACCTGTTAATTTAATTCACGGTGAAGAAAAATTCCTTATAAAAGGACTCATAGAAAAGCTTAGAAGAATTTATAAAAACAATCTACAGATTCTCTGGGGAGATGAGATTCAAATGGAAGATCTGTTTAACGCTATGTCAATGGGAAATGTGTTTTTAAAGCCAAAAGAAATGGTTGTTGTTGTTTTAAAAGCGGAAAGTTTTCTTGGAAAACTCAGATCCAAAAAATCTGTAAATACTTTAAAAAATACTCTACAAAAGCAAAGGAGTTCAAAAACTTTTTTTGTATTTGACAAAAAACTTTCTTCTCAAGAAATTTCAAAAGAACCCGTTAAAAGTCTTTGTGAAATAGGGGACATTATATTAGCTGATAAACTATCTACTGATAAGATAAGAGATCTTTTAAAGAGAAAATTTGAAAGGGAAGCTGGTGGTATAGAGGAAAAAGCTTTGAACCTTCTTATGGAAAAGTGCGGTGCTGATCTACAAGTGCTTAGGCAAGAAGCGGATAAGTTAATAGCTTATGCTCAAGGGAATAAGATTACACAAGAAGAAGTAAGGAAGGTTTGTCTTTCTTGGGAAGAAGAATCCTTATTCGGATATATAGACTCTCTGTTTGAAGGAAACTTGGACAAAGCCTTAAGATCTCTTAAAGCGGTTTTAAGAGAAGGTGTTGCTCCTCTTCAAATTCAATCTCTTTTGATAAACTACGCTTTAAAACTTTATATAATGCATAAGCTTATTGAAAGAGGTATTAACACTGAAGAAGCACTGAACACCTTAGGTGTAAAGAATTCTTTTCTCAGAAATAAGTTTAAAAGCTATTTAAAAACACTCCAAAAGAACAAAATTTTTAAGCTTTTAACAGCACTTCATACCTTAGACATTCAGCAAAAAGTTTATTACATCAATCCTGAAACTTCTTTGATTAAGTTTACCGTTGACTTTTTTACAAAAGAGTAAAGATGGATATTCTTTTAGAAGTTTCCGATCTTAAAGCGGGCTACCGTGATGTAGAAGTCCTAAAATCTGTTAATGTTAAGGTTAAAAAAAAGGAAATAGTGGCTATATTCGGTTCAAACGGTTCTGGAAAAAGCACCCTACTTAAGACAATTGCAGGTCTTTTGAAACACTGGGGTGGAGTGATTCGCTTCTTAGGAAGAGTAATAGACAATCTGTCAGTAGAAGAAAGGGTAAAAAGAGGAATATCCCTTGCGGTGGAGGGAAGACGACTTTTCTTAGGTATGAGTGTTGAAGAAAACTTAATTCTTGGAGCTTGGACAAAAAGGGATAAGCTTAAATTAAATTTGGAAAGAGTTTACTCTTACTTTCCCCAGCTCGCAGAAAAAAGGAAAGCCTTAGCGGGGGATCTTTCAGGTGGTCAGCAGCAAATGCTTTCCATAGGACGTGCGCTTATGGCTGAACCTAAGCTTCTTATGATAGATGAACTATCTCTGGGACTTGCACCAGTGGTTGTGGAAAAGCTTGCAGAAATTCTTCTTAAGATCAAAGCGGAAGAGGGAATTTCAATTTTAGTAGTAGAACAGGAAGTTTCCCTTGCTTTGGAAATTTCGGAAAGAGCTTATATTTTTGACTTAGGGGAAGTAGTGGAGGAAGGTAATTCTGCAGATCTGATTAAGAAAGATTCCATACGAAGAACATACCTGAGTCTTTCCTGATTAATCTTCTAAGGTGGATATGTCTCCTATGCTCAATCCCAGTTCCTTTGCTTTGAGTATGCGTCTCATTATCTTTCCACTTCTTGTCTTGGGTAGTTTTTCTACAAATACTATCTCTTCCGGAACAGCTATCGGACCTAACTCTTTTCTCACATGATCCTTCAATTGCCTTATAAGATCTTCTGAAGGCTGGTATCCTTCTTTGAGAATTACAAAAGCCTTTATAATCTCTCCCTTTAATTCGTGAGGTTTACCTATTACAGCTGCTTCCGCCACCGCAGGGTGATCTACTAAGGCACTTTCCACTTCCATAGTTCCTATCCTGTGTCCTGCAACGTTTATTACATCGTCCGCTCTGCCGAGGATCATAATATACCCTTCCTCATCGTAAGAAGCTAAGTCATCGGTGTTGTAAACTTTTCCCGGAATAGAATTCCAGTATTTTTCATATCTTTCAGGTTCTCCCCAACAAGTCCTCAGCATAGAGGGCCAAGGAGACTTTATTACCAGTAATCCCACCGTATTTGGCGGTAAGCTCTTTCCTTCTTTATCAACTATATCTACTTCAACAGTAAAAAAAGGTTTTCCCGCCTTTCCGGGCTTTGCAGGATAGGAAGGTATTGTAGTTACCATGTGCGCACCTGTTTCAGTCTGCCACCAAGTATCCACTATCACACATCTACCCCTGCCTATATTTTTGTGATACCAATGCCAGGCTTCTGGATTTATCGGTTCCCCTACTGATCCTAATATCCTTAAAGAAGACAGATCGTATTTAGAGGGCCATTTTTCTCCATACTTCATAAACATTCTTATGGCTGTAGGAGCTGTGTAAAAAACGTTTACCCTGAACTTTTCTATATAACTCCACCACCTACCCGGATCCGGATAATCAGGCGCACCTTCTACTACCAAGGAGGTTACTCCGTTTGCTAAAATACCGTAAACTATGTAAGAATGTCCTGTAATCCAGCCTATATCCGCACTGCACCAAAATACATCGTCTTCGTGAAGATCAAAGATAACTTTTGAAGTGTAATACGTTTGAACCATATAACCGCCCGTGGTGTGGAGAACTCCTTTTGGTTTACCGGTAGTTCCTGAGGTATAAAGAATAAACAGTGGATCTTCAGAGTTAACCTCTTCAGCTTTGCAAAAGGAATCTGCTTCTTTTACAAGTTCTTCAAAATCCACAAAGCCTTTGGAGGAGCTGATACCTTCCTTATCCCTATCCCATAAAATCACCTTTTCTACAAAGTCAAGGTTTTCTATGGCTTTTTCCAATACACTTATGAGATCTATCTTCTTTCCCCTTCGCTGTGTATAGGAAGCTGTGAAAACAGCTTTTGCTCTTGCATCTTTTACTCTTGTTCTCAAAGCCCCTTCTGAAAATCCTGCAAAGACGACACTGTGAATTACTCCTATTCTCGCACAGGCAAGCATAACAGCTATAGCTTCTACGGAATTAGGCATGTAAATTGAAACCCTGTCTCCTTTTTTAAGACCTAAGGACTTCATGCCGTTTGCTATCCTACAGACTAATTCCAGTAATTCTCCGTAAGTTACCTTTACTTCCCTTCCTTCCTCATCAAGATAGATATAAGCAAGCTTGTTTCTTTTTCCGTTCTGCACATGTCTATCCAAGCAATTGTAGGTAATGTTGGTCTTACCTCCTACAAACCAACGGGCGTAAGGGAAGTTCCACTCCAAAACCTTATCCCATTTTTTAAACCAGTGAAGTTCTTCCGCTACTTTTGCCCAGAATCCCTCTCTGTCTTGTAGGGATTCTTTGTAGAGATTTTCGTAATCTTTTATCCACGCTTTTTTAATAATATCTTCAGAGGGATAGTATTTTTCTTTTATTTTTAAAAGAACTTCTATGTTTTCCATTAAATTAAAATATATGGAAAAATTTTCCTTGGAAAAGGAGATAGTTAGAGAAATAGCAAATGTAGGAGGAAGTTACGGTTTGAAAATAGAAAACTACATGAAAGAGATGGAGCGTTTAAGAAAAGCTTTGTTTTATTTAAAACTCAGGATCAGGCGGAGCGGTAAAATACCGATGTTTTCTATGAAGTTAGCTATAAGCCTAAGAAAAAAATTCTTCATTATCAGGGAAAGAGCTTACGAACAGAGAAAGCTGCTGATAATTTACAGGGAAGCCTTAGGACTAACAAATCACAGGGACGTTTTTGAAGTTTACAACATAGAGAAGTTTGATAGGGATATAATTTAATTCTATGGATTTTGAAAAGATACTGGCGAAGTATAAAACTTATGAAAATGTTAACAATTTCAAACGCCTGAAGGAAGAGTTTGATAAAAAGCTTAAAAAGATACCGCCTACAATGGAATATCTTAGAAATCTTATCCTTGATGTAAAACTCATTTACAGAATACTGGCAGATCCCCATTTCAACCTTAGGACGGAGGCTCGTGAAGATTTCATGGCTGTTCTTTGGTATTTCATAGATTCAAAGGATAGAATTCCGGATTGGATACCTATTGTAGGTTTCTGGGACGATTATAAACTTGTAAGATACGTTAAGGAGAAACACAAAAGAGAAATAGAAAGATACTTTGAAGAGACAAAGTTTTTCATAGCCAATTATTTCTGAGAATGTTCAGATTTATTCTTCTGCGTCTTCTTCAAGCTGTTCCTACTGTTATAGGTGTAACTTTTATCTCCTTTTTGATAATAAAATTAGCTCCTGGTGACTTTTTGGATCAGTTAAAACTCAATCCTCAAATATCACCCGAAACTATAGAACGTTTAAGGAAACTATACGGACTTGATGATCCTGTTATTATCCAGTATATAAAGTGGTTAAAATCTGCAATAGTTTTTGATCTTGGTTATTCCTTTCAGTATCATGCTCCTGTTGTAGAACTAATAGTGGAAAGAATACCCAATACTCTTCTACTCTCCGTAAGCTCCGCTTTGATTTCTTGGCTTACCGCAATTCCTCTTGGAATGATAGCAGCCTTTAACGAAGGCAAAAAGATAGATAAGATTATACAAGCCTATGCCTACTCTTTTATGTCTTTGCCCAGTTTCTTTTTAGCTTTCATATTTCTATTTATAGCCAGTAAAACGGGTTGGTTTCCCATAGGGGGTATTCAAAGTCCTGATTTTGAGCAACTTTCACCCGTGGGTAAAGTTCTTGACATTTTGCATCACCTTTTTATACCTGCCATGACGTTAGCTATTGTTTCCACCGCAGGCTTAACCCGTCTTGTAAGAAGTGCTGTTCTTGAAGTCCTAAGGAGTCCTATGATAGTTATGTTGAAAGCAAAAGGTGTGAAACAGAGAACCCTTGTAAAGCACGTTTTTAAAAACTCCATGAACCCTTTTACAACACTCCTGGGATATGAAATAGCAAGTCTCATTTCCGGCTCTGCTTTAATAGAGATAATAACCGGTTGGCCCGGTATGGGAATGCTGATGTTAGATGCGGTGTTATCTCAAGATCTTTTCCTTGTAATGGGAGGTCTTTATATAGGAACTATAATGCTTATAGCGGGAAATCTATTTGCAGATCTTCTCTTAGCTTATATAGATCCGAGAGTTAGGGAGAGGGAGATTTTGAAATAAATCCCAGGACTCCCCGCGGGAGTAGAAATACTGTTATTACAACCAGTATTCCTAAGAGGACGCCGTGGAAGCGTGGAAACTCACTCCAAAGGAGTTCGGAGAAAATTTCCAAGAAGAACGCTCCCAACAATGGACCAGATGTTGTCCCTATTCCTCCTATTAACAGAGCTACAAAGATCTTAACAGAGAGTAGAGGATCAAACATAGAAGGTGGATCTATATAAGTTATCCAATAAGCGTATATACTACCAGCGGATCCAGTTATTAGAGCCATAACCGCAAACGAAAGACTTTTGAACAGAAGAGTATTAACTCCTAAGCTGGCAGCTGCTTCTTCATCTTCTCTTATAGCTTTAAAGGCGTATCCTAAGACGGATTTGTCTATGTATAGATTAAGCAAGTAGGAAAAGAAAACCAAAGACCAAAAGAGATAAAAGAAGAGATAACTTTCTAAGAATCCCCTGTATATAGGAAGATTTATTCCGTAAGAACCTCCGGTTAATTCTAAGTTAGAAACCAACTCCATAAGTGCTAACTGTAATGCTAAGGTAGTTATTGCAAAGTAGTGACTCTTAAGTCTCATAAGGGGAACAGCTATAATCAGAGCGCAAAAAGTTGCTACAAGTCCGCTTGTGATAAAGGAAAACCAAAAGGGCAATTGGAGTTTACTCATCATTACAGCTGTTGTATATCCTCCTATGCCGAAAAAAGCAACAGCTCCGAAGGCGGGATATCCTGTATAACCCAGAAGTATGTTCTGAGCAAGAACAAGAGCCGAGAGCATAAGTGTGGAAGAAAGGACTCTTATCCAGTAAGCAGATGAGTCAGCGGAGATTAACAGAACGGGCAGAAGTGCTATAATCAGTAAGAAAAATAATGCACTTTTTTCAAACTTATCCATAATACTTTCCCCCGAAAAGACCGCGGGGTTTTAAAATCAGAATAACAACCATCAAAAACAACGAAGCAAACATTTTCCAGCTTTCTCCTAAGTTAAAGGAAATAAACACTTCAAGAACACCTAAGAATAATCCTCCTACAAGAGCACTTTCAATCCTTCCCAAGCCACCTATTATGCTTATGAGAAAAGCTCTAACAGTAATAGGACCACCTTCAAAGGGATTAAATCCTTGAAGCACTCCGAACAAATTCCCCGCAGCCATGGCTACACCTGTTCCTATACCCATGGTTATTGAAAATATCATTAGCGGATTTATCCCTACCAGTTTAGCTCCTTCAATATCAAGAGCTACAGCTCTTATGGCTCTTCCTGTCCAGCTTACTTTAAGGAAAATAAAGAGAGCAAAAGTAAGAAAAAGAGAAATAATGAAGGTTATGAGTTTTACCTTTGAGATTATTAGATTTCCCAGAATAAAGCTACCTTCTGCATAGGGAACATCTATGGATCTTATATCCGCTCCGAATATTAAATTTACTAAGTGAGATAAAAACATATCAATACCAAAGGTCATTATAAGAATCATAAAAGGCTCTCTTTCTGACAGTTTCCCTAACAAGAATTTCTGCAGAAGAAATCCTACTGTAAAACCTACTGCAAAGACAAAAGGAAGGGATAGAAGAGGATCAACACCTGCACGGTTGTAAAGTATGTAGGCAATGTAAGCTCCTACTATAAGAAAGGAACCGTAAGCTAAGTTCAGTATTCCGAGAACCCCCCAAACAAGGGAAAATCCTATTGCCATAAAAGCGTAAAAACCTCCAAGTAAAAGAGCTTCTAAAAGAAGTTGTGGAACAAGATCCATCTATTTCCACTGAGGTTTGGGATAAACTGGCTTAGCTTCTCTTACAGGATACACTGTGACAGGTTTTCCTTTCTGGATCTGTATTACGGCCATGGGTTTTGTGGTAACTTTTCCAGTTTCGTCAAAGCTTATGATACCGTAAAAAGTTTCCACTTTCATTTTAAGAAGCTCTTTTCTTACTTTTTCTATATCTGTATCTCCTGCTCTTTCTAAGGCAAGTTGAAAAACCAATGCTGCTGCGGTTCCACCAGCGGAGTGGTATTCAGGAATTTCTCCGTATTTTTCTTTAAAAGCTCTTACATAACCCGCTGTGTTTCCAAAAAGCGGATCCTTATAGCGAAGTGCGGGGGACCACTGAACTACTCCGAATACGTGCTCTGCATCTTCTCCAAGAGCCTTAACGAAATCCGGCAGAGGTGGACCTACTGTTAATCCTAAGAAATGAGGATTTATTCTGAATTGTTTCAGTTGCTTTATCACCAGAAGGGAATCCCTGTAATGTCCCGCACCTATTACAATATCTGGTTTTTTAATTCTTATCTTTAACATGAGAGAAGATAAATCTTGAGTTCCCCTGGGATAGCCTTCAAATAGAACAACTTTCATTCCTCTTTTTTTTGCTTGCTCTTTTGCTCCTTGAGCAGCTTCTTCTGAAAAGATGTCCTTTTCGTAAAGAATGGCTACCGTCTGAGGTTTAGGTTTTAGCAGGGAAGCGAATTCTATCAGATTCTTACCGTAATCCTTTGCGGTGTTGAAAACTCCAAAAATATGTTTATAGCCTTGCTTGTAGATCCTTGAAGAAGCGCCTCCTCCTTGAACCATTAGAGCTTTATACTTTTCAACAATGCCAGCAGCAGCAAAAACTTGAGCGCTTCCGTAAGGACCCAATATAAACTTTATACCGTCCTCTGTAATCAATTTTTCTACAAGCTTGGCTGTTGTTTTCGGATCACTTTGATCATCGTAGTAAACTATTTCCACTTTATACCTTTTACTTCCTATTTTTATTCCTCCTTGTTTGTTTACTGTTTCCTTCCATAGATCGTAACCCTTTTTCAAAAGCTCTCCTTCCTTAGCATACTTTCCTGAAAAGGAAACGGCAGCGCCGAATTTTATTACTTCATTTGCTACCGCAGTAAGAACAATTAGTAAAAGCGAAATTACAATCTTCATTTTTCTACAATAGTTTCATCAACCTTCATTCCAAAATGTCTTCCTACTTCTTCTGTATAACCAAGAACTTCGTCTCCTTCTTTGAGTTCTGCTACGGATACCGGCGTTCCATCTGGTTTAGTAAGTCTTATGGTTTCTGCATTTTGGAGAATACAGCTGAGTTTTTTTCCTTCGTATTTACCTTCTATTAAAAGCATAGGTCTTCTCTCTACTTTTGATCTCCCCACATAAGCAGTTCTACCTTTTCCTTTAAAATCGTAAATCATAACTTTATCTCCTGCTTCAAGCTCGCAGAGATATTTTGTTTTGTTGCCCGGTATTCTTATATACATGTGAACTGCTCCTGCGTTTACTCTGAAGGGTCTTGACGCTACGTAAGGATTTTCTTCTGTTTCCGCATGAACTAAGAACATTCCCCCCGAAGAGTTTCCTACAAGCATTCCTTCTCCTCTTACCATAAGGTTGGCTGTGTCCACACAAACACGATCACCCAAACCTAAGGGTAATATCTTTGTTATCTTAACAGCTACAAGTTTTAAAACTTCTTCTGAGGATTCTAACACTCTGGCAACTTTCCTTATTTCTGCGGGATCTTTTGTTTTTAACACTACTCCTTTCACACCCTTTTCAAGGGTTTGAAGGGCAATTTCTGCTTCCTGAGCGTTTTTAACTACCGCATACAGTTCTTCTCTTTGAGCTATTAGATTTTCCAAAGGAATTACTGTCCAATCGGTTGTCTCAACAATTACTTTCACCTTAGGAGGATACTTTGCTGCTTTCTCTTCGTCTTCCTTACTTTCTATTTTTTCGTAAACAACATCAGATCCTAATTTGATCTCTCCCTTCGGGGATATAACCGTTATTCTTGCTAACTTTCTGGTTTCCTTAGCGTGTTCTTCCGAAGGGACAACGAGAGCATTAACACCTGCTTCTATGGCGGTAGTTACAAGGCGTTTGTCGTAAGGATCAACCCATACCCAGAACTCTTTCATTTTTTAACCTCCGATTGGTTTACTCTTTAAGCTCCACTTGCGGAATTTCTTCTTTCAGTTTCTTTAAAACAGAGTAGAAATCGTCACTTATACTTCTGATCCTTTTTCCGTAAACGTTATGAAAAGCTCTTATCACTATTGCTTCTTTCTGAAGAGGCATTGAGAGTTCAAGTTCTTGGTATCTTTTTTCTAAAACTTCTTTTACCTCTATGAGAAGTTCCGCTCTTTTTTCCCTTTCCTGTTCTGCTTTGTCAAGAGTAATACTCAAAAAGTGATCTATCTTCCTTAGTATCTTTTCAAAAGCGTATCCTGGAAACTTGCGATCGTGAAGTCTTTCAATTACAAAGCCAACTGTTAAATAGCAAGCTTCTTCTATTTTCTCTTCAAGCTCTGTTTCCTTCATTTCAGGATTCCGTTTCAAATTTTCCGTGAAAATCTCATAAGCTTGGTGTGCCTTGTCCCTAAGGTTGGGAGCTTTTTCAACGTTTAGACTTATTATGTATTCCTTTACATCGGGGGGTAAAACTATACCAAGAACATCTTTCATACCCAATAGTTTTGCTGCCTCAAGTCGGTGTTGACCGTTTATTACTTCGTATCCTTCACTCGTTTCTATCAGTAAAATAGGATCTACAAAGCCAACTTTTTCTATAGAAAGCATAAGTCTTTTAACAAGATTTTCCGATATTTCTCTTTGAATAGAGGGTATTTTAATTTTCTCTATCGGCACTATACCTACCTTTATACCGTAACCCTTAAGCGGTTCTTGAATAGAAAACATAATCATTACAAGATTAAATATTATTCTAACAATACAATCAGGGTGAGTTTTATCAGAACTTCTACTTTCATGTGTTTTACATTTAAATATCCTGCAAGCTATGGACTACAGGAAAGTAGATATACCCGCTGATTTAATTCAAAAATGTGTAAAGTGTGGACTGTGTAAATCTGTATGTCCTTCTTACTACGGGGAAGAAGGAAGCTTTGCCAGGGGAAGATTAGCACTTGCAGAGATGGTAGTAAAAGAAGAAATCTCACTAAGTAAGGAGATATCCGAACAATGGGAAAAATGTGCTATGTGCAGACGTTGCGAATGGATATGTCCCAACGGTGTAAACTATAAAGAGATTCTAATAAGTGCAAAAGCTCTGAAGAAGGAGAAACTCGGTTCTGATCTTATATCAAAACTCGGTTTAAAAAGTCTTGAGCTTATGCAAACTCCTGCGGGAAAAAAAGCGCTTAAAATCTTAGGATTTGCGGGAAGGTTATTACCTTCCCAAATAAAAACACCGCTTCCTACAGGAGGGGTGAAGTTCCTGCCAAAGCCTTACAAAAATCCCTTTAGCTTGAGGGGTAAAGTTTTTGGCAGAAATAACAAGAAAGGAAGATTGCTGTTCTTTACAGGTTGTATGATAGACATTTTTCACGGAAAAACGGGAGATAGTGTTGTGAAGTTGATGGAAACTCTTGGTTATGAAATATTTATTCCAAAGGATATAAGGTGCTGCGGTGCACCGCATTTGTATCACGGAGACTTGGAAAGTTTTGATAGACTTAGAGATCATAATCTAAAGGAAATGAAACGTTATGAGTTTGACGCTATTGTAGTAGCCTGTCCCACATGCGGCGGAGCGCTTGAGGAAGACTACGGGGAAAAGTGGAAAGTTTACGACTTCTCCCAGCTTATAATGAGGGAAAGAGGATCTCTTAGTTTCAAATCGTCAAAAGCTAAAGTGACTTTTCATGTTCCTTGTCACTCTTATACCGCTATGAAAATAGATCCTGAAACCTTTTACGCTACCATAGCACAGGTCAGCGGTGTAAAAATTATAAGAGCGGAACTTGCCCAGTCTTGTTGTGGCTTTGCGGGTTTATGGAGTATTAAAAATCCTTCTCTTGCGGAAAAAGTTCAAAGGGAAAAAATGAAAGATTTTGCTTATACAGAAGCTGACATTATTTTAAGCACATGTCCGGGCTGTATCTTACAACTAAGCGACGGTGTTCGTAAATTTAGGAATAAGCAAAAGGTTAAGCACTTAGCTGACTTCTTAGCAGAAATGTTAAATATATGAACATATTGTTGGTTTAAAATTTACAAAAGTTCCTAAGTGTGGAGGTGGCTTGATGAAACTACACGAACATCAGGCAAAGGAGATCTTTGCCCGTTACGGTTTACCTGTGCCGGAAGGAAGAGTAGCTTTTTCCCTTAAAGAAGCTCTTCAAGCTGCGGAGGAGCTTGGTTCTTATCCTCTTGTGGTAAAGGCTCAAATTCACTGCGGAGGTAGAGGAAAAGCAGGGGGAGTAAAAGTGGTAAATAATGCGGAAGAGTTGGAATCAGCTGTAGAGAGTATGTTGGGGAAGATTATGAAAACCTTTCAGTGTCCAGAAGGTAAACCTGTGAACAGAGTTTGGATAGAGAAAGCTACCGCCATTGACAGAGAATACTACTTGTCCATTACCTTGGATAGATCTGTAGGAAAACCCGTTGTTGTGGCTTCTTCGGCAGGTGGAGTAGAGATAGAAGAAGTAGCGAAGGAAAACCCAGAAGCTATTCTAAAGGAATACGCAGATCCCACTTTAGGGCTTATGCCTTATCAAGTTAGGAAGCTCGCCTTTAGATTGAGACTGCCTCCACGCGAATTTTCCAATATAGCTCTCACTCTTTACCGTATATACACGGAGCTAGATGCCTCTCTTGTAGAGATAAACCCGTTGGTCCTTGATAAAACAGGTAGGCTGATAGCTCTTGATGCGAAAATTGATATAGACGATAACGCTCTATTCAGACACAAAGAGTTAGAAGAACTGGAAGATGAAAGTCAACTTTCTGAACTGGAAGTAGAAGCTAAAAAATACGGACTTAACTACATAAAACTTAACGGCAATATAGGTTGTATGGTGAACGGAGCAGGACTTGCTATGGCAACCATGGACATAATAAAGTTAGCAGGCGGGGAACCTGCGAATTTCTTAGATGTGGGAGGTGGAGCAAGTGTAGATCAAATAGCGAACGCCTTTAGAATTCTTACAGCGGATAAAGACGTTAAAGCTGTTTTCATAAATATATTTGGCGGAATACTGCGTTGTGACAGATTAGCCCGCGGACTTGTTGAGGCTGGAAAAAAGGTCAATTTCAGATTTCCAATAGTGGTAAGAATGGAAGGCACTAACGTGGAAGAAGGTAAAAAAATTCTTTCGGAATCAGGAATGAACTTCGTAAACGCCGAGGATATGTGGGACGGTGCTAAGAAAGCAGTAGAACTGGCAAATAAAACGGAGGTTTAACTATGGCGATATTGGCAGACAAAAACAGTCGGGTTGTCGTTCAGGGAATCACAGGTAGAGAAGGATCCTTTCATACTGCTCAGTGTAAAGCTTACGGAACCAACATTGTAGCTGGGGTGACACCGGGTAAGGGAGGACAATCCGTAGAAGGAATACCCGTTTTCAATACTATGGAAGAAGCAGTTAAAGAAACAAATGCGAACTGTTCCCTTATATTTGTTCCTGCTCCCTTTGCTGCTGATGCCATAGTTGAAGCTTTGGATAACGGAATAAAATTAGTAGTCTGCATTACAGAAGGAATACCAACTAAGGATATGATAATGGTAAAAGATTATATGAAAAAAAACTATCCCGATGCAAAGTTGATAGGTCCTAATTGTCCCGGATTGATAACCCCAAATGAGGCAAAGATAGGTATAATGCCGGGACATATCTTTTCAAGAGGAAAAGTAGGTATAGTCTCCCGTAGTGGAACCCTTACTTACGAAGCAGCTTATCAACTCACACGTTACGGATTGGGACAGACGACAGCAGTCGGTATAGGCGGGGATCCTGTTCACGGTTTGTCTCATAAAGATGTTATTGAGCTTTTCAACCAAGATCCCGAGACTGAAGCAATACTAATGATAGGGGAAATAGGAGGAACCGCAGAGGAGGAAGCGGCAGAATACATAGAAGATTGTGTGGATAAACCAGTATTTGCATACATAGCGGGTATAACCGCTCCTCCCGGTAAGAGAATGGGACATGCAGGAGCAATAATTACAGGGGGAAGAGGAACAGCTCAAGCTAAAATGAAAGCTCTTGAAAAGGCGGGAGCCTACGTAGTGGAGAATCCTGCCCGAATAGGCGAAACAGTAGCTCGTATTCTGGGTGTTCTTGAAATTGCAGAAGAAGATAAAACCTGTGACACTGATTAAGATTATCTTGATATACTAATTTTCTCTACTATTTTATAAATTTTCTAAAACTTTTGGAGGTAAGCGAATGGGCATGAAAGTAAGGGTGGATAAAGATACCTGCACAGCGTGTGAGCTTTGTTATGACAGGATTCCGGAAGTTTTCAAAGATGTGGGTGATGGAATAGCGGACGTGGTTCAAGTGGACATGGAAGACGGTGATGAAAAGTGGATGAATATACCGGATAATCTGTCCGATGAAGTGCAGGAAGTAGCAGATGAGTGTCCAAGTGGTTCCATAATAATAGAGGAGGACTGAAGAATGTCCAATAAAAAGGTTCGTATTGATTACGATACCTGCACAGCGTGTGAACTATGTTACGATAGAGTTCCGGAAGTTTTCAAGGACAGAGGAGACGGAATAGCGGACGTGGTTCAATACGACATAGAAGAGAGCGAAGAAGAAAAGTGGATGAGAGTGCCGGAGAATTTGGAAGAGGAGGTGCAGGAAGTAGCAGATGAGTGTCCAAGTGGTTCCATAATAGTTGAAGAAGAGGAATAAAAACGCTATATGGAATCCCTTTTAAAAGCAGGAGAGCTTCAGTATAGGTATTCAAAAAAGCTTTTTGAAGAGTTTATAGGGACCAGAAAACACATTAAGGAAATACTTTACTCTGTAGAAACTCCTACTCTTTTAATGGATCTTGAAGGAGTAAAGAGTAAATACGTTCAGATCAAATACCATCTTCCTGAAGTCAGTATTTATTACGCTGTCAAAGCCAATGATCACAGGGATATACTAAGAGTTCTTCACAGTGTAGGATCAGGATTTGAAGTGGCGTCCTGTAAGGAACTTCAGGAAGTTCTTTCCTTAGGGGTATCCCCAGAACGGATAATTTCCAGTAATCCTGTCAAACCAGAAGAATTTATAGATTACGCCTACAACGCAGGGGTGAACAGATTTGCCGTTGATAGCTTTACAGAAGTGGATAAAATAGCACGTATTACCCAGCGAGCAGGGGTTTACGTAAGACTCACCGTTCCCAACGAGGGAAGTGAATGGCCTCTTTCAAGAAAATTCGGAGTAAATGAGGAAACTGCTCTGAAGATACTTGAATACGCAAGGGATAAAGGCCTGATCCCTATCGGTGTAACTTTTCACGTAGGTTCTCAGTGCAACAATCTAAGAAATTGGTTCATAGCAGTAAAAAGTTCTTCAAATCTGTGGAATAAAGCTCTTTCTAAGGGAATAAAGCTCCTTGTTTTAAATATGGGAGGTGGTATTCCTGTCCGGTATACAGGTGAGGTTCTCAGGATAGAAGACATAGCCTATTACGTGAGAGGACTTCTTAGGAAATACTTTACTTCCCTTCCCTATGAACTTCAGATAGAACCGGGGCGTAGTTTAGTCGGAGATCAGGGAATCCTTGTCACACGCGTTATAGGAAAAGCTCAAAGAGGAAGGGAGAATTGGCTTTACTTAGATACAGGTGTATTCAACGGATTGGCGGAAGTTCTCGGCGGAATAAGGTATCCGGTATTTGCAGAAGGAAAAGGAGAACTTAAAGAGTGGATATTAGCGGGAGTATCTTGTGATAGCTTAGATGTAATAGCAAAAAGTGTTTACTTGCCCGAACCTGAAGTAGGAGACAGAATATTTCTACTTTCCGCAGGTGCTTATACCTCCGTTTACGCTTCTGAGTTCAATGGATTTCCTAAGCTCAAGGTTAAATGTCTTTGACAGTAAAATCTATTTTTGCATCTTTACTTAGTTCCAACTCAACTACTTTGGTTAAAAGTTTCAAAACCTCCCTGGACTCTTCTCTGAGAAAAATTTCAAAACTTCTTCTAAGAGCTGATACGTTTGTAGCAGTTACACTCAGCAGTGTAAGAACAGGAATGTCAAAAAGCTTCCTTACTGAGTGTAGCGCACCTTTTATAGTTACATCACTCATGTATATTATCTCCGGATTCAAAAACAGTGCTTCTTCTATTCCCTCATCAAATGAATCTACATCAACGCCTACTTCCCGTTGAATAACTATTGAATTACTGTGTCTTATAAGATAAGTTATAGGTCTTTCAAGAACGTATATAAGCCCTGATCTTCTGTTACAGATCTCACTCAGCAAAGAGTAAGAAAACAGATTATGAACTACATAGGATTTTCCTATAATTGCAACTATACCGTTCAAATCGCTGAGTGTTTTTAGGATACTTTGAGCTTTTTCCTTACTTGCCACTATACTGTAGAATTCAGGTATATTAAAGGGAACTTTCACTATACTTACCACATAACTTCCCCTTTGCGTAAGGTATGTAACCCTTATGCGTCCTATATCTGGTAAACCGAAAGAGAAGAAGCCTTCTCTTCCCAAAGGTCCGAGCGAAGTGGGAGTATGGGATCTTAAGGATACAAGTGTATCTCTTATATCTTCAGGAGATAGGATTATATCCATTATTCTACTTATTCCTTTATCCCTTCTTTCTACAGGTGATGCTTTAGGAGCTAAAATTATCTCAGCGAACTCCCTTTTTTCCGCAAGGTAGTTAAGAATTTCAGGTGTGAGATTCATAATCCCTCCTTATAAAGTAAATATTTCGGATAAAAAGTTTCTTCTTTAGCTAAATACCACTGTTTTATTTTCGCAAACAAGCACCTTGTATTCCAAATGCCATCTTACAGCTCTTGCAAGAACAATTCTTTCTATGTCCTTACCTTTCTGTATGAAATCTTCTAAGGTATCCCTGTGACTTACTCTTATAATATCCTGTTCTATAATAGGTCCTTCGTCCAAAGTTTCTGTTACGTAATGGCTGGTAGCACCTAATATTTTTACCCCTCTTTCATAGGCACGTCTGTAAGGAGCTGCACCCGGAAATGCGGGAAGAAAAGAGTGATGTATGTTTATAATTTTATTTTCGTATTTACTTACAAAATCTTTGGAAAGAATTTGCATATACCTTGCCAGAACTATAAGGTCTATTCTTTTCTCCTTTAAAAGTTCAAGTTCCTTCTTCTCTGCAAATTCCTTATTAGAAGAATGCTTAGGTATATGATGGTATGGAACTCCAAAGAATTCTGCAACAGATCTTAGATCTTCATGATTGCTTATAACCAGTTCAACCCTGCCGTTAAGCTCACCGCTTTTGAAGCGTTGAAGTAAATCGTATAAGCAGTGTCCTTGTTTTGAAACAAAAATTGCTACCTTTTGTAAATAGTCTGTGAAATGAATAGAGAAATTCATAGAAAATTTTTCTGCTACAGAACTGAATTCTTCTTTTATACTTTCTTCGCTCAGTTTAAAACCTTTTAGATCCCATTCTACACGGGCAAAGAACATTTCTTTATTTGGATCTATATGCTGATCAAAGTGAACTATATTACCGTTGTTATTTGCTATGAAAGAGGCTATCTCTTTTACTATTCCTTTCCTATCAGGGCATGATACAAGAAGAACAGCTCTTTTCATTCTCCTTTATTTCGTTGAAGGCGTTTCGCTTTTAATTTCTGTTTCCTGAGTTTTTCTGTTCTTAGTCGCTCTTTAAGAGTTTTAGGTCTTGGTCCTTTAGTTCTTTGTCCCTCCGAACCGCTGTAAACTGCCTGATTGAGTAATTCTTCCCTTTTTCTTCCTTCTATTTCCTTTTCTTCTTCTATTTCTTCTTGAGATTTTAACTGCACGTGTAGTAAAGCAGAAATCGTATTTGTCTTTATATTGTGAAGTAGTTCTTCAAAAAGATCAAAGGCTTCCCTTTTGTATTCTACAAGCGGATCTCTCGCGGCGTAACCTCTTAAGTATATACCTTCTCTGAGTCTATCAAGAACATGTAGATGCTCTCTCCAGAGTGTGTCAACTATATTGAGAAGTATTATCCTTTCCAATTCCCGCATTGCTTGGGAAGTGCCTATTTCCTTTTCTTTGTCATTGTAGATTTCTATGAGTTTTCTGTGTAGCTGTTCAACAAGTTCTTCTTTGTCTCTTACATGCGGAATCTCTATGTCTCTTCCGGTCCATTCCTTTAGAAAACTTTTAAGAGCTTCTGTTTCCCATAACTCCGGATCTTCTTCTGGCAAAAAGCGATCTATTTCTCTTTGTAAAACATCTCTCATGAATTCCTTTATTTCTTCTTTTAAATTTTCCCCTTCAAGGATATCCCTTCTAAGGGAATAAATAACTTCCCTTTGAGTGTTCATTACACTGTCGTATTCAAATAACCTTTTTCTTATTTGAAAGTTTTGTGCTTCTACTCTTTTCTGAGCATTCTGAATTGCTTTGGTAACCATTCTGCTTTCTATGGGATCTCCTTCTGGAATTTTTAACATTTCCATCAGCTTGCCAACACGCTCACCACCGAAGAGTCTCAGCAAATCATCTTCAAGGGACAGAATAAATCGTGATTCTCCAGGATCTCCCTGACGTCCCGATCTACCTCTTAGTTGATTGTCTATTCTCCTTGATTCATGTCTTTCCGTTCCTATAACAAGAAGTCCTCCCAGTTTCCTTACTTTTTCTTTTTCGCTGTCTGTTATTTTGTAAGCTTCTTCAAAGGCTTTTTTCCACTCTTCTTGTGTGGCTTCTTCGGGATTCTTTCCTTTTGAACTTATGATTTCCTTGGCTAAGTATTCTGGATTTCCTCCCAGTAGTATATCTGTTCCACGACCAGCCATATTTGTGGCAATGGTAACAGCTCCAACTCTTCCCGCTTGAGCGATTATATAAGCTTCCTTTTCGTGATGCTTAGCGTTGAGAACGTTATGGGGTATTCCTTTTTGAATTACTTCTTCAATTTTTCTTTCAATCTCCTCTTGGGATAATCCGTATTTCTTCACAAGACTTTCCAAATTCTTCTTTACATCTTTTTTTTCCATAATGTTTTTAAGGAGTTTTCTATCCCTAAGAAGGGAAGATAGTTGTTCGTTATCTTCTATGGAAACTGTTCCTACTAAAACAGGTCTTCCTATTATGTGATTAAGGAGTATTTCTTCCACTACCTTAGTCCACTTCTCCCGTTTAGTTTTATAAACCAGATCGGGTAAATCTTTTCTTATCATAGGTTTATGGGTAGGGATTACTACAACCTCCAGTCCGTATATTTCTCTGAACTCTAAGGCTTCCGTTTCTGCTGTTCCTGTCATTCCCGCCAGTTTTTTGTAAAGTTTGAAGTAGTTCTGAAATGTTATTGAAGCAAGAGTCTGATTCTCTTCCTTAACCTTTACTCCTTCTTTAACCTCTATGGCTTGGTGAAGTCCATCGGACCAACGTCTTCCCGGAAGGACTCTACCGGTAAACTCATCAACTATTAGGACCTCACCATCTCTGACAATGTAATGAACATCTCTTTTGAAGAGGTGATGAGCTTTTATTGATTGAACTATAGCATGAAGTAAGTCTATATTTTTTAAATCGTAGAGATTTTCTACATTCAACATTCTTTCTACCTTAGCTATACCTTCTTCTGTAAGGGTTATATTTCTGTTTTTTTCATCTACTTTAAAATCTTTGTCTTTTTTAAGTTTCCTTACAACTCTGTCAGCGATTTTGTATATTTCTATATCCACCTGAGCGGGTCCAGAAATTATAAGAGGTGTTCTGGCTTCATCTATAAGAATAGAGTCAACTTCGTCCACTATTGCGTAATTATGTCCTTTCACTTGGACTATTTCTTCCTTTGAAAAAGCCATATTGTCTCTTAGATAGTCAAACCCGAATTCATTATTGGTTCCGTAAGTTATATTGGCACTATAAGCTTCCTTACGCGGAACTTCCTTCAGAAGAGTAAAGTAAGCTTTTTTCGCCTCTACGTTGACTTTTTCTGATGGAAGAACTTCTTCAAAGAATCCCTTAGGCCAAACTCTGAGATCTTTTTCTATTGCCTCTTCTATCCTTTCTTCATCTGCCCATTCTACTTTATAGGACAGTCCATCGGAGTTTATTACTCCCACATCAAGCCCTAAGAATTTGAATACAGGTCCCATCCACTGAGCATCTCTACGTGCTAAATAATCGTTAACTGTAACTATATGAACTCCTTCATCTGTCATACCGTTTACCGCTGCCGATAGGGTGGCAACCAAGGTTTTCCCTTCACCTGTTTTCATCTCAGCTATTTTTCCTTGATGAAGAACAAATCCTCCTATAAGCTGAACGTCAAAGTGCCTTAATCCCAAGGTTCTTTTGGAAGCTTCTCTGACAAGAGCAAAGATTTCTATTACTTCATCGGTTATATTTCCTCGCAAGATTTCCTCTTTGAGTTCTTCCCGAAGTCTTATGCTATCGTAAATTTCCTGCGCTCTTCTCACAAGTTGTAAATTGGGCATTTCGTCAAATTTCTTCTCAAGTTCGTTGACTTTCTTCACAAAAGGCTTTAACCTTTTTATTTCTCTTTCGTTCTTTGTTCCTAAGATCCTTTTTACAATCCACCCTAACATTTTAAACTCCTAAGTTTTTTAATTTAAATAGTTTAAAATAAAACCGCAAGGTATCAGTGTGAAGGCAGAGCAGAGGAAAGATCTTATAAATCTTCTCAGAAAAGTAATATACGAGCTGACAGGTAATTACTATCCAGAAGAGAGAATGAAAATCTTAGAATACAAAGTTGAAAGACTGATAAAGGATCTTAATTTGAACGTATCCTCTCCTGAAGAGATAGTGTCCTACTTCAGAGCTTCTCCTGAAAGGGAAAAAACTCTAATAGATTTAATGACTGTGCCAGAAACGCGTTTTTTTAGGGAAAAAGAACAGCTTGATATCCTTTTTGAGGAAGTTATAAAAGATATATCAACACTTAGTATCGCAAGTGTAGGTTGTTCCACTGGTCAGGAACCTTACACTCTTGCCATGATAATGGAAAAAAAAGGTATAAGCGGGAAGATAATAGGTATGGATATAAATGTTAAGGTTCTTGAAGAAGCAAGGAAGGGAGTATATAAAAGTGAAGAAATAAAAGATATACCGCCTGATTACAGAGATTTTGTATATTTAAAAGACAGTGTAATGTGTATAAAAGATAAAATAAAAAAGCGTGTAGATTTTTATCAAGCCAACCTTATACGTAAAGAGGACTTCATGCCATTCAGTGGGAACTTCGGAATTGTATTTTGCAGAAATGTTTTAATTTACTTTGATTCTGATTCTAAAAGAATAGCTTTGGAGAATTTAGCTCTAATCATGAAAAAAAAAGGAATACTTGTTCTTTCTTCAACAGAGATTTTAAGCAGGGAGCTTCAGATATTGTTTGAAACCTTTAAGAAAGGTAAGTTTTTTTTCTACAGAAAGAGGAAAAACTTATGATAAAGGTTTTGATTGTAGACGATTCACCTTTTATAAGAATAGCCTTAAGAAAAATTTTATCTTCAGCAAAAGATATAGAAGTTATAGGGGAAGCTTCCAATGGAAAGGAAGCTGTAGAACTGGTAGGAAAGCTCAAGCCTGATGTGGTAACCCTTGATATAAACATGCCTATCATGGACGGACTTGAAGCTCTTGAAAACATAATGAGAATTGATCCTCAGTGTAGAGTCCTGATGGTCAGTGCCTTAACAAAAGAGGGAGCAAGAGAAACCATAGAAGCTCTCAATAAGGGAGCAGTTGATTTTATAACAAAACCGACGGATTACAAGGAACTCTTTACTTTCAGAGAAGAAATCTTAGGAAAGGTAAGAGCTGTTTATCAGAGCGGAAAAAGAGTTAAAAAAGAAATTCCAGAAATTCCTCCTGTAGAACCGTTGGGAAACTTTGATATTCCGCCGGTTATAGCTATAGGCATATCCACGGGAGGACCCCAAACACTGAACTATGTTCTTCCACGTCTTCCGGAAAACTTTCCCTCTCCTGTTCTTATAGCTATACACATGCCTGATACGTTTACAGCAACCTTTGCCAGGCATCTGAATGCCTTGTGTAAAATACCTGTAAGCGAAGCAAAAGAAGGAGAAATACTTAAAGGGGGAAAGATTTACATCTCTCGGGGAAGAATCCATATGACTGTGGAAGGCAGTCCAACAAAAGCTGTTATTCGCTACAGGGAAGATAACTCTTATCTGTATAAGCCTTCTGCTGATCTACTTTTGATCTCTTGTGCAAAGGTTTTCAAAAAAAATACAGTAGGAGTGATAATGACAGGCATGGGAAACGACGGATCTCGCGGTATTGTAGAGGTTAAGAAGAGAAGGGGTGTAACCGTAGCGGAAGATCCCAGAACAGCCATACTTTGGGCTATGCCAGAAAATGCGATAAAAACGGGCTGTGTTGATCACGTTGTTTCTAAGGAAAAGATGGCACAGCTTTTGATAAAGCTATCTTTGAGTGTTAAAAAATAGGAGGTGAAATATGCCTTCAAGAAGGGAATTCCTTAAAGGAGCAATTGCGGGAAGTATTTTACTGGGAGGAAAGTTACTCCCCTTTCCTGTAATGGGAAGTTCAGTTGTTCAGCGCGGAGTAGAGTTGGCAGATATTAAGGAAAGTAACGGAAAGAAAATTTACGATCTTATTGTAAAAAGACGCATATTTCATATAAACGAAGAGGAAGGAACAGGTATAGCTATAAACAATTCCCTGCCTGGCCCGCTTTTAGCTTTGAGAGAAGGAGAAACTGTTGAATTTAATATATACAACGAACTTAACGAAATAACTTCAATTCACTGGCATGGAATACTTTTACCCTACGAAATGGACGGAGTGCCGGGTGTTACTTTCCCGGGTATAAAACCCGGTGAAAAGTTTACAGCAACTTTCACTTTAAGGCAATACGGAACTTACTGGTATCACAGCCATGCGGGACTTCAAGAACAATTAGGTCACTATGGTCCTATGGTTATATATCCGGAGAAATCGGATCCCATTAAATACGACAGAGAATACGTAGTAGTCTTATCAGATTGGAGCTTTGAAGATCCCGAATGGATCATGTCCCGTCTAAAAAAACAAGACGGATACTTTAACTACAACAAGAGAACAGTATTTGATCTGATTGAAGACATAAGACAACAAGGCTTGATTCCCACACTAAAGGACAGAATGATGTGGGGAAGTATGAGAATGTCTCCCAGAGATATAGCCGATGTTACTGGAGCAACTTATCTGTTTCTTATGAACGGACATACCGCAGAAGAAAATTGGACAGCTTTATTCAATCCGGGTGAAAGAGTAAGACTTCGCTTTATAAACGCATCAGCTATGACTTACTACGATGTAAGAATTCCCGGACTTAAGATGACTGTTGTCCAAGCAGATGGACAGAATGTTCAGCCGGTAGAGGTTGATGAATTCAGAATAGCTGTGGCGGAAACTTATGACGTTATAGTTAAACCAGAAGAATACAGAGCCTATACCATTTTTGCAGAAGCCATGGACAGAAGCGGATACGTAAGAGGAACACTTGCACCCCAAGAAGGAATGGAAGCCCTTATCCCTTTAAGACGCACTCCTCCTGAAAGAAAAATGAAACACTTTGGAAGAACACAAAAGCACAGGGAAAATATATGTGGAAATTGTGATTCTTCTCTTGAACCTAATTTCGGTGTATACGCAGCTATGATAAACCGTAATCCGAGATGTAGATTAAACGAAGCAGGTGTAGGTTTAGAGAACAGTGACCGCAGAGTTCTTACTTACGCAGACTTAAAAAGTTATGAGCCGTGGGAAGCTCTTTACAAAAGAGAACCCGACCGTATCGTGGAAATTCACTTTACAGGAAATATGGAAAGATTCATGTGGAACATCTGGAACTACGAAAACGGTAAATGGATTTCCGATCCAACCGTCCCTATAAAATGGCGTTACGGAGAATTGGTAAGAATGGTATGGGTAAACCACACTATGATGGATCACCCAATTCACCTACACGGTATGTGGATGTATCTTCGTAACGGAAACAATGAATTTATACCACGTAAGCACACGATAAATATAAAACCGGGGGAGAAAATCTGTGTAGATGTTCTCGTAGATGCACCTGGTTATTGGGCTTTTCATTGCCATCTTCTCTACCACATGCATGTGGGCATGATAAGAATAGTGGAAGTAAGCTAAAAGGGAGGTTTAAGAGTGATTAAGAGAATTCTTACGTTAATATACGGATTAACAGCATCGGTGGTGTATACTCAAGAAATAGATTACAAGCCTGATCCCAAAGTTATAAAGGAAGCATTGCTTCCCCCTTCACGTTATGGGAAGTTTCTTTTTGATATTCTTGAATACAATCTAACCTCGGAAGATAAGGAATTCAAATACGATGCTCAATTTTGGTTTGGTGGTGATGTAAACCGCATTTGGATAGAAGCGGAAGGAGAACATTCTCTTAAATACGGGAATGGAAGTTTTGACAGAGCAGATGTTTATTATGCAAAGCTGATTGCACCCTTTTGGGATTTCAGGGTGGGTGTAGGATCTCAAGGGGTTTACGGAGATGTTTCTGAAGAAAGAGTTTACGGTGTAATGGGTATTCAAGGACTCGCTCCTTATTGGTTTGAGATTGATACTAATCTTAGAATGGATACAAAGGGAAGGATTTCAACGGATCTTGAAATTGAATACGATCTACTTATAACTCAGCGCTTAATACTCCAACCTAGATTTGAAACAACCTTCTATTTGGAGGAAATCCCTGAGCTTGGTGTAGGGGGAGGATTGTCAAATACGGAAGTAAGCGTTCGTCTCAGATATGAAATAAGAAGGGAAATAGCTCCTTACATTGGAGCTGAGTGGATCAAATTTTACGGAGATACAAAGAAGATAAGGGAATCATTTATGGAATCAACGAATTTTGTTAATGTTTTACTAGGTTTAAGAATTTGGTATTAAAGATGGTGTTAAAGTAATTAAAAAATTTTTAAAATTTTAATATAAACATATAATTGAATAAAAATGATCTTATTTTTAATAGGATATAAGGATATCTTATGAATAGATTAAGCAAATTTTAATAAAAATCAAGCTTAAAATTCTTGACATTCCTATCAGTGATTCATAAAATTTGCTAAGAGGTTTGAGACCGGGAGGTGGGCAATGAAGTATGTATCTGTTTTTATTCTCTTGATTTTATTTTCCTCCCTGAGTCCCTCTTATGGTCAAGGAGATCCACAAAAAGGTGGAGAGATATTTAAAGCAAAATGCGCTTCCTGTCACACCGTAGGAGGTGGGAAGCTTATGGGACCGGATCTTCAAGGGATTACCGAAAAAAGAGATCCTCAATGGTTGAGACAGTTCATCAAAGCTCCATCAGTTCTTATAGCTGAAAAAGATCCCACTGCAATGGCTCTACTGGAAGAATACGGTGCTCCCATGCCGGATCTTGGATTAACCGATGAAGAAGTAGAACATGTCATTGCCTTTTTAGAAGCAGCTCAAGCAGGAGGAACAGGTAAGGGAGGAATTCCCGCCCTTTACATACCAACATTACTGGCAGCTTTAATAGCAGCCGGTGCTTTGACTTTTATTGCTATTTCCGCAGGAAAGAAGGAGGTGGAGGTTAAAGCATGAGGTGGTTTAGAGAAACTGAAGATTCAAGAGCTTGGGAGGAATTTTACAGAAAAAGATGGTCCTACGATTACAGCGTAAGGACTGCTCACGGTGTTAACTGTTCCATGGCGTGCAGTTGGGAAGTTTTCGTTAAAGACGGTATGATCTGCTGGGAACTTCAAAAAGTGGATTATCCTCAAATAGAGCCTGACGTTCCTAATGTAGAACCGAGAGGTTGTCAAAGAGGAGTTACCGCTTCTTGGTATCCCTATTCTCCTTTAAGACCCAGATATCCTTACGTGAGAAAAGTTCTCTGGGATATGTGGCAGGAAGAAAGATCAAAGGGTAAAGATCCCGTTGAAGCATGGGCGAGTATAGTAGAGGACAAAGAAAGAGCTATGAAATACAAAAGCGCGCGCGGAAAAGGCGGTTGGAAACGGGTAACATGGGATGAAGCTGTTGAAATTATAGCGGGTGCGCAGATATACACAATAAAAAAATACGGACCCGATCATATAGCTTCCTTCTCTCCAATTCCCGCAATGAGCTTAGTAAGTTTTATTTCAGGACAAAGATATAACAATCTAATAGGAGGAATATACTGTAGTTACTATGAGTGGTATCACGATCTACCCCATAACTCCTCCGCTATGTGGGCGGATCAGACGGAAAACTGTGAGAGTTCAGATTGGTATCAAAGCTCTTATATAATAATTGCGGGAACTAACCTTAATCAAACAAGAACTGCAGATTGCCACTTCATACCGGAGGCAAAATACAGAGGAACAAAAATAGTAGTGGTTTCTCCTAATTATTCAGATCTAACTAAGTATGCAGATCTATGGGTTCCGCTTATACCGGGTAGTGACGGTGCTTTCTTCATGGCATGTATTCACGTTATTCTCAAAGAATTCTTTGCAGACAGACAAGTTCCCTATTTCATAGATTACGTAAAAAGATATACAAATCTACCTTTCTTAGTAATCCTTGAAAAAACAGATAAAGGATATAAAATGGGCAGATTCTTAAGAGCTTCCGATATAGCGGAATACGCAGGGGAAGAAAATGCCGACTGGAAGCTCATAATGATGGATACATCTGGTAAACTCCAAATGCCCGGTGGAACTATAGGTTTCCGCTGGGAGAAGAAACCCTCTGGAAGATGGAATCTTGAACTCAAAAATGCAAAAACCGGTGAAGAATTTGATCCCATACTTACCTTCCTCGGTAGAGAAGAGCAGAGATGTCCTGTAATATTTTCAGACTTTACAGAAACTTTCAGCATATTTCCCGGAAGAACAGAAGGTAAAGGTAAACCTCCAAAGGACATAATAAGGGAAGTTCCCGCGGTAGTTATAAAAGATAAAGAAGGTAAAGAAGTTGTAGTTACAACCGCTTTTGATCTTCTAATGGCTCAAGCTGGAGTTTCAAGAGGACTAGGTGGGGACTATCCTAAGGATTACAACGATCCAAAACCCTACACACCCGCTTGGCAGGAATCACAAAGCGGTGTGAGCAGAAACCTTGCTATTCAGGTAGGACGTGAATTTGCAGAGAACGCGGAGAAAACTAAGGGAAGATCAATGGTTATAACAGGACCAGGTTTACTTCACTTTTACCACGGAGGACCTCTTTACTACAGAGCCTTGGCTGTAATGTTAGCTTTATGCGGTTGTAATGGTAGAAACGGTGGGAACTTCAACCACTACGTAGGAACACAGCATACACGGTTGCATGCGGCTTTTGTGAATCTTGGAGGCGCTCTTGATTGGACAAAGCCTCCACGTATGCAGAATTCCACTTCGTTCTGGTATTTCCATACGGGACAATGGCGTTACGATCCTATGCTCCTTGATACCCAATGGTCTGTGGATTCGGAAAAACTCAAAAAAAGATACAATCACGCTGCTGATATGAACGTTTTGGCTGTTAGACTTGGCTGGTTGCCTTTCTATCCTACCTTTGATAAAAAGAATCCCTTGGATGTATATAGGGAAGCGGTGGAAGCGGGATGTAAGACAGATGAGGAAATAATAAACTGGATTGTGAAGCAGTTTAAAGAAGGAAAGTATAACTTCGCCATAACAGATCCCGATGCGGAAGAAAATCATCTCAAAGTTCTTACCGTATGGCGGGGTAATCTTATAGGAACAAGTATGAGAGGGCAGGAACTTGCCTTGAAACACTTCCTTGGAACTCACCACAATGTCTTATGGGACAAAGAACCCGCAAAAGGACTTATAAAAGAAGTAAAGTGGAGAGAACCAGCTCCAATTGGAAAGTTGGATCTGCTGGTGAATCTAAATATAAGAATGGATTCAACTGCAAATTATGCTGATATAGTGCTTCCCGCAGCTTTTTGGTATGAAAAATACGATATTACCTTCGGAGATATGCACACCTTTGTTCATCCTTTAACTCCCGCAATACAACCCCCCTGGGAAGCAAAACACGACTGGGAAGCTTTTAAACTGATTGCCAAGAAGTTTTCCGAACTTGCAAAGAAATACTTCCCTGAACCCGTTAAAGATGTAGTAGTTACCGCACTCTTTATGGATACTCCCGATCAACTGGCTCAACCCAATGGGGAAGTTAAGGATTGGAAATACGGAGAATGTGAACCCATACCCGGTAAAACTTTCCCTAAGATTACAATAGTTGAGAGAGATTACACTAAGATATACGATAAACTTGTTTCCTTAGGACCTAATGTATGTAAGCCGGGCGGTTATGGCTCAAAAGGCCACTACGTTGATCTCACTCCCATAGTAGAAGAAGAGCTTAAAACCAATGAAGTTCTTGAAGTTCGCAACGGAAGAGTTTACTTTGAAAAGCCAGAACAACTCTGTGAACTTATCCTTCAAATATCACCAGAAGTAAACGGCAGACTTGCTCATATGTTTTTCAAAGAAATGGAAAAGAAAGTAGGACTTCCGTTAGCTGATCTCGTAGAACATGTTAAGGACAGAAAAGTCCATTACAAGGATATAATTTCACAACCGCGCCGAATACACACCACGCCGCAGTGGTGTGCGATACTCATAGATGAAAAAGGGAAACAAAGAACTTTCGGTCCTTGGACGTTAAACGTAGAACGCAAGAAACCGTGGCATACTCTTTCAGGAAGACAAGAGATATACTACGATCACCAAGGTTTCAGAGAGCTTGGAGAAGCTCTCCCCACCTATAAACCACCCTTAGATATGATTGCTATAGGTGATATAAATCCCAAAAAAGCCGAACCTAAGGCAAAGGTTCTAAGATTCATCACACCCCATGGTAAATGGCAGATTCACAGCTCCTTTAGAGATCACTGGCCCATGCTTCATATGTCCCGTGGAGGACCAACCGTATGGCTCAATCCAGAAGATGCAAAGGAAATGGATATAGAAGATAACGATTGGGTAGAAATGTGGAGTGAAAACGGAATAGAGGTTGTAAGAGCAATAGTAAGTCATCAAGTGCCTCGCGGAATGGCCATAACTTATCACCAAGTAGAGCGTCATGTAAACATACCCTTCTCACCACTTGCTAAGAAATACGGCTGTTCAGATTTGAGAGGAGGAAATAACAACGCTACTACAAGAATTCTCATGAATCCTGGGACAATGATAGGAGGATACGCGCAGTTTTCCTATTACGCAAACTACTGGGGAACAAGTCCATCGGAAAGAGATCACTGTGTTCTTGTGAGAAAGATGCCTGCCGCAGAAGGTCCTAAGAAGGCAATCTACAGAGAGGAGGAGCTGGACAGGCTCCCCGCAAGATAAGGAGGAGGTGAGATATGAGGGTCAAAGCTCAGTTTTCAATGACCTTTAACTTAGAAAAGTGTATAGGTTGTAATACCTGCACGGTAGCCTGTAAAAATGTGTGGACTAATCGTGAAGGTGCTGAGTATATGTGGTGGAACAATGTAGAAACCAAGCCGGGTATAGGATATCCGAAAAAATGGGAAAATCAGGACATTTGGAGAGGTGGTTGGGAGAAAAAAGGGAACGAATTGAAACTCCGTTATGGTGGTAAACTCTATATGCTTTTAAATCTCTTTTACAATCCCCATATGCCTGAGATGAAAGACTACTACGGTGAAGATGTTTATACCTTTACCTATGAAGATCTCCACACACCAGAACTGAAAAAACAGCAACCTGTAGCCAGACCCAAGTCTATGGTAACCGGTGAGGAAGATATACCTATTACTTGGAACGTTAACTGGGAAGATAACGCTGGTGGAGCGCATATAACAGGCAAATACGATGTAAACTTCAAGGGAATGAGTAAAGCGGAGCATGAAGCTTATCTCACTTTCAGGAATGTTTTTTACTTTTACCTACCCCGTATATGTAATCATTGCCTCAACCCCGCCTGTGTAGGAGCATGTCCTTCCGGTGCCGCTTATAAGAGAGAAGAAGATGGAATTGTTCTTATAGATCAGGTAAGGTGCAGGAACTGGAGATACTGTGTATCCACCTGTCCCTATAAAAAACCTTACTACAACTGGCGCACAGGAAAAATGGAAAAGTGTATCCTGTGCTACCCACGGGTTGAAGCAGCTCAGCCACCAGTTTGCTTCCATACCTGTGTAGGTAGAATAAGATCCTTTGGTGTTGTCTTTTACGATGCGGATCGTTTAGAAGAAGCACTGCTTGCGGAGGAAAGGGATTTAGTTAAAGCTCAAAGGGATATAATACTGGATCCCTTTGACGAAAAAGTCATAGAAAACGCTAAGAAAAACGGTATACCAGATGATTGGATAGACGCTGCTCAGCGCTCACCTATTTACAAACTTGTGAAGAAATGGGAATTGGCTCTACCTCTGCATCCTGAATTCCGCACCTTCCCGATGCTTTTCTACATACCACCTTTAAGTCCCATGATAACAACAGCAGGTAAGGAATCTCCCTCCGATAAGGATATTTTTGATATGGCAAAACCGGAAAAGGGAGGATTCCTACCTGATCTTGATGAAATTGACAAGTTCCGTGTTCCTGTAAAATACCTTGCCAACTTGTTAGCCGCAGGTAATGAGGAAGAGGTTAAAAAATCTCTCAAGAGACAACTTGCAGTCAGACACTACTTCAGAAGCTTGAGAGTTGAAGGTAAACCGGATACTAAGGTTCTTGAGCGTGTGGGACTTACAGAAGAGGACGCTAAAGCTATACTCAGAGCGCTGTCTTTGGCTTTCTATAACGAACGCTTTGTGATTCCAACCACAAGAAGAGAAAAAGCTCAAATAGATCCCTACACTGAAAGAGGTGCTGCAGGCTTTGATGTGTATACACCTTGGTCTCCGATAGAGAGAAGGAAGACGTATCACCCCATTTAAGGAGAATAACTAATGGTGGATATTTTAAGGGAAACTTACGCTGTTCTTTCTGAGCTGTGGTGTAATCCGGCAGATGTGGATACTGAAGCTCTTAAGGAAAAAGCGTATGGAATAGCTCACATGCTTGCTGATATAAACGAAGAAGCACCCAATAAATTAGCACAATTTCTTGAAACCTATCCCCCTACGGAGGAGTATTACATAGAAGTTTTTGAACTCTCACCAAAATGTCCCCTGTATTTGGGAAGCTATCTTTTTGAAGAACCTAAAACCTGCGCTCAAGCCGGAGTTTCTGAAAGAAACGATTACATGATAGACATATTGGGAATCTACAAACACTTCGGATTGGGTATGGTGGAAAAAGAACTGCCTGATTTTCTTCCGCTGATGCTGGAATTTTTATCAATTACAGCGGATAAACGGGAAGATAAGATAAGGAGGAAATTCATAGAAGAATACATGATGCCTGCTCTTGAACCAATGAAAGAAAAAGTGAAAGAGGTGGGCGCCCCCCACCTCCTTCTTCTTGACCTTCTTGAAGAACTCCTGAAATTTGATCTCAGTTATAAGGAGGTGAGGTCATGATAGAAAACTTTTTCTTTATAGGACTTCCTTATATAGCTATAGTGCTACTTATAGGTGGGATACTTTACAGACTGTTCAGTGGGTTCATGGGAAGCTATAGAGGAAAGTGGGATATGAGTGCAAGAGGGGATTTCCTATGGTCAACCCGTTCCACTGGTTTCTTTGGTAGAACTTCCATAGGAGCTGCTTCTCTTAATATCCATTGGGGAATGATCTTACTTCTTATCGCTCATATTGTAGGTTTTATCGGAGGTGCTTACAATCTCACTTCTTTGGTGGATTTCTTCCGTTGGGTAGGAATGTTCGGAGGAATACTCTTTTTATACGGACTGGGATTAGCTCTGTGGAGGAGGCTTACCATTCCTCAACTGAAAGCGATGTCCAATTTTGAGGATTATGCTATTCTGATACTGTTGATTATAGTCACTGTTTTCGGTCTGTATCAATCAGCGGTGAAGTTGGTTTTCGGCGTTTCCTACTCTGTAGGTCCTTGGCTTGGTAGTTTACTCACACTTCAACCAGATTCTTCTTACATTAAAGGTATTCCTCTTGTGAACAAACTGCATGTAGTATTTGCATTGATATTCTTTGCCTATTTTCCCTTTACAAAACTGGTTCACGCGGCTACATTCCCTATAAATTACCTGTGGAGACCTTATATAAACCTTAGGAGAATAGAAGCTCTTAAGAGGTAGGAGTAGGGTTTTTAATTTCCCGCTCCTGCCGCTTTCCATCTTAAATAACTTTCTATAAAGGGATCTATATCTCCATCTATTACCGCTTCTACATTTGTGGTTTCATAACCCGTTCTCAGATCTTTTACCATTCTGTAAGGGTGAAACACGTAGGATCTTATTTGATATCCCCACCCTATATCAGTCTTTTCTCCTTCTAGTTTCTTTTTTTTCTCCTCCAGTCTTTCCAGTTCTAACTTGTAGAGTTTTGCCCTGAGAAGCTCTAAAGCCTTTCTTTTATTCTGAAACTGTGATCTTTCTTGCTGACAGGAAACTACAATTCCGGTGGGTATATGAGTTATTCTTACAGCCGTATCTGTTTTATTAACATACTGACCTCCCGCACCGGAAGCTCTGAAAGTTTCTATTTTAAGATCTTCATCTTTTATTTCAACTTTAATGTCTTCATCTATCTGAGGTATAACCGAAACCGCTGCAAAAGAAGTGTGTCTACGAGCATTAGCATCAAAGGGAGATATTCTTACTAATCGGTGGACGCCTTGTTCCCCTTTTAGATAGCCGTAAGCAAAAGGACCCTTTATAAGAAAGGTGGCGCTTTTTATACCCGCTACATCATCAGGTGTTATATCAACAACTTCTATTTCGTATCCCTTTCTTTCAGCCCATCTTCTATACATTCTCAACAACATATCAGCCCAATCACAAGCTTCTGTTCCTCCTGCTCCTGCTTGCACTGTTAAGTATGCATTTCTGGAATCCATATCTTCCGAAAGAAGTGTTTTTATCTCAAGATTGTTTAGCTTTTTTTCCAATTCCTCTATTTCTTCTTCTAATACCGGAGTAAGCTCTTCACTTTGGGAAAGTTCTTCCACATCTGATAATCTCTTACTTATCTCTTCTATTTCTTTTAGCATTTCCTCAATCCATTTTCTTCTAAGAACAATCCCCTTAGCTTTTTCTTGATTGTTCCAAAAATTAGCAGATGCCATAGTTTTATCTATACTCTCCAATTCTTTTTTAAGCTTATCTGTATTCAATATCTTAGTAATTCCTACAAATTTTCCTTTTAGCTCTTCTATTTTTCCTTTAAGTTCTAACATTGTGATTTTAATTTATATCTTTTTATATAATTGTGCAATTAACTGATAACCTTATAACCCCATTCCTCTATAGCTTTTTTGATTTTCTCAAAAGGAATTTCTCTCTCCACCTTTATCTTTACAATTCCAGAAGAAAGGGAAACTTCAACTTCGGAAACACCTTCAACAGCCAAGAGTGCATTTTTTACCGTTCTTACACAGTGATCACAAGTCATACCTTCTACCTTGAAGGTTTTTTCCAGCATAATAAATAATTTTACAATAGATTACAGTCAACAGTAAACCTATCTTCTTCAGTTGACAGAAACATCAAGTCTTTCTATAATAACTTCTATCCCAAATGGCTGCCCCCATCGTCTAGCCTGGCCTAGGACGCCGGCCTTTCACGCCGGAAACGCGGGTTCAAATCCCGCTGGGGGTGCCATTTGTTTCCAATTTGAAATATATGAAGGATTGCAAATTTAAACTTGTTACAGATTTAAAACCTGCTGGAGATCAGCCCCACGCTATAGAGCGGTTACTTAACAACTTGGAAAAAGGTGTAAGGGAACAAGTTCTCTTAGGAGCAACGGGCACTGGTAAGACCTTCACTCTTGCCAACGTTATAGCCGGCTATAACAAGCCAACTCTTGTAGTGGTGCATAATAAGATCTTAGCTGCTCAGCTTTACAGAGAGTTTAAAGAATTGTTTCCTGAAAACGCTGTTGAATTTTTCGTCTCCTATTATGACTACTACCAGCCAGAAGCTTATATACCTGAAAAAGATCTGTATATAGAAAAAGATGCAAGTATAAATGAGACTTTAGAAAGGTATAGACATTCAGCAACGGAATCTGTTCTTGAAAGAAGAGATGTTATAGTTGTAGCTTCTGTCTCTTGTATATACGGTTTAGGATCGCCCGAGAATTATGAAAGTTTAAGGATAAAGATAAAGAAAGATAGACCTCTTAGCCTTATTAAAACCGTCCGTAAGCTGGTAGAAATGGGTTATGAAAGAAACAATTACGCCTACAAACGTGCAACTTTCGCTGTAAAAGGTGAAGCGCTGGAAGTAATTCCTTCCTCCGCTGAGGATTATCTCATAAGAATAGAACTCTGGAATGATGAGGTAGAAAGAATAGTTGTTCTTGATTTGTTGAACAGGAATGTTATAAAGGAAATTGATGAAATATCCCTTTTTCCAGCCTCTCATTACGTAGCGCCAAGACCCACCTTGGATAAAGCCTTAGTTCAAATAGAGGAAGATCTGATGGAAAGAGTTAAATGGTTCAAAGAAAAAGGAAGGGAATTGGAAGCTCAAAGACTTTACCAAAGAACTATGCACGATATAGAAATGATAAGGGAAATAGGACACTGTAAAGGAATAGAGAATTACTCCCGCTACTTTGACGGAAGGAAACCCGGGGAACCGCCTTTTACCTTACTTGACTACTTTCCCGAAGACTTTCTCCTAATAGTGGACGAATCTCATATGACAATACCTCAAATTCGTGCTATGTATAACGGAGATAGAGCAAGAAAAGAAAAGTTGGTGGACTACGGTTGGAGGCTTCCCTCAGCATTGGATAACAGACCTTTAAAATTTGAAGAATTTCTTGAGCGTATAAATCAAGTTATATACGTATCCGCAACCCCCTCCGATTGGGAGCTGGAGAGAAGTAAAGGAAAACTTGTGGAACAAATAATCAGACCCACAGGACTGCTTGATCCAGAAATAGAAGTGAGAACTTCTGAAAATCAGCTTGAGGATCTTACAAAGGAAATAAAAGAAAGGATAAAAAGAAATGAGAGATCCCTTGTTTTAACAACCACGAAGCGTTTAGCGGAAGAAGTAGCGGATTACCTTACAGACAGGGGAATAAAAGCAACTTACATGCATTCTGATCTTGATGCTTTGAAAAGAGCAGAGGTAGTGAGAGATTTGAGATCGGGAGATGTAGATGTTGTTGTAGGTGTAAATCTCTTAAGAGAAGGGTTAGACTTACCGGAAGTTTCCTTAGTGGCAATTCTTGAGGCGGACAAGGAAGGCTTTTTGAGAAGTTATACTTCCCTTATACAAACAGTAGGAAGATGTGCAAGGAATGTAAACGGAAAAGCTTTACTGTATGCGGATAGGGTAACAGAATCTATGAAAAGAGCAATAGAGGAAACGGAAAGAAGGCGGAATCGCCAGAAGGAATACAATGAAAAAAACGGTATAACTCCAAAGAGTATAGTAAAACCTGTTAAGGAACTTTTAGCTCTTGAGGAGCTTGATTATGTAAAGCTACCTTCTGTAATACCTAAGGGAATAAAGTCAGAAGAGGATCTGATAAAAAAGATAAATCGTTTGGAAAAAGAAATGTGGAAGGCTGCGCAGAATTGGGAGTTTGAAAAGGCAGCAAAATTAAGAGATGAAATTAAGAAATTAAAATCTCTTCTTCATCTGTAATCTACTTGCCTTTTTGTTAATTTTGTGTTATATTTAACTTAAAATTAACGGGAGATTAACATGAGTCCTCGTAAGACACCTCCCTCTGATTCTCGCTCACTCCCTCCCCTCTGGGGGAGCGGAGTTTTTAAAAAACTCAGGAGGCGCAGATATGAAAAAGAAAACCTTGATCCTTTTACTTGTTCCTTTTTCCTTAAAGGCTGGGGAAATTGTTCTTGAAAAGGTAGAGATAAGGGCAAGCAAAGAAGTTCTAACGGAAGCGGACGTAAGGGAAAGTTCCGCAAAGGATCCAGCGGAGGCTCTTATTCGTATAGAAGGACTGTGGAAACTTCGTAAAGGAGGAATAGCTAACGATATTGTTTTGAGATCTTTCCAGCGGGAAAATTTAAACGTTCTGTTTGATGGTGCAAGAATATACCAAGCATGTCCCAACAGAATGGATCCACCCGCTTTTCACATAGATTTTTCTGAAGTGAAAGAAATAGAGATAATTAAAGGACCTTTTGACGTTAAAAATTACGGAGTGTTCGGTGGAGGAGTAAACATAAAAACCGCAGAACCTCTACCGGGATTCCACAGCAGAGTTAATATCGCAGGTGGATCTTTTAGGTATTTTAATCCTTCTTTTAATCTTTCATACGGAGGGAAAAACTTTTACAGTTTAATAGGCTACGCTTATAGGTATTCCAAACCGTATAGGACAGGGGAAGGCAAGAGATTTACAGAGTATCCTACGGCAAGCAATGCTTACAAAAGCAATTTTCTTAATTCCACAGCTTTTAACATAAATGCCTACTGGGCTAAACTCGGCTTCAAAAGAGGTAAAGATAAAAAGGTGGAAATTTCATATACAGCTCAGAGAATTAGAGATGTTCTTTATCCGTATTTAATGATGGATTCTCCGAAAGACAATGCAGACAGATTAAATCTAAAACTAAACTACAAACACGTTAGTGTAATCCTTTATTATTCTTACGTTTACCACCTTATGAACAACAGAAAAAGGGTAAATCCTACTTTTATGGAAACAACTGCAAATTCTAAAACTTACGGAGGGAAAATACAGTATAGAGCAAAATCTTTAACACTGGGCGTAGAAGCCTTCAAGTGGGATTGGAAAGCAAAAACAAAAATGGGAAGTATGCCGTATCAAAACACCATACCCGATGCAACCTTTGTAAATCTGGGGCTGTTTGGAGAATACAAAGAAAAACTGAGCAACAATCTCAAACTGGTAGCAGGATTGCGTGTTGATAGCTCTCAGACTTCTGCGGATTCTAATAAAGCAAACAGAGATCTTTACTACACTTATCATGGCACTAAGGATATTTCACGTAAGGATACGTATCCTTCAGGAAATGTTCAGATACTTTACACTCCTTCTTCTGAATTTGAAATATTTGCAGGTGTAGGTTACGCTGTAAGAGTTCCTTCTGTTCAGGAAAGGTATTTTGCTCTAAACAGGAGCGGTATGCAGGAGATGATGATGGGAGATTGGGTTGGAAACCCAAATTTAAAACCCTCTAAAAATACGGAAATTGATATAAGTTTTACTTGGAAAACCGCAAGAACAAATATAAGCACCACTGTATTTTACAGCTATGTTAGGGATTTTATTACTGTAAACAATCAGAATAGCGTTGTAAATACAGGTTTGGGAACTAAAGCACGCTCTTACACTAACACAGATGCACGTTTTATTGGAATGGAAGCTAAGATAACAACCGCAATTACGGATTACATTTTCTTAGACAGCGGACTTTCTTACGTAAAGGGTAAAAAGGACACAGATCCTTTAAAAAACATAACTGATGAAGACGTTGCTGAAATTCCTCCCCTAAGGGTGAGAGCTTCCTTGAGATACGATACTGGCATCTACTTTGCCGAACTTGAAGGAATAGCTTCTGCAACTCAAAACAACGTAGATTCGGATTTAGGAGAAGAAAAAACTTCAGGCTGGGGAATTTTAAACTTAAAAACGGGTGCTGAATACCGTAATTTACGCCTAATTGCAGGAGTTGAAAATATCTTTAACAAATTTTACTACGAACACCTCTCCTATCTAAGAGATCCTTTCAGCACAGGAACAAAAATTCCCGAACCGGGTAGGAATCTGTATTTAAACATAAGCTATGTTTTTTAAAAAAAAGGCGATCCCTTTCAGGGATCGCCTTCAAATAAAGGATAGACAGCTCAGGAGGCTCAGAAGGCAGGAGGAGCTCCATACTTGTAAGGATGATAATCGGGTTCTACCTTAGGAGGTTCATCACCGAAGTTATCCACTGGTGCGGGAGAGGGCAGTCTCCATTCCAGGGATTGGGATTCCCACGGATTATCAGAGGCTTCCTCACCGCTGGTAAGACCTTTAATCAAACCCACAGTGTAAACGAGTATTCCTACTCCGAGAATCAAAGCACCTATAGTTTGAATATGGTGAAGGGTTACCCATTCCGGTATAGGAGGATAATCCGGATACCTTCTTGGGTTACCTAATATTCCTGCTATCATTTGGAAGAAGTAAAAGATATTAGCTCCTGCGAATATAAGCCAGAAGCTCAGTTTTCCAATATTTTCGGGATACATTCTACCCGTCATTTTCGGGAACCAGTAGGTTATTCCTCCAAATATACCGAAAGTAAGAGCCATTCCAAGAACGTAGTGAAAGTGACCTACTATGAAGAGAGAATCGGATATACCCAGATCTATAGCTACCATAGCGTTGGGAATTCCTGTTAGACCTCCTATGAGAAACATAAATATACCACCCAAAGCATACAGCATAGGAACTCTTAGAATTATCGCTCCTTTGTAGAGTGTTCCCATCCAGTTGAAGATTTTTATTCCCGTCGGAACAGCTATAAGTATAGTGGTATAAGACATCAAAACCCTTGCCCAATCAGGAACTCCTGAAACGAACATATGGTGAATCCAAACTATAAAACTCAAGAATGTAATACACCATATAGCGAATATCATGGAAGTGTATCCGAACAACGGTTTTCTTGAAAAGGTGGATACTATTTCGGAAAACATACCGAATATGGGAAGAATCATAACGTAAACAACGGGGTGTGAGTAAAACCAGAAGACATTTTGATAAATTAGAGGATCTCCTCCCTTAGCGGGGTTGTAGAAATTCGTTCCCAGATAGGTATCTAAGAGAAGCATTGTAACCGCACCCGCTATTGAAGGAACACCTACCAACTGAATAACGTTAGCTGCTATAAGAGCGTGAACAAACATATTCGTATTCCAGAAAGTTATTCCGGGTGCTCTCATTTTTATGTATGTGGTTATAAAGTTGACTGCTGTAGCTATAGAAGAAACACCTATAAGGTGAATTATAAACACGTAAAGAGCTGTTACCCCAGCGTCCGGATTTCCTGCGTAAGGCGGATAACCTGTCCACATCATTTTGATATGATTACCGGGAATAAGAGTTAACAGAACAAGAACACTTGCTCCGAAAAAAGCCCACCAGCTCAGAGCGTTGAGCCTAGGAAAGGCAACGTCTTTTGCTCCTATCATAAGTGGAAGAAGAAAGTTACCCAAACCTCCTATGTGAGAAGCTATTCCCCACCATAGCAGAAGAACAGCTCCGTGACCTGTAAGTAGATAGTTGTAAAAGTCAGGTGGAACAATTTGATAACCCGGTGAGTTTTGTTCAAATCTTATAACTAATCCAAATAAACCCGCGACTAAGAAGAATATGTAAGTAGTAGTCAAGTAAAGGATTCCTATTTTCTTGTGATCCGTGGTGAAAATCCATTCTTTTAATCCTGCCTTCAAATAGGGAACAGATATAGCTTCTCTCATCTCACAACCTCCTTATATGTTTTCTCCTTTTTCTGCTTTATTTTCTTTGTTAGCCACGCTGGGTTCTCCCTTGAGCCATGCGGTAAACTGTTCAGGAGGAACCACCTTCAGCTTAGCAAACATATGGGAGTGTCCTGTTCCGCAGAACTCTCTGCAGAAGATCCAGTATTCTCCGGGTTCGTTAATCTGAAACCACAAATGGGTAATTCTTCCTGGAACCATATCTTCTAAAACCATGGCAGGCATCACGTAGAAAGAGTGGATTACATCTTTGGAAGTGAGTAATGCTTTTATAGGCTTTCCTGCGGGAACAACTATTTTTTGATCCTCTGGTAAATCGTATCCTGTAGGATTGTAAACGGTAAGAACCTTTTTAATGGTATTCCCTTTTTCATCAAGGTATTCTGTTTCCCAGCCCCACATAAAACCTGTTACTTTTATAACCATAGAATCCGGCGGTGCTGTTCTCTGCTTTTTGAAAACCGCAAAAGAGTAAGTTGCCAGAACCAAGACTATTATTGTGGGAATTATAGTCCACAGTGCTTCCAATCCCCAGTGCCCGTGATTTTCGTGATCTCCCACTTCCCTTTCACCCGGTTTGAATCGGTATTTCATAATGAAATACATACCCGGGATAGCAACTATTAAATAAATGATCACCGCTACTACGAGCCACACTCTGACCGCTTCACCCCACCAATTAGCAGGATAAGCAAATACCTGCTCCATGTTACACCTCCCTTTTTAGTAGCTTTCCAGAAATAAAGGCTATAAGAACAACGCTTCCCAGAGCAGCAAAGCCTATTCCGCCGAAGAGAATTGTAGGGTTAATTACAAAACTGCTACGAGAAGGATCGTAAGTATAGCATACAAGTAGTGCAAGATCTACAAAGGAGCTTGCTGTAATTTTTCCGCCTTCTGCCTCTGCAAGAGCTATTCTTATATCTCTTTCCTTAGGATTTACACCGTAGAGATACCTTGTAATTCTACCGTCCGGGGCTAAGAATATGTAAACATTTGCATGAACAAATGTTTTATCCCTTTCAGAGTAGAAGAAACGGAAACCAACACTCTGAGTTATTGTTTCTATATCTTCAGGTGGAATTATACCAAAAATCCAATGAGAAGTGAAAGGTCCGTGATTTGTTTTAAAGTTTTTTAGATCTTCAAGCGTGTCCCTTTCATCAAAAGAAAGAACAAGGACTCTAAAATCTCTTTTAAGAAGAGAATCTGTCCTTTTAATCAGCTCGTTGAGTTTATCAATTCTCAAAGGACAAGAACCTTCACAAGTGTAGTAGGAGAAAAGTAAAATTGTCGGTTTTCCCTCTAAAAGGGAATAAAGAGAAACCCTGCTCCCGTCTTCAAGAACAATATCCCCTTTGGCAACGAAATTACCGAGATATTTACTCTCGTCTATTTTCAGGAGAGAGGGATCAAAAAAGTCTTCTTTGAGCGCACCCCTCGTCCCCACTACATTTGAAAAGGAAAAACAAACAACAAGAAGAAGGAGCAGGGCTTTAACCATCACAGAGCCGCCGTTCCTACAAGATAGGCTGTTCCAGCTACCAACATCCACATAACATCAACAAAGTGCCAGTATGCGGAAGTGGCTCTGAGCATGGTGGGTTTTTCTCTGTTCATTCTTCCCGATGCTAACAACCACATAGCGTAAATCTGGGCGATAAGTCCTACTATAACGTGAGATGTGTGCAAACCTGTAAGAGCGTAAAAGCCTGTTCCATACATGTGAGAGCTGAGAGTAAATCCTTCACCCCACAGATGAATCCATTCCTTCACGTGCAGAACAACGAAAGTCAAACCCAGTGCGAAGGTTAAAAATACCCATGTTAGAGCTTTTCCGGAATCTCCTTCTTCTTCAAGGGCTGTTTCCGCTCTAAAGATAGTAAAACTGGAAGCCCACAGTATAAGGGTGAGGATACCCGCCATACCGAGACTTATACCCTCCGGAACCCATGCACTCCATTCATCAGCGTGAGTTACTCTTGCAGTCCAAAAGGCGGCAAAGAGAGTTCCGAATATGACTACCTCTGAAATTATGAAGGAAAGAATACCTACCCACCCAAACCCTTCTTCTTTTTCTGCGGTGAAGTGTTCATTAGCCCAACCTGCGGCTCCGACGAGTATAAGCGCTAAGCCCACACCTCCAGCGATTAAGCCGGGTAGTTGCCACCCGTAATGGAAAAACATTGTAAAGCTTATAGGCATCAGCAGAACCCCAACCCCTATTGGCAGGGGCCAAATACTTACTTCATGATGAGGTTCATGATGAACTGCTCCCTGTGCCATTTTAGTCCCTCCTTGAGAAGAGCTATATCAGTAACCCCCATGGGAACAGAGATAATCATAAGTCAATATATTGTCAAATGCAAGTTTTTCTAAGAAAAAAATGACTTTCAGATAATTTTTTTGTTTATTCAATTTTGTAAAAACCTGTGTTAATATTCTCCGAAATGGGTAAACATATAGTTGTAATAGGTGGGGGAATAGGTGGTATAGCGGTTTCTTATTATTTGAGAAAACTTAACAGAAACATAAAAATCACTATTATCTCTGACAGATCTTATTTTGGATTTACACCTTCCTATCCCCATCTTGCAATGGGTTGGCGTAAATTTGAAGATATTACTGTTCCTCTTGCACCTTTACTGCCTCGTTTCGGTATAGAGTTTATCAATGAAGCAGTTGAAAAAATAGAACCGGAAAAAGAAGAGGTAAAAACCATTTCCGGAAGAAGCATAGGTTATGACTATTTAGTCGTAGCGACAGGTCCGAAGTTAGTTTTTTCTGCAGAAGGTCAGGAAGAAAACGCTTCCTCTATTTGCACTGCGGAACACGCTATAGAAACGCGTAGGCGTCTTGAGGTTTTTTTTGAAGATCCCGGACCTGCTGTTGTGGGTGCTATACCGGGAGTAAGCTGTTTTGGACCTGCTTATGAGTTTGTCCTTATGTTACATTATGAACTTGTTAAAAGAGGGTTAAGAACAAAAGTTCCTCTTACTTATATAACTTCTGAACCCTATGAAGGACATATGGGACTTGGAGGTATAGGACCTTCCCGTAGGTTAATGGAAGATTTATTTGCGGAAAAAGATATAAAGTGTATAACGAATGTTAGGATTAAAGCTGTAGAAAAGGATAAGGTAATTTACGAAGATCTGGAAGGGAATGAAAAAGAAGTTCCCACACATTTCACTATGCTTATGCCACGATTTGAAGGTCCTGAAGCAATAGCCTTTGCAGGTGATAAGTTGGCTCACTCCAAAAATAAAATGCTTATAGTGAACAAATGTTTTCAGAATCCCACTTACGGAAATATTTACGGTGTGGGCGTAGTTACTTTCCTTCCGCCGGTGGAGCTTACACCTGTTCCTACTGGAACTCCGAAAACGGGGCAGATGATAGAAGGTATGGCTATGGCAGTGGCTTTGAATATAATAAACGATATAAACAATTCTCCAGATAGATATACTCCAACACTTGCAGCAATTTGCATAGCGGATACGGGAGATGAAGCGGTGGGCTTTTTAGCAAACCCAGTTTTACCTCCACGAATGTGGGTAAAAACCAAAAAAGGTAAATGGCTTCATTACCTAAAAACAGCTTTTGAAAAATACTTTATTTGGAAGGTAAAAAGCGGAAATATAGCTCCGTGGTTTGAAGAGAAGGTTTTTGAGTTTCTGTTCAAATCAAAGCTTGTTAAATTATGCAGTAGTTGTGAAAATTTCTCCTAATTTTCCTTAGGGGATTCTAAACTACTCTGTTGTTGGGATTGGGAGAGAATTTCTCCCATTATTTTTATTATAAAATCACCTCTGTCGTTTACCCTGAATCTGTCTATCACAGCCTGTTTTGCTCTTTCACCTATTTCCTTAGCTTCTTCAAGGTTGTCAAGATAATAAAGAACTTTCTCTTCAATATCTGCTCTGTCCAAGGGTAAATAGGGAATTATTTCCTCTCCGGGTTTGAAGAAACTTGTAAGAGTTCCTCTAAAATCCACCATTCCCGCACTTCCCATAGCAGCTACTTCAAGTGGAACAAAACCTGTGCTTGTGGGAACAGTGTAAGGAAAACTCATAACGGTTATACAAGTTCTTCCGTAAATTTTGTAGAAGTCCTCATAGGAGTTTACCGGAATGTTTTCATGATCTTCTTTTAATTCTCCTTGAAAATCACCTATTATTTTCAAATTTACGCCTTCTAAGAAGTTAATTAAATACCATCTTTTTCTCATAGTAGCGTATATAGCTATATCGTTAAGTAATCTAAAAAAGGCAAATTCTTCATTTTGTCTCCAGTTATTGAATTCTTGCTGGAACTGAGGGTTAAATATTCCCAAAACGTAGCTGAGTGCAGTTAAAACGTTTACTTCTGGATTTCTGAACATGTATTCTCCCGTTTCAATAAAAATAGGGAATATACTTTCGGGAATGTTTTTCTGAACAGCATTTACAACTATTTGTGGATCTATAACAGGTCCTAAGAAGGCTATATCTATATCCCTTTCTGACTGCGGTTGAGGAAAAAGAGAAAAGTCAAGGAAAGGTGTTATATAGCTTACATTGTCTACACCGAGCATCTTAAGACTATCAGCGTGTTTTATATCGGTAACTATGCCTATCATATTTCTTGGAGATATTCCGTGAATATGAGGAAAGTGAAGAAGTGGATCATCTGTGAACAAGGACAGGTGAACGTAACCCAGAATATCGCACAGTGCTTTTTTCTCTCCTTCGTTTTCCCCTACTATGATACCTGTTGCGTTTATATCCAGAACAAAGGAAGGTTTAAACTCCTGAAGTTCATCTACTGTTTTCTGAACATTTTCCGGTTCTAAATTTAATACTTTTAGTTCAATCCCTTTACCTTTTAAATACTCAAGCAGAGCATTTATATGTTTAAGAGTGCCTTGTAGTTCTCCGGTTTTGAAAAAAGCTAATTTCATTACTTTTCCATTATAAAGGATTTTTCTTGATCCATCATATCCAGCTTGATTTTTTCTATTTCCATTCCGAGCTTTCTACCTTCAATTCCCTGTGATTTAAGTTCCTCTACTTTTTCCGTAGGGACTTTTACATATCTGAGTTTTTCTAAGAAAACCTTAATTTTATCCCTTATATCCTGTTCTATCATAAGCAGAAGTAAAAGTGAAATATGAACTCCTTTAAGGAGCTTATACACTTGGGAATTTTTTTGAGCTGATTTTAAACCCTTTTTAAAAAACTCCAAATCTCTGTATATCCTTGCAGTGTTCTCCCTTACCCATGCGGGAGCGGATACTCCTTTCAAGAATTCAACACTTACTTCGTATTTAACTGTTGAAAGTATGAGCATCAGGAATATCCAGCCGTAGTCTACCCTTTCTTGAGGAAATTCTAAGGAATGCCAGTCGGTAACTTTCTTTAATTTAAGGAGCTTATCTTCAAGATGTGCGTTCCATCGGAAGCCTTTTATTACATGTTCTAATACGCGGTATTTTCTGTAAAAGCTGAGTATTTCTATAAGTCTGTCTTCTCTAAGAGCTAAGCGGATTTCCGCGAGTATCCTACCGCGAGGAGCTTCTTCCAACAATCCCAAGTTTACAGCTTGTTTGAGCAAGCGTTCTGTGCTTTTTGAAAGTTTAAAACTGAGTCTGCCCGCAAATCTCAAAGCTCTTAAAATTCTAACAGGATCTTCTATAAAGCTTACAGGGTGCAGTATTCTTATTATCTTGTCCTTTAAGTCCCTTACACCACCGAAGTAGTCCAATAAAGTGCCAAAGTCTTCTGGATTTACCGATATAGCCATAGCGTTAATAGTAAAGTCTCTTCTAATTAAATCCTCCTTAAGAGAAGCTTTTTCTACCTTCGGATAGGCTCCGGGTTTAGGATAGGTTTCCCGCCGTGCGGTGGAGAATTCAAGTTTGATTTTTTCTTTTTTCATATGAACTGTTCCGAATTCTGGAAAAGGGTGAAAGTCTATTTTCCACAGATCTGATAACCTTTGGGCTATTTCTATAGCGTCTCCTTCTACTACAAAGTCTAAATCCCAAACTTCTTTACCCAAGAGTATATCTCTTACAACTCCACCTACTATGTAAACTCTGTAATTCATCTTTTGAGCTGTTTCTCCTATACAGCGAACTATATCCTCCACTGAAGTTGGAATTTTTACCCTTTTACGATAGGCTTTAAGTTGCCCTAAATCTTCTTTCATCTTTTGAAGTATGTCTAACCGAGTTACAACTCCTACTACTATTCCTTTGTCTATTACGGGTATGAGTTTTTGTCCGAATCTGGTGAGTATTTCCTCTGCTTCCCATACGGGGGAATCTGGTTTTAATACCGTATAGTCTTTGTTTACAAATTCTCCTATGGATTCTTCCGGATAAAGCTTTGACAGTTTTATAAGAGCTTTCTTAGAAACTATACCTATGAGATTACCTTCTCTGTCTATTACCGGTGCGTTGGCAAATCCTCTTTCCGAAAGTTCCGCTAAGGCGTCTTTGACGCTCAAGTAAGCAGATAGTAGAAAAGCAGGAGAGGACATTATTTCTCCTACTTTGAGCTTGGGAGGACTTAAACCTTTTATTTGACTTATAAGGAGACTCTTTATACGCGAAGAGGATACGTTTTCCAGTTTAACCGCCCCGGCAGCTCTGTGTCCTCCACCGCCGAAGGCGGATAGTATTTCCCCAACATCTATATCTTCAGTTTGCGATCTTCCGAAAACGTAGGTTTTGTTTTGAGCCTCAATAATTATAAAAAAAGCATCTGCTTCCTTAAGATCTTTAACTTCGTATAAAAGAGCGTTAATATCAGGATCGTATTTCTCTAAGACAGCTGTAGCTACTGCTATTTCCTTGCCGTTTATATAAATTTTTTCCACAGAAGACAGAATGTTTCTTACAATATCAATTTGTTCCTTTGTAAAGGTTTCCAGTATATACTTCCTCAGAGTTCTTAAGTTAGCTCCTTGTGATAGTAGCCAGCTAACTGCTTCCGTATCTCTGGGAGTTGTTCCTTCGTAAGTAAAGCTACCAGTATCTTCGTAAATTCCTAAAGCTATAAGAGTTGCTTCTTCAGGGCTAAGGGAAATCCCTTTTCTGCGAAGTTCTTCAACTACAAGAGTGGTAGCAGCTCCTACTCTTTCAACAATACCTTCAAATTCCTCTATATCTCCAAAGGGGTGATGATCGTAGACTACGATATCCTTTACTTTTTCCTTAGGAATATCACTGGGAAAGTATCTTGAATCTACAAGAATAAGAACAAACTCTTTCGGAAGGCTATCAACTACTCTGAACAGGTGCTTGAACTCTCTAAAAGCCATACCTGCTCTTTTTGAAAGATATTTAGGCTGAAGTAAATAACAGTCTTTATAGAGCTTTTGCACTGCAAAAGCAGCAGAAAGGGCATCAAGATCCGCACCTTCACAAAGAACTGTAATTTTTCTCATCATTTTTATAAAGTAATTCTTATGAGGCTTGTTTCGGTAATAGGATCTTCAAAGGCTGTGGAAGAAGAGTATAGGACAGCTTATAAAATAGGTAAGGAGCTGGCTAGAAGAGGTATAGGTATCGTTTGTGGCGGACGAACTGGAGTAATGGAAGCTGTATGTAAAGGAGCAAAGGAGTTCGGAGGGTTAACCATAGGAATAATGCCGTCTTACGATGGTAGTGAGGCGAATCCTTATGTGGATATAAAGATAAAAACAGGTATGAACTGGAATCGTAATCCCATAGTAGTAGCAACAGGGGATATGGTGGTAGCTATAGGCGGAAATTACGGAACACTCTCTGAGATAGCTTACGCTCTTATACTTGGAAAATACGTTGTAGGTTGGAAAACTCATTCTGTAAAGGGAGTGGAAGTAGTAAAATCCGCCGAAGATATAATCGTAAAAGTTGAGGAATTTTTCAAAAAATATTAAATATTAATTATGTCCGAACAACCTAAAATTTTAATTGTTGACGATGAACCCCAAAACCGATTACTGCTTAAGCTTTTTTGTGAAAAGTGGCACTATAAAGTTATAGAAGCAAATGACGGTAAGGAAGCTGTAGAAAAGGCTAAGGAAGAAATGCCAGACGTTATTATTATGGACATAATGATGCCTGTAATGGACGGTTTTTCTGCAACAGAACTTATAAAAAAGAATCCCTCAACAGCTTTGATTCCTGTAATAGTGGTTACCGCCCTGGACGCAAGGGAAGATAAATTAAAGGGAATAAAAGCGGGTGCAGATGACTTTCTCACTAAGCCCATAGACATGGAGGAACTTAGATTACGCCTTAAAAACAATCTCAAGATAAAAGCTTATCATGATCTTCTTAGGGACTATAACCGCCAATTAGAAGCGGAGGTTTTAAGAAGAACTCAGGAGTTAAAGAAATCTTATCTTGATACCCTTTACAGATTAGCAAAAGCAACAGAATACAAAGATCCGGAAACGGGTAATCATATAAGGAGAATTTCTTACTACTCTAAGGAAATTGCCCGCTTTCTTGGTCTTGATAGCAGGTTTGTAGAACAGATATTTTACGCTTCTCCTATGCACGATATCGGAAAGGTAGGAATTCCGGAAGGGATTCTTTTAAAGAAAGGTTTCTTAACTCCTAAGGAATGGGAATTGGTCAAAAGCCACACTATCATAGGTGGAGAAATCTTAAACTCTCCCAGGGCTTCTATTATAAAAATGGCAAGGGAGATAGCTCTTTTCCATCACGAGCGGTGGGACGGTTCAGGCTATCCCTTTAAACTAAAAGGGGAAGAGATTCCCCTCAGCGCCCGAATAGTCAGTATAGCAGACGTTTACGATGCTCTCAGAAGCAGAAGACCTTACAAGCCGGCGCTTCCTCATGAAGAAGCTTACAAAATAATGACGGAAGGAGATAGTAAGCTCAGACCTTATCATTTTGATCCTGATGTTTTTGAAGCTTTTAAGAAACTTCACAAGCGCTTTGAAGAAATATACGAAGAGCTCAGTGATGTTGAAGAGGAAGAGTAAACCAGAATTCCGCACCTTTTCCTTTCCCTTCGGAAAAAACTCCTATTCTACCTCCGAGTAGCTCTACTAATCTTTTAGAAAGAGCAAGACCCAATCCTGTTCCTCCCTTAGAGGGTTCTATCTGTTCAAAAGCTTCAAAGAGTTTACCTCGCACTTCGGGGGATATTCCTATTCCTGTGTCTACTACTCTGAATTTTATATAGAATTTTTTCTGTTCTACTTTTAAGGATACCTTACCTTTTTCGGTATATTTTACACCATTTGAAAGCAGATTTATAAGTATCTGTTTTAAAAGCTTAGGATCGGTTTCCAGTTCAACAGAAGGTTTTTCTATTTCAAGGGTAAGTTTTTTCTCCTGCGCAAAGGGTTTTACCATTATCTCAACTTCATTTAATAGATTTTTAAGATTGAACTTCTCCTTTTGAATTTTCATCTTGCCAGCTTCTATCCTTGATAGATCAAGAATGTCATTTATCATGTTCAAAAGGTGTCTGCCAGAAACTTCTATGTTTTTAGCTATTTCCGAATATGTAGATTTAAGTTCGGACTGAAGATATTGAGCAAAGCCTATGATAGCGTTCAGTGGAGTTCTTAGTTCATGAGACATATTTGCTATGAACATAGACTTTGCTCTTGAAGCGGCTTCTGCTTTCTCTCTAAGATGGCTTTGCAGTTTAAGCATGTTAAGTCTTTCTATTTGAAAAGAGAGCATTCTGACAATGGACTTGAAGAAATCTTCCGTTTCAGGTGATGTTTCCTTTATGTTAAACCCCAAATAACCTATTATTTCTTCTCTCATTTCCCCTTCTGAAAAAACCATAGCTTTTATTTCATAACTCCTTCCTTCAGTAGGAGGTGTTCTGTATATGCTAACATCAACTCCGAGAAATGCTCTCAGTTCTCTTACAGCTACTTCCAATAATTTGCTTTCTTCTTCTTGTTCTAATATAAGAGCAAACATCTCTACGAGTTTACGGAAAAGCTTTATCCTTTCAAGGTTTTCCTCTCTTAGTTTTTTCAAAACTTCCTGAATTTCGTCAAGCATTTTATTAAAAGAAGAAGATAGTAAAGCTATTTCATCTTCACCTTTTACCGGCACACGCTTGCTGTAATCTCCTGTTTTTATTATGTAAGCTGTTGCTTCTGAAACGTTCATTACCGGTGCAAGAATCCTTGAAGATATAAATAGGGATATAAAAACAATCACTAAACCTCCTGTGAGGGCTGAGCCACCGAAGATTAAAGTTATCTTTTTTACAGGAGCGAATACAAAATTCTTATCTATTCCTACCAGCATAACCCATTCTCTTCCCATAAGTGCATCGTCAAACCGCTGGTAATAAACCATGTATTTACCTATATCTGCAAAACCGTAAGCCCATAAAGGTGGTAGAGAATCGTAAAAAGGAGATATATACACGTCTATTGCTGGATTTATAAGAGAACTGACAGCGGAATCTGTATTTATGAGAAATTTTTCAAAGTTTTCTACAGAATACAGAATAACTAACTCTCCTATGGGAACTTCACTGCCTGGGAAGGGTTGTAGTGAAGATCTTAATACTAAGAAAGTTCCGTCCCTTCCTTTGTAAAATTTTCCCTTTGCTTTGAAATCTTTTCCTATCAGTTCTTCGTGAGAGGACGCTACAATTCTCCCTTTTTCGTTAATACATAGAATATAACCAAGAAATCCCATTTCCTTTTGAATCTTTGTCAAGAAATCGGAAATTCTTCTGTTGATGTCGCCTATAAGAACGTCTTCCATTATTTGAAGCTTTGACAGTTGCCTGAGTTGGTTGTAAAGAAAATGAACCTGCTCGGTTACTTCATGAATGAGAAATCCGCCGTTCATTTCCAGATCATACTCTATTCTTTCTTTAAGGGTATTATCCATTTGAACGATAGAGAATAACGAAAAAACTACATAAGGTATAAGTCCCACCGCAAGGAAGGCGATGGAAACTTTAAGTTTAAAACTCCTTCTGAGAAATCTCATTGTATCTTAAAAAATACATGGAAATTCTTACAGAGGAAAGGATCGCTTTAAAATTGAAAGAAATCTTATCAAAAGCCGAGCGTCACGTTTACATCTGTTCCGCTTGGATACGGGGAGACACTCTAAAAGATCTTCTAAATGACTTAAAGGACAACGTCAGGCTTGAAGTTGTTATCAGATCTTCTTCTTTTGAAGATATGAACACAACAGACCCGCACTTTTTTAGTCTTATAACCAGAAAAGGAGGAGATATCTTCATCAGTAAAAGACTTCATGCAAAGTTTGTGATTGTTGACAGTAAATTTGCTGTTGTAGGTTCAGCAAATATAACCCGTTCTGGTTTGGAGAAAGGAGGGAATTTTGAAACGGTAGTCTATACAGAAGATATACAGGAAATTTCCGCTCTTGAAAAAACTTTTGAACTTATAAAAGAGGAATCGTATAAACTAAGTGACGCAGTCGCCCTTGTAATAGACTCTATTACTTCCAGAACGGGAAGAGTTATACTGTTAAAAGAGCTTGATGAACACAGCTATGTAAAAATACCCATTTCAAAAGGAAACTTTCTCCTTTGCAGAATTTTTGATATAAGAAGTTTTAATCCTGCTTTTGGAACGGAATCTATTTCAGAAGGAGGTTTTCTAAAAAGGGTTTTTACTGAAAAAGAGGAAAGCTGGAAAGCAGCAGCTTTATTTGCAAAAATGGCAGAGTGTTATGAAGTAAAAGAAGCAAAAGTTGAAGTTTTAGGAGAATACGAAGAAAGCAAAGATCTTTTTAAAACTCCTTTTACGCCGTTGAAAGCGGGATCTCCTGTGGAAACACTCAAAGAAGAAGAAAACCTTAAAGCTGTTCTCCTTAAAAATCACTCAGGTTATCCCATGCGCCTTCCGGTTCCCGTGGGTAAACTTCAGGGAACAAATGCTGAAGCTTTTCTTGATATGGAAAAAGTAATATCCATGCATATGGCTGTAGTGGGTGCTACTGGTTCAGGAAAAACCACTTTTGTTAAAAAGATACTTAAAGAGCTAAAAGAACCTGTAAAAGTATATGTCTTTGACCTTTACGGAGAGTATTACGAAGACTTAAAAAGAAATAGGAATGTTAGGAAAGTATCTATTCCTAATGTTTTGTTCCCTTTAGATTCTGAGGATATGAAGCGTATTATAAGGGAAGGGGGATTAATCCTTTCTGAAAGATCCACGGAAGAAAAAACAGTTATTTCTCTTTTTAAGAGATATCTCAGACCGGACTTAAACAGAACAGTATTTAACACAAAAAGTTTTGAAGATATTCTAAAGGAAGCTGTTCTTCTGGTAAAAGATAGCTCTCTTGGTGACTTATTACTTGAAACTCTTGAATCTTTGAAAAACTCTTTTGGAAAAGAAGCCCTTAGAAATCAGTCTAAGGTGGTGCGAATGCTTAAGGAGTCTTTAAACTTTAAGGAGGGAATAGTTATATACGATTTTAAAGAAACTGATATCGCGGAGACATCTATCAACATTGCAGGACTTCTTCTCAAAGAAATTCTTAAGATTTCCAAAAGAGATGCATCTGACAAGCTCGTTGTTCTTGAAGAAGCTCACAATTTTGTCCCTGAAAGGGGAACAGGGGATATTCCTGCGGGTAGGGAAAATCTTGCCTACATAAGCGCAAAACGGATTGCCATGGAGGGCAGAAAGCTTAAACTCGGTATTGTGGCGATTACTCAAAGACCCGCCGGTATAAGTAAGTTTGTTTTTTCTCAGCTGAATACCCGTATTGTCTTTAAACTTATAAGTAGAAACGATCTTGAAGCGGTATCTCCTTTCTTTGAAGTATCCCGTGAAGATATATTCAATTTACTCCCCTTTTTAAAGCCGGGAACAGCCTATGTGAGTGGAATTGCTGTTCCTTTCAGTTTTTTGTTCTATATGGAAGAAATAACTTCCAGATAATTCAAAAGCGTAGAAAGAAAGTTAAGGACATGGTTCTTCTTACGGATTCTGGTTGAAGAACGTATACGCCCGGAATGAAGGTGGGTTGCGGATCAGAGCGGTTGAACTTAACGTAGGAGTGAGCGATTTCTACACCGTATCTGTTTTTTCTAAATCTGCAACCTAACTTGTAGGCTGGACCTCTTTTGGGGTAAAGAGTAGGAACTCCTTCTAAATCTGCTTTCATTACGGCATCGCCGAGCATCAGTCTCAGCGTGGCGAACATAGACATCTCCATAATTTTCATTTTGTGAACAACTTCTCCTTCAAAATCAAGGGTATGATAACTCCAAATTTCCCTGTAACCCAGAGCGGTAGCCGTTGACTTTATGTCCCTTACCCACCCTTCTAAGGTGTAAAGAACCTTCGGACTGAATAGAACAGAATTTCCAAAATACCACCCTACCCCTCCGTATAGGGAAAACCCACTGTATACTGAATCAGTTTGAACAGGTGTTCCTGCTTGCGTTTGACCGTCGTATTTAAGTGTTCCTCCGTAAAGCTCTGCACCTCCTCTGAAAAGTTTTCCCTCTTTTCTTATACCAAGAGCTAATATCCAGCCTTTTTCTTCTAAGAGTTTTCTGCCGTCCGTATCAAATTCCTCCCATTGCGTGTAACGTGGAGAAAGGTAAATTTCAAAGGAGAAACAAATACCGCAGAAAAGTATTAAAGCCTTTATAATCTTCATCTTCATAATATTAATTATGAACATCTTTGACCGATACGTATTGATTAATTATTTAAAAATTCTCATCACTGTTAGTGTTGTTGCGGTAGGACTAACGATTATATACAGTATGACGGATCTTCTGCTGGGATTTAAAGTAATAAGTTGGCAAATAGGTTTAAGCTATGTGTTTAATTTAATACCACTCGGTTTTTATGTTCTTTCCTCTCTTCTGGTAAACATATCTCTTCTCATACTTTTCAGAAGGATATTTGTTCGCAACATAGATCTTACCGCTCAGAGCTTTGGCATATCTCCTCTCCGTTTCTCCTTGTCTCTGTTGAGTAGTATTTTGCTTCTTTCTTTCATTTTTCTTTTGTTGAATGAAAGTATTATTCCTCAGCTTTTTAGGAATGTATGGTATATAGAAAAAACTTATAAGAAGAAACAGGAAATAGGTAGGATAGTGGAGAAACTGTGGTTTGTAAAAGAAACCGATAAAGGTAGATATTACATCTTTGTAGGTAGCTTAGATACTTTAAACGGTAGATTTACAGACTTGTTCATGCTGGTTACTTCAAATGAGGGTAGAGTTCTTGAAATTATTGAAGGATTTTCAGGAAAGTGGCAAGAAAATCAAATACACGTTGATATAGGATCTGCTTACAATTTCAGAGAAGGTTACTTTGTTGAAGAGCTCAGGAATTTTTCCTTAGGTACTGAAGTAGGACTTAGGGAAGTAAGTCTATTTGCGGAAAAAATGGAACATGTGCGTATTTCTTCTCTTTTTAGTCTTTACTTGAAAGGATCAAAGCTCGGTTTTGATACAGATCGTTACCTTTCGGAAATCCTATACAGAGCGGGTATGTCTTTTTTACCTTTTATTGTGTTTATTCCACTACTATCAACTCTGTTCAGTTTCAGAAAGCTTGGAACAGGTATGCTTTCCTTTCTAATGCATCTAATAGGCGGATGGATAGTTGTAATAAGTCCTAAACTGCTGGCGGACAGAGCAGGCTTACCTCCTTACTATGCCTTTGTGGGTTATGTATTTTTAACTTTTTATCTGTTAAAAGGAATAAACAATCTGCGCAAAGGATTCAGGCTCTAAACTTGCACCGCCTACCAATAAACCTTCTATTTCTTCAAATTTCATAAACTCTGGTGCGTTTGAGGGTTTAACACTTCCACCGTAGAGGATTCGGGTATCACCCTTCAAAGAAGGGTTAATTTCCCTGATCAGATCCTTTATGAAGCGATGAACACTGACAGCATCTTCGGGTGTTGCTGGAACACCTGTTCCTATTGCCCAAACTGGTTCATAGGCTATATCTATACTGTCTGTATAGTCCTCTATTCCTGAAAGAGCAAGCCTTAGTTGGGTTTCTATTACTTTAAAGGTCATTCCCGCGGATCTTTCTTCTAACCTTTCTCCTACACACAGTATTGGTCTTAAACCTTCTTCAAGACAGGCTATGAGTTTTTTGTTTATAAGCTCATCGTCCTCACCGAATATATGCCTTCTTTCTGAGTGCCCTACAATAATGTATTCGCAGTTAAGTTCTTTTAACATAGGGGGGGAAATCTCTCCTGTGAAAGCTCCGCTTTTTTTATAGTAACAGTTCTGAGCACCCAGTTTGATTGGTGTTTCTTTTAGGAGATTTTTCAACTCGCACAAAGCGGTAAAAGGTGGACATATCAAAATCTCCCTATCTTCTGTTGTTTTAAGTAAACTTAGAAGTTTTCTAATATACTCCTGAGCTTCATGAATTCCCTTGTTCATTTTCCAGTTAGCTGCTATCAGCCTCATAGTGAGGAATTTTATCAGAATTCACTTTATAACTTCTGACAGAGCTTCTAAAAAAGCATCGTTTTCTTCTTCCTTACCTATACTTACACGCAGGCATCTTTCCAATCCCGGTAAATAGGACATATTCCTTATTAGAACACCTCTTTTGAGAAGTTCTTCATGAACAAAAGAGGCAGGGTATGGAGTTCTAAAAAGAATGAAATTTGCTTTGCTGGGAAAAACTTCAACTCCTTTTATATTTTGCAGTTCAAAATAAACCCTTTGGCGTTCTGAAACTACTTTTTTAATAGACTGTTCTATAAACTCTCTTCCTTCTCTGAGAATTAATACCGCAGCTACTTGAGATGGATAAGTTATATTAAAGGGAAGTCTTATTTTATCTAACTCTTTTATTATTTCTTCCTTTCCTATAAGGATACCTATTCTCAACCCTGCGAGTCCTATTTTGGAAAGAGTTCTTAAGACTACAGTATCTTCCCTTTCAAGAGCGTCCTTTAGAAAAGTGTTCCCCGAATAGTGATAGTAAGCCTCGTCTAAGACAGCAAACAATCCTTCAGATCTTATTCTTTCTATCTTTTCCTTAGAAAAAAGATTTCCCGTGGGATTGTTAGGAAAAGAAAAGTATGCCAAGATAGGTTTCCTTTCTTTGAAAACTTCTAGAATCTTTTCAAGATCCAGATCAAAATCCTCTTTAAGTAAAACTTCAATCCGTGGTCTTCCTAAGGTGCGGGAGATTATTTCATACATAGGAAAAGTTGGCACAGGAATTAAAACAGCTTCGTTTAATTCACCTACAGCGGTGGAAATGTAGTATATAAGTTCATCAGAACCGTTTCCTAATAAAATGTTGCTCTCTTTTATTCCAAAAAAGTCCGCAAGCACTTCTTTGAGTTCAGCACACAGTGGATCTGGATAGCGATTAAGGGGAATTTTAGAAATCTCCTGCGCTATCCGTGTTTTAAGATAATCCGGCAATTCGTAGGGAAGCTCATTAGAGGACAACTTTATCTTTGCTTTGGAAGTTTCCGTATTGTAGGCTTTTAAAGATTTCAGTCTTAGAGAAAGCATAAAGTTTTTATCCCTGAGCCTCCTGCTCTTCTTTTTCTTCCTCCTCTACTTTTCTTAAATAAAGTTCAAGTTCAGCGACGGTAGATTCTTGAAGTTTGTCTTCTAAAATACCCTTTATCAGTCTGTTGAGCTTTTTCTCATCTCCCATTGCAATACCACTAAGCACCAAATATAACCTTTTTGGAAGAGACAAGGACACCCTTTTATATCTTGGACCTCCTCTTTTTCTGCCTTTTCTTGCCATCTTTTTAACCTCCTTTACTATTACACTTTTATTTTAGCATACTAATTAAAAATTTTCAAATTTTTTATTAAAGTCTATAGCATGATTTATCAGTTCACAATACATTTTGAAAGGAGTAAGTATAACAGTAAATTTATTATCTGTTTTTACACTACAAGCTTCTAAAAGAATATTCATTAGATCTTGAAGTTTTGAGTTAACATTGGTTAGTATATCTAAACGTTCTATTTCTCTTCCGAGTTCTTGCGGTAGATTTGAAAGGAAAGTTATGTCAAAGTTGAACATTTCGTAGACGTCGTAAATGTTTTCCAGAACTTCTTCCAGTTTGAGTATGAATTCACTTTCTACCTTGTGCAGAAAGCCGTTTAAAACTTCTCTCTCCGCTCTGCTCAGTAAAGACTCACTGAGGATTTTTGTCTCTTCAATATCAGCAAGAAGCTCTGTTCTTATGCCTGTGAGCAGGTCTATGGTAAAACGTAACAGTCTATCGTAAATGAGAATCTTTTCAAGAATTTCTATCCTTTCCATAACTTAACCTGTATAGATCTTCAATATGAATTATACCTTTTTCCTTTAAATAGTCTCTAAAATCCAAAAAAACCTTAAAACCTTGGGATCTGAGAAGCTCAGATATTTTCTTACTTATTCTTTCACCATGAGGGTCAAGGTCGTAAAGAATTACTGCTCCTTGTGCTTTCTTTTCTAAAATGTCAACTATATCCGCATACCTTTTACCTGAAAGATCTATCGTATTGGTCACACCTAAGCGTTTTAGAGCTTCTACATCTCTTTTTCCTTCAACCAAAACAGGGTATATCTTAGAGATTTTTTTAAGTTCTTCTAACCAGTCTTTAAAACATCTAAACTCCATAAGCAAATTTTATATTGGCATATTTCTTGCAAGAAAAGATTTATGAGCGAACTTGTATGCCCTTACTGTGGTGTAGGTTGTAGTATTAAAGTGTATGAAGGGTTTAAACTTAAGGGAAGGCTTTGTAAGAAACCTTTAAAAATACCGGAAGCTCTTTACAAAGGCAGACTGGAGACACCCTTTTATAGGAAGGGAAATTCTTTCAAAGCCGTGGATTGGGAAACCGCTTATACAATTTTGAAGGAAAAACTCACGGAATTGTCTCCGGAAGAGATTTTCTTTTACCTTTCGGGACAACTCACTACAGAAGCTATATACGTTGTAAACAAATTCGCAAAGGGATTTCTCAAAACCAATAATGTTGATTCTAATTCAAGATTGTGTGTTTCATCGTCAGCTGTAGCCTATAAAATGGTTTTCGGCTCCGACGGACCTCCCTGTTGCTACGATGATATAGAATCCGGAGAAGTGTTTTTTATCATAGGAGCAAATCCTGCTGTTAGCTTTCCCATGTTATTTAGAAGAATTCTGAACAGAAGATTAAAGGCAAAGAATACCTTTATTGTTACAGTAGATCCCCTGGAAACCGAAACCGCAAGAAAAAGTGATGTTCATATACCTATAAAAGCGGGGACGGATACAGTCTTTTTAAACGCTGTGCTTTATCTTCTCTACAAAAAAGGTAGAGTAAACTGGGAATTTATAAACAAGCATACGATAGGCTTTGAAAAAGCTCTGGCGGAAGCTTTAAAATTTCCTCCTTCTGTAGCTTCAAAAATATGTGGAGTTACACAGAAAGATATAAATTTAGTGGCGGATTTATTCTCCAGTAAACGCAAGTTAATATCCCTCTGGTGTTTGGGGTTAAATCAGTCGTTCAACGGGACTATGAAAGTAATTTCCCTTTTGAACCTCCACCTTGCAACGGGGAAGTTGAACGAAAAAGGCTGTCCTTTTTCTCTTACAGGGCAATCCAATTCAATGGGGGGTAGGGAGGTGGGCTATACTCCCTTCGGACTTCCGGGATTTAGAAATGTTGAGATTGAAGAGGATAGAAAATTTATGGAAGAATTTTGGGATATTGAAGGTATAAAACCCTGTAAGGGTCCTACTATTTTATCTGCTATAGATCTTATCTTGGAAGGAAAGATTAAACTGTTGTGGGTAATATGCACAAATCCAGCAATTTCTCTGCCGAATCTTAATAAGGTTAGAAAGGCTCTCAGAGAAGTTTTTCTCGTAGTTCAAGATGCTTATTGGAATGATACTGCGAAGTTTGCGGATTTAATTCTACCCGCTTGTCAGGTAGGGGAAAGGGAAGGTTTCAAAACTTCCATGGATAGAAAGATAAGCTTTTCCCATAAAGTGTGGAAAGCACCGCCGTGTGCAAAACCTGATTGGCTTATTTTTACAGAATTAGCAAGGAAAATGGGAGGAGAGAAACTGTTTCCTTATAAAAGTAGTCTGCAAATATTTGAGGAGTTTTCCTTAACTACCCAAGGAAGAATTTGTGATATTTCTCGCTTTAATTCCTTCCCTTTACAGTGGGGTGGTAGGTGGCTTTACGAAGATCTGATATTTAAAACTCCTTCTGGAAAGGCTGAGTTTTACCCTGCGGAATTTTACACCTCTGAAGCTGATGGAGAATTCATTCTCATAACAGGAAGAGTTGCGGATCAGTGGCATTCTATGACAAGAACAGGAAAGTCCAAATCTCTTTTAAAATCGGCTTTACCGCCTTTTGTTATTATGAATCCAGAAGATGCTCTGCAAAAAGGCATTGAAGAATGGGACAGAGTAAGGATCACTTCAAAGAACGGCTGGACTGAAAGATTTGTAAGATACGGAAAAATAGTAAAGGGACATCTTTTTACACCCTTCGGATATCCTGATGAATTCGGTCCACCGGTGAACTTCCTAACTTCGGACAGATATGATCCTTTTTCAGAAGAACCTGATCTTAAATATACCTGCGTTAGAGTGGAAAAGATTTAGCTGAACTATCTTCCTCCTGCTCCTCCTCCTCCAAATCCTCCTCCCACTCCGAAACTCTTTCCTTTTGGTCCGCTTACTTTTGGTTTGGAAGCGGTTAATACTTTGCTGATATGATAGTAGGTTCTGTAAAATCTCCTGCGAGCAAAGTAGGATTTTTCTTTTATGGGAATGTTTATCTTTAAGTTTTCCATAGCTTTTTCTACTTTTTCCGCTACACCCAAAGTGGTGGCGTAGATAAGCCATTCTTCCCAAATAACAATATCCTCTGGTGAGTATTTTTTCATCATAACCATATCAGAAAGAAAATTTCTGAAAGCTTCCCATTCTAACTTTTCCTTGTAAAAATCACCTTTCCATCTCCCAAATATCTGAGAAGGTAATAACAGATGAGGAATATTAGTAAGAACAATACTAGCTGTGGAGAGAAGTATAAGATCGTAGATGTATAGAGGATATTTTTTAGAAATAACAAGTATTCCTATTAAAAAAGCACCAAAGATAAAGATACACAATAAGCCTACGATTCTTATAAGAGTATGTCCCTTAGTGGTGAGAAATTTCTCCACTAAGGTTTTATCGGAAAAACTAAAAATACTGTCAAAATCCGCTTTTATACGTTTTAAAGATTCCGTATCCTTTAATCTTTCCAGCTCGGAGATTCTGTTTTCTATCTTTTCAAGACTGAAGGTATTTCCCTCAGCATAAGTTATCAAGAAGGTAAGAACTTTTCTCTCGTAAGGATCTTGTGGAACTTTTCCTTTAATTCTAACTTTTATGTCACCTCCTATCGTATCCAGCTCCAGAAATCCTCTTTTTTCCATGTCCAGCAGTGTGGCGAAAAAGGCGTTTTGATCTGTAACCGTGGAATCGCCGTAGTATAGCATATTAACAAGCCAAGGTTTTCTCTCTTTGTTGGGTATATAACTCAAAAATTGTGGAACTGTGTATTTCTTTTCAGCACCGTATTTTCTGTAAATTAGTAGAAGAACAAAGGGCATACTCAACACAAACAGAATCAATAAATATCTAATAATGTTCAACAGAGTATAAAGGGTGGAAAGTGTAGCATTAGCACTTTCTACTCGGTCCTTTACCCGAGGTATATAGGAAGTGAAACCTTCTAAGTTGTCATTTTTTAACAGAAGTTCTATCTCCACAAGCTTGTTTTCGGGTGCTTTTCCTTCCAATATCCATAAAGTTTCATTCCTTTCAAGACTAAATAAAGGAATATGGGGATATACTTTCTTTATCAAGTTTCTTGGGTCGGAAATTACTATCTCTACCCTGTTATAGGGTATATGTTCATCTGCCAGCTTCAGGTTTACATGTGTGTAATTTTCATCGTAATTCAGCGGAGGAAATATCCAGTATTCGGAAAGAACTGTGAATTCACCTTTTTCAAAACCTTCCTGTTTTATTATACCTACTTCATTCCTCAGAGCTTTTCTTAATGCAAGTTCTCCGAGTTCGGAATTGCTTTCTTTCAGAAAAACGTTTCCTTTATAGTCTTTTAAGTAAGCTGTTCCGTCTCCGCTGAAATCAATCACCTGCAAATAAGGCTTTGAAAGTGTTGTTTTGTAAACCAAGGGGACTTTCCACAGTCGGTATAGCATTTTGAACTTCTTTTCTTTTTTTACTTCAAATACTATAGCTTCTTTGAGATAGATCCTTTCTTCCAAGATTATCTCCGCCCTGTAATTTGCTGTAAGGGGTTTTACAAGATTTCTAATATCGTATTGAGACAGGAGTAAGGAAATCAAAGAGATTCCTACGCATACTGTAAAAACAGTAAGAAGTTTTCTATCTTCTCCCATCAAAGCTTCCAGTCCATACTTGGTCTGTTTTCTACCTTTTCTTCAAATTCCAAATAGTCAAGTTTGGAGAAATTGAACATACCCGCTATTGCATTTGAGGGAAAAGTATCCACTTTTGTATTGATTTCTTGAACTATATTGTTATACGTATATCTGTGTCTTGCCAGTTCACTTTCTACGTTTTTTATGGCTTTAGTCAGATCTTTTACAACTTCGGAGGTTTTCAGATCAGGATAGGCTTCTACGGTAAGCATTATATTCCCTAATAATTTTGAAGATTCGTGTCCTATTTTGTTAATATCCTTTATTTCCCGTGATGAAAGAGCTGATCTCATCTTTGTGATGTTTTCTAAGGTTTCTTTCTCAAAGCGGGCGTAACTTCTGATGTTTTCTATTAACTGTTCCAACATATCAAGCCTTTTCTTAAGCGCCACTTGAATTTGACTTAAGGTTGCTTCAGCACCGTTGTATAAACTTTGGAATCTGTTGTAAATTGTAATCACGTAAAAGACTATTAGCCCTGAGATTAAAACTATTAATAAGAGAACTATCATTAACAACCTCCCGATATTTGTTTTTTGTTTTTTAAATTTTAAATTAGAAAAGGGATTTCTGTTTTTTTCTTTTCAAGATTTTTTCTAATTCTTTTATTAAGCTTTTCATATCAAGTTTTTCCAGTTCTTTCTTAATATAAGACAAATTAGGATCTTTGAGTAGAAGATCCTCTTCTGTGATTTCTATCTTTGTATCCAGCATAGGTTTTACTAAGGTATAGGATCTCCTTAGCAGGTTTGCATCAGCCTGTGGAAATCTTTTTTTAAATTCCTCCCAACGACTGAGTATTCCTTCCACTCCCCCGAATTCCTTTATAAGTAAAGGAGCCGTTTTGGGTCCCACTCCTTTTATTCCTTCAATGTTGTCTATTTTATCTCCTACAAGAGCAAGGTAGTCAGGTATTTTCTCAGGGGGAACACCGAACTTTCTCTTTACCTTTTCAAAGGTGAAGATTTCTCCCGTTGCCGGATTCACTACTTGTATTTTCTCATTAACAAGCTGAAGCATATCTTTATCGGGTGTGTATATTTTAACCTTGAATTCTGTTGTGGAGAATTTCTTTGCGATGGAAGCTATAAGATCATCTGCTTCGTAACCTTCTTTTTCAAAGGAAGTAATTCCCATAAGAGGAACAATTCTCTTTATAATGGGAATTTGTATTTTCAAAGGATCTGGCATAGAAGGTCTACCTGCTTTGTAATCTTTAAATATCTTTTCTCTTTTAGAAGGTGCTGGAGAGTCAAATACTATAGCCATGTAATTTGGATTTTCTGCCTTAATTATAGACATAAGTGTTTTCAAAAAACCGTAAACAGCGTTAGTGGGTAAACCTTCCTTTGATTTAAGGGAAGGTAGAGCAAAGAAGCTTCTGTATATAAAAGAGGAAGCGTCTATAAGGTAAAGTGTTTTCTTCATAATGTTAAAATCAGATCTGTCTCTTCCGGAGGCATTGGTTTTGCAAGATAAAATCCCTGAACGTAAACTACTCCGAGTTCGTTTAAGATCCTTAACTGTTCTTCTGTTTCTACTCCTTCGGCGGTAGTTTTTATTCCTAATCTCCGCGCCAGTTCTATAATGGTTTCAACAATGGCAAGGCTCTTAGGACTATCCGTTATTCTGTGAACAAATCTCATATCTATTTTGAGTATATCTACAGGAAGACTTTCAAGATAAGCAAGTGAGGAATAACCTGTTCCGAAATCGTCTATTGCTATTTTCACTCCTGCGGATCTTACCTCTTGCAGGAAATTCTGAGCGTACTCTGGATTTTCAACTAATAGGCGTTCTGTAATTTCCAACACCAAACAGCGTCCCACTTCTTCTGATATTCTTTTGATTTTCTTTATAAAGTTTTCATCTTTGAAGCTTTTTGGGGAAATGTTCATAGCAACTGTTATTTTTTTTCTGTGTCTGAATATAAAGCTCTTGAGTTTTTCCAGTAGTCTATCTTCTACTCTTTTTATTAAACTTGTTCTCTCAAGGACGAAAATAAAGTCCTTCGGTGTAAGCACTTTACCTCCTTTCTTTTTAAGTCTCATAAGGGCTTCAAACCCCGCTATGCTTCTGGTATCTGCGTAATAAAAAGGTTGAAAGTAAAGGATAAATCTGTCCTCTTGTAAAGCTTTTTCAAGCTCATCTCTAACTTTAAAGTAACCTTTTATTTTTTCGTTTATCTCTTCACTGAAGAATCTACAGGTGTTTTCTCCTTCTCTTTTAGCAAAGGTTAAGGCAACGGAAGCCTTTTCCAAAAGTTCCTTTGCGTTTTCTCCGTCCTTCGGATAAAGGGAAGCTCCTACGTTTACACTGAGTTTTATTTTTCTTCCTTCCACATCAAAAGTTTCTCCAAGAGCGTTTAACAACCTTGCAGAAAGAGCAGTAATTTCCCTTTCCGCTATATTCCGTGCCAATACACCAAACTCATCTCCGCCAACCCTTCCCACTATATCTCTTCTGAAAAGAGTTTCCTTTAGTATATTTCCTATATACCTTAGCACCTTGTCGGCTACCGCTGTGCCGTAAATTTGATTTATTCCAGAAAAGTCAACGATATCTATGATAAAAAGAACATGATTTAAGTCTCTATCCCTTTGTAAAGCAAGCTCTACGGAAGCAAGGAAGCCCTCTCTATTAGGTAAGCCGGTTACTATGTCAATGTATTTAAGATAAGTTATCCTCTCTTCAAGGAATCTTTCAGAGGTTATGTCATTACCGAGTCCAACGTATCGTATCTTATTTCCACCTACGGGAATTGGAACAATCCTTTGATCCAAATAGAAAATCTCTCCGTTCTTTTTCCTGTTTACAAAAACCGCTTGGAAAGATCTACCTTCTTTTATAGTCTGCCACATTTTTCTGTAAAACTCAGGAGGATGATAACCGGATTTAAATATCCGCGGATTCTTTCCTATAAGTTCTTCTCTTTTATAACCTGAAATTTCTTCAACCGCTTTGTTTACAGACAGAATGTTTCCTTCTTCATCTGTTATTACAACCCACTCATGTCCTTTCTCTATGGCGGTGTTTGTTATCTTTATAAATCTTTCTTTTTCTATCTTTTCTAAAGCAAAGGATAGATCCTTTTGAATTTCTTCAAGCAGTTCTAACTCTTCTTCGCTGAACATATTGGGAATTGCAGAGTATATGTTAAGAAGAGCCACGGTTTTCCCTCCTCTACTAAGAGGAATAGCACAGGAAGAAAGAAAACCCCTTTGGAGCATCTGTTCTCTCCAAGGTTGAACAGCTGGATTTGTCCGCGTATCGGGGTTTACAATTATCTTTCCTTCCCTAAGGGCTGTTCCAGTGGGACCTCTACCTTCAGGAACACTTTCATCTGTGGAGATTTTTACACTCTTAACATAACCCTCATCAAAACCGCAGATTTTTAAAGGCTTAATGTATCGGCTTTCAGGATCGGGAATTCCTACCCATGCCATTTTAAAACCTGCTTTTGTCACTAAAAGTTCACATACTTTACCCAGAAGTTCTTCTTCTTCATAAGCGGAAATTATCAGCTGATTTACCTCCCTTAAAACGTGAAAGAATTTTTCATAGCGCTTTTTCTTAGTTATATCTATGAATATTACAAATCCCGCAGGTTTGTCTTTCCACTTTATAGTTTTTGAGAATATAAAGAGGACTCTAATCCCTCCGTCCCGTGTTAGAACAGGCAGTTCCCGGTATATGTTTTCAAATTCTTCTCCTCTGAGGCGTCTTTTAATAACTTTTTTCACTTCTTCTCTGTATTCTTCTGCAACTAATTGCTCAGGACTCATGGAGAGTAATTCTTCTTCTGTGTATCCAAAGGTTTCAATTGCAGTTTTGTTGGCGTAAAGAATCTTTTCTCTGTAAACAATAATACCGACAGCAGGAGCTTTATCAACAGCGTTAAATATTTCTTCCTCTTCCTCCCTTTTTTCTTCTATCCAGATACCGGTTATATGCGCATGATTTCCCTGCCGCTCTATTATCTTGAGAGTGTCCCTTATTCTTACGTATCCGCCGTCTTTTCTTCTGAATCGGAAAGTTTTATAAGCTGTTGCGTTTTCTATTGTATAGGGTTTTTCTCTGTCTTCTTCGGGAATATTTCTCTCCCATTGGTTTGGAATTATTTCTTCTTTACTGTAACCGGTTAGATTTTTTATCCAGTTGTTTACGAAGTTAATTTTTTTAAAAGAAATACTTCCTTTTGTGATTACGGCTTCGGCGACGTATACCGCCGCTGGAATTTGATCTACAACTTCCATTATAAGAATAGAATATTCCTTTATTGAGTTATTTGTAAAATTTTTACTCCATAAAAATTTGGCCTTCTATAGGCTGCACAGTTACTCCTTTTTCTTCTATAAACTTTATAGCTTTTTCTATCTCTTCTGATTCACCGTCTATTTCAACTGTCAGTATACCTGTATCCTGTGTAACTTTTGCAGTTCTTATATTCAGGACAACATCAAAATTTTTGCAAACCATACACAGAATAGGTTCTTTGACCAGCTCTTCAGGATATATAAGCTGAAGTCTTACCATATTCATAAACACAATTATAACATTATAATATCTCTTATGAAAATACTGTTAACAGGATGCGCAGGGTTCATAGGTTGGAAGGTAGCGGAAAAACTCCTTGAAGAAGGACATGAAATTATAGGATTGGACAATTTAAACACTTATTACGACATACGATTGAAAAATTGGCGTTTAGCTCAACTAAAGAAATTTGAAAATTTTAAATTTTATAAACTGGATATAGAAGATTATGAAAAACTCAAAGAAATTTTTAAGAAATACAAGTTTGATGCAGTAATAAATGAAGCTGCTCGTGCAGGGGTAAGGTATTCCCTTCAAGATCCGTGGATTTATTTAAAAACAAATGCATACGGAACTTTAAACTTGTTGGAACTCATGAAAGAATTTGGTGTGAGAAAAATGGTTCTCGCTTCTACCTCTTCTCTTTACGCGGGACAAAAAATGCCCTTTAAAGAAGATCTTCCTGTAAATACACCTATATCTCCCTATGCAGCTTCTAAAAAGGCGGCAGAGGTAATGGCTTATACTTATCACTATCTATACGGATTAGATATAACTGTTGTCAGATACTTTACAGTTTACGGACCCGCAGGCAGGCCTGATATGAGTGTTTTCCGCTTTATATACTGGATAATGAAAGAAAAACCCTTGGAGATCTTTGGAGATGGTTCTCAAAGAAGAGACTTTACTTACGTAGACGACATAGCATACGGAACGGTGAAAGCTCTTAAACCAGTGGGATATGAAATTGTAAATTTAGGGAACAACAATCCTACTGCTCTTTTAGAAATGATAGAACTTATAGAAGAGTTTACTAACAGGAAAGCACACATTGTAAATAGAGAATTTCATAAAGCTGATTTAACCGCTACCTGGGCTGATATAAAAAAAGCCGCGGATTTACTGAATTGGAAACCGAAGGTATCCCTAAGGGAAGGAATTGAACGCACAGTAAGATGGTTTGAGAAAAACTGGAATTGGATAAAGGATATAGAAATATAGGCAAAAAGGCATATTCTATAACTTAGCGGTGAGAAGAAAGGCTTCTGTTGCTGGAACTTTTTATCCTTCAAAAGAGGAGGAGTTAAAAAAGCTCCTTCAACAACTGTGTGGTGAGGAATCTGAAGAGAAGTTTAGTGCAAAGGCTGTTCTTGTTCCTCATGCTGGTATAGTTTACTCTGGTAGAACTGCCTGTGCTGTTTATAAAAGGATAGAGATTCCCGAAAAAGTTATTTTATTAGGACCAAACCATACAGGTTTTGGACCCGATGTAGCAATTTACAAGGGAGAGCTTTGGGAAACCCCACTTGGAGATGTGCCGGTGGACAAAGAACTCGTAGAAGAGCTGCTCGGACATCCTGTTGTAGAAGAGGACGAATCCGCACATCTTTACGAACATTCTTTGGAAGTTCAACTTCCCTTTTTAATCAAATACGCTCGCACTTCTTTTAAAATAACCCCTCTTGTATTGAAATTTATAAATTACGACAAAGCTGAAGTTCTCGGCACTTTCTTAGGGAATACACTTAAAAATAAATCTGCTCTTGTAGTTATAAGTTCCGATATGTCCCATTACGTCCCGGCGGATCAAGCGGAGGAGAAGGATAGCATACTTATCTCTACCATGGAAAGGTTGCTTACAGAAGAACTATACTTTAAACGCATACAGTATAACATTTCCATGTGTGGCTTTATTCCCGCAGTAGTAGGTATTGAAGCCGCTAAGGTGATGGGAGCGAAAAGAGGAATTCTTATAGATTACAGTCATTCCGGAGAGGTTACTGGAGATACAAACAATGTGGTAACCTATGCAGGTATTATTTTTGTATGAATTATGTTAGAAGTAAAAGAAATTTCCAAAAACTTTGGAGGTAATAAAGTATTAAAAAACGTAACTTTTTCCGTAGAGAAAGGGGAAATACTCGGTATAGTAGGTCCAAACGGTTCTGGGAAAACGACACTACTGAATGTTATAAGCGGGATTGTAGTTCCTGATAAAGGGGATATTCTTCTTGAAGGTAGAAGTTTAGTCCGAATACCTTTGTATAAAAGAGCAAGAATCGGCATAGGCAGAACCTTTCAAATTACCCGCCTTTTTGAAAATCTGTCAGTTTTGGAAAATGTAATGATACCTCTTTACTACGGTTCTCCTTTAAAAGCGGAAAAGGAAGTTGCCTATGCAATACTGGAATCTGTTGGACTTTTTAATAAAAAAGAAGAGTTGGCAGGTTCTCTGTCCTTGGCACAGCGTAAGCGTCTTGAGTTAGCACGTGCTTTAGCACTTTCCCCTAAGATTTTACTGTTGGACGAAATCTTTGCGGGTTTGAATCCGGTTTCAATAAAGGAAATTGTGGAGCTTATCCTAAATATGAATGCGGAAAAAGGTATAACCGTTATTCTTGTAGAACACGTTCTTAAAGCTCTTTTCCAACTTACAGAAAGAGTTGTTGTTCTCAGTGAAGGAAAGCTTATATTTGACGGTAATCCTCAGGATATGGCTAAAAATGAGGAAGTAATCAAAGCCTATCTCGGAGAAAAGTATAATAAGGGAGTCGGCTGTGAAAGTTAAGATAAAGCGCTTTAAAGAAGGTAAATACTTTCTTGAAGAGTATGAACTGCATGTTTCAAAAGGTGCAACTGTTCTTGAGATTCTGTGCAAAATAAAAGAGGAAAAAGATCCCACTCTTTCTTTCAGGATTATGTGTAGATCAAGTATATGCGGAACATGTGCCGTTAAGATAAACGGGGAACACCGCTTAGCTTGTTCTACCCGTGCGGAAGGAAAAGAATTGTTAATAGAACCTGTGGATAATCTTCCAAATATTAAGGATTTAGTTGTATCTCACGATGAACTTTTTAAAGATTTTAAAAAAGCGAAAGCTTGGATATTCGCCTTTGATAAAAATCAGCCTTTGAAAGCCGCAGATCTTGCAGGAGTAGAAAGACCAAGAGACTGTATTCTATGTGGTATATGCAACAGCGTATGCCCTCCTATTTCAGAGGGGAAGAATTTTGGGGGACCTTTGATTTTCAACAAACTCTATTCTCTACTTAAAGATCCACGGGATAAAAAGAAAGAAAGATTAAAGGATATTGCGGATCTCAACATTCAGCAGTGTGTGCATTGTGGAAACTGCAACCTCTTTTGTCCTAAGGGTTGTATGCCGGAAAAGTGGATAACTTTGATGGAAACACAATTAAAGCAGAAGGGTTTTCTTCAAAAGGAAAAACAGGATTTCGGTTTTTTAGAGTTTTAATATTTAAATATGGCTGAAACAACCAGAAGGGACTTATCAAAAGTTGAAAAAGCTGCAATTCTCCTTATGTCAATGCCTCCCGATGTGGCGGCTAAAATTCTAAAGGAGCTGACAGAAGAAGAAATTCAGAAGATATTTTTAACAGCTGCACGTCTTAAGGATTTAACTGCTTCAGATATAGAAACCTCTGTTAGAGAATTCTTGGAAGATTTCAGCTATGTAGCTACTCAGTATTCCAATTTAGAAACTCTTTTAGAACAGCTTCAAGGAGTTCTTCCACCAGAGGTTTATGAAAGGATAAAAAGTCTTATAGGATCTGCGGGAGTTGCGGAGGGACTTGAACAGCTTGAGAAGATAGACACCAGAGTTCTCGCAGGACTTATAAAAAACGAACATCCCCAGACCCTTGCTGTTTTGCTTTCCCAACTTACTCCTCGGAAAGCGGCGGATATTCTTCAATGGCTTCCTGAAAATCTCCGTTTTGAAGTAGTTAAAAGAATAGCAACTCTTGAGAACGTTTCTCCTCAGTTTCTAAGAGAACTCATAGAGACTGTAACGGAAGAGATAAAGGTCTTAGGTATAGGCGGAGGGATAAAGAAGCAAGAAGGAGTAGCTATTGCAGCGGAATTGATGAACATGTTGGATAAAGAAAGTGCGGAAAACCTTCTTCGCAAAATAGGAGAGGAGGATCCAACTCTTGAGGAAAGAATAAGGGAAAAGATGTTTACCTTTGAAGATATACGTAAGCTTGACAACAGAGCAATAATAGAAGTTCTCAAGGCTGTTGATAAAAATACGTTGATAATAGCCCTTAAGGGTGCGCCTGAGGATATAAAGGATAAGTTTTTCTCCAACATGTCCAAAAGAGCGGCGAAGATAATGCAAGAAGATATGGAAGCTTTAGGACCTGTCAAGAAAAGTGAAGTGGAAAGAGCGCAGAAACAGGTTGTAGCGGTTATAAGGAAGCTAATAGATGAGGGTAAAATAGAACTGGGAGGAGAAGAAGCTTATGTCTAAGGATTTTAGACCTATATTCAGCACTTCTCTTGAACGGTTAACTTCTTTTCAAGATAGTGCAGAGAAGGATGAAAAGGAGAAGAGAAAACTACAGGAGGAACTTTCCCTTGCACGGCAGGAAGTTACTAAGCTCAGAGAAGAGAATCGCATACTTCGTGAAAAGTTAAAAGAGTTGGAAGAGATTATCAAACAAAAAGAAAAAGAACTTACTGATAAAAGTAGACAATTAGAAAGCAGGGAAACAGTGTTCAAGATGATAGCGGAACTTGAAAAGAAGCTGAAATCACAACTTACAGAAGTAAAGGACAAACTCAGGAATGACATGGTTCAAATAGCACTGGCGGTTCTGAAAGAATTCCTTATGACAGATGTGCTTCCTAAGGAAGAAGTTATAACCAGAATACTTGAAGAGATATTCAGCGGATCAATAGATTTGAAAGGGAGTGTGAAGATATTCTTAAATCCAACAGATATAGACAGAGCTTACGAATTTGTAGGAACAGTTGACGAGAAGCTAAGTGACAGGGTTGAAGTGGAAATAACTTCAGATCCCAACCTTTCACGGGGGGAAATAAGAGTGGAAACTCCCAAGTTTATCATAGAGAGAAAAGAGGGAGAGATACTTGAAGAAATCTTTAGAGAGGTTGTAAAACGTGTCCTTAAAAGGAGTTAAAATATACGGAAAAATTGTAAAAGTCAGCGGTATATACCTTGAAGCTTACAATCCTGGCAGTGCTACGGGAGATATGGTGGAGATATTTCCTTCCTTCGGAGAGAGTATATACGGAGAAGTTATAGGTTTTAACGAAGACAGATGCATAGTAATGCCTTACGGTAAACTATCGGGTATAAAACCTGGTGACAGAGTTCTTGTAAGGAGTGAACACGTTTCAACTTCCACAGGTGAAATACTTTTGGGTAAAGTGGTTGATCCCTTTGGCAAACCCTTAGATGGAACTCCCATATACACAGCTGAGAAACTCCCTATAGAACTTTTCTCTATAAATCCCTTAGACAGAGAAAGAATAAAAGAAGTATTTGATACAGGAATAAGATCTATAAACGCTCTTTTTACCTTAGGCAAAGGACAGAAAATAGGAATATTCGCAGGAGCGGGAGTGGGAAAAAGCACACTTCTGGGAATGATAACTAACTACAGTGCTGCGGACGTTGTTGTATTGGCACTTATAGGTGAAAGAGGAAGGGAAGTAAGAGAGTTTATAGAAGACGTTTTAGGAGAAGGACTTAAAAAAAGTATAGTTGTTGTCTCTACTGCAGATGAACCGCCTGTTGTTAAAGTAAAGGGGGCGTTGAGTGCAATTGTTCATGCCCGTTATTTCGCTCAAAAAGGTGCTGACGTGTTGCTTGTTATGGACTCTATAACACGCTTTGCTATGGCTCAGAGAGAAATAGGGTTAACTGCCGGAGAACCCCCTACTCTTAAAGGATATACTCCTTCCGTATTCCACATGATGGCGAATATAGTGGAAAGCTGTGGAAATTTTAAAAAAGGGGGTAGTATTACGGGAATATTCAGCGTCTTGGTAGAAGGAGATGATATTACATTAGATCCTGTTGCTGATGCTCTTGTGGGAATGTTTGATGGACATATAGTCTTATCCCGTAAACGTGCTAATGCTGGTATATTTCCTGCTGTTGATCCTGTGAGAAGCCTTTCAAGACTTATGCCCCGTCTTGTTTCTGAAGAACATATAACTATGGCTATGTATGTAAGGGAACTGTTGAACTCTTTTGAATCAATGGAGGATTTGGTAAATCTTGGTTTGTATAAAAAAGGTTCAAATTTAGCGGTAGATAAAGTTATTGAAAATAAGGATCTTATAGATAACTTTTTTAAACAGAATTACAAAGTAGGTGTTTCTTTTTCCGAAAGTGTAGAGGATCTAAGAAAGCTCTATTCAGCTCTTAGGGGTGAATAACTCTAATTTTTGCTTTTTCAAACCTTTTGTTGTAGGAAACAGCCTCTTTAACTTTCTTACTTTCAGCCTTTGCAGTTTTAAGGGAATCCATAAAACTTAAACCTGCTTTCAGATATACTATGAGCGCTCTTTGTATAGTTTCCCGATTCTCCACACTGAACAAACTGTCTTTCAGAATTGTGTTAACTATATCAGCTATAACTTCCCGTTCCCATTTGTAAACTACTTCTAAATAGTAAATCAGTTCTGTTATAACTTCTTGGGTTATTAAAAGTTTTTCCTTCCTTCTCTCCAAATTCCTAAACAATTTGTCTATTCTATTTATTCTTTCTTCAGAACCGCAGAAGAATTCTAAAAGAACAGTGCTGTCAAGTAGCTTCACGATAATAAATTGTATCAAACAAACTAAAATGTCAAGACATTTTATCTTACATGATGCTTGAAAATTTCAACAATGATCCGATATTTATATAAAGTCATGGAGGATATTGTAAAGGTAATGGCAAGAGGCTTAATAGCTCTTCCCAGTGATATCAGGAAGAGATTAGGAGTAAAGGAAGGAGATATTCTCAAAGTAGAAGTAAAGGATAAAGAAGTGATCCTGCGCAAGGAGAAGAGAATATACGATCTGAAGGGAGTTCTTTCCGGAAGGGAAACAAGAACAGAAGCTAAAACCTTTAAGGAAATACTGGCTCAGGAAATAAGAGCGAAACAGGGAGGAAGGAAATGATCAATTCAGGAGAATCTTTAAAGGTAAAAGAACCGCAGGTAGTAGGTCCGGACTATGTGCAATCCTTTGATAATCTATCTACCACAGACTTTATGAAGATTTACTTAGAAACTCTCAAATTTCAAGATCCCTTCAGACAGCAGGATCTTTCCAAATCCATTGAAGATGTAGTTAGACTAAATCAAATACGCTTTTACACTGACATGAAATTCTTTCTAAAAAATCTTTCCCTTTGGATGAACCAAATGACTTTTATGCAAAGTTTAAGCATGATAGGAAAGAACTTTATCTTTGAAACCGATATTTTGGACAACGTAAAAGGTGGAGAATACTACATACTATCTGCTGAAAAACTCAAAGATGTAAAAGTAAAAATTTACGATGGGGAAGAAGTTATAAAGGAGTTAACTGTGGATTTGGAAAAAGGACTCAACCCACTGGACATATCTGATCTTCCTAAGGGACAGTTTAAAGTAGAACTCTTTAAAGGGGATACTCAACTTCTCAACTGGAAGTTGGGCTTTAAAGATACAGTCCAATCCGCAGGCATTATAGACGGAGAGCTTATGCTGGATCTGCTCTCTGGTAGACAGATTTCTGCTTCCAGAATTATCTATGCGGGGGTGTAGATATGCTGAGGAGTTTCTTCAACGCTGTAACGGGAATGGACGCTTCGCGTTTTTGGATTGATGTTACTTCCGACAACATTTCAAATGTCAATACTGTAGCTTTTAAAGCTCAGAGACCGTTATTTCAAGATGTCATATCTCAGGTTACCATAGGCTTAAATGTAGTTACGGGAACACTAAAATCCACCACTTACGGAGCTGGTGTGGTAGTGGATAGCACTCAAAAATTCTGGACCATAGGAAACTTTAAACAAACTGGTGTTAATACAGATCTTGCAATTCAAGGCAGAGGTCTTTTTATTCTCAAAGATCCTATAACGGGTGCGAGCTTTTACACAAGGGACGGACAGTTCAGACTTAGCAGAGATGGTTATATGGTCACTTCAGGTGGATTTTACCTTCAAGGTTTTAAACTCAACGATAAAGGAGAAGTTATAGGCACAGGATTGGAAAGCATACATGTTCAACAGCAGCTTCCCCCCAGGGCTACAGGCAGGGTTAATTTTCTACAACCTACCAATTTAAATGCGGAAGCAATAGCTCCCACAGCTCCTTTTGATCCTAACAGCACAACCACCTACAACTATAAATACACTATAAGCATATACGATAGCTTAGGAAATGAATATCAAGCGGACGTTTTTTTCAAAAAAGAAACAGGCTCTAACAGATGGCGTATTTTTATACTCAGTGATTATGACGGAGACGGAAATTACGAAAATCTCATATCAAACGCTTACCGTTCTGGTTTTGAAACATCAGGAGGGAACACTTACAACTACCAAACCGTAGTTTTTGACCCCGCTACAGGAAAAATAGATCAAGATGATACACAGGCTGTAAATCCGGGCTTTCAAGCTGTTACGTTGGGAAGCAAAACTTACTTCTTTTTACAGATGTTTGATAACGCTAATCCACCTTCCGATGTTACAACGGGTGCCAATGATACCTTAAGCACAGCTTCAGGTGGAACCTTAGGCAACACAGTAGAAGGGCTTACAACAGTGCCGGGAATGATACTGTCTCTCGGAGATGAATCCTCTTCGGATACTGATGTTAATCTGATCCAGAACTCTTATGTAAATCAGTATGCGGCGGAATTTGTAATTACTCTTGAGCAAGACGGTTACGCTAAGGGAGATCTTATAGACGTTTACGTTCTTTCTGAAGACGGTTCTGTTGTGGGTGTGTATTCAAACGGGAAATCTCTTCCTTTATACAGAGTAGCGGTGGCGGTTTTCACCGATCCTGAAGAACTCACAAAAAAGGGTGCAAACCTCTACACATCTATAACAACACCAACTATATTATTAGCAGGAGGTGCTGAAAAGGTAAGATCGGGAATGTTGGAGATGTCCAACGTTGATATAGCTAAGGAATTTATAAACCTGATTACAGCTCAGCGGGCTTACCAGGCAAACGCAAGGGTTATAACAACTTCTAATACTATACTTGATGAAACTGTTAATCTTGTTAGATAATAAGAGCCATGGCTGACGAGGAGAGGGAGGCGCAACAGACGGAGGAGAAGACCGGCGGAGGCAAGGGCAAGCTCCTCCTGATCGCCCTCCTTCTCCTCATACTTTTAGGAGGGGCTGGTGGAACCGCTTATTTCTTTTTATTTGCAAAAAAAGAAGAAAAAAAAGAAGAAGTTCCCAAGCCTGCGGTTCCTCCGGAAGCTGTGGGTGTTATGTATAAGTTGGAACCTTCCTTTATAGTAAATTTGGCTGATCCTGAAATGACTATGTATGCAAGAGTCTCAATTACTTTAGAAGTTTCCTCTCCGGAAGTTGTGCTTGAAGTTCAAAAAAGAGAACCTATACTAAGAGATGCTATCATAGAAATACTGTCCAATAAGACTTCTAGGGAACTCCGTTCCCCTGAAGGCAGAGAACAGCTTAAACTGGAAATTATAAAAAGGGTTAATACTATATTAGTGCAGGGAGGGGTGAGAAACGTTTATTTCACGGAATTTGTAGTTCAAGCTGAGTGATGGATTTTACCGAATACATTTTCAAGATTCTCTTCTCCTTAGGTGTTGTTTTAATCTTTATTTTTTTACTGTTACCTTTTTTACTGAAACGTATATCAACTTTAAGGGGATTTTCAAAAGAAGGGAGTTTTAAGATTAAAAAAGTTGTAACACTTTCTAAAAATGTATTTATAGTTGAAATGGAAGTTAAAGGTAAGACAATCATACTGTGCGTAGGAGAGCGCGGAGCTGATGTAATATATAGGGAAGATGATAATTCTTCTTTTCCTGATGTTCCTAAGTCAAGCGGTTCTGGCACAGGAAGCGGTAATTCCCCCGATTGAACTCAAAATAGGCGAAGGAGATTTAGATACCGCTGTCCGATTACTTATACTGTTTACAGTATTATCCTTGGCTCCTTCCATTCTTATAATGACAACTTCCTTTATAAGGATTGTTGTTGTCCTTTCAGTTTTAAGACAGGCTATAGGAATTCCACAGGTTCCTCCTAACCAAGTCATAATATCCCTTGCACTTTTTCTGACGTTTTTTATAATGAAGCCTGTCTTTGAGGATATAAATAATCAAGCTTTTCAACCTTATATAAAGGAGGAAATAACAGATAAGGAGTTTTTTGAAAGAACGCTTAACTCTATTAAGTCCTTTATGGTAAAGCAAACAAGAAAAGATACAGTAAGCATATTTTTGGAAGTGGCGGAACTCAAACCGGAGGACAGGGAAAGAATAAAAAACCCTAAGGATATACCAATGAGTGTTTTACTGCCTGCTTTTATTATCAGCGAACTCACTACAGCCTTTGAAATAGTTTTTCTCCTTTACATACCTTTTCTTATAGTTGATCTTGTGGTGGCTTCCATACTTATCTCTATGGGTATAATAATGATCCCTCCCCAGATAATTTCGCTTCCTTTCAAAATAATGCTTTTTGTGTTAGCTAACGGTTGGGAACTTGTTGTATTGTCATTAGTAAGAAGTTATCAATGAGGTGATATTATGGAAGCGGATCTTGTAGTTTCCTTGGGACAAAAAGCTCTTGAAATGACAATACTACTTGCGGCGCCGGTGCTTATAGCAACATTTGTTGTAGGCCTTGTAGTAAGTGTTTTCCAAGCGGCTACTCAAATACAGGAGATGACTCTTGCTTATATTCCGAAAATAGTTGCTGCAATGCTTACAGTTTTCTTCTTAGGGGGGTGGATGATGAGTAAGATTGTGGACTTTACAAAAGAGATTCTTATAAACATACCCCTTTGGATAAGATGATACTACCAGATGTAGAAAGTCTCATAACGGTTTTCCTTATTTTCTTACGGGTGTTTTTCTTTCTCTTTATGATTCCTTTTTTCGGAACATTTTTCCTTCCCACCGTTGTTCGGATTTATTTTTCCTTTGCTATTGCTTTTTCTTTTCTGCTTATGGAAACTGTAGAGCCTGTAAGGGTAGATTCAAGTTTTCAGTTAGTTGAAATAGCCTTGAAGGAAGCTTTGTTTGGATTTACAGCGGGATTTATTTTAAGGCTCATTTTTGATGCTATTACAGTGGCGGGTGAGGTCATAGCGGTTCACGCGGGTTTAGGTTTTTTAATGATGTTTTTACCTCAACAACCACAAACCACAGTCCTTGCAGGTTTTTCGGTGCTTTTAGGCTCTGCTTTGTTCTTGAGCTTGGGAGGAGCGGAAACAGTGTATATTGGTATTCTTAAAAGTCTTGAAACTGTTCCGCCGGGATACTTTGATTTATACAGTTTAAGTGGTGAAAAGATTATTTCCTTTTTCTACAGCAGTTTTGCACTGGGAGTTAAAGTAGCTCTTCCTGTTTTGATAGCGTCCCTTCTTACAAATATTATTCTTGCGGTTGTCAACAGGTTTATACCTCAGATAAACGTATTTATGGTAGGTCTTCCTCTCCAGATTATGGTAGGACTTATAGTTTTTGCTCTTTCACTGCCTGTTATAGGTATTGTTTTAACTTCTCATATGAGAGAGTATATGTTCAGTTTTATGAGATTTATGGTAATGAAATGAACTCTTGGAAATTTTATTTTTCCCAAAGATCAGAACCGTATCTGCTTTTGAGTTTTTTTTCCAGAAGGAAGGCGTATTTCATAAAGGTGTAAAAAGAAGATATACTGCAAGCTAAGAATCCCCTTAGTCCATCTCTAATGCCTCCTTTAATAAAGTAAAGTTTTGTAAAATTCCAAAGAGGGCGTAAGAATAGATCTGCAGGCTTGACTTCTAAGCCTTGGAGAAATTTTTCTTCAGAAGATATCTCTGCATAACGCAAGGATTTAATAAGATGATCCTTAAGGCTTCGGAACGAGTAATGGTAAAGATCTCCTCTTAGTTTTCCTACTCTACCTTTTATTTTTAAAATATCGTGGGGATCCCGACCTTCCCAACGTGGGTTTGCATTCCTTTTTACAAGTCTTAGCCTCCATTCGGGCTGCCAAGTGTATCTTAGAAACTTCCCAAGGTAATAGGTTCGCCTATTGACCATATACCCATCGTATTGTGGATCTTTTAGAGCTGTCTTTATAGACTGTTGCAATTCTTCTGAAAGAACTTCGTCTGCGTCTAAGAAGAGAACCCATTCCTGAGAACATTTCTGTAGAGCGGAGTTTTTTTGATTTACAAATCCTTTCCAGTCTTCTACAAAAACCTTAGCACCAAAAGACTCCGCTATTTCCCTTGTTTTATCGGTGGAATGTGAATCCACCACTATTATTTCCGTAGCGAGATCTTTCACAGATTCAAGGACCCTGCTCAACCTATCCTCTTCGTTGTAAGTAATCAGAGCAACAGAAAGAGATAATCTTTTACCGCTCATTGATTTTGGTAAGCGTTTTCTAAATAACTGCGCACACCTTTTCCGAGTTCTCTCAGATAACCAAGTCGCCACAAAGCTACTTCAAGGGCGGATAAAGCGATGACCATGTCCATTATGTTCATACCCATATGGGATATACGGAAAATTTTGCCTTTGAGCTTTCCCTGTCCTCCCGCAGTGCGGACTCCGAGATTTAACATTTCCCTTCTAATTTCATCAGCGTTTAAACCTGCCGGTGGCAATACAGCACTTAAAGATATAGAAGGATTCTCAGGGAATACACTTAATCCCAGAGCTTTAACAGCTTTGTTCATAGCCGTTGATATAAGTCTGTATTCTTTTTCAACTTTATCTATTCCCTTGGTAAGGAGTAAGGACAGAGCTTCTTTAAAAGCTAAAATCAACTGTATTGCTGGTGTCCAGGCGGTTTGCCCCTCCTTTTGTTTTTTTAACTCCTCCTTTACGCTGAAGTAGTAAGCTCTGTCCGTGAGAGTCTTCTGAGCTTTTTCCGAGAACCACAACATTGAAAGCCCTGGTGGTAACATAAAAGCTTTTTGAGAACCTCCTATTAAAACATCAATGTTCCAAGAATGAGGTTTTATGTTGTAGACTCCGAGAGCTGTTATTGCGTCAACTACCAGTAAAACATCGTAAGAACTTGTAATTTCTCCAACAGCTTTTATGTTGTGGAAAGCACCTGTAGAAGATTCACATGCTTGAATGAGAACTCCTTTACAGTCTGCGTTTTCTTTTAAGAGTTTTTTTATTCTCTCTGGATCTACGCTTTTACCCCATTCAAGAGTTAATTCAACAACTTGGAGCTTCCATTTTCTTGCCAGTTCACTCCATCTTTCTCCAAACTTTCCACCCACTACCGCTATTACTTTATCTCCTTCTTCAAAGAAGTTTAAAACAGCAGCTTCCATAGCTCCTGTTCCCGAAGAGGAAAAGAAGACAAAGTTGTCAGATGTGCAATCTATTAACTGTTTGAACAACTCTCTTGTTTCTAAGAAGGTAGTTTTGAACTCAGTAGTTCTGTGGTGAACTATCTGCCTGCTAAGAACTTCCCTTATAGAATCGGGAATTTCTACAGGTCCGGGGGTGAAGATTCTTTCCTTTCTGAACATAGGATAAAATTATAGATCTAACTCAATGCGAATAAGTGGATTTACCTTTGTCAGGAACGCTGTTAAATTTCACTTCCCTGTAAAGGAGAGCATTTTGTCTATACTCCCTATAGTTGATGAATTTATAGTTGCTTTGGGAGACAGTGATGATGGAACGGAAGAACTCATAAGATCAATAAACTCTTCCAAGATAAAGATATTTAAGAGAAAGTGGGATATAAATCTTTTTAAAGGTGGTGAAATATTCCGTCAAGAGACAAACTTTGCACTGAGTCAGTGTTCGGGAGACTGGTGTTTTTATCTTCAAGCTGATGAAGTGGTTCATGAAAGAGACCTTGAAAGGATAGTTTATTACTGCCAAAAATACAAGAACGATCCGCGCGTTGAAGGATTTTTATTTAACTACTATCACTTTTGGGGTGATTACTGGCATTACTTACCCTTTCATGGCTGGTATCAAAATGAGATAAGAATAGTGAGAAGCGGTATAGGTGTTGAATCCTATGGTGATGCTCAGTCTTTTAGAATAAGGGGTAGAAAGCTTCGTGTTGTTCATATTCCTGTATACATATACCATTACGGTTGGGCAAGACCTCCAGAGGTTATGTTAGTTAAAAAATCAGATCAAGAACAGTATTATACGGGAAAAGCAGGTGAAAAAAACTACGAAATTTTTGACTACGGTCCTCTCGGTAAGATACCTGTTTTTAAGGATTCTCACCCCCGCGTAATGGAGGAGAGGATAAAAGCCTTTAGCTGGAAGGATAGACTCAATTACTCCGCACAAGGTAGACCTAACAGGCCTCTGTTTAAGCATGAAAGATTTAAATACAAGCTGATAGACTTTCTTGAAAAGAAGATCTTTAAAAACCCTATTTTTTCCTATTCAAATTGGGAAATAATAGAGAAGGAGAAGTGATGTCCTACTTCTTAATAGCTGTAGTAATTTCTTTCCCTCTTTCTGTAACACTGCACCACGGATTGATATCTGTGGGTGTTCTTTATTTTATTTACAAACTCTTTAAAGAAAAGAAGTATCCGTCCCTTACTCTGTTGGGAAATCCACTTCACCTTTTCAACTTTTCTACCTTAGCTTCAGCTTTTCTTTATATGCCTGAAAAGCTAAGGGAAGCTTTCAGCTCTTCCTTTCTAAGATACGGGTATTTGTTACCTTTTGTGGAAACTTCCAGATGGGAAAAGCTTTTCTACAACATAAACAGACTTTTGGTGTTAGAAGGTCTTATCCTTATTCCTGTGTTTCTTTATAACTTCTTTGTTGAAAATAGAATGAAGCTTCTGTGGGGTAATATGATGAAAGTTGCCGAAATTTACGCTCTTTTCACACTTTCCGCGGTTTTTCTTGCTCTTTATAAAAGGAGTATTTTCTACACGTTTCTTGCCGTTGTTTTCTTTTTGATAATGGCTGTGCCTGTAAGACGTGCTGAAATTCTGGGTGTGTTGATGACTCTTTTCCTTTTGGGAATTCTCTACCTAAGGGACAATCCCGGATATGTAAAAAGAGTTCTTGCTGCCCTTGCGGTAGCTCTGTTGACAGGCTGTGGTGGTTTTTACTATATGGCGGAGAAAGAAAAAGATCCACGGTTTAGGGTGGTAATAGAAATACTTAAAGGTGAAAAAGAACTTTCAGAAGAGACTATAAACAGATTAACTACAACAAGATGGAACAATTTAAAGGCAGGTTTGGTAATTATCGGAAGGGATTTTAAAAATACAGATATTGTCCCTCTTTTGATCGGACACGGTATCTACAGTGGTCATAAACTTGTTCCTCCTCCTCCTAACGGTCTGCCTTACTACGAATCCGTGGTTTTTGTTCAGGAGATGATTCAGAGAGGAATTTTGGGACTTATTGCTATGATACTTATTTTTATCAGATCTCTGAAGTTGTTCATTTCTGTTGATCTTAGAAAGCGTGAGAACCTTATGCTTTCATCTATGGCTTCTTACTTGGTATTTTACAATTTCTCTTCTTTGTTTACCCCTTACGTAAACGCTACTTTTCCAGTTGCTCTTTTCATGTTCGGTTTAGCGGAAGCTTGTATCAGAAAATCTCCAACTGGGAGAATACAAAAGGAATTTCATAATTAGCGGATTCTGGTGAATCTGAAGCGTGAATTGCGTTTTTCCCTTTATCTGTTCCGAATAAAGCTCTTATAGAATTGGGTGCTGTTCGGCGAGCTTCTTCGCTATCGGTTGGTCCTATTATCTCCCTTACCCTTTTTATAGCGTCATCTCCCTCAAGGACAGCAGCTACAACAGGCCCTGAGGTCATGAACTCTACGAGTTCTTTGTAAAAAGGTCTGTCCTTGTGAACTATATAAAATCTCTCCGCCTGCTGTCTGTTGAATTTAAATTTCTTAAGAGCTTTTATTTCTAAACCTTCTTGAAGGAATCTGTCCAGAATTTTACCGGTGGCTTTCTTCTCAACTGCATCTGGCTTGATGATTATAAGAGTTCTTTCCATTTTAACCTCCTCTCAGCAGTAATCTGTCAAGTTGGCGTTTGACGGAAGTATCTAAAACAAAACCGGAAGTTTTAAAAACAAAGCCTCCTATAAGAGAAGGATCGTATTCCGTAGTAATTTCTATTTCTCTTCCTAAGGTTTTCTGAAGAGTTTTTACTATTTTTTCTTCTTCCGTTTTTTCAATTTCTGCAGCTAAATACAAGAATCCCTTAGACATTTTCATAATTCTTTCCACTTCGTGATCATACAGTCTCTTTATTTCTCCGAAAAGAGAAAATGCGTTTATATCTATCAGATATTCAAAAACTTCTTTTATTTCTTCGTAAGGAACACTAAACCTTTCCATAATTTTTTCCAAGGCTTCCAACTTTTTAGTCTTAGGCACAAAGGGACTTACAAAGAAATTCCGCACTGTTTTATTTTTTCTGTAAAGCTGTGCTAAGAATTCTAAGAACTCTCCTGTTGATATAAGTGTTTTTTTATCCTTCGGAATTCTACGAATTAACAAACGAACTACTTTTCTGGCTATTTCCTTTTTCTTAAGCATTTTTCTTTTCCTCCAGAGTCTTGAGCTGCTTTTCTATGTATCTTCTCTGCATTTCCGCATTCTTGAAAGTATCCTTTAACATTTCACGGGCTACTTCTTCTGCCTTTAACATTCCGTAAAGAGCTAATTCTTGCTTGGCTTTTTTAAGTTCTATTTCAAGAGTTTCTTTTGCTTTTTCCTTAATTCTTAGAGCTATTTCTTCCGCATGTTGTTTTGCCTTTTCTATTTCCGCTTTTGCAGATTCCTGAGCGAGTGCTACTGATTCATCAGCTCTTACTTTTGCTTTTTCAAGTTCTTCTTTTGCCTTTTGAAGTTCGGTTTTTGCTTTTTCTAACTCTTTTTCTGAATTTTCAATCTTTTCTGTAAGAGACTTGAAAAAGTTATTAAAAGCCTCACCTATGGGCTTTTTTCCAATCCAGTAGACTATTCCTAAAAACAGCAATATATTAAATCCCTTCCAGAAAAGCTCCAGGGGTCCGTGGCTTTCTCCTGTACCTGCGTAAAGGGGTGCGGTGCTTAAAAGTAAATAGAGTATGTGCCTCATGCTGCTTCTCCTATTATCTTCTTAACTATGATTTGAGCCAAATCGCTGATTCTTTCTTGCATTTTTTTCTTCTCTTCTTCAAGAGACTTTCTGATTTCTTCCGTTTTTCTTGAAATTTCCTCTTGAGATTCTCTTTCCGCTTTTTCAAGTATCTGCGCTCTTATCTTATTTGCTTCTTTACGAGCATTTTCAAGTATTTCATTGGCGGAAAATCTGGCTGAATTTAGTATATCCTTTGCCGAATGAAGGTGTTTTTTTGCTTCTTCCTGTAAGAGCTTTGCCTTTTTTCTATTCTCTTCGGCTATTCTTTCCCTCTCTTCCATTACACGGGTATAGGGTTTTACAAAAAAGATATTTACCAAAGCTACAAAGATTAAAAAAAGAATTGCCTGAATTACAAGGGTAATGTTCGGAACTACACCTATGTCCATACTTCTTTCCTCCGGCGTTAACCATTATCCTATACAAGTGTTTTGGATTCAAGTCCATAGTGAAGTTTTTTGATTTCCTCCATTATATCTAAGGCTACTTTCTTGTAACCTCTTGGATTGTCTTCTTGATTTACATAGGTTTTAGGAAACCCTATGAATACTTTTACTGAGTGAAAGAATCGGGGGATTTTACTTCCACGGGGAAGTATTTTATCTGTGCCTTCTATTAAAACGGGAATGACAGGAGCTTTACTCTTTATTGCTAAAAGTCCTACTCCTATTTTCGGTTTAAGGAAATTTCCTGGCTCTGCTCTAGTCCCTTCGGGAAAAATAGCTACGGGATATCCTTGGCTAAGCAATTCAAGAGCTGTTTCTAAAGCGCTTGTGTCACCTTTTCCCCTTTTAACGGGAATTGTTCTCATGTGTTTTATGAACCAACCGAGGGGTGGTTTGAAGAGTTCTTCTTTTGCAAGGAAGGTTAAAGGTTCGGGGAATACACTGTTCAAGAGCGGAGGATCAAGGTGACTTCTGTGGTTGGAAGCTACTATAAAAGCTTTTCCTTTTGGTATATTTTCACAACCGTAGGTGGTTACTCTAAGGAGAATTCTAAAAATAGGTTTTATATAGGGACACAGGGGTTTCAAAAGATAGCGTCCCACTACTGTGTCGGGAGAACTCATTTTTTTCTACGTATTTCCTCCTTTAAGAGATTCATAAACTCTTCTAATTCCATAGAACCCATGTTTCCTTTCTTTTTACTCCTAACAGAAATTCTTCCCGTTTCCACTTCCTTGTCTCCTATTACAAGAATGTATGGGATTTTAAGAAGTTCCGCATCTCTTATTTTTGCGTTCATTCTTTCATCTCTTTCGTCCATATCAGCTCTGAAGTTTTCTTCAATCAATTTTGATAGTATCTTAAGTCCGTAATCTTTGTGCCTATCTGCTATGGGAACTATTCTAATCTGCGTAGGAGAAAGCCAGAGGGGGAGTTGTCCCGCATGGTGTTCTAAAAGTATTCCTGTGAATCTTTCTACTGATCCCAGTAAGGCTCTGTGTATCATATAAGGTCTGTGCTTTTTATTATCTGGTCCTATGTATGTCATGTCAAATCTCTCAGGCAGGTTAAAGTCAAATTGTATTGTTGAACACTGCCAGAGTCTTCCAATGGCGTCTTTTATCTTAATGTCTATTTTGGGTCCGTAGAAAGCTCCTCCTCCTTCGTCCAGTTCGTAGTCGTGATTTAATTTTTCAACTGCTTTTTTTAAAGAGTCTTCAGAAAGCTTCCACTGTTCCTCGGAGCCTATAGCATCTTCTGGTTTCGTGGATATGTAGATTTTAAATTCTTCAAAACCGAAATCTTTCAACATACTCAGAGCAAAGCTTAGGGTTTCCTCTATAACTCCTTCAACTTGATCAGGTGCACAGATTATATGGGCATCATCTTGGGTAAATCCGCGAACTCTCATAAGTCCATGAAGAACTCCTGACATTTCGTATCTGTAAACTGTTCCGAGTTCCGCCAGCTTCAGGGGAAGCTCTTTATAACTTCTGGTTTTACTTTTGTATATAGTTATGTGAAAAGGGCAGTTCATAGGTTTTACGTAATACTCTTCACCTTCCACCTTCATAGGTGGAAACATATTCTCCTTGTAATACTCAAGATGACCACTTTTTTGCCACAGGCGTGCCTTTCCTACGTGAGGAGTGTAAACCAGCTTATAGCCTCTTTTGAAATGCTCTTTACGCCAGTAATCTTCAAGCACGTTTCTGTAAACTGCACCTCTTGGAAGCCATAGAATCAACCCCGCTCCTACACTTTCTTCTATGATAAAGAATTCAAGTTCTTTTCCGATTTTTCTGTGATCTCTTTTTTTAGCCTCTTCGTAGAATTTAAGTCTTTGTTTGAGTTCTTTCTCCGTCCAGAATGCTAACCCGTATATACGTGTAAGCTGAGGCTGATCCGCTCTTCCCTGCCAGTAAGCACCGGAGACGGAAATTAGTTTAAAAGCTCCAGCTTCTCCTGTTGAGGGAAGATGTGGTCCTTTGCACAAGTCTATAAATTCTCCCTGTTTGTAAACTGTTATTTCCTCTTCCGGAGGTATTCTGTTGATTATGTCTAATTTGTATTTTTCTTTGAGTTTTTCAAAAACGTCTAAAGCCTTTGATCTTTCAAGGGTTTCCCTTTCAATAGAATAGTTTCTCCTTATTATTTCTTTCATCTTTTCTTCTATTTTTTTTAAATCCTCTTCTGTTATTTGATGCCCTTCTACTTCTACATCATAGTAGAACCCTTCCTCCGTTGGAGGACCTATTCCCAGATGAACTCTTTCAGCGCCGTAGAGTTCTTTAAGGGCTTGTGCTAATATGTGAGCGAGGGAGTGTCTTAAGATTTCAAGACTTTCAGGATCTCTTTTAAAAAGAGGTTTAACTTCCCCTTCTTCTGAAAGGGGAGTTTGTAGATCAACGATCTTATCTCCTATTTTCCCACCGATCGCGCCTTTTATACCTACTTTCTGAAAAAGTTCCTTCAGGGGGATTCCCTTTTTCAAGATGTATTCCTTCCCTTCAATTACGATCTTGATGTTGTCTTTTACGGTCATAGTTTCCATATTTTACCTTGTGGGTATTAAATTTTTGATAGCTTTGTATATTTTCAGCGTAGCCTTTGACTTATTAAGAGTATAAAAGTGGAATCCCGGAACTCCGTTTGTCAGAAGATCTTCACACTGTTTTATAGCGAATTCAACACCTATTTTTTCCACCTCTTCGGGTTTACTCTCCACAGCTTCAAGTTTTTCCACTAATCTTTGAGGAATAGTTGCACCGCACATCAGAGCAAATTTTTTAATCTGTTTAAAGTTAGTTATAGGCATTATGCCCGGTATTATGGGTATATTTATCTGTGCCTTTCTGCAGCGCTCTAAGAATCTGTAATAAAAGTCGTTTTCAAAAAACATTTGGGTAATAGAAAAATCAGCTCCCGCGTAAACTTTTTCCTTGAAAAATTTTATCTCCCATTCCATATTAGGAGATTCAGGATGCCCTTCTGGATAACTGGCAACACCTACGGAGAAGTAATCACCGAATTTGTTTTTTATAAGCTCCACGAGTTCCTTTGCGTAAGAACACCCTTTAAAGTTAAAGTCGGATACATCCTTAGGTATATCTCCTCTTAGAGCTAGTATATTTTCTATTCCGATTTTTCTGTAACCCCGTAGGATTTGTTCAATCTCTTCTTTGCTGTGGGCTATGCAGGTTAAATGAGCCATCACAGTGAGGTTTGTTTCTCTGTGAATTTTTTCAACAACTCTACGTGTTCTATCTCTTGTAGATCCTCCCGCTCCGTAAGTAACGGAAACAAAAGAGGGATTTAACTCTCTCAATTCTTCTACAGTTCTAAAGAGCTGGTCTTCTCCTTCAGGAGTTTTGGGCGGAAAGAATTCAAAGGAAACACTGAATATACCTTTTTTCAACAGTTTCCCTATTTTCAACTTAGCACTCCTGATTTAAGTGTTCCTTCTTTAAGCTCCTTTACCTTATCGGCTAACTTTTTCATATTTTTCTGAGAGCTTAACTTTACTATAGAACTACCTACAACCACTCCGTCCGCAAAGCAACTTATTTCCCTTACGTGGGCTTTTGTTGACACTCCAAATCCTACGACAACAGGTTTTGAACAGATTTTTCTGTAATGATGGACTTTATCTTTCAATTCCTTGAAAGGAAGATCTTTTCTTTCTCCTGTTGTTCCTGTAACGGAAACGAAGTAAACCATATCGTCTGTTTTTTCGCATATTAATCGCAATCTTTTCTCTGTGCTTGTAGGAGATGCGAGGAGTATTAGGGAAAGTCCGTAGTTTTTCATGGTTTCTTTAAGTGGAACACACTCTTCGGGAGGAAGATCAGGCACTATAAAGCCGTCAAGTCCGCTTTCCTTTGCAAGACAGCAGAAGGACTCCTGTCCTATTCTGAAGACAGGATTGTAATACGTCATGAGAAGGAAAGGTATATGGGGAAAATCTCTCCTTAAGGTTTTTACTGCTTCAAAAACGTGGTGGGATTTTATACCGTTATTAAGAGCTACTTCATGGGCTATCTGTATTGTGGGTCCGTCCGCAACCGGATCTGAAAAGGGAAATCCTATCTCAAGTATATCCGCTCCGTTTTCTAAAACTGTATTAAAAGCTTTCAGTGAGGTTTCGTAGTCCGGATATCCAACCATTAAATAAACTACTAACGCCTTTTGCTTTTTCAAATAAAGCCTGTTAAAGGTCTCTTTTATCCTATTCATCTTAAACCATCAACTCTTCCACAAATCCTATGTGATGTTTTCCTTCTTTAAATTCCCTGCTTTGCAAAACCCTGCGGTGAAAATCTGCGTTTGTCTTTAGTCCCTGCCCTTTTATTGTAAGTTCTTCCAAAGCTCTGAGTCCTCTTCTTATGGCTTCTTCTCTTGTCTCTCCCCATACTATTAGCTTTACAAGTAGGGAATCGTAATAAGGGGGAACTTGATAACCTTGATATATGTGAGTATCTATTCTGATACCGGGTCCTCCGGGTAGGATAAGCTCTTCTACTCTTCCCGGAGAAGGCATGAATGTATCAGGATCTTCTGCGTTTATCCTCATCTCTATGGCAAATCCCTTCTTTTTAACTTTTACTGTTTTGAGTTTGTGTCCGTAAGCTATCTTTATCTGCCATTTGACTATATCTATACCGGTTACCATCTCCGTAACTGGATGCTCTACTTGAATTCTTCCGTTCATTTCCATAAAGTAGAAGTTTCCTTCTTCGTCCATAAGGAACTCTACTGTTCCTGCCCCTTCGTAACCTATTTCTCTACAAAACTCCACCACGGCGGTTTCTATTTCTTTTCTCTTTTTCTCGTCAACGGAAGGACTTGGAGCTTCTTCTATGAGTTTTTGATGTCTCCTTTGAATACTGCATTCTCTTTCTCCGAGAACTATCACATTGCCTTGACTGTCCGCCAGAACCTGGAATTCTATGTGCTTAGGATTTATTAAGAATTTTTCCACAAAAATTCTTCCATCGCCGAAGGCGATCTCTGCTTCTTGAACAGCTATGGGAAATTTTTCCCTGAGTTCCTTCTCGTTCATAACTATTCTTATGCCTCTTCCTCCTCCGCCTGCGGAGGCTTTCAGGACTACGGGATAGCCTATTTTACTGGCAACTTCTAATGCTTTTTCAAGATCGGTAGCTCCGCTACTTCCCGGCACAAGAGGGATTCCTACTCTGGCAGCTATTTCTTTTGTTTTTATCTTATCCCCTATGAGTTCCAAGGTTTCGGCGGAAGGACCTATGAATTTAACACCGCTTTTGGAAGTTATCTCCGCAAATTTGGGATTTTCTGCCAAGAATCCGTAACCCGGATAAAGAGCTTCTGCTTTTGATATTTCTACCGCTGACATTATGGAGGGAACGTCTAAGTAACTACGAGAAGCTTCAGGAGGTCCTATGCATATAGCTTCATCAGCCAATTTAACATGAAGAGAATTCTTATCTGCTTCGGAATAAACCGCTACACTTTTTACGCCGAGTTCTTTGCAAGCACGTATAGCTCTTACAGCAATTTCCCCTCTGTTAGCTATAAGAATTTTCTTAAACATCTAGGAGATTATCTTACCAGAGGAAATAGCACTTAAAAGACTTTCCACTATATACTCTACTTGTTCATCAGTTAAGTAAGGATGCACGGGTATTGAAAAGACTTCTTTTCTGAACTTTTCCGCCTGAGGTGTGGGTAAATGTTCTGCGTTTCTTAGTTCATGGAGTAGATAGGTGTAATACACTCGGGCATCTATGTCTTTTCTCTTGAGTTCTGAAACTATCCTGTCTCTTTCTGAATGGCGAAGTGTGTAAAGATGGTAAACATGGAAACTGTTGTCCCTTTCTGTGGGTGGGGAAAAATCTCCATTTAGAAGGGAATTGTATCTGCTTGCTATTTCTCTTCTACGATTATTTCTGTTTTCCAATTTTCTTAACTGAATAGTTCCTATAGCCGCTTGGAATTCGGTTATCCTTACATTAAAAGCGGGGTGATCTCCGAAATCTATCCACCTTTTTATCTTTCTTGCCACATCTTCATCAGAAGTTGTTAAAGCTCCACCTTCTCCCATGGGAACGTTCTTAGAAGCGTAAAAGCTGAAAACTCCTATATGACCCCAAGCACCTGCTTTTTTCCCTTTAAGTTCAGCACCGTGTGCCTGAGCGGCATCTTCAATAACGTAAAAACCGTATTTTTCCGAAAGAAACATGATACCTTCCATATCTGCCATTCCGCCGTAAAGGTGAACAGGAATAACAACAGCAGGACGAAACTTCCTTGCAGCATCTTCCAGCTGGTTCAAATCCATTGTATAAAAGTCATCTACGTCTATCACAAGAGGAATTCCCTCCGCAAGGTAAACAGCGTCAATCGTTGCCATAAAACTCATTGCTGGGACTATTACTCTGTCTCCCTTTTCAACTCCCAACGCTTTAAGAGCTATGAAAAGAGCAGTTGTTCCGGAACATACTGTAAAGCAGTGCTTTACTCCTACAAAATGGGCAAATTCTTCCTGAAAAGTTTTAGTCCATTTTCCCCTTGTTATTTGGTGACTTTCTATGATTTCAAGAACAGCTTCCTTTTCTTCTTCTGAAAAGACAGGTTCTACTATCCTTATCATAGCCTAAGAGGAGTATTATATTATAGATGAAAGTATTGCTTTTTCTTGTTCTTTTTACCTTGATCTTTTCCTGTAAAAAAAAGGAAGAACAGCTTACCATAGCTGTAGGGGGAACACCCGAAGAAATAAGATACTGGTCACAGATAATAGAGGAATTTGAAAAAAAAGAAGGGATAGAAGTTAAAATTCTAAGGCAACCCGCAGACACGGATTTAAGAAGACACGGACTTGCGGTTTCCCTAAGTGCTAAGGAGAAAGATCCGGACGTTTTTTTAATGGATATAGCTTGGGTAGGTTTTTTCATAAAATCCGGTTGGTTGGAAAAATTAAGGGATATAGACTCTTCACCTTTTATAGAAAAGGTGCTCTTTGTGGACAAGAAAGGGGAAGATCTCTACGCCTTACCTTTATTTGTAGATTGCGGATTGCTCTATTACAGGAAAGATCTTCTTGAAAAATACAACTGTTCTGTTCCCTCTACTTGGGAACAACTCCTTGAGTGTTCTTTAAAGGTTCAAAGACAGGAGAGAAAAAGGGATCCCAAATTTTACGCTTTCGTATGGCAGGGCGCTCAGTATGAGGGTCTTATGTGTGTATTTTTAGAGTTTTCAACCTCCGCTGGGGGAAGCTTAGATGACTTAGATTCAGCTGCTAATTTAAAGGCTCTTTCCTTCATGAGAGACTTGATACGAGTATACGCTATTTCTCCACCAAACACCTATACGGAAATGAAAGAAGAAGAAGTAAGGAGATTTTTTCAGGCAGGAAAAGCTTTATTTGAGAGAAATTGGTCTTATGCGTGGATTCTCCACAACATGGAAAACTCTCCTGTGAAAGGAAAAGTAGGTATAGCTCCACTTCCTGCTTTTAAGGGAGGCAAAAGAGCTTCCTGTCTAGGTGGTTGGCATGTAGGAATATCAGCTTTCTCAGATAAAAAGGAAGAAGCTCTTAAGCTTCTAAAATTTCTTGTATCTTATGAAACTCAAAAAAAACTTGCTTTAAACTTGGGTTGGAATCCTTCCCGTAGAGATGTATACGAGGATAAAGAACTACTTAAAAAGTTCCCTCAAATCAAAAAAATAAAAGAAGCTTGCGAATACGCTATACCGCGCCCTTCTGTATCCTATTACATTCAGATGTCTGAAGTTATAAGACCTTACATCAACGCTGTATTGGCTGGAAGGCTTAATCCTTTGGAAGCTCTTACAAAAGCTCAAAGAGAACTTAATCTGTTGGAACGCACTTATAGATGAAAAGCGATAAAGTTTATCTCCTTCTCTACGGATTTCCGTCATTTTTTTTTATAACCCTTTTTGTCCTGACGGCAGTTATAGGAACTGTTCTTCTAAGCTTTTCCAAAGGTTTTGAAAACTACGCTCGTCTTATATCCGATCCACGTTTTACTGACTCTCTTTGGTTTACCGTAAAGTTTGCACTTGTTTCTGTTCCCTTTGAAATTACATTAGGTCTTATTTTAGCACTTATTGTAAACGAAAAATTCAGATACAGAGGTCTTGTGCGCGGTTTGATTCTTATTCCTTGGGCTATACCCGCTGTGGTAAGTGCACGTATGTGGCAATTAGTATTCAACTATACCTACGGAGTTCTTAACTCCTTAAGTGATGGACTCCTTGGAGTAAGAATAAATTGGTTTGGAGAAGAACATACCGCTCTTTTAGCTCTTGCTATAGCTGACACATGGCGAACAGCTCCCTTTGTTGCTCTGATTATTCTTGCAGGTCTCCAAACTTTGCCAGAAGAAGTATTTAAACAGGCACTTGTGGACGGTGCTGGTCTTTTTAAAAGATTCTTTTTCGTAACTCTTCCTCTTTTAAAACCTTTTATTTTAATAGCTGTTCTCTTTAGAGGTATAGATGCTCTGAGAGTTTTTGATTTGGTCTTTGTCCTTACAGGAGGAGGTCCGGGCGGTTCTACCACTCCTTTATCTCTTTACGCTTACAAGTTCTATTTGGTAGGGGATTTTGGTTACGCTTCCGCACTGTCTTCGGTTCTATTTGTTCTCTGCCTATTTCTTTCCTTTGCTGTAGGTTTTCTTTTGAAAGGTAGTATAAGAGGATAAAATTTTTTATTATGGAACTGATATTTGAAACAGCGCAAAAAGACAGGAGAGGTTACTCCCTTCCCCCGATTGATGTGGAACTACGAAAGCCGGAAGATATAATACCGTCCGAATACGTGCGTGAAGAACTGAACATACCTCAGCTATCGGAGCTTGACGTAATAAGACATTTCACTAAGCTTTCCCAGTTAAATTATGCGGTGGATACGACTATGATTCCCTTAGGCTCTTGCACTATGAAATACAATCCGCGAATAGGTGAAGAAATAGCTTCCTTTAGTAAATTTAAAAACGTTCATCCTTTGAGTCCTTCTGAATCGGTTCAAGGAACTCTCAGAATAGCTTACGAACTCAAAGAACTTCTTAAGGAGCTGGGAGGATTTGCGGAGGTCTCTCTTCAACCTGCCGCAGGGGCGCAGGGAGAACTCCTTGGACTCTTACTGATTCGCGCGTATCATAAAGACAGGGGAAATAGCGATAAAAAGAAAATACTTATACCGGATTCAGCTCACGGAACTAATCCCGCCACTGCTAAACTGTGCGGTTTTGATGTTGTTACAGTAAAAAGTGATACTAACGGTGAATTAAGTTGGGAAGATTTTCTTAAAAAGCTTGACGATGAGGTAGCAGCCCTTATGATTACGAATCCAAACACTTTGGGTATCTTTGAAAGAAATATAAAAAGAATGGCGGAAAAACTTCACGAAAAAGACGCTCTGCTGTATATGGACGGCGCTAACTTTAATGCTCTTGTGGGAATAGCAAAGCCTGGCGAATGGGGTGTAGATGTAATGCACTTTAATCTGCATAAAACCTTTGCAACCCCTCACGGGGGAGGTGGACCGGGTAGCGGTCCTGTTGGGGTTTCGGAAAAACTGAAAGATTATCTTCCCACTCCTCAAGTTGAGTATGACGGAAGAAAATATTACTTAAACTATAACATTCCAAAAAGTGTAGGACGTCTTTTAGCTTTTCACGGTCATTTCTCCGTGTGGATTAAAGCTCTTGTTTACATTTTGATGTGCGGAAATGAAATAGATAATGTAGCAAAATACGCTGTTTTGAACGCTCGTTATTTGAAATACCTTCTTAAGGGTATTTTCCGCGATCCCTATCCTCAGTCTCCGTGCATGCACGAATTTGTCCTTTCTGCAGTTAATCTTCTCCGATACAAAGTAACTGCAGCGGATATTGCTAAAAGACTTCTTGATTATGGATTTTACGCTCCCACAATGTATTTTCCTTTAGTAGTAAGGGAAGCTCTTATGATAGAACCTACGGAAACGGAAAATCCAGATACCCTCAAAGCATTTGCAGTTGTCATGGAAAAAATAGTAAAGGAAGCACGGGATAATCCTGAAATACTTAAAAAATCTCCCCAGAAAACACCTGTAAAGCGGATAAAAGAAGCGGAAGCAAACAGAAAACCAATTTTCAGGTTTAGAGTGGAAAAAGACGGTGTTAAAGCGCCTTTAGCTTGAAAGGAGTTTTTTTATGGAAAACATAACCTTGGAAGATTTCGCAAAGTTGGATTTAAGACTTGCAAAAATTCTATCTGCTGAAAGGTTAAAAGGTTCTAAAAAGCTTCTTAAACTTAAGGTTTCCCTTGGTAAGGAGGAGAGAACCCTTGTAGCGGGAATAGCGGAATACTATGAACCTAAGGATCTTGAAGGAAAAAAAATACTTATCCTTGCTAATCTTCAACCTAAGAAAATCTTCGGTGTAGAATCTCAAGGTATGATATTGGCTCTTTCCGATGGTAAGGAACTTTCTCTACTTGTTCCCGATAGGGATATAAAGGAAGGGGCAAAGGCTTCTTAAAGGGTTAGGAGAAAAATGTAATTTAATTTAATTGTTGAATACTTCTACCCTGTTCCTTCCTTTGCTTTTTGCACTGTAAAGAGCCTTATCTGCCATATTTATTATTACCTCTTTGTTAAGATTGTTACGTGGAATTAAAGTTGCTACACCAAGGCTTACTGTTATGTATTCCGAAATTTCGGAAAGAGGATGAGGAATTTTTAAGTCTTCTATGTCTTTTCTAATTCTTTCAGCAATTGTCTTAGCTTGAGCTTCGTCTGTTTCCGGTAAAATTATGGCGAATTCTTCTCCGCCGTATCTGGCAACTAAATCCATTCCCGAGCGAACGTGTTTGCTTATTGTCTGAGCTACTTTTCTTAGACATTCATCTCCTTCTAAGTGTCCAAGGATATCGTTGTAACGTTTAAAAAAATCAATATCAGCCATCAGAAGAGAAATAGGCTGTTTATTTTTCTTTGCTCTTTCCCATTCTCTACTTAGATACTCTTCAAAACGCCTACGATTAGCTACTCCTGTAAGACCATCAAGGTAAGATATATTTCTCAGTTTTAGGTTTAGTTTATCCGTTTTCTTTTTCTCAAAAGCCAGCAACATAGTTAGGAGAAAATCTCTTCTTATATGACGTTCAAGTAAATAGGAAACAGGTAGTCCTATAAAGTTAGAAGCTCCTAAGAAGAAAATATTTGCTATAAAATACTCCTGCGGAGTTTTTACAAAGTATATATCTAAGAATACATATCCTAAGGTGATACTCAAAGCGCTTATTGACGCGTAGTAAAATCTCATTGCGGAGAAAGTATAGGCGTAAAAAACTACAAGCATAAGACCCGCATAGTATATATGCGATTTTGTGTGAGGTGCTACGTATATCATGGCAATTATTCCCAGACCTGCAATCATTACAAGAAACAAGTGAAGGACTTGTATAACGTTTTCATTTAGGATTTTAAAAGTTATAAGAAGGAATAAAACTCCAAGTGGACAAACTACACCGTATCTTATAAACCAAAGAGCATCTTTAACTTCTGGCATAACAACGGTATCCAGTATTCCAAATACAGCGTATAGAGAAACACCCGCTAAGACAGCAATTCTTTTTTGCCATAGAAACTTATGAAGATAAAAGCTTAAAAAAGCTTTTTCTATGATGGGAGAGAATTTTAAGAACTTTATACCTTTAAATTCTCGTTCTATCTGTGATTCATCTCTGATTGCCAATATGTCAAAAAAACGTTCAAACTCTTCAAGGGGATATTTCTCCCCGCTTTCTTTCCCTTTCATGAGCGATTTTCTCTTCTATCATTTTTATAAGCTTTTTGTAAATATCTTCTACCTCCTGAGCTAAGCTGAGGAGTTCTTCATTCCTTGAGAACAGAGCTTTCTTTGTAAGAGGTGAAATTTCCTTCTTTAAAAGCTCTTTGTATTCTCCGAGATCGTGTTTGAGTTCGGTAATCTCAAGATCTTCTATTATTTCCTTATAACCTTCAAACCTTATCTTTGCGGATATGAGCATTTGTTTTAAAAGATCTTCCAAACTTTTCCTCATGGTTCTTATATAAGATGACCCAGTTTGTCTTTTTTTGCAGTTAAATAGGTTTTGTTGTGCGGATTGGGATTGACTTGAAGCGGAACTCTTTCCACTATTTCAAGACCAAACCCTTCAAGAGCCACTATCTTACGGGGATTATTTGTCATAAGTCTCATTTTCTTTACTCCCAGATCCAAGAGGATCTGAACACCTACACCGTAATCCCGTAGATCCGGCGGATATCCGAGTTTTTCGTTCGCCTCTACTGTGTCATACCCCTTTTCCTGAAGTTCATAAGCTTTTATTTTATTAGCTATACCTATACCTCTACCTTCATGCCCAAGAATATAAACCAAAACACCTTTACCTTCTTTTGCTATGGTATTTAGAGCTGATTCAAGCTGAGATCTACAGTCACATCGCATTGATCTAAAAACATCACCCGTCAAACACTCAGAATGAACTCTAACAAGCACAGGTTCTTCTTCGCGCCATTCTCCCATTGTCAGTGCTATTTGCTCTTCTGCGGTTAACTTGTGCCTGTAAGCGTGTATTTTAAATACTCCCCATTCTGTTGGCAGATGAGCACTTGCGATTCTTTCCACAAGCCGTTCCTTCCGAAGTCTATATCTTATAAGATCCGCAATAGTTATTATCTTAAGATTGTATCTACGAGCAAAGGTTACGAGATCTGGTAAGCGAGCCATAGTTCCGTCTTCTTTCATGATCTCACAGATAACACCTGCGGGATACAATCCCGCAAGCTTTGCAAGATCAACGGAAGCTTCCGTATGCCCAGCTCTCTCCAGAACTCCACCAGCCCTTGCTCTTAGCGGGAATACATGACCAGGTCTTACAAAATCTGAAGGTTTAGCTGAAGGACTTATAGCGAGCTGTATGGTTTTCGCTCTGTCGTAAGCGGAAATACCTGTCGTGATTCCGTATTTCGGGTGAGCGTCTATGGACACGCAGAAGTAAGTTCCCTTGGGATCTGTATTTCTGTGAGCCATAGGGTAAAGATCAAGCTCTTCACATCTTTCAGGTGTGAGGGAAAGACATATCAATCCTCTACCGTATTTAGCCATAAAATTTATGTGTTCGGGTGTTACTTTCTCCGCTGCCATTACCAGATCACCTTCGTTTTCTCTATCTGGATCGTCTACTACAATGACCATTTTTCCTTTTTTAATATCCTCTACAGCTTCTTCAATAGTGCTGAAAATTTTTTCCTCCATCAGTTTACCTCCGTAACTTATTAACTGAATTGTTTACCTCCTTAATGAGTTTATCTATAATGCTCTCTTTATAGGGTGAATCCTCTACTACGGTAACTTTTCTTCCCATAAAACTACTTGCAAGACTGTTTATTATCTGAGGTCCCCAATGGGTATATACATGATCAATTATTAGAAATACGGCAACTATGTAAATAATATAACGGAGCATAAAAATTAAAATAGGCTCTGAAAGCTAAAAGAAAAGATAACTGCTCACTAAGCAGAGGCGTGTTCTGCTTTTTCACTTCTTTTAATAACCTTTACCACAACCCATCGTTTTGTTTTTGAAAGAGGGCGCGTCTCTCTTATTTCAACTACATCTCCAATTCTGCATTCGTTTCTCTCATCATGAGCGTGGTATTTTTTACTCTTAACAATATGCTTACCGTAAAGAGGGTGAGGAACTTTTCTGTCCACTTTAACTACTACGGTTTTGTCCATTTTATCGGAAACAACAACTCCTACAAGATGTTTTCTTTTTTCATGCCACTTTTTCTCAGTCATCGGAAGCCACCTCTTTCTCTTTTAAAACTGTTAATACACGTGCTATATCTTTTCTCAGTTTCCTTATAGCCATAGGATTTTCTAATCCCGATATTTTCTGTTGAAAGCGTAATTTGAGAAGTTCCTTTTTCATTTCATCTAGTTTTTTTTCCAGTTCTTCTTTGGTCAGCTGTCTTAATTCAGAAGCTTTCATACTCTTAAGCCTCCTGCTTTTACAAGTCTGGTTTTTATGGGAAGCTTAGCGGAAGCCAAACGAAAAGCTTCTTGAGCTGCTTCTTCGGTAACTCCGGAAAACTCAAACATTATCCTGCCGGGTTTAACAACCGCGACAAATCCTTCGGGATCTCCTTTACCGCCACCCATTCTAACTTCGTTAGGTTTTTTTGTATAGGGTTTGTCGGGGAATATTCTAATCCATACTTTTGCTCCCTTTCTGAGGGCTCTTACAAGAGCGACTCTCACAGCTTCTATCTGTCTTTGGGTGATCCAAGCTCTATCCATAGCCTGTATGCCGTATTCTCCAAAGGCAACCTTGTTACCCCTTGAAGCCTTTCCTTTAAGGCTTCCTCTTCTTTGTTTTCTGAATTTGGTCTTCTTGGGTTGAAGGAACATCTTTTAACCCTCCTGTCCTGCTTTTGCTAAGTCCTCTTCTATTTTCTTAAGAATTTCTTCCTTTTTCTTTTTCAGTTTGTCTCCGTGATATATCCACACTTTTACACTTAGAATACCGTATTTGGTGTAAGCTGTTGCAAAGCCGTAATCTATATCCGCTCTTAGCGTTTGAAGAGGCATTCTACCTACTAAAAACCACTCTCTGCGTGCTAACTCTGCGCCTCCTATTCTCCCTTTTACCTGAACCTTTACTCCTTTAGCTCCCGCTTTAAGAGCGTTATCTATGGCTCTTTTCATCGCCCTGCGATGCGATACCCTTCTTTCTATCTGAAGAGCTATATCCTCCGCTATAAGTTGGGCATCTAATTCTGGAACTTTAACTTCATTTACGTTTATGGTTACTTCTTTACCCGGTGCTATTTTTTCTATGGTCTTTTTGAGAAGTTCAACCTCCTGTCCTTTTCTGCCAATGATTATAGCGGGCCTTGCTGCATTAATTCTGAGTTTAAGCTTGTCCACTATTCTGTCTATTTCTATTTTTGAAATACCTGCTACTTTGTATCTTTCTTTTATGTAATTCTTTATTTTCAAATCCTCGTGAAGAATAAGATGGTATTCTTTTTTAGGAGCATACCATCTTGAATCCCAACCCTTAGTAATGCCAAGTCTGAAACCTACAGGATGTGTTTTTTGACCCATGTATCAGTCCTCCTTTTTCTTCTCAGCAAGGACTATAGTTATATGAGAAAGCCTTTTGCGCAAAAGTGTGGCTCTTCCGTGCGCTCTTGGAAACCATTTTCTTAAAACAGGTCCTCTATCCGCTACTGCTTTTTTTATATACAGGCTATCTAAATCCAACCCCTTTTCTTCCGCATTTGCCAAGGCACTCTTGAGAAGATTTTCCACTATGCGAGCAGCTTTTTTGGGTATCACTTTAAGAATGTAAAGAGCTTCTCCTACTTCCTTTCCGTGAATTTCCTTAAGAACTAAACGGGCTTTTAAAGGTGATATGCGCGCATACCTAAGTATAGCAATAGCTTCCCCTTCTCTGTAACCTTCTCTTTCCCTTTTGTTTTTTATACTCATCTGTCCCATTTTTTTACCTCACTTTCTCTTTACTACCTTAGCGCTCTTTTCTGGGTGGCTTCTGAAAATCCTGGTCGGTGCGAATTCTCCCAGTTTATGTCCTACCATATCCTGTGTTATATAGACAGGAACAAAGGTCTTTCCGTTGTGAACCGCTATAGTGTGTCCTACAAACTCAGGTATTATTGTAGTGGATCTGGAATAAGTTTTTATTACTTTCCTTTCCCCTGCCTTGTTCATTTCTCTTATTTTTTTCCAAAGCTTGGGATGAACCCACGCCTTTTTATCTACCAATTTTCTATACTCTTCATAGACTTCTTCATATTTTTTTATTCTTCTTTCTATTAGTTGTGGATCTCCTTTTTTCTGAGCTTCCTTGACTTTTTTGTGAAGTCTGTGAATCTTCTTATAGAGTTTATAAAAGGTTTCAAGATCCTCTATAAGTTTATTTCTTTTGTTCCATGCACCTTTAAATCCCATTACAATGGCCTCCCATCTCTACGTGTAATTATAAATCTATCGGAATGTTTTTTCCCTCTACGGGTTTTAAAACCTTTTGTCTTCCAACCCCACGGAGATTCTGGATGTTTGCCTCGGGTTTTACCTTCTCCACCGCCGTGAGGGTGATCAACCGGATTCATTGCAGTTCCCCGTGTGTGGGGTCTCCAACCTAACCAACGTGCTCTTCCCGCTTTACCTAATTTTATAAGCTCGTGCTCCGCCAATCCTACCTTTCCTATGGTTGCCATACACCTTTCATGAACAAGTCTCATTTCACCAGAAGGTAATCTGATCTGGACGTAAGTCCCTGTCCTTCCCAGTATCTGAGCGGAAGTTCCGGCGGATCTAACCAGCTGCCCTCCTTTACCGGGCTTTAGTTCTATGTTATGAATGAAAGTTCCCACTGGTATAAATTTTAAAGGCATTGCATTTCCCGGTTTTATTTCGGGAAGTTCCTTTCCAGCCGATGCATCTTCGTAACTTATTGATATTACAGTATCTCCCACTTTTAAATTTTCAGGCCAGAGAATATATCTTTTTTCACCGTCTGCGTAGTGAAGAAGAGCTATTCTGGCACTTCTGAAGGGATCGTATTCTATGGCGGCTACTTTTGCGGGAACAAGACTTTTATCTCTTTTGAAGTCTATGATACGGTAAAGTTTTTTGTGTCCTCCTCCTCTGTGTCTTGAAGTTATTTTACCTTGCTGACGGGATCTTCCTTTTGCTCTGTGCCACCATATAAGAAGAGATTTTTCGGGTTTGGTTTTTGTTATTTCCGCAAAATCATAAATGATAGCGTGTCTTGTTCCGTTAGTGACAGGCTTAAGCTTTCTTACACCCATTTTTAGCTCCTTAACTACTGAAATTTAAAAGATCTATACTCTGTCCCGGTTCTAAGGTTATTACAGCTTTTTTCCATTTACGTGTATAACCGTATTGTCTAAATCTACCCAGAACTCTTTTTTTCTTAGGTTTTACTATCATGGTGTTTACTTTTTTAACTTTTACACCGAACAGTTCTTCCACTGCGTTCTTTATCTCACTTTTTGAAGCGTCTAGAGCAACCTCAAAAGTGTATTTACCCAAGTCTTCCATAAGCCTATTACTCTTTTCAGTAATAACGGGTCTTATTATTATCTCATAAGCCTTTCTTTGGCTCATGTTTCTACCCTCTTGTAAATCTTTTCAATAGCCGATTTGACTAAAACTAAACAGTCACTCCAGAGTATATCGTAAGTATTCAATCCTTCTGCTGTTATCATTTTGACTGTCGGCAAATTCCTGAAGGATTTATAGATAACTTCATCTTTCTCAGGTATTACAATAAGAACTTTCTTATCATCAATTTTAAGATTCTTGAGAAATTCCAAGGCTTTTTTTGTTTTAGGTTTGTCTTTAATATTTATGGAATCTACAATGAAAATAGCATTGTTTTTCGCTTTATCAGACAGTGCCATTTTAAGGGCTAATTTCCTTACTTTCTTGGGTAGGGGATACCAATAATCTCTGGGTTTGGGTCCGTGAGCTACACCTCCGCCTACGAGTATATTGGCTCCTCTATCTCCTCTTCTGGCGTGTCCTGTTCCTTTCTGGGGAAGTATCTTCCTTCCACTGTAGGCTACCTCTCCTCTTGTTTTTGTAGAGTGGGTTCCTTGTCTTCTGCAAGCAAGTTGCCACTTTACAACTTCCCATAAAACGTGTTTTTTCACCTTTACGTTAAACACATCATCTCTGACTTCTACGTTACCTATTTTCATGACGCTTCACCTACCTTCAGAAGGTTTTCTACAAGAGATTTGAGTTTTTTCTGTTTGAGTTGTTGTTTTTTTCTGTAACCTATTGTGCTTTTTTCTATTACAAGCAGTCCACCGTTAGGTCCGGGAACAGAACCTTTCAGCAAAAGAATTTTCTCTTCAACCAGAATATCAACTACCAATAAGGACTGAACTCTTATCTTCTCCGCTCCGTAATGTCCAGGCATTTTCTTTCCTTTCCATATTCTACCGGGGTCTGATCTGTTTCCTATGGCTCCTACCGCTCTGTGATATCTGTGTCCGTGGGATTTAGGAAAGCCGGAAAAATCCCATCTCTTCATCGTTCCTGCAAAACCTCTACCTTTTGATGTTCCTACTACATCTACTAAATCTCCCGAAGAAAATATATCTTCTGGTTTTATTTCCTGCCCTTCTTTGAACTCTTGAGGATTCTCAACTTTAAACTCTCTTAAATACTTCAGAAGCTTTACACCGTGTTTTTTAAAATGACCTATGAGTGGTTTTGTAAGGTGTTTTTCCTTAGCTTCTACCGCTCCTATTTGAAGAGCTGTATATCCGTCCTTCTCAAGGGTTTTAATTTGAACTATATAGTTTTCAGGAACTTCCACTACGGTAACGGGTATCGCAATTCCATCGGCAGTAAAAACTCTCGTCATTCCTGCTTTTTTTCCTATGAGTCCTATTCCCATGGTTTAACCTCTCATTTTGACTTCTACATCAACACCTGCCGGTAAATTTATTTCCATAAGAGCTTCTATTGTTTGAGGAGTTACTCTGGTTATATCAAGAATACGTGCATGTTCCCTTATTTCAAAGTGTTCACGAGACTGTTCAAATTTATGAGGGGATCTCAAAACACACCACTTTCTTATTTTAGTAGGCATAGGTATTGGTCCTCTTACAACTCCTCCGGTTCTTTTAACGGTTTCTATGATTTTTTTTACAGATTCGTCTAACAACTTATAGTCATAAGCTCTGAGCCTTATTCTTATCCTATCCTGTTCCATAGTGATCCGCACCTCAGTCTAGGATTTTGGTAACCACACCTGCGCCGACGGTTCTACCACCTTCTCTTATGGCGAATCTAAGACCTTCTTCCATAGCTACCGGGGCGATGAGTTCCACTTCAAGCTCCACATTATCACCGGGCATAACCATTTCAACACCTTCAGGGAGCTTCACAACAGTTCCCGTCACATCAGCTGTTCTGAAGTAGAACTGAGGTCTGTAGTTAACGAAGAAGGGAGTATGTCTTCCACCTTCTTCTTTTGAGAGGATATACACCTGAGCCTTAAACCTTTTATGGGGTGTTACAGTGCCGGGCTTAGCAAGAACCTGACCTCTTTCCACATCATCTTTACCCACACCTCTTAGCAGGACACCAACATTGTCACCGGGCAGAGCCTCATCAAGGATTTTTCTGAACATTTCAATGGAAGTGGCGACAGTTTTTAAAGGTTCATCTCTTAGTCCGACGATTTCCACCTCTTCACCGGGTTTTAGGACACCTCTTTCAACTCTGCCGGTTACGACAGTTCCTCTACCTGATATAGTGAAGACATCTTCAATAGGCATAAGGAAGGGCTTATCAGCTTCTCTTTTTGGAGTAGGGATATAGTTGTCCATAGCTTCAAGGAGTTCTTTAACAGAAGCTATCCATTTACCTTCTTGTCCTTGATCCAGTTCTTGGAGTGCACCGAGGGCGGAGCCTTTAATAACCGGGACATCGTCACCTGGGAATTCGTATTTATTGAGCAGTTCTCTCACTTCAAGCTCTACCAGTTCAAGGAGTTCTTCATCATCAACCATATCGCATTTATTCATATAGACGACGATATAGGGGACGTTAACCTGTCTTGCGAGGAGGACATGTTCACGGGTTTGGGGCATAGGTCCGTCTGCGGCGGATACGACGAGGATAGCGCCGTCCATTTGAGCGGCGCCTGTTATCATATTTTTGATGTAGTCGGCGTGTCCGGGGCAGTCAACGTGAGCGTAGTGGCGCTTAGGGGTTTCGTATTCAACGTGGGTTATGTTAATGGTGATACCTCTTTCTTTTTCTTCTGGGGCTTTATCAATTTCTTCGTATTTGTAGCAGACAGCCTTACCGCCTTCAACCAAGCCTGCGGCTAGGATACAGGTTATGGCGGAGGTTAGGGTAGATTTGCCGTGATCTACGTGTCCTATTGTTCCCACATTGACGTGTTCTTTAGTCCTTTCAAATTTTTCCTTAGCCATTTCTCTTTTTACCTCC
>JALSHV010000014.1 GCA_026981975.1 Aquificaceae bacterium | reverse complement strand
ATGACGGTTATGTGGAGATAAAAGAGCTGATAAAACCACTTACAAAGTGGGTGAGGAAGGTATCAGCGGACGAAAGACAAACGCCTGACGTTTGGGGACCCAAGGACTTTGAGGTGTTTCCTGTAGATTGAAGCCTATCCCCTTGCTGGTAGTATCTTACAAGTCCATAAAACCTACATTTTTAAAATGTTCTATTTCTCCTCCTTTTACAGTTATTAGATCTATTCTAAAGGCGGAGGAAATTCCATAGTTTTCCATAAACTTATAAGCACAAGCTATTATTCTGCTCAGCTTGCGTTGATCAAATCTTTCCGCGGGGTGTGTATAGGGATTTTCCTTCTCGCCTTTTACTTCTACAAAAACAAGATCTTCTCCTTCTTGAGCTACTATATCTATTTCTCCCTCCGGACATCTGTAATTTCTTACCAGAATTTTATATCCGGAAGTTTTTAAGTATTCCAGAACCAGATTTTCATATTTTTCTCCTTTTTTCATTGTAGTGCGCAGAGCAGTTCTTCCGGTGTTACACTGGCTGTTCCCAATTCTCCCACTACTATACCCGCGCAGATATTGGCAATTTCACAAGCTTTTTCCCAATCCGCACCTGCTAAAAAGAATGCGGTAAGAACTGCTATCACCGTATCTCCCGCTCCCGTTACATCGTAAACTTCTTTTACTCTTGCAGGGAAATGTTTAATCTGCTTACTGAAAAGAGTCATACCCTTAGCTCCACGGGTAACTATGAGGGTATCTAAAAGAAGATCCTTTTTCAGTTTTACAGCAAGATGTTCCACACTTTCACCGCTTAAGGGATCTGTCATTGCTTTCAGTTCTTTTTCATTGGGAGTAACAAGAAAAGCACCTTTGTAAAGAGACTTGTTTATAGGCTTAGGATCAACTGCCCAGAAAATACTCTTTTCTCTAATAGCTTTTACTATTTCACCGCATACAACACCTTTTGCGTAGTCAGAAAGAATTATACCGTCATAGGAGTTTTCAACTATTGCTTCTCTGATAACATTTAGCACCTTACCTTCTACTTTGTTTCTGTCTTCTTTGTCTATTCTCAAAAGTTGCTGGGACATGGAAACTATTCTGGTTTTCTCGGTGGTGGGTCTGTTATCGGTTGCTACCAGAGTTTCTATTCCTTTTTCTCTCAGGAGATTTAAAATCTGATCTCCCCCTTGATCCTTACCTATTACTCCTGTTATAAAGGTTTGCGCACCGAGAGTTACTAAATTTGCCGCAACATTTCCAGCACCTCCTAATCTTATTTCTTCTTTGTCCACTTCCACAACAGGAACGGGAGCTTCGGGGGAAATCCTTTCTACTCTGCCGTAGAGATATTTATCTAAGATAATATCTCCCACAACGAGGATTTTTAAATTTTTTATTCTTTCAAGTAAAGTTGAAACTTCCTTTACGTTCACCCTTCTTCTCCTATTTTAAGTTCTTCTCCGTTTTCCACAAAGGCTTCGTGTAAAGCTCTCACCGCTAATTCCGCATACTTCTCATCTATCAAACAGGATATCTTTATCTCCGAAGTGGATATTGCCATTATATTTATACCGTTCTTTGAAAGAACTTCAAACATCTTTGCAGCTGTTCCGTAGGAACTCCTCATTCCGAGACCAACTATGGATACCTTTGCCACTTTGTCATCTCTTACAACTTCCTTAGCACCTATTTCTGTGGAAACTCTTCTAACTATCTCCTCAGCTCTGGGAGCATCTCCTTTACTAACGGTGAAAGACATATCTGTAAATCCTTCATGAGATACATTTTGGACAATCATATCCACAACTATATGAGCTTCTCCCAAAGCTTTAAAAAGACGCGCCGCTATACCGGGTCTATCAGGCACCCGAACCACCGTTATACGGGATTCTTTGGTATCCACAGTAATTCCTCTGACTACTACCTTTTCCATAATTTCGTCCTCCGGTAAAATCCAAGTTCCCTCTTCCTCTTTAAAACTACTTCTTACGTGTATTCTCACTCTATACTTAGCAGCAAATTCTACACTTCTTATTTGCATAACCTTCGCACCGAGAGATGATAGCTCTAACATCTCTTCATAGGAGATAAAAGGTATTTTTTTAGCGGAGGGAACTATTCTGGGATCTGCGGTAAATACCCCCGGCACATCTGTGTAGATTTCACAGTTCGCAGAAAGGGCTGCCGCCAATGCTACAGCTGTAGTGTCCGATCCCCCCCTTCCCAAGGTAGTTATTTCCCAATCTTCTGTTACACCTTGAAAACCTGCTACGACGGGGATATATCCTTCTTTTAAATAGTTCTTTAATCTCTGAATACCTATTCTTTTTATGCGTGCCTTTGTGTGAATACTGTCCGTAACAATGGGAATTTGCCAACCGCAAAGACTTACCGCTGGATAGCCGAGTTTTCTTATTGCCATGGAAAGGAGAGCTACCGCTTTCTGTTCTCCCGTTGCCAGAAGCATATCCATTTCCCGTTCGTTTGGAAATTCTGAAATCTTCTTTGCAAGTTCTATCAGATTATCCGTTTCTCCTGCCATAGCGGAAGAAACTACTACTACTTTTTTACCTGCATTGACAGCTTTAACAACTCGCTTTGCAGCGTTTTCTATTCTTTCAATACTTCCTACGGAAGTTCCTCCAAATTTCTGGACCAGTATCTCCATTTGCGTAGGCAAAAAATTATAACATTCCTTAAAGTTACCGATATTAAACATCAAAGCTATGTTTGCCGAAGTAGAACTGTTTAAACTTTGGAAAGAGATAGAAAAATCTCTATCAAATCCAGAGTTTACAGCTTCAGAGGACTTTGAAGAGATTTTCAAAATTATTTCCCTAACTTTTATGCCTGTGATTGTAAATTCTTCTTCTGAATCCTCTCCGCCCTCTTCTTTTTTCAAGCCCTTTGAAAAATTTGAAGCTTCCTTGAAAGAAAAGTTAATTACCACGGATTTTAAAATTCCAGAAAAATCTGCAGAGCATAATGAAAAATACGTATCTTCCCCTTACCGAATTGGTGCTGAAGATCAAAAGGATCAAATAAGATCCTTTATTAAAGCTAATGCTGTAAATCCCTTACAAGAGAATTTTGATAAACCTCAGATAGTTCAGGAAAAACCCATTCGGGAAATTTTGCCAATTCCTCCACCCGAAGAAGGGAATATTCCCTTAAGTAAAACTGTTCATGAAAGTCTATCAATTAGGCAGGGAAAGCCTGTTTCGGAATACCGAGTTCCTATAAAGGAGAATTTTCCAGCTTTTTCTTCTGAAGAAATAAAACCAGAAACCACTCAAAAGGAACTTCCAAGTGAGGATTTTACAAAATATGAATATCAACAAATAGAGATAAGATCTAATCGTAAAATTCCGCTTTTTACAAAACATGGTGTTAATTCCCAACGCGGATATACAAAAGAAAAAGCGGAAAAAGTTTTCGGACAGAAAATTACAAGAGTATCTTCCAAGGAGACGGTTGAAAACCCTCCTGTGCAGGACCCCCCACACCCCCGCGGGGAGGTTAGACTCCCCGCTTATTTATCCCCTTTCAAAGAAAAGCCTTCTGTTGGGAAAAATTTTACTTTTGCTCAAAACCGTGAATCTACAAAGTCGTCCACCCTATCTGATAGGGAAGCTTTTTTCCAAGTAGGGGATATATCCTTCCCTAATTCTTCTTCGGAGAAAGAAACTCAGGAAGTTCAATTTGTGGAAAGAAGAGAGATTAATCATCTCGGAGTTCCTAAGAGGGAGGTAAAACGCTTGGATTTACGGTTTGAATCTGCTCACATGAGATTTATCTTCCAAAAAGACAATATGAGTGTAAACGTAAAACTGAAAGAATCTTGGGAATTTCCTGTTTCTTACTTGGAAGTGAAGCGTCTCTACAAAACCCTTCAAGATCTCGGGATTAATCTTGAAGCTTTGAGAATAAACGGCAACGATCTTATAGTAAAAACTGTAAAGACTATAAGGAGAGAGGAAAAAGATAGGGGTAATATAAGAGAAGATGAGCTTTCTTCTGAGAAAACTTCTCGTAGCTCTGCTGATAGTTCTAGTTTCAACCTATTCTTATAATGCTGAAAGGATTCGTAGCGAAAATTTGTCCGAAAAATACTTTCGTAAGGGCCTTAAAAGCTTAGAAATTCTGAACTACAGAGACGCAATCCTTTACTTTTCAAAAGCCTATAAAGTAGATCCCTTATCACAATACGGTGAACTTGCTTATCTGTATCTTGGAAAGAGTTACTCTCTTTACTCTTACGCTTTCGGAAGCAAAAAAGGAGTCATAGCTTCCATAGGATTTTTGAATCAGTATCCCTTTTACTATAAAGTTCCCAGATTTATTCATGTTCAAAGAGAGTTTATTGCAGATTCTTATCTGCTTATTCAGTGGTATGACACCGCAAAGAATATCTACGCTAATCTATACGGAGAAACAGAAAAGCCTGAGTATATGATTAAATACAGTTACGCAGCTTCCTTGGAAGGAACAGTGGAAGGATACACTTATCTCAGGGAATTGGGACTTAAGGGGGTTCCTTCCGATTTCCTTGATCTCTATTATATGACAATAGCTTTCTATAATTTTAATTTAGGAAAATACAAAAGAGCTGTTGAGTATATTACGGAAGCTCTTAATCTAAATCCGTATTTAAAGGAAGATGCTAATTTGCTTTTTAGATTAGGAGTTTCTTATTACAAATTAGGAAACTGGCGTAGGGCGCTTTTGTATTTAGAACTGACTGTCAAAAACGATAGCTTCAAAGTATATAAGGAAAGAGCGAACTTTTATTTAGCTTTTATAAATCTAGAAACGGGAAATTACAGAGAAGCCTATAGGAATCTTGAAAGACTTGTAGAAAAAGAAAATCTCTTTTACAGTAAATTAGCTCAGATACTTTTTTCCTCTCTTTGGTATTACAGTGATTTTCTTAAAGTTTACAGGAAAAACTTAGGTAATTACAGAGAACAACTCCTTAAACTGGGATGGTTGAATGTAGAAGATTCATACGGAGAACTTCCAGCCTTGGGAGTTTACTATTTTGCTCTGGAAAGCGAAAAATTAACTCCAGAAGAAGAAAAATTTTTAAGAGTGAAAAAGATACACCTTGAAGAGTTCATCTTGGAAGGAGATCTTTTCTCTTTTAAGAAGTTTGTTTATAAACTCAGGAATAAACTAAGAGAACTCTCTTATTACAATAGAAAATCCGCCTCTCTTATAGTTCGTCTTTATAAAGTAAATCCGAAGAATTTTCTTAAAGTGTTCGGTGATCAAAAAAGTCTTGAACTCCTTGCAAGGAGTCTTGTTTTCTTAGGAGATGGAGATGCGCAGAAGATATTACCACACTTAGAGGATAGAGGAATACAACTCTTTTTGAAAGGTAAATTGTATTTAATAAGGAACAAGTTAAAAGATTCTCTAAGAATTCTCAAGGAAGCGCAGAAATTCCTTAAGGATAGGGACAGAAAGGAAGCAACTCTTCTCATAGCTTATTTGAAATCAGATCTTCCTTTGATGGTTAGAATTGCGAAAGAAGTTAACTTTGAAGATCCTAGATTTAGTTCCTACGCTGTTCCTCTGTATTTGAGAATTGCGGATCTCTTATACACAAAAGGTAATATAACCACCGCCGAGGAATTCTACAAAAAAATACTTCACAAAGCTGATGAAAACTCGGAGGAATACTGGTGGGCTTTATTCAGATTAGCGGTCATAGCTGAAACTTCCAGAGATCAACAAACGTTAAAACAGGTTGTAAAAAGAGCGAAAGAAAAAGATAATATATGGAGCAGGGTTATACTCACCTTATGGGGAAGCTGATATGGATATTTTTAAAAGTGTAAAAAAGCTTGAACCTTATGTGGATTTTACTTGGAAGCGTCATAAAATCCTGCTGAGCAATATAGCTAATGCTGATACTCCAAACTACAGAGCTAAGGATTTAACCTTTTTAAAAGAGTTGAATAGAATACCCTTGAAGAGAACAAATCCCAAACATATAACTTATTCTCATAAAGAAGATTTTAAAGTTATTGAGCTTAAAAGAAATCTTATAGGAAACGATAGAAACAACGTAAGTCTGGAAGAGGAAATGGCAAAGCTTGCCCAAAACAGAATCGCTTACGAAGTTTATATGAAAATGATCACCGGTAGTTTTAACAAACTCAACAAAGTAATAAGGGGAGGTAAAAGATGAACGATCTATTTCGTGCTTTTGAAATAAGCGCCTCCGGTATGTATGCTCAGCGTATAAGAATGAACACTATAGCTTCTAATCTTGCAAATTACGAATCTTATAAAAACACTGGAGAACCCTTTAGAAAACTGGAAGTAGTATTCAGAGCGGTCTATGATCCCAAAAGAGTAGATAAAGGGGAAATCCCCGTTTCCGTAGAAGCTATTAGAGAATCAGATGCACCCTTTAGATTAATTTACGATCCTGAAAATCCAAGAGCGGACGCTAATGGTTTTGTTCAGCTTCCTAACGTAGATCTTGCAAGGGAAATGGTTGATATGATATCCGCTGTTAGAAGCTATGAAGCTAATTTAAACGCTTTTAATATGACTAAGGAAATGGCAAACAGAGTAATAGAGCTATGGAGATAGGTAATATAAATTTACCTTTATTTGAAAACTTTTTAAAGGAAAAAGGAAAGAAAGTAGAATCTGCACAGGATTTTGCAAATACCCTTAAAGAATTCTTAGAGTGGGTTAACGCTCAGCAGGGGAAGGCTAAGGAAATAAGGGAAGCAGTTCTCAGGGGAGAGGATATTCCCCTTCACAGAATGGTTATAGAATTTGAAAAAGCGGGAGTAGCTCTTAACCTTCTTATTGAAATCCGTAACAAGTTGCTGGAGGGTTATCAGGAACTCATGAGAATGCAAGTGTAAGATGGCTGACCTGAAAGAGTTTCTTAAAAATCTTCAGGAAAGATTTGCAAACCTTCCGCTTTCCCAAAAAATCCTTATTGTAATAGGTCCTGCTGTTCTTATATCCCTGTTAATAACTTTACTTCTTTACGGACTCAAGCCCGAATACTCTGTTCTTTACACGGGATTAAGCCCTGAAGATATGAACGCAATACTGACGGAGCTTGATAAAGAAGGAATTTCTTACAAAATAGGAAGAGACGGAAGAACAGTGCTGGTTCCGGAAAACGAGTTAAGAGATATAAGACTCAAGCTTGCAGCAAAAGGTATTCCCAGTAAAGGAATTATAGGTTACGAGCTGTTTGATAAAAGCGGAATAGGTATTTCCGAGTTTCAACAGAGGGTTAATTTCAAAAGAGCCTTGGAAGGAGAACTTGTAAGGACAATTCTGCGTTTTCGTAGTATAGAAGATGCAAGAGTTCACATTGCTCTACCGGAGAAGTCTTTATTCCTAAGAGATGAAAAAGAACCAAGTGCCTCTGTTTTTGTAAAGCTTAAAGCGGGTGCTGATTTGAGTCCTCAACAGGTATCAGCTATAAGAAATTTAGTAGCTGCCAGTGTGGAGAATCTCAAACCTGAAAACGTGGTAGTCATAGACGACAAAGGAAGAAATCTTACCGCCGCTCTTGAAGAAGGCGAAGAAGCTGTTTCCGATAAACAGCTAAGGATAAGATCGGACTTTGAAAGACGGCTTGAAAGGAAAATCCAAAGTGCTTTGGAATCCGCCTTTGGGGTTGGTAATGTAAAGGTTAGGGTTTCAGCGGAATTGGATTTTTCCAAAATTCAAAAAAGGGAAGAAATATACGATCCCGATAAAACAGCTGTTGTAAGTGAGCAAAAGAAAAAGGAAAAAGTTACAGGAATAGCACCGGGCGGTGTGCCGGGTGCAACCGCTAATATCCCCCCCGCTACTGGTGCTGTGCAAGGGCAGACAGGAACTCTTACGGAAAAAAAAGAAACCATTACAAATTACGAAGTCAGTAAAAAAGAAATAGTTTCTGTAGATCCTACTCTTAAGATAAAACGCATAAGCGTAGGAGTTATAGTTAACAGCTCATTAAAGAATATTGATACGGAAAAAGTAGAAAAGATAGTTTTCGCCTCCGCTGGGTTGAATCCTACCAGAGGTGATACTCTTTCCGTTGTAGCAATTCCCTTTGAAAAACCGTCTCCGATAACGGAAGAAATTCCTCCGCAACCGCTGTGGAAAAAACTTCTAATTCCAGTGGTAGTGGGAGCGGTTATAACCCTACTGCTTTTGTTTACCCTTATTCGCTTTTTAAGAAGAAAGCCCAAACCCGTCCCTGTAGAAGCTCCACCTCCTAAGGAGGAAATACCCGCTATTGTAGGTGCGGAGGCACTCAGAGAAACCGCCAAAGAAATAGCAGCTGTCAAAACAGTTACAGAAGTAGCCCGTAAGGAACCCAAAAAGGTAGCAGCTCTTTTAAAAATCTGGCTCAGAGAAGAGTAATCTTTTTCTGGTATATTATCTAACTGATGAGTCAGTCACAAAAAACCAGAGAAAAACTGGTAGAAGCAGGAAAAAAAGTTATTTATGAAAAAGGCTTTCACTGTGCAAGGGTTTCCGATATAACAGAAAAAGCGGGACTTGCTCACGGCACTTTTTATCTCTACTTTGAAAGTAAGGAAAAGTTCCTTCTCAGCCTTCTGGAAACCGTCAAAGAAGAACTTCTATCCCTTATGGAAAATGGGATATCCCTTATAAGGGAAGGAAATTCAGAACAAGGAAAAGTTTTGCTTTTCCTAAGAACCTTTGATCTCATGATAAAGGAGAGGGAACTTGCAAAGATCTTATTTTTTGAAGCTATATGCACAAGTGCAGAATTTCAAAAATTTTACAAGGAGAGTAAGGAAATCTTCTTAAGAAAGACTCAGGAATCCCTTGAACTCTTAGGACTGTCAAAAAGCGAGATAAAAGCTCATATTCTCTTAGGAACAGCCCGTCATTTTATAGAAATGCTGATACTAAGCAACAAAGAGGTTTCATCAAAATGGATAGAAGTTTTAAAGGAAGTTGGTGTTTTCTCTTAGTATTTCTTTCTCTGTCTTTCGGCATATCACTTAAAACAGCTGAAAGAAAAGCGTTGGAGAACTTTGAGCAGTTGAAAATAGAGATGATAGAATTGGATAAGAAACATCTTGAAAAACTTGAACACTTTGGCAGATTCCTTCCACGTGCGGATATAGAAGTATCTTACACTCTCTCCAAAAAGCAAAGCTTTGCCTTCAACTTTCCCTCTTTTCCGCCTCGGGAGTTTGTATTTCAACGTGAAAGCTATCCTAAGTTCACTCTCCAGATTCTTCAGGAAATTTACAATCCTTCTTCCATTGAAGAATACGAGATCAAAAAAATCACAGAGAAATCTTACAAATACTTGGTGGAAGAGAAAAAGCAGCAAATACTCTACAAAGTAAGAGAAGCCTATGTAAAAGCCCTAATGGCGAAAGCTGCGGTAGAAATTCATGAAAAAAATATACAGAGTATAAAAGCCCATCTTGAAGATGTAAAGGAGCTTTACAGAGAAGGTGTAGTAGCTTACAAAGATATACTTGAGACAAACGTAAAGTTATACGAAGCAAGAGAAAAGTTAGCTTCCGCTAAGGCTGATTATAAGAAAGCTTTAAATTATCTTTCCTATTTAATAGGAGAAAAGGTTAATGAAGTGGAGGAACTTACCGATTACAAAGAAATCTCCTATGAAGAAATTGAGCAAACTTTTTCTCGTGTGGAGAAAAAACCTCTTCTGCTTTATCTGAATCAGCAAATCACCGTAGCTGAAAAATCAATAGATTTAGCGCGTTCTTACTTTTTTCCTCGTTTGATCTTATCCGCTTTCTTTCAAAGGACGGAAGAGTCAGATCTATTTCCGAAAGACAGATATGCGGTTTCCTTAGCTTTGCACTGGAACTTGTTCAGCGGTTTTAGAAGATTCCGATCTCTTGAAATAAGCCGTCTAATTTACAGGCAAGCCATTGAAAGGTATAAAGAAACCCGAAGAAGAACACTTCTTGAACTGAAAACAGTCCTTGAAGATATAAAAGCTGTAAAAGTGAAAATAAAGTTAGCGGAAGAACAACTCAAATCGGCGAAAGAACACTTGAGAATAGCAAAGGAGAAGTATAAGGCAGGTTTGGGAACAAACAGGGAAATTCTTGACGCTCAGAGCTACCTTACAACGGCGGAGAGAACCCTCAAGATGAACCGTTATGAGTTGATTTTGAAAGTGTTTAAACTTAATAAGGTTGTAGGGTATGAAGCGTTTTAGAATCTTAGGACTTTTCCTTTTTCTCGGTGTTGGTGCAGTGCTTTCTGTAATTGGAGGAAAATGGATACACTACAGAATTACACATGCTATAACCAACGCAGTTTTTGTGGAAAGTGATTCTTTCACAAAAGTAGCCTATAAAAGACTGAACGGTCGTATAGTGAAACTCTTTAAAGAAGAAGGAGAAAGAGTTAGAAAAGGAGAACCTCTTGCCAAAATTGAAGACAGAGATTTAAAGCTAAAACTGCAAGAGATAGAAAAACACAAAGAGCGTCTGCAAAAAGAAATAGAAGCTCTAATAGAGAAAAAAAGAACCTTAAAGAAGGAGATCCTTGGGAGAATTGAAATCGCCCGCATGAACTCTTTAGCTCTCGCTAAGGAGATAGAAGCTCTTTCAGCTAAGATAGATCAGCTTTCAAGAGATAAAAGGCGCTTGGAAGATTTACACAAAAAAGGAGTTATTCCTTTAAGAGAATTTGAAAAAGTTGAAACAGAGCTTAAAGTTCTCAGGAGAAAAAAAGAAAGTCTTAAAATGAATTACAAAATAGCTCTTAAAGAGAGAGATGTGCTTTTAGCAAAGCTGGAGCAGTTAAGGGAATTGGATAAAAAAACCGAAGCTCTTAAAAAGGAATTGGAAGCTCTTGAGAAAAAGGAGGAAGATTTAAGAAATATGATAGAGGAAACAATCCTTAAAAGCCCTGTAGAAGGCTATGTGCTTAAGAGGTTCGTAAGTGTAGGAGAGGTAATAAGGCAGGGACAATTTGTCTATGCTCTTTACGATCCTAAGGATATTTATTTACTTGTCTTATTGGAGGAAACCAAACTCCGTGGTGTAAAGGAAGGTAACAGGGTTTTCATAAAAATAGACGCCTTTCCCGATGAGAAGTTTGAAGGAGTAGTGGAAGAAATAGGAAGAGCGGTAGCGTCTAAATTTGCCCTTATTCCGAGAGATATAACCGCCGGCGAGTTTACAAAAGTGGTTCAGAGAATTCCTCTTAAGGTTAAAATCGTTAAAGGGAACAAGGACTTACTCAGAATAGGTATGGGAGGAGAAGTGGCTATAGAAAAATCGGGCAAATAAATTTTACCTTAGGGGGAAGGAATGGCAAAAAGCAAAGAGGAAGCTTTAAAGCTTTCAAGGGAAGTGGTTATTCGTTTATTAGAGTGGGGAACAGAAATTGATGAGTTTTACAGAAAATTCAGAGAACTGCGTCTTTTAAGCGATGAACCTTCTTTTCAATCAGCTTTGCTTAAAGTAGAACATTCCTTTTTTATGGTTATCCAATCAATTAACACCCTTAGAGAACAGCTGAATCTACTTGAAACAGCTGCAAAGAAGAAGGAGATAGAGTAATGGCTGTAAAAGCACTTCTGCTTGACAAAGATAGGGAAATATTTCCCCTCTTAGGAGATATCTTCAATGTAACGGGACACAAGCTACTTATAGCTGCTAATGAGAAAATGTTCTCTGATCTCATATATTCTACAGATGTAGACATTGTCATGATAAATCACGCGGACGTAAAGGCATGGCTCAATGCGTGGAAAGAGGATAAAATAGCATTACCTTTTTTCTTCATAGACAGAGAAGAGGAAGAAAGAAAACTCAGAAGTGTAGGATTTTCCGAACTTAATTTTATAAGAAAACCCTTTAACCCTTTGGAACTTCTGAACAGATTAAGCTACTTACACAAATTAGGTCCAGAAGAAGCTTCTCAACTCGGATTGCTTAATACCCTTATTAAGCTTTCTAACAGCAAAAAAACGGTTTTAGTGGAAGTATCGGACAGCACCGATTGTAATATACTGATGTATGAAGGAAAAATCTTGGGTTTGGACTGCACTCTTGATGGAATTCTCAGCATTCTGGAATCTGAGAGTGTTTCTGTAAACGTAAAGGATTACGAAGAAATCGAATTGGAGCAGAGATTTAAAGACACCAAGGATTTTATTCAAAATCTTATAGAAAAAGCCAAACCTATACGTGTGGTTCTTTCAGAAGGGGAGAAGGTTCTCAAAGAGTTCAAACCTGTTGAAGAAGTAGAAGAAAATCTCTACAGAGTATCAAAGTTCGCTTCGGTTCCCGTTCTTTTAAAGAATGTGTATCTGAGGATATACGAAGGAAGGGACAAAAGAGTTGCTCTTTTAATAAACATAGGAACTCTTGATGAGTGGAGCAGTGTAAGAAATCTTGTAGAAGATACTCTTTTCAGTTTGGAAAGCTTAGACGCAGTTATACTCCTTACAGGAGAACTTGCCAGCCTTTACAACACTTTTATCCTTTCCGAGCAGAAAACCAAGGTTCAGTTTATTACCGATTACTCCGTTAAAAGATGTCTTTCAGAATCAGGTTGTAAATCCGGCAGGATAAGAACTTTTGAAGATTTTCCCTCTTATAATGTAACCATTGCTACGGGACACAGACTCCGTTTTATACCTGTCAACTTTTCACCTTCCGTAGGGGGATTTTGTCTCTATGAAGAGGAAACAGGATATCTGTTCACTCCAGAACTTTTCAGTTCTCTTTTTAACGAAAAATCTACAAATCTAAAAGAGGAAATAAGGCTGTATCACAGAATATACATGCCTTGTGGAGATGTTTTAAACTCCCTTATGAACAGGTTTGCCGATGTGAAGGTTTCTACGGTTCTTCCCAGATACGGGCTTCCTTATAGTGATTTTGTAGATACGGTTAATACTTTGAGAGATATAAAGACTGGTCTTGATTTTATGCCCGTATCTCGCAGGGAATATGCATTAGAGATTTTGAACAAAGCGCTTATTTATGTAATGAACAATGAAGAGAAAAATATTGCGGATAAATTTGCGGAGGATCTCGGTAGATTTTCAACAGTTGAAGGCGGAAAAGTTACGGATCTTTACGTTGAACCTCCTTTCACAGTAGAGCTTTTGTTAAACGCTCTTGTCACGGTGCCGGGTATAAAGCCCTCCACAATAGTCGGAGTCCTTAGAGAATTGGACAAAGCGGAGGTTTTTATTAATCCCTTGTGAAATGCTTTGTAATGAAATTCTTAATTTTATCTCCCCATGTTTGAGCTTCTCTTAGAATTCTTTCTTCATCTAAGGTTTTAACCTCTTTATTTTCCATTATTACCTTTCCTTTGCATATTACTGTATCTATATCCGACGATCTTGCAGAATATACCACTTGAGCTACGGGATCGTATAAAGGTGTAAGATGGGGACAATCAGTATCTATCAGTATTAAATCCGCTTCATATCCTTCTTCAATTCTCCCTGCCTTTATACCGGCACAGGAAAAACCGTTTTCCGTGGCTATTTTTAAAGCGGTTGTTGCGTCTATAGCGGACGTATTCATAGATGTTCCCTTGTGAAGCTTTGCCATTGTTGCCATTTCTTCCATCATGTCAAGGTTATCATTAGAAGCGGAGCCGTCTGTTCCTAAGGTAATCCTAAGGTTTTTTCCCAAGTAAGCCGGCACAGGTGCTATACCGGAAGCTAACTTAAGATTGCTTTCCGGACAGTGAACCACTGCGGTATTTGTTTCCTTTACTATGTCTATCTCTTCTGCGTCAAGCCATACCATATGAGCGCAAAGAACATTTTCACCGAGAAAACCTATATCGTTAAGATACCTTACAGGTGTTTTCCCGAACTCTTCCCTTATCCTTTCCACTTCAGTTTGTGTTTCTGCTACGTGTATGTGAATCAATAAATTCAACTCTTGAGCAAGCTCTTTCGCTTTTAGTAAGGTGTTTTTTGAGCAAGTATAGGGTGCATGAGGGCAGATAACCGGAAACACGTTTTTATGATCTTTTATATTTTCAGCAAATTTCTTTGCTTTTTTTATATATTCATCTGGTGTTTTAGCAACTTTTGTAGGAAAGTCCAAAATTCCGAAACCTAAACCCGCTCTTATACCAGCGGATTCCACCACTTCTCCCACCATTTCTTCAAAAAAATACATATCTATAAAAAGAGTTGTTCCTGATTTGATCATCTCAAGAACACCCAGCTCTGTTCCGATTTTCACAAAATCAGGGGAAACAAATTCTTTTTCAAGGGGCCAGATAATCTTTTGAAGCCAATCCATAAGGGGAAGATCAGCTCCTAAGCCTCTGAAGAGAGTCATAGGCACATGAGTGTGCATGTTGGCAAAAGCTGGTATAACAAGCTTACCCTTTCCTGAGATTTTCTCTTTTGCCTCTTCTTTTATATCTGGTTCTATCTTTTTTATTACTCCATCACTAATAGCTATATCTGCTATTCGGTTTCCTTGCGCAATGAGAACACCTTTTATAATCAGATCGTAAAGAGACATCAATTAGAATTTTAATCAAAGCCCCCGCAAAGGGGGCAGTTAAATTACTGAGCTACCCAACCAAGATCTCCACCACAGTTCACTCCGTTGAAATCGTCGGAGTTGGCAATAGGTGCTGGCGCTGCTACTGGTAAACTTGCGGCAGCATCTCCCACAAAAGCGTCGTCTTTACACCTGTATATGGCAGTAGAGTCTGAATCCTTACCGTATGCAGTATCTCCTTGATTGTGGTGAGCTATTGCTACGTAGTTGCTCAGATCATTTGCCGGTGTATTAGCCTGAATGTCAACGTTATTACTAACCGCTATACCTATACCAACGTTTTGTGCTGCGCCGGGGATAGTCGCGGTTATCAACGCTCCTGCCTGTGTTTCCGTTGCTGCGGGAACTGGACCATCTACTATGGCTCCGTTTCCTCCAGTTGTTCCAGATCCAGGCAGTGTATTACCGTCTTCAGTTATACCGTAAATCATATTCTCCGCAAAAAGAGCTTCTTGAGCTGTTGCGAGATTTCTCAAGTCCGATTCCGCAGCGCTGTTAAAAGCCCGCATTCTATACTTTGCGAACTGCGGAATTGCAATGGCTGCCAGAATAGCAATTATAGCAATGACTACCAACAGCTCAATCAGCGTGAAACCTCTTTGCCGATTGAGCCTTTCAGTGTGGGAAAAAGATTCGTAGAAGTGCTTCATGATACATACCTCCCTTTGAATTTTTAACACTTAATACTTTTATACTTATCGTGAAAAAAATGTGAAATTTTATTATAATTTTATATCGGCTAAAATTCTCAAGCGGGGGGAGCAGGTATGGAAAAAGAAGAAAAGGAGGAATTAGGAGAGCTGATAGAGCTTTTGAAATCTCTGGTTGTATCAGATAAGGTATCACAACACTGCTTGTTGGATCTAAATTACAGAATAAGAAAAAATCTTGAAAAGCTTATCTGTGATGCGGATAACAAGGAAACTCTTTTAAACCTTTATTATCTTTTGGGAGATAACTACGAAGTTATAAGAAGAGATCTTTTAGAAGCCAAGAGTAATCTCCTTCAAATTCTTCCTCTTCTAGACAGCTTGGCGGAGGATTACTCTTGATATAATAAAAACTTATGTCCGAAGTTGCTCATAAAGAAGAGGCTCTTGAAAAACTTAAAACAGCGAAAGTTATAGCGGTTGTTGGAATATCTCCCAACCCACAGCGTCCCTCTTTTTTCACTACAGAAAAGTTGCTCAGAAAAGGTAAGCATAAAGTTTACTTTGTAAATCCAAAATACGCTGGCACTGAGATCATGGGAATAAAAGTTCTCCCTTCCCTTAAAGAGATACCTGAAAAAGTTGATATAGTTAATGTATTCAGAAATCCCGCTCACATAGAACCAATTGTATCAGAGGCTATAGAAATAGGAGCTTCTGTTGTATGGTTTCAACCGGGATCGGAAAATATGGAAATTGTAAAAAAATATAAGGAGAAAATAGAGTTTATTTACAATGCTTGCATAGGTATAGAAGCAGGCTATTTAGAATAGTTCAATGGTCAGAAAACTTGTCATTCTCGGTGCTCAATGGGGAGATGAAGGAAAGGGTAAGATAGTGGATCTTCTTTCCGAGAACTTTGAAATAACTGTCAGATATCAGGGAGGTAGTAATGCAGGTCATACGGTATTAGTTAACAACAGTAAATTTATACTTCATATACTTCCGACGGGTATTTTACACTCTCATGTAACAGGTGTAATAGCTCAAGGAATGGTAGTAGATCTTGATGTTCTTGACAGCGAGCTTACAGATCTTGAAAAAAAGGGAATCTTATACAGAAACAGACTTTATATAAGCGATAGAGTTCATCTTGTAATGCCATACCACAAGCTTTTGGACAGACTCTTTGAAAAGAAAAAAGGTATAGGAACTACACTTCGTGGAATAGGACCCGCTTATATGTTCAAATTCGGCAGAAAAGGCATACGTATGGTAGATCTTGAAGATGAAAAAAGATTTCATTCCCTTGTGGAGGAAAACGTAGCTTTTGTAAAAGACATCTGCGAAAAAGTGTTTTGTGAAAGCCATGATTTAGATGTAGAAAAGATTTTTGAGAACACCTTAGTGAAGTATTACAAATACAAAGATATGGTGTGTGATGTTTCCAGATTTCTTCTTGAAGCTGAGAAGAGCATGCTCTTTGAAGGTGCACAAGGAACAATGCTTGATGTTGATATGGGAACATATCCTTATGTAACTTCCTCTAATTCTTCCGCTCTCGGACTGTCCAACGGGACAGGTTTGCCTCCTAAGTTCTTTGCAGACGCTTATATGATAGGGGTTGCTAAAGCTTACACCACAAGAGTAGGTGGAGGACCTTTCCCTACGGAGCTTACAGGTGAAGAAGGTGAAAAACTCAGAATCGCGGGTGGGGAATACGGTTCTACTACAGGCAGACCAAGAAGATGCGGTTGGCTTGATCTTGTAGCTCTTAAATACGCTGTTAGAGTTAACAGTCTTGACGGTTTAATTCTTACCAAGCTTGATGTTCTTGACAGTTTTGAGGAGATTAAAGTCTGCGTTGCTTACGAATACGAAGGAAGCAAAATAGACTATTTCCCTTCTTCTGCTGAGACTCTTAAAAGGATAGAACCTGTATATGAAACACTTAAAGGTTGGCTTAAAAACACAAAGGGTATTAAAACTCCTAAGGACTTACCCGCGGAAGCTGAAAATTACATACGTTTTATAGAGGAATTTACAGGTGTTCCTGTAATAATGCTCTCCACAGGTCCAAGAAGGGAAGAATTTCTATGGCTCAGGGAACTTCCGGTAAAAGAAGTGAAGTTTTTGTAAGAAGAGCAGTTCAGCTAAATGCAGTCTTTATAGGGTTCATCTCCGTTTTACTTGCAATCTGTATTGCTCTTTATCCATTTTTCTCTCTTCCTGTCTCTTACAAGTTGGTTTTATACGTTTACACCTTACAGGTGATTTCCGCTTTGCTGAGTTGGGGTATTGCTTTCCTTGTAAGAAAAAAGAAGTTTCCCGTAAGCACAACACAGAATTTGTGGAGTTATACCGCTGTAAGGCGGTATTTTTGGAGCTGGGTATCTCTGTGTATTCCCTTTGCGATAGGATTTTTGTTCTTTCTTTTTGCAGGAAATCTATCTTCACTTTTACTGGGATATTTCTTTTCCCTATGTGGTTTAATAGTCTTCAGACCCAGAAGGGGGGACGTGTTATGAAAAGGGAAGAGATTGTAAAAAAACTCTACGAACAGGATAGAGAATTCCGCCAGTGGAAAGATAGACACGATGAATTGGACAAAGACATAGCCAAGCTGGAAAGACACCACCCTATGACTCACGATCTTAAAATGGAGATAGAGAAAATGAAAAAAGAAAAGCTCTACTATAAGGATCTTATAGAAGATAAGATACGTAAAGCTATGAAAAACAACAAATAGTATTTTTAAGTTCCAGAACCACTCAGATGTCTTCCCCCGTCAAGTTTTATTATTTCACCTGTTATACTTTCCGCCTTTAGAAGGAAAAGAGTAAGGGATACAATATCTCTTATAGCTACTTCACGGCGTAAAGGAGTATTTAAAAGAATTCTGTTCCACTCTTCTTCGCTCAAGTTTTCCGCTTTTAAAGTAGGTCCTAAAGCAATACAGTTTACCAAAACTTCGGGAGCGAACTCTTTTGCAAGTATTTTCACAGCGCTGTGAAGAGATCCCTTTGAAAGAAAATAGGCACTGAAGTTTCTGTAAGGTGTATGATCTACAGCCCAATCCCCAAAGGCAATAATTCTACCCTTAACGTATCCCTTATTCAGAAGCATTTTTTTAAAGGAGTAAAGGGAGAGAAAAAAGAAAGACTCTGCTGTCGGAGTAATGTGTTCCTTAAGGTCACTCAGTTTTAAACTCTTAATAGGTGTTTCTCTATAAGGAGAGGCAAGATGAAGAAAAGCATCAATTCTGTTAAACTTTCTGAAGGTTTTTTCTACTATGCTTTCCCAGTAGGAAGGATTTTCTAAATCCGCTTTTAGGAAAAGAATCTTAGAACCTGATTTTAAAGCGAATAGTTTTAAATCGGACATACCTTTGAAAGGTTTTCTGTAAACAATACTCAGATTATAACCTTCTTGTAGTAGACTCTTAGCTATTTCGTAACCTATCCTCTTTGCACCTGTGAGAAGGACAGCTCTTTTCATAAAAGAAAGATACTACCGTAGATAAAAGATATAAGTATCCGATAAATACCGAAGAGAGTAAAACCGTGTTTTTCTAAGAAGCTTATGAAGGTTTTAACGGTAAAAAAAGCCGTAATGAAGGCGGTTAAAAATCCAAGGGTAAGCAGTTTCCATTGTTCCGCTGAAAAGGAAGCTCCGCTTTTGGTAAGATCGTAACCTGTAGCGGCGAACATTGTAGGAACAGCCAGTATAAAAGAGAACTCAGCGGCACTTTTGCGGGATAAACCCATGAACATACCGCCTATTATTGTAGCACCTGATCGCGAAACACCGGGAACAACAGCTATAGATTGAAATAAACCGATAATAAAAACTCTCCAAAGAGGCATCTGAGTTACGTCTTCAAACCCTTTGAAACGATTACTGTGCCTGTCAGCTAATATAAGAACTATACCTCCTACAAAAAGATTAACCGTTACTATTAAATCATTTCCTATCAGATGTTCTTTAATAAGTTTGTAAAGGACAAAGCCTACTGCACCTGTGGGTATAAAAGCAAATACTATTCTTTTCCACAGTTCGTAATCTCTTACAAATCTTTCTTTGTAAAGAAACAGAATAGCCATTATTGAACCGAGCTGAATGGATATTTCAAAACTCTTGATAAACTCTGTATGGGGTATTCCCAAGATATGAACCGTAAGTATTAGATGACCAGTTGAGGATACTGGTAAGAATTCCGTTAATCCTTCTACTATTCCAAGCACAATAGCTTCTTTTACGGATACCTGCTCCGTTTCCATGGAATCCTATAGTATAACCGCTATCCTGATATAATTTTATCTTATGATGTTTTTCAAATTTCCTTACTCCAGACCGAGAAGATTAAGAAAGGGTGAGAATATAAGAAAACTTGTTAGAGAAACTGCTCTCACCTTAGAAGATCTTATATGTCCTATTTTTGTCCGTTACGGTGAGAATATAGTTGAAGAAATACCTTCTATGCCCGGTATTTACAGGTATTCCGTGGACAAAGTAGTAGATGCGGTTAAAGAGATTAGAGATCTTGGAATTCCAGCGGTTATCCTATTCGGGATTCCTGAAAAAAAAGACGATATTGGATCTGATACTTGGAGTGATGAGGGAATAATTCAAAAAGCTCTGCGTAAACTTAAAAAAGAAGTTCCAGATATGTATCTTATAACCGACGTGTGTTTCTGCGAATACACCACTCACGGTCATTGTGGGGTTTTAAAAAACGGCGATATAGATAACGACGCTACTCTTGAAAATCTTAAAAAACAGGTTGTTTCTCACGCAAAAAACGGAGCGGATATGGTAGCACCTTCAGGAATGATGGACGGTATGGTAAAGGCAATAAGAGAAGCCCTTGATGAGGAAGGCTTTTCCCATATTCCTATCATGGCTTACTCTGCTAAATTCGCCTCTGCCTTCTACGGTCCTTTCAGAGAAGCAGCGGAAAGCGCACCTTCCTTCGGAGATAGAAGAGGATATCAGATGGATCCCGCCAATAGGAGAGAAGCTTTGAAGGAAGTGCTGATAGATGCCCTTGAAGGAGCGGATATAGTGATGGTGAAACCTGCTCTTTCTTATTTGGACGTAATTTCCGATGTTAGAAAGTCACTCCCTCTGCCTGTATGTGCTTACAATGTAAGTGGTGAGTATTCCATGGTAAAAGCTGGAGGAAGATTGGGTTGGATAGACGAAAAGAAGGTGGCTTTGGAAATTCTCCTTTCCATAAAAAGAGCTGGAGCGGATATGATAATAACTTATTTTGCAAAGGAAATAGCTCTTATGATAAATAAAAGAGAAATTTAATGAGATTTTACGGAATTTCTAACGAACAGCAAGCTGTTGAAATACTTAATAAACTCCCCGACGGAGAATGGATTTTTGAAGATCTTAAAGAAAACAAAAGAGAAGTTTTCAGCAGAGAATCTGCAGTGGAGAAGTTAAAGGAATTAATCAGTCAAGTTCAAAATTGGAAGAAAGACTTCACTACTCTCGGCAAGAATACCGTATTTATCTTTGTGCATATACCTTCTAATCCTAAGGTTTTTAAAATTTACGATATTTCCTCTCTTGGCTGTTCTTCCTGCCTCTCACCTCCGCGGTGGAGAGTTTTTCTTAAGGAAAATGAAGATTTACAAAGCTGGTAAGCAAGGTAATCTAAGATCTGTAACTCTTTTCCACGCACTTGCTCGCTTAGGATACGAAGGTTTGCTGATAGTATCTCCAGAGGAAACCTTTATCAGCGTCGGATTTTCCGATACTGTTCCTAAGATTCTAAGGGTGGATTTATGTCGTGATCTCGGAATTCCTGTAATTCGCAGAGAAACAGGAGGGGGTGCAGTTCTTCTGGATAAAGATCAAATTTTCTATCAGTTAATAATAAAAAGGGGATCTCCTTATCTACCTTTCAGGGTGGAAGACGCTTGTAGGAAATTCTCAACACCGGTAATTAGAACTTATAAAAGACTTGGTATAGAGGTGAAGTATAAGCCTATCAGTGATATTGTTGTCAAGGGAAGTGAAAAAAAGATAAGCGGACAGGGGGCGGGTGATATAGGTGGATCTTTTGTCTTTGTAGGAAATTTACTCCTTGGATTCAACTGCTCTTTAATGGCTTCCCTTTTCAACGTTCCTGAAGAATCTAAAAAGATGTTGACTTCTATCCTTGAGGAGAACATATCGTGGGTGGAAAGAGAAATAGGTATTTTTCCCACACTTCAAAAAGTAGAAGATATACTGATTGAAGAGTTTTCACAAATTCTTCCCTTTGATGGAGAAGAAAGGTTACCTTCTGAAGTGTTTGAAGTAGCTGATAAGTTGAAAGAAGAGCTGACTTCTGAAGAACTGCTTATGGAAGATACGGGTAAACATCACAATGTATTAAAAATAAGAGAAGGTGTTTACTTTTCGGTGTTGTAAGAATTAATGGGCGGTGGCGGACTTGAACCGCCGACCTCCATCTTGTGAGGATGGCGCTCTCCCTCTGAGCTAACCGCCCTACGTTATTAAATTAATTGTAAACAACATAAGAAACTTCACAAGGAGTTGTTATAATGGAAAGCGATGAAAAAAATCATAGCTGCTATAGACAACAGTCCTATCTCACGGGAAGTTGCTGAGATTTCCGCAAGAGTTGCGGATATATTTAAAGCGGAAGTTATAGGTTTTCACGGCTACAACGTTCGGCTTCACGAAAAGGCTTTCAGAATTATGGAACCTATTTTACCTGAAAAATACAAAGAGGAGTTTTTAGCTAAACAAAGGGAATTTCATGATGAGCTTATGAGAACAGCCATGGAGAAGATTTCACTTTCCTATCTTGAGCCTTATAAAGATCTTTACAGTAAACACAGCATACCTTACAGATGTATTGTAAGAGAAGGAAAGAACTACTCCGCTTTGCTCAAGGTAGCCTACGAGGAATCGGTTGACCTTATAGTTATAGGAGCTTACGGGTTTAACAAAGTAAAGGAAGGTTATCTTGGAAGCACCTGCCTTAGAGTATTAAGATTCTTTCCCCGTAATGTTTTGGTGGTAAAGAACTCTTCTGATTTTAAAAAAATTGCGGTAGCTTTAGACGGAAGTGAAACTTCTTTTGGAATACTAAAGCAGGCTGTAAAGTTTGCGGAGTTTTTTGATTCTGAGCTTCACCTTCTTTACGTTTTTGATACAAATCTTCACAGATTTATCTTTGACAAGCTAAAGCGTTTTATGTATCACGTAAAGGGCTTTTCCTTCAAATCTCAAGAACAGGAGAGATTGCACGATGAGTTTATAGATAAAGGACTCAAAAGAGTAGGGGAACTTATCCTTAATAAAGGATCTGCTCTTTTAAAATCTGAAGGGTTCAACGGTAAGATTGTAAGTTCTGTAGTAGAAGGGTATCTCTATGAAAGTATATGCAACTATGTAACACAAGCTGGAATAGACCTACTCTTTGTTGGAAAAACTGGCAGACACTATGATGAAGGATTAGATCTGGGATCTGTGGCGGAGAATGTAGCCAGATATTCCCCCGTTAGTGTATTTGTTGGTGAATCAGGGGGAAGCTCTGAATGGAAAGTATAGCTCTAAAACCTTTCCTTATTTCTTTAAGTGTAACAGATCGCTGTGATCTTTCCTGCCCTCATTGCTTTATGGAAGCAAAACTTAGAAGTGAAGATCTTCCTTTTTCAGAAATGGAAAGAATTTTAAGGAATCTTGCTGTCTTCAATTCCCAAGCTATGCTTATCATAACAGGAGGAGAACCACTCCTAAGAGAGGATATAGACAGTATAGTAGCTCTTGCTTCTGATCTCGGATTCATAACCGTATTGGGAACAAGCGGTAGATTCCTTACCTTAGAAAAGGCTGAGATCCTTAAAGTAAATGGACTTAAGGGAATAAGTGTTAGTGTAGATTCGGTAAATCCGAACTTCCACGACAACTTCAGAGGTTCTCCCGGCTTATGGAAACGTGCTATTGAGGCTTTAAAAATTGCAAAAGCGGTAGGAATTGAGACCCAGATGAATGTAACTCTTACAGATCAAAATGCGGATCAACTTGAAGATTTTGTGAAACTCGGTTTAGATCTGGGAGTCAAGGCGGTGAATTTCTTCTTTATAGTATGCACAGGAAGAGCAGCCAAGAGTTTTATAAAAGTGAATACTTACGGAGATCTTTTAAAGAGACTACAGGAGATATCCCTTAAGGAAAGTAGAATCTTTGTAAGAGCAAGGTGTGCACCCCATTTGTATCGTTTCTTTCCTGAGAAAAAACTAACTGTAGGCGGTGGTATGAAAGGATGCCCTGCGGGTAGGCATTACGTAAGGATAGACAGTTTCGGAAATGTATATCCCTGCCCTTATTTGCCGATTTCTGTAGGTAGTATAAGAAATACACCCTTTAAAGAGATATGGGAATCCTCACCCGTGTTGGAACAACTCAGAAAAAACACCTACGGAGGGAAGTGCGGTCTGTGTAGATACAGACAACTTTGCGGGGGTTGTAGAGCAAGAGCTTTCAGCACCTTTGGAGATATTATGGCGGAGGATCCTCTGTGTGATTATGAACCTCAAGGAAAGGAAGATATTCTTGTATTAGAGGAAAAGGAAAGAACAAGTTTTAAACTGGAATGGACAAAAGAAGCTAAGGAGAGAATGGAATCAATTCCCCTTTTTATCAGGGGTATAGTCATATCTATTGTAGAGCAGAAAGCTCGGGAGGAAGGAATTAGAAAAATAACACCAGACTTTTTAAAAAGAATAAGGAGGAGCTTCAATGAAGAGAATTCCTGAGAATTGTATGAAATGGCTTGTAGAATCCCGCAGGAATTATTTAAAAAGAATTATGAGAGGAGAACCCCTCACTTACTTTTCCGCTCACCTTCCGGTGGTAGCCACGTGGACAGAGGAAGAAGAATTCGTTAATATGACAGCAAAGGGAATAGGACTCCTTCCTAGGAAAGAACTTCTGATGTATTTTATAGAACTGTTTCAGGAGACACTCAGTAGAGTCAAAAATATGAAATGGTCAGAATCTTGGGGTATAAGAGTTAACGCTCTTTTTAAACTATACAGCGATACTGAAAACTTTGATCCTACAAAACTGGGAGGTCTTGAAATTTTTGAAGGAAAAACTCTTGCCAATCTCAGGAAAAATCCTAAAGCCAGTCTCCTTTATGCAGGTATAAAAGAAGAGGAGGGTAGAGTAGGGTATATAAGTTTTCAAGTAAACGCTTCCGTTGAAATAGTAAATAAAGATAACGAATACTATAAATTTCTCCTACTGGGAAGAAAACTTTTTGAATTTGATAAGTTTCACCTTTACCAACCAGATTATCCTTATGGATATATATTTAAAGTTGAGGAGGTGCGGGATAAATCACCTTGGTCAAGAGCTGGCTCAAGGGATTCTTAGTCCTGCTGTTGTTAACGTATTCTTTTGCCTACAGTTACCCTTTGAACAAAGATGCGTTGTCTGCTGTAGCTCTTATTATCTCCGTAGATATAAAAAGAGGGACTGTTATACAAGGAACAGGTTTTAACATTAAACCGAACGGATATATAGTTACCAGCTTTCATGTAGTTTTACACAGCTACATAGATCCGAAAAATCCTATCCTCGTTATATTTAAAGATTCTGCTTATTTTAGCCGTATAATCTGTGCTGATGACATTATGGATATTGCTATTCTTAAAATAAACGCTGAGAATATGCCTTATCTCAAATTAGGAAATCTTAGAAATTTACACGAAGGGGAAGAAATCTACGTATTGGGCTATCCGGGAAGAGGTAAACTCATGTTTTCCGAAGGAAAAGTGGAAAAAATCTTTCCCGGTGGAAAGGTAAAGTTTATTGTCACAAATGCTCCACTTTCCTACGGAAGTAGCGGTAGTCCTCTTCTTAACGTTGAAGGTAAAGTTGTGGGAATCGCTTCTTTTATACTCATAAGAGAAGGAAAAATAAGAAGTATGGGAATAGCCGCCGATAACCTTAAGGAGCTGATAAGGTATTGCAGGATTGGACAATAAAAGTCCTACTTGATTTTTAACTCTGAAAATAATAAATTTGTTTTTAATAAACACAGGAGGAGGTGTTCTTATGAGGGCGGAGACCGGTCACAAAACAGTGGGATTTCTAATTAGTATTTTTATCGCCCTCCTTGGATTTGCAGGTATCCTGAGGGCTGAGGAGTGGAAGCCTGATCCTAAGCTGGTAAAGCTGGGGGAGAAGGTCTATAAGAGCAGGTGTGTTATATGTCACGGTGAAAAGGGGGACGGTAAAGGTCTTGTGGGGGTGATCCACAGGGTTGAGAAAACAGGACTTGTTTGGACAATTTATCCCAGAGACTTTACTTCCGGTGTTTTTAAGTTCAGATCTACACCCAGTGGTTGCCTTCCTACAGATGAGGATCTTATAAGAACAGTGAGAGATGGAATTCCCAGAGCGGGTATGCCCGGACACGCGGATCTGTCGGAGAAGGAAATAAGAGCGGTAGTGGAGTATATTAAAACCTTCTCCGAAAGGTGGCAAGAGGAAGAACCCTGTGAACCTATTAAGGTTTCAATGCCTAAGTGGGTTGGCTGTCCCGACTCTGTAGCTAAGGGTAAAAAGATTTACAAGAAGATGAAATGTTGGGAATGTCACGGAATGGAAGGCAAGGGAGACGGTCCGAAAGCAGATGAACTCAAAGACGACTGGGGAGACAAGATAATTCCCTTTGATTTTACTACCGGTGCTCTAAAAATGGGATTCCAGCCTGATAGGCTTTACTTAGGATTCACAACAGGTCTTGACGGATCTGGAATGCCTTCTTATGAAGATTCTCTTTCTGATGAAGAACGCTGGCACTTGGTTTCTTATGCTCTTAAGCTGATGAACCGCCTTAAGGATATAAAGAAGTATGGCGGTGGGGTCTGCAAATAAGAAGGGAGGTGTTGAACCATGAATAGAAGAGACTTTTTCAAATTTGTAGGTATCGGAGGCGCCATTGCGGGTGTAGGGGCGCTTTTGCCTTCCCAAACAGTAGCGGGAAGGAAAGGTGATCAAAGGTATGAAGTAAAACCCGGTGAGCTTGACGACTATTACGGTTTCTGGTCAGGGGGGCATTCTGGAGAGGTAAGGGTTCTGGGTGTTCCCTCTATGAGATGTTTAAAGAGAATTCCCGTTTTCAATATGGACGTTGCAACAGGTTGGGGAATAACCAACGAAAGCAAGAAACTCCTAAGGGGTAGATACGTAGGAGATACTCACCACGTTCACGGTTCTTATAAAGACGGAACATACGATGGAAAGTATATATTTGTAAACGATAAAGCCAACAACAGGGTAGCTCGTATAAGACTAGACTACATGGAAACAGATGCCATTTTAGATGTCCCGAACATACAAGGCGCTCACGGGCTTTTCCCGCAGAGATATCCTAAAACGGAATGGCTTGTGTTAAACGCCGAATTCCAAGTTCCTGTGCCTAACGATCCCAAAAAACCTAAGGAGAAGTATTACGGAGTTCATACCATAATAGACGCTGAAAGAATGGAAATAGTGTGTCAAATAGTTCTTGAAGAAAACCTTGATCTTGCAGCTACCGATTACAAAGGAAAGTATTCTATGGCAAACTCTTATAACCCAGAACAAGGATTTACCATATCCGAAATGCTCGCATGGGATCACGACTATCTGATAATCTTCAACTGGGAAAAGGTCAGAGAAGCTCTACGCAAAGGTGCTTACACTATGGTGAACGGTGTTAAGGTAATAGACGGAACAAGAAAAAGTGGCTACCCGGGCTTAGTTTTGAGAATACCTGTTCCCAAGAATCCTCACGGTGTTAATGTTTCTCCTGACGGAAGGTATGCCATAAGCTCTGGAAAGGTAGATCCCACCTGCACAGTGGTTGATTTGGAGCTTGTGGATAAAGCCTTTGAAGGAAAAATAAAACCCGAAGACTGCATAGTCGCTCAGCCTTACGTTGGATTGGGTCCACTCCATACCACCTTTGACGATAGAGGAAATGCTTATACTTCCTGCTTCATAGACAGCACAGTAGTTAAGTGGAATGTTCAAAAAGCTATAAACTCTCCGAAGCGTTCCAAAGATGCTATTGTTGACATCATAGACATTCACTATCAAATAGGTCACATTATGGCTTCCATGGCTGAAACCAAAGAAGCTGATGGAAAATGGCTCGTAGCTTTGAACAAAGTTTCTAAGGACAGATTCTTAAACTGTGGTCCTTTGAAGGTTGAGAACGATCAGCTTATAGATATAAGCAAGAAAAAGATGAAGCTTGTAAAGGACGAACCTGCTTATCTTGAACCTCACGACTGTATCATAGTAAGGAGAGATATAGTTGAGAAGAATGTAAAAGATCGTCACCATATGTTTGAACACCCACAAGCGGTTACCAAAAGCGAGATAATAAGAAAGGGCAGACACGTAATAGTAAAAATGACTGCCAACGCTCCTGTTTACGGTTTACAGGAGATAAGAGTTAAAAGGGGAGATAAAGTTACCTTTATAGTTACCAATAACGACGAGATTCAAGATCTTGCTCATGGATTTTGTATATCTAACTACAACATAAACTTTGTTGTAGCTCCTTTCCAAACAAAGTCTGTAACATTTACAGCGGATAAACCGGGAGTATTCTGGATATACTGCACAAACTTCTGTCACGCACTACACTTAGAGATGAGATCACGCTTTATCGTGGAGGCATAACCGAATGCCTCTCTCCCTTTCCCCTTTTATCCTTTTATTTTTTTTATGGCTTTATTCTGCCCCTCTTTTGGCTCAATGGAGTTTCTTTGAACACAGATACGAGTATAAACTCAGCGATGTTATAGAAGCGGATAGATTTGTTAAAAAGAAAGGATACTGGGAAGCGTATTCAGGAAATAGACTGGTGGGTTATGTTCTTATTTCAAAAAACTGGACTCCAAAACTGGTGGGATATTCTGGAAAACATATGGAAACGCTTATAGGAATGGACACAAAAGGTAATATAACAGGAGTTAAGCTTATATATCACTCAGAACCCATAGTCATGATAGGACTTAGTGAAAAACAGTATCATGAATTTTTGAAACAATACAAGGGGAAAAACATAAAGAAAGAACTGAAAGTAGGGAAAGAAATTTCTATGGACGCTATTACAGGTGCTACTGTAACTGCAGTTGTTCAAAATTCCATAATAGTGAACAGTGCAAGATTACTTGCAGAACAGCTGGGTATATTTAAAGTAGAGGTTACAAAAGGCAGGAGGATAAAGAAAAAATACGAAAAACTTAGCTGGAAGGAGCTTTTAAAGAGCGGAGCTGTTAAAAGAGTAAAGATAACTGCTGAAGATTTGGGACTTAAAGAAAAAGGTATATACCTTGATCTCTACTTTGCGGTAATTGATCCTCCTTCCGTAGGTAGAAATCTTTTAAAAGATAGTTTTTACAGCTACGCGATGAAACGAAAAGCAAGGTTTGTTTTACTCATATTTTCCACCAGAGGCAGAGTTTCCTTTAAAGGAAAAGGATTTGCTCGCGGTGGACTATTTGAAGGATTTAACATAGAACAGGGAGGATTAACCTATATTTTCAGGGAAACAGATTATAAGATAGTTAGCCGTAAAGATCTTAAGGTAAATATAACCCCCTTCAAAGAAGGGGGTCTTTTCTTTGTAACTACCGCGGATATAGATCCAACAAAAAAGTTTATATTTAATCTTATAGTTCCATACCGTATAGGAGGAGAGAAAAAGTTAAAAACCTTTTCTGTTCCTTATCAGATTCCCCGGAGGTTCCTTGAATGACGGACCTCTGGAAACAAATATGGGCGATGAAAGCACCTCATATTGCAGTTTACTCGTCTTTTTTAATTTTTTTGTTTTTTGTGCTTTTATTCAAAGACAAAATAGCTCACAAGAGAAAACTAACGGATTTCATCAGATATCCGGTTTTGATTGTTTCTTTTCTATACGTAGGACTCTATCTTAAGTCCCAGCCAACGGTTATGAATGTAGTTATATTTTTCAACAACCTTAAGGAAGGAAGTTTTCCTCTTTTTACTCTTTACATGCTGGATCCCTTCATCTTTTTGAGCTTTATCTTTATAGCCATAACAATGATACTCTGGGGCAGAGGAGCTTTTTGTGGTTGGCTCTGTCCTTACGGGGCAATGTTGGAGCTTTTTAACAAGGGCTATCGCAAGTTACCATTTCATAAAACTTTTAACCTTTCTTATTCTCTTCACTGGAAGTTGGTTTACCTTAAATACGTGATTTTTTTTGTCATCTTAGGTGTTTCTTTTTTAAGCTTTGCTCTTGCGGAATATATGAGCGAAGTAGAACCTTTTAAAACCTTTATACTTAAGCTAAAAAGAGATTGGTTTTTCGTAGCTTACTTCATTTTGCTTACTGGAGTTTCAATCCTTATTTACAGAGCTTTTTGTAGATATCTCTGTCCCTTAGGCGGTGCTATAGCATTGCCTTCGCTTTTGTTTTCTCGCTGGATTCCTTTAAGGAAAATACCCCGATACGAGCTTTGTAGAAAGTGCGTTATATGTGCAGCTTCCTGTAATCCTCAGGCTATAAAGAGAAATGGAATGATAGACAGAAGAGAATGTCTTCTCTGTCTTGAATGTCATGAAAACTTCTGGGACGAAGATCTGTGTCCTGTTCTGTTGAGAAAGAAAAGAGGACAGACAAAGGGATCTGGAATAATACTTGTGGGTTTATTGTTGCTGATTTTATCAGGTAGCGTTTTTGGAAAAACTCTGCACGTGGGTGAGGAAAAACAGTTCAAAAGTATAGGTGAAGCTCTTGCACAGGCAAGAGATGGAGATGTAATAGTTGTGTATAAGGGTGTGTATGAGGAGAGTTTACTATTAGACAAGAGAGTTCATCTTAAGGGAATAGGTAAACCTGTTATTGAATGGGAGGGTTCGGATAATCCTTTCATGCCTTCCGAGAGAAATTTTCTTATAGGGATAAAAGCAAGTGGTGTTATCGTTGAGGGTTTTACTATAAAGCATAAAAAAGCCGGTAGAAAAAGAGCTATAGGGATAATTGTGGAAAATGCGGAGAAAGTGGTAATAAGAGAAAACAGTATTTTAGATACCTCTATTGGTGTAAGAGTAATAAACAGCGAAGGAGTAGTCATTGAAAATAACCTTATAGAAGGTGAAAAAGATTTAGACGTCAATCAAAGGGGAAACTGTATAGATCTAACAGGTTCTAACAAGGCTGTTATTTTAAACAATAAACTGAGATTCTGTAAAGACGGTATTTATATGGAAGTGTCTCATGAAGGAAGAGTAGAAAACAACTTTATAGAGAACTCTCGTTACAGCATACACACGATGTGGGTGGATAAAGGTATATGGAGAAATAACGTCACTAAGGGAAATCTGTTGGGTATGGCGATAATGTATACAAAAAGAGCTGTTATAGAAAACAATCTCGCTGTGGGTAATACTACCCATGGCATACTGCTTATTCAAGCGGAACGCAGTATTATAAAAAACAATACGGTGATAGGAAACAGCTGTGGTATTTACTTCTTTGGAGCTTATAAAAACGAACTTAAAGGAAATCTTATAATGAACCACCTTATAGGTATATGGAGTCTTGCTGCTTCTGAAGCTAACGTTATTGAAGGAAACTCTTTTATAAATAACGGAGTTCAAGTGAGGTTCATATCAACTAAGAAAAAGGAAGAGTGGAAGGGAAATTTCTGGAGTGATTATTTAGGTTGGGATATGAACGGAGACGGTGTAGGAGACGTTCCTTATGAATCCGGTTCTTATGTGGATTATATTCTGTGGAGATATCCTCTCTCCAAGTTTCTCTTTACAAGTCCGGCTCTACAGACAATAACTTTTCTTGAAAAACAATTTCCCGTTTTTGAAGCTTCCAAGATTGTGGATCCAAAACCGCTTATGAAACCTATACACTCAAATTGGAAAGAGCTCGCGAGAAAATACAAGGTAGAACCTTCTCTGTATTACTCTGATTTGGAAAAATTTCAGGTCATTCACTGATGATAGAACTCGCTGAGGTAGAAAAGGCTTACGGCTCTGTAAGGGCTCTAAAGGGTATTTCATTACAGATAAGAGAAGGAGAATTCTTAGGACTTGTGGGTCCCAACGGAGCTGGTAAGACAACTCTTATGAGAATACTGCTGGGATTGGAAAAGCCGACATCGGGTAGAATTCTGATAAACTCCCGGGAACCTTCAACAGAAGAATGGATATCTTTTCGCAGGAAAACAGGTTACATGCCTGAAAGGGTTTCTTTTTACGATAATCTCACAGGTATGGAAACTTTGAAATTTTTCGCTCGCATCAAAGGATACGGTGAAAAAGAGATCCGCAAAGTCATATCTCTTAATCTGCTTTCCGAAGAAACTTTAAACAGAAGAGTGGGTGAGTATTCAAAGGGAATGAAACAGCGTATAAACTTAATGCAAGCTCTCTTAGGAGAACCTAAGATGCTGATACTGGACGAACCTACGTCAGGCTTGGATCCTGAAGGTGTAAGAAGTTTTTACAGTATTATTGAAACCCTCAGGAAGAATCACGGTGCTACTGTAATAATATCCACTCATATACTTGCGGAGATAGAAAATAGAGTTGATAAAGTTGTTATCTTAAAAGAAGGCAGACTCAAAGCTGTGGGTTCTCTTGAAGAACTTTATATGAGTCTTAACCTTCCTATACTGTTTTTACTTAAAATCAAAGGTAAAGCGGAGGAAATAAGTTTGCACTTGAAAAAAATAGGAGCTGAGGAAGTTAAGGTAAAAGGAGATCTTGTAACCGCTGAAGTTCCAGTTGATAGAAAAGTGGAGTTTTTAATGAAACTGGGTGAACTGGAAGAAAACATATACGATATAAGGGTCAGAGAACCGTCCTTAGAGGAGGTGTTCTTCAGTGCTAAGTGAAGCTGTAAAGGCGGTTGTATGGAAGGAGAGACTTGACAAATACAGAAATCGCTGGATTCAAATAGCCTCAGTAGCTTTGGCACTTTTTACCCTGAGTATAGCGTATTTCGGGGGATCTCCCGCGGGTATAGTGGGATTTAGAAAATTTGAAGCTATAACTGTTAGTCTTATAAGTCTTATAACTTACTTTATTCCCCTTTTATCCCTCTTGCTGGGAACAAGCGCAATTGCAGAGGAAAAGGAAAAGGGAACCTTTGAAATAATAATGGCTTCCGTGATCTCACCATGGGATATGTGGATTGGTAAATTCTTAGGTCAAAGTCTTATCCTTACCTTTACTGTAGCCTTCGGATTTGCTCCCACTTCTGTTCTTCTGTTTCTTCGCTTTGGAATGGAAGTTGTTCCTTCATTACTGATTCTGTTTCTATCTTCATTACTTTTAGGATTTTCTTTACTTTCTCTGTCCTTCCTGCTTTCAACACTCCTGTTGGAAAAAACAAAAATAGTTATCTCCGCTGTATTTTTGTGGTTAATGCTTGTAATTCTCTACGATCTGTTTCTTTTGGGAATTCTCGTTCTCACTAAGGGAATGTTTTCGGAAACACTGTTTACCGTCTTACTACTTTTAAATCCCACAGATGTGTTTAGAATTATAAATCTACTTTCCGTAGGTGAACTTAAAGCCATGCTCGGCTTTATTACTGTAGAACTACCTTCTTATGTAAAGCCTTCTTTTTTATGGGCTATGCTGTTCTTATGGATCCTGGTTCCGCTTTACGTAGGATACGGATTGTTCAAAAGGAGGTTTGAGAGATGAGAGCGTTGTTTGCGTTAATTATCCTAAGTGGAACTCTATTCGCGGGGGTAATTAAGGGAAAAGTAGTTTACAAAGGGAAGCCTCCACCGGTAGAAATCGTGGAAGTTAAAACCGACGCTCTTATATGCGGGGAAAAAGTAAAGATAAATAAACTGGAGCGAAGTGCAGATGGAGGGGTTAAAAACGCTGTTGTGTGGGTAGAAGGGGCGAAAGGTAAACTTCCTTCAAACAGAGATGTGAGAATAACTGTAAAAGACTGCAAGGTAATTCCTCTTGTCAGTATAGGTTTTGTAGGAGGGAATTACATAATAAAAAACGAAGATCCTATTCTCCACACCGTCCAGCTTAAAATAGAACTCGCTTACAAAAAGAAAAGGAAAACCCGTCCTCTTGAAACAGGTGCTACCATTTACAACCTTGCGCTTCCTCAGAAGGGAATGATCCTTAAAAGACCTATTAAGAAATTCCACAGATATCAGGAAAAAACAGGTTTTATATACGTAAGATCCAACGCTCACCCTTGGATAAGAGGCTACATTTTTGTTTTTGACCACCCTTATGCGGACATTACCGATTCCGCAGGAACTTTTGAGATAAAAAATATACCCGAGGGTAGATATAAACTCAAAGTCTGGCAGGAAGCCTTCGGTATCAAAGAGTTTGAGGTGGAGGTAAAAAAAGATGAGGAAGTTAAACTTACTATTTCTCTTGGTGATTAGCACTTTAGTTCTCCCTTTGTTTTCTGCTGACGTGCCAAAAATTGTTTTTGAGAAAACAATTGTAGAAGTTGGTAAAGTTAAAAAAGGAGAAAAGGTAAAAGCTGAGTTTAAATTCAGAAACGAGGGTAACAGTATTTTAAGAATAATAAGTCTCACTCCTGCCTGAAGTATTTGCACAAAAGCCTCCGCCAGTTTGGCGGAGATTAAACCGGGTGAGGAAGGTAGCATTGAAGTGATTATAGATACAGGAGTAGAAGTAGTGGGTATAGGGAGAATGTTTAAAACAGTGGAAGTAAGAACCAACGATCCAAACAAAAGAATAGTCATTCTCGGTATAAGTGGGGAGGTAGTCAGGTGAGAGAACTGAACAGAAGAGAAGTCCTTACGCTCTTACTTATAGCAAGCTTGACTCCAACGACTGGTGTTCTATCACGTCGTTTAGAAGACAGCAAGGTAAAGTCCGTAACTCTTGATATAACTCACTATACTAAAATTCTGAAACCTCTCAAAAAGGTCAAGATGTGGATTCCGATTCCTCCTACGGATCACGCTCAGGAAGTAAGTAATTTTAAAGTTATATCTCCTTATCCTTACAGAATAACGGAAGAAAAAGTGTGGGGAAACAGATCCCTTTTTATAGAAAGGGATAAAATAGGAGAGTCGGAAATAGTTATTAAATTTAGAATTACAAGAAAAAGGGAAAAAGCAGTGAAAGATCCCTCTCTGAAAGTGGAGCTTTGTCTTCAACCTTCAGAATGGGAAGTTTGGAACAAAGAAATAGAAAATTTTACAGATAAAGTCACAGCGGGAGAGAAAGATCCTGTAAAGATAGCAAAAAAAATCTATAAAGCTATAATCAGAAGAACAAAGCATATAGAAGGTGTGTGCGGAAGAGGGGTAAGTATTTTAACCTTTGAGCAGAAGATAGGCAGATGTGATGAGTTTCATGCACTTTTTAGAAGTATGCTCATGTATAAAAAAATTCCAGTATCTTGGGAAGAAGGACTTATACTTCCCTATCCTTCGGAACTTAAAGATCAAGACAGCTATGAAGCAGATTGTCTAAAAACAATAAGTTGGGTTCGTTTTTATGACGGTAAGAAATGGATACCCGCGGATCTTGCGGAGGCTAAAAAAAGGCCAGAACTTGCGGAGTTCTATTTCGGAGCAATACCACCTAACAGAATAAGACTGTCCAGAGGTAGAGGATTCAAGCTGGAACCTCCGCAGGTTGAACCCCTAAGTCTTTTTGCCTATACCCATATAGAAGAAGAAGATGGAATTCCCGCAATATACGGACATCATTACAGAAATGTTCTTTCCTACAAACTTTTAGATATGGAGGTGGAGAAGTGAAGCTTTTATTAGGACTCTTGGCAGTAACAGCTTTTGTATTCTCTTCAGTTAAAATTGGGGAAAAAGCACCTACTTTTGAACTTCTTGATGAAAAGGATAAGCGGGTTGATTTTGGTAAGTTCATAGACAGGCCTACTATTATTTACTTTACCCATAACGCGTGTCATTATTGCACTCAAATAATAGCTTTTCTTAAAAGAGTTCATAAAAAATACGGGGATAAGGTAAGAATTTTGACTATAAATGTCATGGCAAGAGACAGCAGACTTATAAAAGCTTATAAAAGAGCCTTTGATCTTCCCTTTCCCATGTTTGCGGGCAACGATCAGAAGCTCATAAGGGCATACGGTATAAACTTTGTGCCTGTTATAGTTTTTATAGATAAGGAAGGAATAGTTCGTCAAGTGGTAGAACACTATATTCTTGAAGAAGAATTGGAGAAAAGTGTTAAACTAATCATGGAGAGAAAATGAATTTATCATCAAGAACTTGTGTTAATATAAATTCAAGGGAGGTGTTGTCATGACAAAACTTGGTATCAGACTCTTAGGGGTAGCTGTTTTGTTCCTAAGTGGAGCAGCCTTTCCTTACAAGGAGATTGAGGTAAAAAACGGAGGTGTGATTAAAGGAAAGATCAAAGCAGCAAAAAAGTATAAGGATCCCGTTCTTACAATAACTAAGAATACAGATTTTTGCGGAACAAGTAAGCCAGCCAGACTTTACGAAATAGCACCTGATCTGGGTTTAAAGAATGCCATTGTAGCTATTAAGAAAATTAAAAAGGGCAAACCCATTCCTAAGCAGGATTGTGTAATAGACAATAAAGACTGTTACTTTGAACCATTGGTTCAGGTATGTTTTAAGAAAAAGGGTAACAAGTTTGTATTTACTAACAGTGATCCTTTCTTACACAATACTCATATAAACAAGATTCTCAAAAAGGGTAAAGAAAGAACCGCTTACAACCTTGCACTTCCTAAGAAAGGACAGGTAATAAGAAAGCCAATAAGGACTTCTGGGCTTCACAAAGTAAAGTGTGACGCTCACGCTTGGATGTGGGGATACGTCTATATCTCCAAGCACCCTTACGCTACTGTTACTAATTCAAAGGGTGAATTTGTAATTAAAGATATTCCTCCCGGTAAATACAAGCTCTGGATATGGCATCCCGGCATGAAGGAAGTAGTCAAAGAGGTTGAAGTGAAAGCGGGTAAAACTACAACCGTTAATGTAACACTGAAAAAGAAAGAGAAAAAGTGAGAGGTATAAACCATGGGTGAGGGGAAGGTCGCTCAGGGAATAATAAAGGGTATTGTAAAAATAACTATTTTCTTAATTATAGGATTCATAGGCATATATCTGTTAAAGGGAATCCTTCCCCCAGCGGAGGACGGTTATCGGCAATTCCCTCTCTTAGGTAGCAGGGTTTGGGTTTGGATAGTAGCCCAGTTGCATCTTAACTTTGCTGCCTTTGTCTTAGGAGTTCCCATATTCGCCGTTGCAATGGAATTTCTCGGTTGGAGAAGGAAAGATGAAAGACTTGACAGAATAGCCTATGACTTTGCAAAACTCTTTACCCTTGCTTACACCATAACGGCTATTCTGGGAACAGTGCTTATGGTAAGTTTACCGATTCTTTACCCTAAGTTCGTGGATTACATGATAAAGATACTCGGTCCCACGTGGTGGGTTTACATAGCCTTTATGTATGGAGAAGTTTTCTTCTGTTACCTTTACTTCTACTCCTGGCACAAAATGCAGGATAGAAAAGGATTGCATATTCTTATGGGTGTTATGCTCAACGTTCTGGGAACCCTTCTCCTGTTAGTTCCCAATGCATGGATAGGTTTTATGACAACACCCGGAGGTGTGACAGAAACAGGAGAACTTGTAAGCAGGTGGGGTGCGATAAACACCTATATGTGGATACCTCTTACCCTGCATAGGCTTGTAGCAAACGTTGTTTTCGGAGCAGGACTTGGAGCAGCTTACGCAGCTTACAGATTTATAACAGCAAAAACCCAAGAAGAGAAAGCCTATTACGATTGGATGGGTTATATCTCTTCTATGATAGCCATAGGGTTCTTGGTTATCTTACCTCCCATAGGTTACCTTTTGGGAGTAGAAATTTACGCTTTCAACGAACAAATGGGAATTCAGCTTATGGGAGGTTTTTACGCGTGGCTGTGGGTTATGCAGGCTATACTCATTGGAGCTATTCTTTTATTTGTTAACTACTACCTCTGGGTTTCTCTTAACAAAATGCCCGGTGGAGAAAGATATTTCAGATACGTAAAGTTTCTCTTTATAGTGGTTATGCTCGGATACGCAGTGTGGCTCACTCCCCATAGTGTAGCTTTGAGTTTGGAAGAGGCAAGAAGAATAGGAGCTTACCACCCTATCTTAGGAAAGCTCGGTGTCATGGCAGCTAAGAATACCGCTGTTACTATTTCCTTCTTAGCTACGTTTTTAAGTTATGAGATTTTCAGACTAAGTAACAAAGAACCCACCGTTTCCTGGGCGGGATTTGGTAAGTTTCTCAGAGTTTTACTTATGTTCGGATCTTCAGCGGTTCTTATAGGATTAGGTGTATACAGTTATATGGTTCCAGCGGTGGTAAGAGTCAAAATCATCTCTCCCATACAGTTCGGTATTTTCTTCTTAGCTATCATAGCAATTTACGTTCTTGATTCCTTGATGTATAAAAACGCAAGAACTCTTGGTGAACCCAGATGGGGACAAATGCCGGAAAGATCTCAATATGCTCTTATAGCTATGATGGTAACTTTCACATGGCTTATGGGGCTTATGGGTTATATAAGATCAGGCGGAAGACAGCATTGGCATATTTACGGAATAATGAAAGATACAAGCCCTGAAGCCTATCTGCCAACACACGGATTTGCCTCCTTAGTGGTTTCTGCTGTAACACTTATATTCTTCGCTCTGGTAGCCTCTCTTTTCTGGAGCATCATGAAATACGAAAAGCTCGGAGGAGAAAAAGCATGAGTGGTGTTCTCAAGCTTATAATTGTTGTCTTTCTTATAAACGCTTTTTTCACTTATATAGGTCTTTACTTACTTCCACAAGCGGAGTCCCACCCTCCTAAGGAGATAAAAATAGAGGAAGGGATTACTGTAGAAGAACTCGTAGATATAGGAAAAGAAATAGTATTCGGTAAAGGGCAGTGCATGGTTTGCCACCCTATGAAAACGGAGACGGGAATGAGAGCACCAGCTATATCCAGCATAGGAGCTCTTATGGAAAAAGAAGCAAAGGAAAGGGGAATATCTCCAGAGTTTCACGTTTTTGAAGCACTTGTAGCACCCGGAGCCTATGTTGCTGAAGGTTTTGAAAACATGATGCCTCCTGTGCATAAACCGCCTATAGGTCTTACTGAAGAAGAACTCATAGCGGTGGCAGCGTATCTGCAAAGCCAAGGAAGTAGGGTTACTATTTCATTTCCCGAATCTTTAAAGATACTCAAAGAGGTTCTCAAAAAAACGGGAGGATAAAAAATGGAGGGTTACCTGTATCCTGCTATTCTGGGGATAGGTCTTCTTTTGTTTCTTGGAGCGCTTTTGAAAAGATCCCCTCTTTTTCAATTTTTCGGTCTCATTATAGCTATATACGGCGCTCTTAAAAGTGCCGGACTTTTTATGCCTCCTCTTCCCTCTCAGGTAATCCTCATGTATATGGTTCTGTCAGTAATAGGACTTATAATTTACTATTCAATTCAAGAAGAAACCTTTCAAAGATTCTTAGCTCCTGTTAAAGCAATACTGGGAAGGGAGGATCTTAAAATACAACGCTTTGTAATTGTTTACTTAGGAATTCCCCTTTTACTGGCTTATCTCACTTACAGCTGGGTTAAACCTAAATACGTGCCTCCTGTTACTCCAAGAATAATTCACCCCGAACCTCCTATGGAAATAAACTTTAAGGGGAAAACTATAAAAATCTTGGGACTTGAAAATCCTCTGCGTAAGGAAACGGATAAACTTCAAGAATACCTTGAGGAAGGCAAGAAGATCTACTATCAGAACTGCTTTTTCTGCCACGGAGACGATCTTGCAGGACACGGCATCTTTGCTGACGCATTCAATCCCAGACCCCTTCCCTTCAGAGGGACAGATACAATAGCTCAACTTCCGGAGTCCTTTGTCTTTTGGAGAATAGCAAAAGGTTGGAAGGAACTACCTGACGGATCTACACCTTGGGATTCGGCAATGCCCGCCTTTGAGGATCTGGGACTTTCAGAAGAAGATATATGGAAGGTAATTCTCTTCATATACGAAGCTTCGGGTAATAAACCGAGGACATGGTGAGGAGGTGGCGGGAATGAAATACATAGGATTATTCCTTTTGCTGATACTGAGCACCGTCTTTGCGGGAAACGCGGAAAACGGTAAAAAAATATACGATCAGTGGTGTGCCCAGTGTCACGGCTACGAAGGAGAAGGAAACGGCTATGCTGCGGATTTTTCCTTTCCTAAACCCAGAGATTTTACTGTAGGAGTTTATAAATTCAAATCAACAGTTTCTGGTATGCCTCCTTTAGACGAGGATCTTATAAGAAGTATAAGGGAAGGTATGCACTGGACTACAATGCCGGGCTGGAAGAGATTCAGCGATAAAGAAGTAGAAGATCTGATAGCTTATCTAAAAACCTTTTCCGAAGATGTGTTTGAAGATATGGAAGATATTGAAAAAGTAGAAATAACCACAGTTCCCAAATGTGATGAAGGAAAAGTAAAGTTGGGTAAAGATCTCTACCACGGAGAAGCGAAGTGTATAGACTGTCACGGACATGCAGGTAGAGGAGACGGGGAGAAGATATGGGAACCTAAGTTTAAAGATGACTGGGGTAATAAAATTTATCCTGCTAACCATACTCATCCTTGGGAATTCAGAAGGGGAACAGATCTGAAAGATATATACACCGTAATCACCGGAGGTATAGACGGAACTCCAATGACTTCCTATATAGACTCTTTGTCTGATGAACAGAGATGGGCTATTGCCTGTTACGTTCAAACCTTGTTTTTAAAGAGAAAAACGGGTCCTTCAATACGCTTTGTTAAAGTGGACGCTCTGCCTGAAGATCCCAATGATCCGTTTTGGGATACGGTGGATTATTTAGATCTTCCCATGGGAGGACAAGTTACTCTTGAGAAAAGACAGTTCACTCCTGTTCTGACAAATGTCAGGATAAGGGGTGTTTATACACAGGATAAAGTGGCTTTTCTTTTGGAGTGGTCCGATAGGAAATTAAACAAAGGAGACGATGGACTCCCGCCAGATGTTCTTTACTTAAAATTTCCTCAAAAATTGGTAGATGGACCTGAAAAACCTCACTTTATCATAGGAGACAGGAAAAGAGCTATGTATCTATGGAGGTGGAGTGTAGCTGAAGAAGGAGCAAAAGAACTGATAGCAAAAGGTCCTGACAGAATAAAAGAGCAGGAAAAGAGTGATGTAGAAGTCTTTTACCATTACAAAGATGGTCTTTACAGAGTAATGTTTATCAGGAAGCTTTCAACAGGAGATAAAGAAGATCCTGAATTCACAGTAGGTAAATTCATTCCCTTTTCGGTTTCAGTGTTTGACGGTCAGGAAGGAGAAACGGAACCGGTAACGGGAGCTGTATCTGCTTGGTATTACTTTATTCTTGAACCCCCAACACCTCTCAAGGTTTATGTTCTTCCACCCGCCGTTTTCTTAGTATCCTTGGGAATAGGTATTTTCCTTCACAGAAAGCTTAGGGAGCAGTTATAAAGACTTTATTCCTTAATCCTGCACTTATGTGAACTTTGCCAGAGGAGTCTACAATAACGAATTCAACAGGCAATGATTTTGCCTTTTTGAGTCCTAAAACAAATAAAGCAGTAGCCAAAGCGTCCGCTAAAGCTCCTTCTTTTGCTATAACTGTTACACTCCTTATCCCTTTTGCGGGAAAGCCTGTATGCGGATCTATTATATGGTGATAGCGTTTTCCTTCCTTTACAAAGAATCTTTCGTAATCTCCGGAGGTTGATATGGCAACGTCGGTGATTTCTAAAAATGCCACAATACCATTCCCGCGAGGCTTTCTTATACCGATTTTCCAAAGTCTGTTACCTTTTTTCTTTCCGAAAACCTTTATATCCCCTCCTACAGCAACCATACCTGCGTAGGCTCCACTGTTTTTAAGGATATCTACACAGATATCTGCCATAAATCCTTTTACTATTCCACCTACATCTATTTCCATGCCTTCTTTGGTAAGGAATACACTTTTTGTTATCTGATCAAGAACAATACTTCGGTAACTTACCTTTTCCTTCGCCTTGATAAGTTCTTGAGTGGAAGGGATTTTCTTTTTTTTAAAATCCCACAGATTGAAAAGCGGTCTTACAGTAATATCAAAAGCACCCTTTGTCATTTTTGAAACCGCAAGAGCTTTCTTAATAAGTTCATAGGTTTCCTTTGAAACCTTAACAGCACGCTTACCACTGTTTTTATTAATAGCGGAAATTTCACTATTGGGATCGTAGTAGTTTAACTTATAACCAATTTCCTTGAGTTTGAGAAAACATAAATTGGCTATTTTCTCAGGAGAGTTTTCTCTTTTTATGTAAAAAGTTACAGTTACAGGTATTCCCCACAGAATACGGGTTTCTCCGTAGAATTCTCCAGCCTTTAGAAGAGAAGCTGTAAGTAAAAATACAAATAGTATGGACTTCACTTTAATCTATCATAAATTCTATTTACCGATGGCGGAAGCACTTATATACTTTTTCAGGGATTATGCAAAAAGAAACTTCGGTAGAAGGGTAAAGAAAATACCTGTGGCTTTACCCTTTTCCTGTCCCAACATTGACGGTTCTAAAGGAAGAGGAGGGTGCATATACTGCTTTAAAGGATCAAGACCTGCTCACCTTTCTCCCGCGGTTACCTTGAAAGAGCAAATTACAGAAGGAATAGAAAGAGCTAAGAAACGTTATGGGAAGAAAACTTTGTTTTTCATTTACTATCAGTCTTATACAAATACATACGGAGATATTGACTATTTGAAGGAAATTTACGATACCGCACTTCAGTTTGAAGGGGTTGTAGGTATAGATGTAGGCACAAGACCTGACTGTGTTCCCGATGAAGTCTTAGAACTCTTGTCTTATTACAGGGAAAAAGGATTAGAAGTTTGGATAGAATTCGGACTTCAGTCCGCAAACTTTGAAACTCTTAAGAGAATAAACAGAGCGCACGGAATTTCGGATCTTGTAGACGCTGTTCTCAGAGCTAAAAAATACAGCTTAAAAGTGTGTGTGCATACCATAGTAGGACTTCCCGGAGAAGATGAAGAAGACTACATAGAAACCGCAAAGCTGATAGCTTCTCTACCAGTTGACGGAATCAAAATACACCCTATATACGTTATGAAGAATACGGTTCTTGGAGAGATGTTTAAAAGAGGAGAATTTTCTCCCCTACCTCTGGAAAAATACGCTAAATGTGCGGCGGATATGCTGGAAATCCTTCCTAAAAATACAGTAATACACAGATTAACCGCCGAAGCAAATAAGCCCGATCTTATAGCACCTGACTACTGCACTTACGAGAGAAAATTGGAAGTTATAGAAGCTATAATCGTTGAACTTAAAGAACGAGGCAGTTATCAGGGAGCGAAGGAAGCTTTTTTCAGAAGGTTACTGAGTGTTGAAAGGACAGGAGGGAACTTCCACAAATTCGTTGAGAAACCAAGGAGATCTTAAAGAAGAGGTAAACTCTCTTATTTCTTCTATATCTTTCTCTGAGAGCCATGGGTAGTGTGGAGTCCTATAAATAGTAAGTGGAAGTCCCTCCGCTATTCTTACACTCTCTTCTATTTTTTGTATATCAACATCTATACCCGCTGTGTAACTGTAAAGATCCTTGCGGGATAGGGGAGCTTTTATATCCACAGCAAAACCGTCTATAAAATCTCTTATACTTCTCAGAATGTCCGGTGCGTAACCGTTGGTATCAACTCTTATCCTCAAATGAGGATTTATCTCCTTTACCTTTGTGAAAAAGTCTTTAAGTTCATGCACCTTATAAATAGAAGGCTCTCCTCCCGATAGGACTAAGGTATCTATAAAAGGATTGGAAGACAACTCTCTGAGAATTTTTTGTTCTTGAACTTCTTCTTTATCTTCTCCTATAACTATACGCCAGTTATGGCAGTGTTTACATCTGAAGTTACAACCCTTTAAAAATACAACACAACTCCAAGAACCCGGAACGTCTTTTGAAGAGTAGAGAAAGGAAGCAAACTTCAGTCCCATCGCATGGCTTCCATAAGATCAAAAAGCTGGGCTTTTTTCCGAGTTACCCAATCTGCTCTTCTGCCTCCCTGCCAGTAATTTTCTTCACCTTCATACAGATAATTTTCCCTATCTATTTTTCTTATTTTTCTAGCAATGGGTCTGTAATAACCTATAACACGCGAGTATATAACAGTATCTTCCGAACCGCAATGGGGACATTCCGTGTATTCTCCTACTATCTTAGCGGAGCAGGCATTACAAATACTCATGGTAGGAGTAAGAGTTATGTAAATAATAGGAAGGTTTTCAAAAATCCTTTTTATAAAATTCCTAGCAGCGTATCTATCTGGTTTTTCATTCAAGAAGATGTGTTGAATACTTCCGCCTGTAGCAAATCTTTGGGTGTGAGAAGATACTTCAAGCTGTCTTGTAAGGGATTCTGCATCGTAAGGAGGCTGAAAACCGGCTGTAAGAAAGACACCGGAACCGCTGATACTTCCTTTAATATAAGGAGGTATACCGTCAATTTTACCAAGCCAGTATTCTCTGTAAAGTTTATAATGCTCTGTTTTCCCTTGTGATATGTCTCTGAAAAATTCTAAATCTTTTTTGGCAAGCCTCGGACCAGCTGTTTCTCCCGGTGCGTATTCAAAGTTCCAAGGAATACCGTCTTCCCTCATAAAGGTTTCCAAGGTAGAAAGAATAAAATCAGCTACTTCCTTTGCAAAGGCTAAACCTTCAGAACTGAAAAGCCCGGAATTTTCCTCTATTAGATCCCCTTTGCTGTCGTATTGAGCAAAACCGAAATTTACAAGACCTTCATGTCCACCCTGAAGCGATATAGTGTTAAAGAGTGTAGAAAGATCTTTCATATAGTAGAAGAAAGTTGGATAAAGCTCTTTGTGTTCTTCTATAAACTCCCTTTTCTTATTAAGAACATTTCTGGCTTTGTAGAGGATATCCTTAAGATGTTCAAAAAGACTTTCTTTATTACCCCTGTGAATCCAACCTAAGCGGTTAAAGTTTATGGAAATAACACCTATGGAGCCAACACCTGAAGCATTCCCGAAAACGGAACCCGTATTGGAAACTCTTAAAACTTCTCCTAAATCAACTTGGAATCTACAACAAAAGCTTCTCTGTAGATAAGGATTTCGGGGTTCAAGCCCTCTGTCTAAGAAAGGTTTGCTGAGAAAGTTTTCAAAGTAAGCACCTCCGTGTTTATCCATATTTTCAAGGAATTCCAAAAAAACTGGATCGTCAAAGTTAAAGTTATCGGTTATCTGAACCGTTATAAGGGGGAAAGTCCAAGGTTTTCCATCTGCATCACCTTCCCACATGGCTTGTAGGAATCCGAGAGCAACTTTGTCGTATATATCAGAGGGTATGTCTTTATACCTATTATCAAGAACTCTACCTCCTACAACTATAAACTCTTCTTCCAAAGAAGGAGCAGGTTTTCCGAATTCAAGAGTTACATTTGTAAAGGGGCTGTTTCCGCTTCTGAAGGGAAGGTTTATATTGTAAAGAAAACTTTGGAAAGCGTGGGATATTTCATCAAGAGTATATCGCCTACCCTGATATTTATGCTCATACCACACGTATGAACTTGCTATGGTTATAAGATCGTTCAAAGCGACTGCACCGGCAACCTCTTGGGATATAAGACATATAAAGTTAGCACACTGATCAAGGAGATTCCTGAGTCTTTTGGGAGGACGTGACCGAGGCATTACTTTTGTATTTGCGGTAAGTCCGTTCAGGGCAATGTCTCTTGCGGAGAAGCCTATACAATAAGGACCTAACAGTGCAAGTTGATGTTGATACCACCACCCCTCCTCGTGCATAAGTCTTTCTTCTTCTGTCAGTATTTTTTTCAACATATACTCCTTCATAACCTCTCCGGATAGTATATTACCCATAGCGGGTAGAGAGTAAACCAAATTGGCGTTGTGTTTTGCAAGATCCGCTGATTCTAAATACTGATCAATTAGATTAAGGATTTCTTCCTTTATCATCTTTCTTCCTCCTTGAAACTATTTTAATTTCTTGAGTATAAAATCAATTTTAAAAAATGAACGCTCTATCGCTAACTTAGGTTGACTTACATAAGGTTATGATGTTTATATAAAAAATCATGAAGGTGAAAAAGTTAGACGTAAGAGATTTAGAACCGCCTCAACCCATGGTCATTATAGCAAGGGAAGTGGAAAAACTCGGTGAAGGGGAAGTTCTGGAAGTCTTGGGATTAAAACCTTTTGTAAATTTAATTCCAAAGTTAGAAAAATGGGGATTTTCTTATGAGCTTAAAGAAGTAGAAGAGGGATATCTTTTACGAATTTGGAGAAAGTAGTTATTATACATAAGCGTATAATATAATTTATGGAAGATAAAATCAGAAATCTAATAGAGGATCTCTTAAAGGAACACAGAGAGTTTTTGGAGACTCTTACTCGTATAGAAGAAGATCTTAAAAAAGATGTTTTAGATAAAGCTTTAGAAAAACTACTTGAGGTTATGAAAAGAGAAGTGGAAGATCACGCTATAAGGGAAGAACAGGAACTTGCTAAACTTACTCAGCATCGTTTTGATCCTGAAGCTTTGGTCTTTGCCCATGACAATATAAGGGATAGAGTTGCTGAACTGGAAGATCTGTTGGAAGACTTCAAAAACGGAAAGAGATCCTCAGATCTTATAAGAAGGGAAGCTTTCAGTTTGATCAAGTTAGTAAGGGATCATTTTCAAGAGGAAGAAAATCTCTTTTTCCCTATGATGAGAGGTGAAGACTTAGAACACATAGGAGGGGACGGATAAGTAAGTGTATAGGAGGGCTGGATTATGAGGGATTGGCTCAACATTATAGGAAGCGTTAACAGACCTGTTTTGGGGGAGGAGATACCTATATTGATCTTCAGAGCTTTCAGAATTTACTCCGGTGAATACCTTAAGGACTTAATGGGAGAAAAAGGAGCGGTTGTGTTGTTTCAGAATGCGGGAAGGGAACTTGGCAAAGAGCTTGGAGAACGACTAAAAGATGACGACTTGAACAGATACATAGATAACGTTCAAACCTTTGTCAAAGACTCTAAGATAGGGCTTTTGGCAGTAGAGGAGATTGATCAGAAAAGAGCTGTTCTTAAACTTGACGAGTGTATAACTTGTGCCGGTATGCCAAATATAGGTGCAAGGATATGTCACTTTGAAACAGGTTTTGTAGCAGGTGTATTTGAAGCTTTCCTTGGAAATAAGGTAAAAGCTGTAGAAACGAAGTGCAACGCTATGGGTGAAGGAACTTGTGAAGTTACTGTGGATCTCTGAAAACTATCTTCCCTTCCTTTAAGGTGTATATTACTTTACCTTTAAGTTCTTTATTCCACAGGGGGGTGTTTTTACTTTTGGAAAAGTTGGAATCTTCACATAAGATCCATTCCTTTTCAGGATCAAATACTACTATATCAGCACGGGAGTTAACTGCAATCGTTCTCTCTGCCAAACCTATTATCTTGGCGGGATTGACGGACATAAGCTCTATCATTCTCTCTAAGGTTATGATTTTTTCCCTTACCAGTTGAAGCATTATAGGAAGAGCTGTTTGAAGGGATATCATACCCGGCAGAGATTTTTCAACTAATCCCTTTTCGGAAGTGTGGTGCGGTGCATGGTCAGTAGCAATGCAATCTATAATCCCTTCCGCAAGAGCTTCCAAGAGCTTTTCTCTGTCTTTTTCTTTTCTGAAGGGTGGATTTACCTTAGCCTGCGCACCTGATCTTAAAATTTCCCTTTCTGTAAATACAAGATGGTAAGGGTTTACTTCACAGCTCAGGTTAGTTCCTTTTTCTTTAAAGAACTTTACAATTTCCACAGCGAGGGAAGTGGATATATGTTGAATGTGAAGATGTCCTCCTGTATGGTATGCAAGTATGCAGTCTCTTGCTATCATAATCTCTTCCGCAGAGGAGTGTCTGCCCTTGATACCCAGTAAAGCTGATATCTCTCCTTCGTTTACTTCTCCCTTTGCCAGAACTGGATCTTCACAGTGATTCATAACAGGCACCTTCAACTCAGAACATACTTCCAAAGCCTTTTTCATTAGATCAGAATTCCTAAGAGTAGAGCCGTCGTCTGTAAAGGCTAAACAACCCGCTTCTTTTAGGGAATAGAAATCGGAAAGCTTTTCTCCTTTTCTTCCCAAGGTCAGCGTTCCCGCAGGGAATATTTCACAGAGAGAAAGTCTTGTGGACTTTTCCCTTATATAAGAAGCTGTTTCAGGGGAATCTATTGGCGGAGAAGTGTTGGGCATGCACAGGAGAGCGGTATATCCTCCCGCAACTGCCGATTTACTTCCAGAAAGCATATCCTCCTTATATATATGCCCGGGATCTCTCAAATGAGTGTGTATATCTACAAATGCAGGAGCTATTATCTTACCTTCTACGTTGAGGATTTCCGCATCGTGTGCGTTTATGTTCTTTTCAATCTTAACCACTTTACCTCCTTGTATAAGAACGTCCAGCTTGCCTTTTAAATTTGAGGAAGGATCTACAACGTATCCTCCCTTTAGAAGAAGTTTTTTCACCTTATCCTCCCTTAGAATAAATATTATGAGCAAGATTTTGGTTCTTCTTTCCGGTGGAATGGATTCCGCTACACTTCTTTGGCTTGCACGCAAAGAATTCTCAAGGGTGTGGACAATATCCTTTAACTACGGTCAAAGGCACAGGGTGGAGTTAAAGTATGCAGAAGAACTCGCCTGTTTAGCAAATGTTGAGGATCACATAGTTGTAGATATGCCTCTTTACAGAAGTCTTAAAGGATCTCCCTTGATAGACGAAAGTTCCGAAGTTCCGGAAGGAGAGTATCCTTCTGAAGAACCACCGCCTACTACTGTTCCTATGCGTAATCTGAACTTTATCGCAACAGCTGGTGCTTTTGCAGATTACTTGGAAATAGACCACATAGGTATAGGGGTTCACAGCCTTGATACGCCTTATCCCGATTGCAGACCTGAATTTGTGAGTGCAGCGGAAGCAGCGTTAAATGCTGGCTCTGTAATGGTGACAAAGCGAAAGCTTAGAATTCATCTGTGGACTCCTTTCATAGGGAAAACAAAAAGGGAAATTGCGCTTTTAGGAAAGGAATTAGGAGTTCCCTTTGAGAAAACTTACTCCTGCTATAAGGGAACGGAACCTCCTTGTGGAAAGTGTCCCACCTGTATTCAAAGGGAAGAAGCGTTGAAATCTATCCTATGAAGTTTGAACCTTTTGTTCCGCTGTAATTTCAAGGAGTTCCTTAAGGGCTTTTTTAAGCTGTTCAAAATTTTCGGCTTCTCTGAATTCCCGAACTACTACTGAGAGTTTTTTTAAAAGATTGTCCCTGTTTGGTCCCCTTCCTTCCTTTATTTGAGCCATTGCTGCGGTAACAGGGTATTTAACAGCTTCTATGAAAGGAGTAGCTGATTTGAAGTCCTCGGAGTTTATAATTTCCTTTAATTCTTCTTCAACTTTTTTAAGAAGGCTTAAACCGAATGCATACTCCTGACTCATCTCCATACTTTATCCCTCCTGAACTTTGAGAAGTTTCTCTTCAAGTTCTTTTATATCTGATTCCTCTGTAAGATTCAGAAAATCCAAGAGCTTTCCTATACTCACCCATCTTTTCAAAACCATACCTTGTGTCAGCAGGGAAGAAAAGGGTTCTTCATCTTCAACTAATCCCAAGTCTTTCAAGAACTTGTGAAAAAAGCGAGCGTATAGCAAGTGTAAAACAGCGTGTTCTATTCCTCCTATGTATATATCCACAGGCATCCAGTAAGAAACTTCCTCCTTACTGAAAGGTTGAACTTCATTAGTAGGATCGCAGTATCTTAGGAAATACCACGAAGAATCAAAAAATGTATCCATGGTATCTGTTTCCCTAAGAGCTGTTTTACCGCAACGGGGACAAAGGGTTTTTACAAACTCAGAGGAGCTTTCTAAGGGATTTCCTCTACCTGTGAACTTTACATCTGTAGGAAGTATTACGGGCAGTTTATTTTCGGGAACAGGAACTATTCCACAGGAGTCACAGTATATTACTGGAATAGGAGTTCCCCAGTATCTCTGACGGGATATATTCCAATCTCTTAAACGATAGGTCGTTTTGAATTCAGCCAGTCCTTTTTCCGCAAGCCACCGCACTATCTTCTTACGTGCTTGGGTGCTTTCAATACCGTTAAAATTATTAGAATTTATAAGAACTCCTTCTCCTTCATAAGCTCCTTTTTCAAAATTCCAGTCTCCATTGGAAGGCAAAACAACGGGTATTGCCTTCAACCCGTATTTATTGGCGAATTCCCAATCCCTTTGATCGTGAGCGGGAACAGCCATAATGGCTCCCGTTCCATACTCGTAAAGCACGTAATCCGCCGACCAGATAGGTATCTTTTTCCCCGTTGCCGGATTCAGAGCGTAAACTCCCAAGAACATTCCTTCTTTCTTTGTTGTTCTTTCCTTTTTACTTGTTGAAGAAACACGTTGGATAAAGCTTTTGAACTCTTCGGATTTACCTCCTAATTTTGCTAAACGGGGAGTTAAGGGATGTTCCGGGGCTAATACTAAAAACGTAGCACCGAATACAGTATCCGCTCTTGTGGTGAAAACCTCAATGTCCGCAATTTCGGTAGGAAACTTGATAACAGCTCCTTCCGATTTTCCTATCCAGTTCCTCTGTTGAACTATAACTCTCTGAGGCCATTTACCTTCAAGGAGTTTCAACCCTTCCAGAAGACGTTCCGCATACGCTGTTATTTTAAGAAACCAAGAGGGGATTTCTTTTTGAATTACCTCTGTTCCGCATCTCCAGCACTTACCTTCTATTACTTGTTCGTTTGCTAAAACAGTTTCATCGTGAGGACACCAGTTAACCGGTGCGGTTTTCCTGTAAGCTATTCCTCTTTCAAGCATTTTTAGAAATATCCACTGATTCCATTTGTAATAAGAAGGATCACAAGTTGCTATTTCTCTTTTCCAGTCGTAAGAAAATCCGAGCATCTTCAGTTGTTTCTTCATTGTGTTTATATTTTCCATTGTCCAACGGGCGGGATGAATTCCTTCCTTTATGGCGGCGTTTTCCGCAGGAAGTCCGAAAGCGTCCCACCCTATAGGGTGAAGGACGTTAAATCCTTTCATTTTAAGTATTCGTGCTATTGCATCTCCTATGGTATAGTTTCTAACGTGCCCCATGTGAATTCTTCCCGAAGGATAAGGAAACATTTCTAAAACGTAAGCTTTCTTCTTTCCTGAATCTTTGGTTGTAAAAACACCTTTTTCTTCCCAGATTTTTTGCCACTTCTTCTCTATCTCGCTGGGATTGTAGCGATTCATTAGTAATAAAAATTATAGCTTAAGCAAGGACATTAGGTTCTCCTCCGGCATGGGTCGTGCAAGGTAGAACCCTTGTCCTATGTCACAGCCCATATTTTTGAGTATTTCAAGTTGACTTTTAGTTTCTATTCCCTCCGCTATTGTCTTCAACCCTAAATTCTTTGCCAGCTGGACTATGGCGTTAACTATTGCTCTGTCATCAGCATCTCTGTCAATGTCTCTGACAAAGGAAACATCTATTTTAAGGTAGTCAACGGGTAGTGTTTTTAGGTAAGCTAAGGAAGAATAACCCGTTCCGAAATCGTCTATTGCTACCCTTACACCCATCTTCTTTAATCTATCAAGACTTTGTTTAGCAAATTCTACATCTTCCATTATAGTGTTTTCAGTTATTTCAAGAACAAGGTATCTGCCTTCTACACCGCACCTTTCCACTATACGCTCTATTCTTTCAGGAAAAGATCTGTTCTTAAATTGGACAGGTGATATATTTACAGAAACAGGTAACTTCCAACGAATTATACGACTACACACTTCTTCTAAAATCCACTCTCCTACGTTCACAATTAAACCTGTGTTTTCAAGAATTGGAATAAATCTGGAAGGAGGAACAAATCCCAGATCTGGGCTTTCCCATCTGAGTAGAGCTTCCATTCCGTATAAGTTAAGTGTTTCCAACTCATAGTAAGGTTGGTAGTGAATTCTGTATTCTCTGTTTCTTAAAGCTCTTACGAGATGTTTTTCCATAAGAACAAACTCCGCTATGCGTGTATTCATCTCTTCTCTGAAGAATTGATAACTGTTAGCGAAGTCTTCTTTTGCATGAGACAAGGCTATTTCCGCTTTTTTAACCAGTTCTTCAGCTTCTAATCCGTCATCGGGATATACGGAAATACCTACGCTTATGGTCAGTCTAATTTCCTCTCCGTTAACTTTGAAGGGTTTCTCCACACTGGAAAATATTTTTGAAAGCACTTTGGATATATCCTCTCTTTTTGCTAAATCCATGAGAATGATACCGAATTCATCACTTCCCAAACGTCCTACTGTATCTCCTTCTCTTAAAGAAGCTCTTATGCGGTTTGCGAATTCTTTAAGAATACTGTCCCCTGCAAGATAACCGTAGGTGTCGTTTACGTATTTGAATCTGTCCACATCTATAAGGAAAACTGCCAGAAATCTGTTGAGTAAGCGAGTTCTTGATATAGAAAGTTTAAGCCTTTCCATAAAGTTTGTCCTGTTGGGTAGCTCTGTGATGGGATCGTAATAGGCAAAGTAGTTAAGCTTTTCTTGAAGCTCTTTTTGTTCTGTTATATCCTTGCCCGTTGAAAGATAACCTATTATCTTCCCTTCTCTGTCTTTGAGAGGGGTTATCGTTTGATCTAAGTAAAAAAGTCTTCCGTCTTTACGGCGGTTTATAAAAACTCCTCTGAAAAGCCTTCCCTGAGATATTGCATTCCACAGTCTTCTGTAAAAGGACTTAGGATGTTTACCGGATTTGAATATACGAGGCGTTTGTCCTATAAGTTCTTCTCTTTTATAACCGGTGATTTTCTCAACCGCTTGATTCACATACTGGATTTTTCCGTCCATTCCGGTAATGACAACCCAGTCAGAGGATTGTTCTATAGCCAAGGAGAGTTTTTTAAGCTCCTCCTCTTTTTTTAAAAACTCAAAGGCAAAGGATATATGATCCGCTATTCTGTTAACCAGCTCAAGGGTATCCTCATCGTAGAAGTTCTTCTCCCCCGCGTAAAGGGTGAAAATGCCGAATACTTTGTTCAGTCCCTTTAACGGTATGTGAACAGAGGAAAGGTATTCTCTGCGTAACATTTCCTTTTTGAGTAAAGGATTTTTAACATTTTTCTCTGTGTCGTTGTTGATTATTTCTCTACCCTGCAAAAGCACCGGTGTGCATGGATTTCTTTTGTCCTTTGAATTTCTTAAAAGATCGGAGATTTTCTCCAAAAAATCTTTCAAATCTCCGCAATAAGAAACTATTTTTACCTCTGAGTTTTCCAGTAATCCTATCCAAGAAGCCTTAAAACTTCCGTAGGTTATGCAGGCACTGCACACTTTATTCAGTAGAGCTATTATTTCTCTTTCCTTAAGTATTATTTCACTTATAACTGAAAGTGTCCTATAGAGTCTGTTGGCTTTTTGCAGTTTTTCCTTGGACTCTTCCAAATCTTTTTCATATCTAGAGCGTCTTATAGCAAGCCCTAAGATCCCAGAAAGGAAGTATAGAAAGTCTATATCTTCCCGTGGAAAATCCTTTTTATCTTTGTAATATACACATACAGCTCCGAAGGGTTCCTTGCCTCCTCTAAGAGACATGCACAGAGCACTGCGCATACCCTTTTGTCTTATAAAAGGTAAAAACCTAAATTTTTTTTCTTTACTTATATCAGAAACCGTAATAGGTTTTTCTAAGGTTAAGGCGTGTTTTAAAAGTGTATTCTCCTCTAAGGGGACTGTTAGTTTGTTTATCAGATCCATGTCTATCCCCATACCCGCTCTGAGAATACCGAAAGTGGCATTCTGTGGAATTTCGTAGATAATTACCAGATCACCTTTTAGAGCTTCTTTAATCCACTGAACCGCTTTGTTAAAAAGTTGTTGGAGATCCCCTTCAAGGGCAAGCATGGAAATGTCTTCAAGAATTTTTCTTTTAGTTATGTCTCGTGCTACTCCCACGCATCCTATAACCTTGTTCTTTTCAAGCACGGGAATTAGCTTATCCTCTACCCATATGTAGTTCCCTTCTTTTGTTCTTATCCTGTATTCTCTGACGATTTCTTTCTTCTCTTTTATAAGTTTTAGAATACTTTTTATAATTCTCCTTAGATCGTCTTTATGAATTAGCTCTATCCAAAGGGAAGCGTCTCCTATGAAATCCTCTGGCTTATAACCCGTTAGATTTTCCACACGACTGTTTATATACTCAATTCGTGCTTTGCGACAGTCTTCTTTTTCAAGACGTATCATATAGATAATGTCGTTAACTATTTCTAAAAACAGACTTCTGCTTTCAGTTACCACAATAGCTCCTTCCTATCAAGGATAACTTTCTCACCTTGCTATTTTAAATTTTCGGATCGTTAACAGAAAAATTCATTTATTTTATGAAGTTATAAGATAATCTTCTATTATGTTTCCCGATAGACTGGGATACTTCGGAGATTTTGGAGGAAGATTTGTTCCTGAGACACTTATGTATGCGCTGGAGGAGTTGGAGAAAAAGTATAAGGAGATCGGGCAAAATCCCAACTTCCAAAAACAGCTTAGAGAACTCCTCAGAACATATGCGGGAAGACCTACCCCCCTTTACTTTGCTTTAAATCTCACGAAATACGCAGGTGGAGCAAAAATTTATTTGAAAAGAGAAGATCTTCTTCATACCGGTGCGCATAAGATAAACAACACCTTGGGACAAGTGCTTCTTGCTCGTCAAATGGGTAAAAGGAGAATTATCGCGGAAACCGGCGCAGGACAGCACGGAGTTGCCACTGCTACGGCATGTGCTTTGTTGGGACTTAAGTGTGTTGTATACATGGGAGAAGAAGACGCCAACAGGCAAAGGCTTAACTTGTTCAGAATGGAACTACTCGGAGCAGAAGTTCGTATAGTTAAAAGCGGTAGCAGAACTCTTAAAGATGCTATAAACGAAGCTCTTAGGGATTGGGTAACAAATGTGAAAACCACTCACTACGTAATAGGTTCCGTCGTAGGACCTCACCCTTTTCCCATGATTGTAAGGGATTTTCAAAAAGTAATAGGGGAAGAAACAAAGGATCAGATTCTGAAAGTTGAAGGAAGACTTCCGGACGTTCTAATTGCTTGTGTAGGCGGTGGATCAAATGCAATAGGCTTATTTTATCCCTTTATAGAAGAGAAGAATGTCAGACTTATAGGAGTTGAAGCCGCCGGCTTGGGACTTGATACGGGAAAGCATGCCGCCTCCCTAACAGGTGGATATGTGGGAATTCTTCACGGAATGAAAAGTTACTTTCTTCAAGACGATGAAGGTCAAATTATTCCAACCCATTCGGTATCGGCAGGACTGGATTATCCCGGTGTAGGTCCAGAACACGCGTGGCTTAAAGAAACTGGTAGAGCGGAATACATATCCGCCACTGATGAAGAAGCGCTTGAAGGTTTTAAACTCTTGGCAAAAACCGAAGGAATTATCCCAGCTTTAGAGTCAGCTCATGCTGTTATTAAGGCAGTAGAGGTGGCGAGAGAATTAGGGAAGGGTGGAATTGTCGTTGTAAATTTATCCGGAAGAGGAGACAAGGATATGTCTCATGTAATATCCCTTCTGGAAACTTAAAATTAATTTATGTATAGTCTCAGGGAAAAATTCAAAGGGGTATTACTTGGATCTGCCTTAGGAGACGCCATAGGTAAGAGTGTGGAAGACGTAGTAGAAAAAGAAGTCTTTGAATTTTACGGAGGACCTGTAAAGGGTTTTGTATCTCCTCACCCTTCCAGTCCAGCATACGGTCAGCTACCCGAAGAAACCTCGGACGAATCCACTATTGTAAGATTACTCCTTGAAAGTGTAGTAGCAAAAAGAGCGATAGATATAAGGGATTTCCTAAGCAGACTTATACTCTGGTATGAAGAGGAACACAAACATAGGTATCCGGATCCTTCTCTGCTGCGGGCTATTGATTTACTCTCCCAAGGGATTAATCCTTCTTCCCACGGTCTTTACGCCACTTCAGTGGAAGGCATTTTAAGGAGTATAGTTGTAGGTTTGTTTCACTATTACAATCCAGCTCTTGCAGCGGAAGGATCAAGACTTGTTTCTCTTTTAACTCATAGAAGTCAAGCTGTTTACGAAGGATCTGCACTTCTTGGAGCTTCCATAGCTTACTTATTGTTGGAAGAGTTTGATTTGAAAGATCTGAATGAAAGGATAAGATTTTTAAACACTTTGAAAACTTTCATAAAGGAAAAGAAATTTGCCAAAACTTTGAACATTGTTCAAGAACTTCTCTATGAAAAAGCTGATCTTGAGATAGCTATAAGAAATTTGGGAAACGGTTCTTTTATCTTTGAAGCCCTTCCCCTTGCCCTTTTTATCTTTTTATCCAATATAGAGAAACCTGAAGAAGCTTTCTGGAAAGGTGTTAACTCTTACGGTAGCTTTGGAGGGGATACGGATTCTATTGCTTTTCTTGTGGGATCTTTCATAGGGGCTTGTTTTGGTTGTGAAGCTTTCCCTTCTTCTCTTCTAAAACGTCTTGAAGGAGCATCTTATTATGAAGAATTGGCGGAAAAGCTGTATGATATTACAGAAGAAAATAAAATAATAAGGAGGTAAAACAAATGCCTTACAAATTACAGGAGAGTTTCCTCAATACAGCGAGAAAGAGAAGAGTTAAAGTATCCATTTATCTGATCAACGGTGTAAGGCTCCAGGGAAAGGTGAGATCTTTTGATATGTTTACTATTTTATTAGAAGATGGTAGGCAACAAACACTGGTTTATAAACATGCTATAACCACTATAATTCCTCACGAAAGGCTGGAGATAGAATTTGAAGAAGCGGGGATACCGGGGCAGGGGTGATCTATAAAGGGCGCTTTCGGCGCCCTTTTTTAAACCATACCGGGCGGTTTTCCCTTGGAAATTACAAGTCTTTCTACGGGTTTACCCTCTTTGAGATGTCGCTGTATTATTTCTTCTATGTCCTCAAGTTTAACGTTTCCATACCAAATACCTTCAGGGTAAACTACCATGGCGGGTCCCATCATACAAGGTCCTAAACAACCCGTTGGAGTTACTGCCACATTCATAAAGAGTTCTGGATCTTCCTGCAGTCTTTCCATAAAAGCTTGATAGATTTCTCTTGATCCTTTATCCGCACAAGATCCCTGAGGATGCCCGGGAGGTCTTTGATTAACGCAGACAAATAAATGTTTAAATCCCATACCGCACACCTCCGGCGCTTTTCCGTTAATTTTAACAACTCCTTGTGTTATGCTTTATGAGTTTTATCAACTATTTCAGAACCTTACCTGTTTTTATGTAAAAAATATACAGATCCAGCTCCGCTTGTGTAAGTTCTAACCGCGCGCATATCTCTCCCAAAACCTTCTCTATCTCCTTATACCTACGAGGTGTCAGACTTTTAACAGGAGGATAAAGCCCTTCTTCTACTAAGAATCTGTAAATATGTCTGTCTACTATTGCAATATCTTTACATCCTGTGTTTCTGAGAAAGTGGGAGGCTTCTTTATACCCTAATCCTTTTATTTTAAACTCAGATTCAGGATTACACAGAAATTCTCTGAGTTTGTATGAGTCTGTCACTGATTTTAGCAGTTTTTCTATTTTTTCCCACTTTTCCCTTGCTTTAACTATTCTCTCCGCTCTCTGATGCGCAAAACGGTGTCCTAAGGAAGAGAAAATATCTGTAAGGCTGTTGATGTCCATACTACTAAAACCTTCTGAACCTACATATGCTTGAATTTTTATACCCGTAATCGCGGAAGAGTTTGCTGTTAATAGACAAAAACACAGCTCTGAAAAAGTATCTGCCTTTAGAGTTAAATTCAAAAAAGGCTCAAAGTTAAAAAGAGTTTCTCCTTTTTCTCCGAGCTTCTCAAACTCTTCTATCCTTTGATGAACGTATTTCTCTGCTTCCAGAATAGCTTTCCTTAACTTTTCCACTCTAAGTTAACCCTATCGTATAGTATGTTAAGGATTTTTTTTATTTTTAAAAGAACACTCTCTTCATTTTCACCGATAATGTTAATGTGCCCCATCTTACGCCGTGGTCTTTTTTCCTTACCATACCAGTAGAGTTTAGTTCCTTCAACGGAGAGAAGTTGTTTCAAGTCAATCTCCTTATAGGAAAGTCCTAATATGTTTACCATGCCTGCAGGTTTTTTGAGATCAGTAATTCCTAAGGGTAGTTCGCTTATGGCTCTGAGTAAGTTTTCAAACTGAGAAGTGTAACAGCCGTCCAAGGTGTAATGACCTGTATTGTGGGGACGGGGTGCGAATTCGTTAATAAGAAGATCTCCTTTTTCCGTTAGGAAGAACTCCACCGCCAAGAGACCTACAAGGGAAAGATCTTCCATCAACGAGGAAACTATTTCTATTGCATTTTTATTTATTTCATCATCTTCAACGGTTCTATTGTATAGAAGTATTCCATCTTTGTGGATATTTTCTGTTAATGGATATACCGCTATTTTACCCTTTAAATCTCTTACCCCTATTACTGAAACTTCTGCTTTAAACTTTACAAATTCCTCTATTACGAAGTTACTGGAACAGTCTTCTACCTTTTCCAGATCCGAGGGATTGCAGATTTTAAACTGTCCTTTTCCATCATAGCCTGCTCTTTCTCTTTTGATCACAGCGGGAAATCCTATCTCTTTCACTGCGGGTAAAAGTTCCTTACCTTCCGCTACCTTAAAATTGCAAATAGGATAGCCTGCTTTTTTTAAAAATTCCTTTTCCTTTATCCTACTCTTTTTTATGTAGAGGATTTCCAAAGAAGGCATTACCCTTCCTTCTATCTTCTGCAACACTTCCTCTTCTATGTGTTCAAACTCGTAAGTTATAACATCGGAGTTCCTACAGAAGTTGATAACTTCCTCAGGTGGATACCAGCGATCTGAAACTCTCACAGCGGGGGAATGCGGATTTCTATCAAGAACGTTGAAACTGTATCCTAACTTTCTTCCCTCCAGAATAGTCATAAAACCTAATTGACCACCTCCTAATATTCCTATTCTCATCATTCTTCTATTTTCATTTGAAGAACTTTCTCTTTTAGTTCCTCTCTGTAATCCTTTAGCTTTTGAGCTATATCAGGATACTTCAGAGAAAGAATTCTTAAAGCCATCAGAGCCGCATTTTTTGCATTTCCTATTGCTACAGTCGCTACAGGTATTCCAGCAGGCATCTGAACTATGGAGCAAAGGGAATCTACTCCAGACATATACCCTGCAGGTATAGGGACTCCTATAACGGGTAAAGTTGTAAGTGAAGCAACCATACCGGGTAGGTGAGCGGCTCCTCCTGCACCGGCAATTATAACTTCTATTCCTCTTTCCTCAGCTTTTGTTGCGTATTCAAACATTAATTCCGGTGTCCTGTGAGCGGAAACTACTTTTTTTTCGTGGGGAACACCGAATATACTTAAAATCTCACAAGCGTCTTTCATGTATTTCCAATCCGATATACTTCCCATTATTACACCGACTAATTTTTTATTCATGAAAAAGATTATAATTAAAAGCGGTGCGTGTTTTAATAACAGGTGCAGCTGGGTTCATAGGTTCTCATCTGTGTGATAGATTTCTAAAAGAAGGTCATGAAGTAATAGGTCTTGATAACTTTCTGACAGGAACACCTGAGAATATAGCCCATCTTTTTGGTAATCCCCGCTTTACTTTTTACAAATACGATGTTACCAATTTCATATACGTGGCGGGTAAGCTTGATCTTATTCTTCACTTCGCTTGCCCTGCTTCACCTGTAGATTACATGAATCACCCCATTCATACTATGAAGGTGGATTCTCTGGGAACGCTTCATACCTTAGGACTTGCAAAGGAAAAATCCGCGCGTTACGTTTTTGCCTCTACTTCTGAGATTTACGGAAATCCCGAAGTCCACCCACAGCCGGAAACTTACTGGGGAAATGTTAACCCTATAGGACCCAGGAGCGTTTACGACGAAGCTAAGAGATTTTCAGAAGCTTTGACTATGGCGTATTGTAGAGAACACGACTTGGACGTTAGAATTGTGAGAATCTTCAACACCTACGGACCGAGAATGAGAATGAACGACGGTAGAGTGGTTCCCAACTTCATATGTCAAGCTCTGGAAGGAAAACCCTTAACTGTTTACGGTGATGGAACTCAGACCAGAAGTTTTTGCTTTATAGAAGATCTTGTGGAAGGAATTTATCGCGTGGCAGTTTACGAAAACCTTAAAGGTGAAGTGTTTAATTTAGGAAACCCGCAAGAGTATAAAATACTGGATTTAGCTAAGCTTATAGTGGAAATAACCGGCAGTAGTTCGGAAATAACCTTCATGGAAAGACCTCAGGACGATCCTGATAGGAGAAAGCCTGACATAAAAAAAGCCAAGAAAATACTCGGTTGGGAGCCGAAGATAGGAATAAGGGAAGGACTGGAGAAAACTGTTAAGTGGTTCAGGGAAAAGTTAGCTTCATGATATAGTAGTTTTCTATGGTAAAAAGAATAAGAACACCGCTTACAGAAGAAGTTGTAAAAGATCTAAAAATAGGTGACAGAGTCTTAATAACCGGTTATCTTTATACCGCCAGAGACGCAGCTCACAAGAGAATGGTGGAAGCCCTTTCCAAGGGGGAAAGTATACCTGTGGATTTAAAAAACCAGATTATCTACTACGTGGGACCCACACCTCCGAAACCGGGACAGGTTATAGGTTCTGCGGGACCTACAACATCTGCAAGAATGGACAAATACGTAGAACCTCTCCTTAAGCTGGGACTTAAGGGAATGATAGGAAAGGGTAATCGCTCACCTCAAGTAAGGGATCTCTTGAGAAGATACAAAGCTGTTTACTTTGCAGCTATTGGAGGAGTGGCAACCCTTCTCCGAAAACATATAAAGTCCTCCGAGCTTATAGCTTACGAGGATCTTGGAACGGAAGCTATAAGGAAGTTATACGTGGAGGATTTCCCTGTTATAGTTGCTAACGATATTTACGGTGGGGATATATTTGAAGAAGGGAAAAGAAAATACGCTCTGAGATAAGTCTATTTGCTTGACTCTTTCTCTATATTGATTTATATTCAAGTAAAGTAATCTGAGGACTAACGGAGGGAGAACTTCCTCTTAGTCCCGGATTGCAGAAATTAAAGGAGGTTTTAGTTCCATGAGTCTCACCGGCACTGTTAAATGGTTCAGTAAAGACAAGGGATACGGGTTTATAACCCGTGATGACAACAAAGGAGATGTTTTCGTCCACTTTACCGCTATTCGGAAGGAAGGTTTCAAAACGCTGGAACAAGGACAAAAGGTAAAGTTTGAAATTGAGGAGGACGTAAAAGGTCCAAGGGCAAAGAATGTAATCATACTCAACGGTCAGTAAAGAGCAAGTTCTCTTAGCATTCGGAACTTGTGGAGATTCCCTCTGTCTGGGGGAATCTCTTTTTCCCTTAACACTAATCCTACCGCATAACCCATATCAAGGAGTTCTATTATCAGATAGGTAAGCTTTGAGAGCTTTTCTTCAGTATTACCTTCTACTTTATCTAAGTCTAAAACAACGGGATTTTTCTCTTCCATAACCATTTCCTTAACCATAAGGCTTCCCTTCTTAGCGCTCAGTTTCCAGTGAACAAGTTTCAAAGGCTCTCCGTTGTATTCTCGTATATCCTTTAACTCTTCGTATCCCTTTACGGTGGATTTGTAAGGCATACCACCTTCCTTTTCATAATTGCTCATTTCTATCGGAAGGGGAGTTTTTAAAGGTTCGGGAAATACAGTAATGTTAACCTTAACTTTCATTTCAAAGGATCTTACAAACAAATTGAGAGGGAATTCTGAACTTATAAAAAGGCAAACTTCTTCTACGATTCCTCTGTTTGCAAATACAAAGTTTATAGTTCCTTCCGCTCCCCTTTTATCCACGATTAGAAAAAAAACTTCATCTATAGAGGAAGAAACTCTTAACATAAAGGAAGGGAACAAACCTTCCTTTTCAAGGAGCAGTCTAAAGGCTATTTTTCTTCGGGCGTATATTTCTGCAGGCGGTAGGAGAACAACTTTTATTCCCTTTAAGTTCAGTATAGAAAAAATTCCAGACATAAGCATGGTGGAGAGCATTGAGGATACAACGATATACAGTAAATTGTTTCCTGTATTTGCAGCAGCTACTCCCAGCAGTATGGTAACAACTGTAAATATAATTCCCGATCTTTTTATCTTTACTTTCATCTTTTCTTAAGGAGATTATCTCCCAGTATATTAAAAGCTAGAACAGTTAAAAATATAGCAATACCGGGAGACATCATCCATGGAAATGAAGAAAGGACATTTATATTCCTGACTTCCGAAAGCATATTACCCCAGCTGGGTTCTGGTTCTTGTATGCCTAATCCTAAAAGACTAAGTGCTGCCTCTCCCAGTATATAAGCTGGGATTGAAAGGGTAGCGGATACTATTAAGTAATAATAGGTGTTAGGAAGTATATGTTTTCTCAATATTCTAAATGTCCCAGCTCCGTAGGTTTTGGCTGCTAAAACAAACTCCTTTTCCCTTATGGATAGAACCATACCTCTTACCACTCTTGCAAGTCCAGCCCAGCCTAAGAAGGAAAGAATAAAAACAATCATAAGGAATATCTCTCCGCTTGTCATTTCAAGGGGAAAAACAGCCCTTAGAGATAGAAGAAGATAAAAGGTAGGAATGGACATAAGCACTTCTACAAGGCGCATAATGAGTGTATCGGTGCGTCCTCCAAAGTAACCGGATATGCCCCCTACCAGCGCACCTATGAAAAAGGTGACAAAAGTTCCTATTATTCCTACACCTACTGAATATCTGGCACCGTATAGTAGTCTTGAAAAAACGTCACGTCCTAATTTGTCCGCTCCTAAAAGGTGGATTCTGCAAGGAGGATCTGTTCCAAAGAGTCTAAGACTGCCTTCAATTCTTACAAATAAGCGAATACGACAGGATATACTCTTGTCCTCTTCGTAAACTTTAAAAAGGGGATCTTTTAATCTGTAAAGATGAACATAGGGGAAAGACAACTTTCCATCTTTAAATAGATGAATACGGGTAGGTGGGTGATAAGGTGTGCTTCTGTTTTGCAAATCGTAAGGATAAGGAGCTATAAAGTCAGCAAAAACCGCACCAATAAAGAGCATAACCAGCAGAGTTAGCGCAAATTTTACTCCTCTGTTCATGTGCTATAATTCATTCTAATTTCAAATAAAGAAAAGGAGGTTAAAATTATGAAGCTAACCCTGAGCGTTATAAAAGCGGATATAGGAGGTTATGTAGGACATTCCGACACACATCCCGAAGTTGTTCAAGAAGTCAAAGATTTTGTGGGGAAGGAGGTTGAAAAAGGAAATCTTATCTATTCGGATATTCTGACCTGCGGTGATGATATAGCAATAGTCATGACCCATACCCACGGTGTTGATAATGAAACAGTGCATCGTATAGCTTGGGAAGCTTTTGAACGCGGAACTCAGGTAGCAAAGAAACTTAAGCTCTACGGTGCGGGGCAAGATTTGCTTACAGATGCCTTCAGCGGGAATATAAAGGGACTTGGACCGGGTGTAGCGGAAATGGAATTTGAAGAAAGACCCTCTGAACCTGTTGTTATTTTCTTCGCTGACAAAACATCTCCGAGTGCTTGGAACTTACCTCTTTATGAAATGTTTGCTGATCCGATGAGCACAGCAGGACTTGTTATAGATCCTAAAATGCACGACGGGTTTACCTTTGAGGTTCTGGATCTATACACAGGAAAGGCGGTTAAGATAAACACTCCTGCTGAAGTTTACGATTTACTTGCATTGATAGGATCTGTGGGTAAATACGTAGTCAAAAACGTTTACCGTAATTACGACGGAGAAATAGCGGCTACAGCCTCTACTCAGAGGCTTTCCCTTATAGCTGGACAGTATGTTGGAAAAGACGATCCTGTTATGATAGTAAGATCACAGAGTGGATTTCCTGCAATAGGGGAAATTCTTGAGCCTTTTGCAAAACCTTGGATTGTGGAAGGGTGGATGAGAGGATCTCATAACGGACCGCTTATGCCTGTTTCCTTTGAAGATGCCAGACCTTCTCGTTTTGATGGACCTCCAAGAGTTATAGCTGCCGGCTATCAAATAGCCGAAGGAAAACTTATAGGACCCTCTGATCTTTTTAAAGATCCTGCCTTTGATAAAGCGCGCAGTGTAGCTCAAGAAATGGCTGATATGTTGAGAAGACAGGGCATATTTGAACCTCACAGATTACCTACTGAAGAAATGGAATACACATCACTACCTAAAATACTTAAAAAACTGGAAAACAGATTCTACGATACAGAGGAGGAACGTCCTGAAAAGGATAAGATAACAGAAAAAGAGGACATGGACTAAACTTTTTCGCGAAGGTGACTTTCAAGAAAGGATACTATGTAATTGAGTTTCCTATCCGCCTTTTTCTCTTCTTCTACTTTTCTTAAAGCGTGCAAAACAGTGGAATGATCCTTTCTGTTAAAGGAACGTGCGATTTCTATAAGGGAAGCGTAAGTTAACTTTCTACAAAGATACATGGCTATTTGCCTTGCTCTGGTTATCTTTTTTGATTTCTTGTTTCCCGTAATATCTTCAGCTTTTAAGCCGAAGTAAAGAGCTACACGGTTTATTATGATGGCTATATCCCCTCTTTTACTTTCAATATTTTTTAAATCTTTCACACCTGCAAGTTTTATCTTTTTTACAGCTCCTTCTATTTCCCTTACATTTGCAGAAGTGTTTTTCATTAAGAATTCTATTATCTTTACTTGAACATCTATTTTCAACTCTTTCAACTTTCTCTTTATAATCTCTATTTTTGTAAGATCGTCAAGCCCTATTTCCACTACTACACCACCTTCAAATCTACTTATAAGCCTTTCGGATATATCCTTCAAATGGCGCGGACTTCTGTCTGAAGCTAATACTATTTGTTTCTCTTTCAGATAAAGGTAATTAAAAATGTTAAAAAACTCTTCTTGAGTTCTGTTTTTTCCTGCCAATAGCTGTATATCATCTAAGAGTAATACGTCTATGTTGCGATAGCGATTTCTGAATTCATGAATTTTACCATTTTTAATACTCTCTACCATTTCCTCTGAGAAGTCTACAGCGGATTTATAAACTACGGTATAACCTTTTAGAAAACAGTGGTTACCGATCGCTTGAAGTAGATGAGTTTTTCCAAGTCCCACATCACCGTATATAAATGTCGGATTGTATATATTCCCAGGGTTTTCCGCTATCTCTTTACATACCTCATAAGCAAGTTTGTTAGCCTCACCTACTACAAAGTTATTGAAGGAGTATTTTGGTGATAGTCCTTCTGCACGGGCTTTTGATTGTTGACTTTCTTCTTCAGCTTCAAGAACTATTTCAACGGGAACGGGTAAGTTGTCAGTTTTTAAAGTCAGTAATTTTTTCATCTTGTTTACAGCATTCGGATCTTCCGTTATAAGTCTTATAGTTTTTCCTCTTTCTTCTATGCGGAAATTTGACAGTAGTATCAGAAGTGATTTATCAACTTTTTCCAAATAGGAAAGGAGATTTCTTATTCTTACTCCCTCCATGCTTAAGCTTATTCTGAGTGCTAAAAGCTAAAGGCAGAGTGATTAAAGAGCTTAAACTATCATATACTTATGCAAATAAGCAAAAGTTCTTTGAGAATCGGTATCTTTTACTCTTTACTTTTCTTAGCAGATCTTCTACCGAGGAATATGGATATTTCATAAAGCAAAAGCAGTGGGACTGCCATTAAAATCTGTGTTGCAACATCGGGTGCTATAAGAGCACCTACAAGAAAGGCAACTACTATAAAGTAACGGCGAAATTTTTTAAGCTGTTTCTGTGTTACTATTCCGGCTCTTTGTAACATATAAAGGAAAATTGGCATTTCAAAAGCTATGCCGAAAGCTATTAACATCTTAAGGATAAAGCTTATATAAAGATTTACTGAAAGATAAGGGGTAGCGGCTAACTGAGAAAATCCTAATCCAAGAAGGAACTTGAGAGCCAATGGTAGAACAACCAAATAAGAAAACGCACCACCCAATAAGAAAAGAATTATTGAGGAAAGTAGTAATGGAATAAACAATTTTTTTTCGTTAGGATAAAGAGCAGGTTCTACAAATCTCCATATTTCAAAGAGAATGTAAGGAGATGCTAAGATCATGCCTACTGTTAAAGAAATCTTTATAAGAATAAAGAGGGGTTCTGTGGGTGATAAGGTTATAAGTTCAACTTCGGGATAGGACTTTATTACCGGATTTTTTAAAAATTCAAAAACATGTCTTGCAAAGTAAAAAGAAGCTCCCGCTGTGATAATAAAGGCTATTATGGATCTAATCAGTCTTATTCTCAGTTCCCTGAGGTGTTCTGTGAGAGGCATTGTCGGAAGTTGATCCTTTTCTGTTTGAGTCCGGGGATCTCTCTTGCGAGGGGTCGTGGACTTCGGAGTGCCACTCATGGTAATCCTCCTCTTCTTCTTCCATTACTTTTTTATTTACCTTCTCCATATAGGCTTGTATTTTTACTTCTTCCCATGTCTCCCTCACCCTTCTTAGGGTATCTCCAAGTTTTATCGCTAAATCTATCATTCTTTCAGGACCTAAAACTATAAAGGCTATTATAAGAACTAACAGAAATTGGATCTCCATAATCTTATTATAGGTTTTCTTTTTTCAATATCCAAAGCAGAGGTTATACAGGGAATACAAAACCACGAGCTTTAGAGTGAATGGAAGGCTCTACTAAAACAGGAAAGTCTGTTATAGCAGTTATTCCTTGAGCCCACAATCAAGAGGGTGTATCTTATAGCTATGGTCTTTGAAAGAGCCAAAGGAGTAGTCAGGAAGGTAACCCTTGAGGTTATCTATGAAGTAGTAGACGAAAGGACAAAGGAGATAATCCGAAGGATAGATGAGCTTGAAAGAAGAAGAGAAGAAGATTTCAGATACCTGAACCAGAAGATAGACACTCAGACGGGACAGCTCAGACAGGAGATAAAAAGACTTGATGAGAGAATAGACAATCAAGTAGGACAGCTCAGGAACGAAATGGCACAGCTCGGGGACGAGATAAAAAGGCTTGACGATAAGATAGACAACCAGACAGGGCAGCTCAGACAGGAGATCGGACAGCTACGGCAGGAAATGGGACAGCTCAGGAATGGGATAGGACAGCTCAGGCAGGAGATAACTCAAATAAATCACAGGATAGATACTGTTATCCAAATGCTCTCGGAAATACTCAGATCAAGGTAAACTTCCCCCTTGCAATCCCTCACTTTCTAGGGATTAATGCAACGCGCTTGATAAAGTTTTTGGAGAAGACCTCCTTCGGGGTGGTCGCAATCCCTCACTTTCTAGGGATTAATGCAACGTTTTATTTGATCCTGACTATGGTAGGACAAGGGAAGTCTTAGTCGCAATCCCTCACTTTCTAGGGATTAATGCAACGTTTTATTTGATCCTGACTATGGTAGGACAAGGGAAGTCTTAGTCGCAATCCCTCACTTTCTAGGGATTAATGCAACGAGGTGTAGAAAGATGTGGAAAGTCAAGGACTTCAAGGGTCGCAATCCCTCACTTTCTAGGGATTAATGCAACCGTGTATCTTTTCGGGAGTGGGTGGATTCCCTCCCTGCCGGTCGCAATCCCTCACTTTCTAGGGATTAATGCAACGCGTTTTTACACGCTTTTGAGTTGTGGTATTATGGGAGTCGCAATCCCTCACTTTCTAGGGATTAATGCAACGTATCCCTGAAAACCGCTGGAGGTGAGGCTATCCTCACTGGTCGCAATCCCTCACTTTCTAGGGATTAATGCAACGCAACGCTTAAGCGAAGATAACCGAAGGACATCTCCATCAGGTCGCAATCCCTCACTTTCTAGGGATTAATGCAACTAGCATTTTTATCAGAGCCGAAGACTTGCAAAGTGAGACAATGTCGCAATCCCTCACTTTCTAGGGATTAATGCAACCGGACTT